>NZ_JABULX010000018.1 GCF_013328345.1 Marinifaba aquimaris
GAGCCAGAGCCAGAGCCAGAGCCAGAGCCAGAGCCAGAGCCAGAGCCAGAGCCAGAGCCAGAGCCAGAGCCAGAGCCGAAAAAGTAAAGCTATCGAAAACCGCCGAAAGGCGGTTTTTTATTTGCAGCTATCGTTTAATTTGGCCGTTAAAACATGATCTTGCCATTGCCCTGCTATTTGCAAGTAGCGCTTTGCATAACCCTCTTTCTCAAAACCAAGTTTGGTTAATAGCCTTTCACTGGCTAGATTATCTGGCAAATAATTAGCCATAATGCGGTTTAATCCGATAGTTTGAAAAATATATTGGCAACACACTTCAAGTGCTTCTGTCATTAAACCTTGATTTTGTTGGTTTTTAGCAATTGAGTAACCCAAGTAACACGCTTGAAAAGGACCTTTTACTACCCCGGTGAAGCTGCAAATACCTATTACACTTTGTGTTTGTTTACTGAACAGAATAAATTGAAACCCCTGCTCAGATTTAAAATTTTTTTCACTTTCTTTGGCCATTTTATTGAAGTTATCTAGGCTGAAATAATTTGCTGGCCGAGTGGGTTCAAAAGGCGCTAAGTACGTCCAATTATCAAGGTAGTATTGCAATAATGCTTTGGCATTGTCTGATCTAAAAGAGGTAATTAAGAGTCTTGGTGATTCGAGCATCTTGATAAATTGTTTTAAGGCGGTAAAAAAATACTGTTAATCAATCATTAGGCGTTTATGATAAATCAAAACACGTTCTCATCAAATGGATACGATAGTGGCGATGACCCTGATACCTGAGCCCATTAGCACATCTTTGGTTAAAGCAAATAAGCGACTAAAAAAGCTTAATATTCTCGCTACGCTGTTGCTTATCTCAACGTGCTTATTTTGTTATTTGGCCTACTCGGCGCTCTACGCTGTCAATGCCGCTAAAGAGAATCGCTATCAATCTTACCTTTTATCTGAGCAGCTTAGGCTGAGCTCCGATCAACTCACTTTAATGGCGCGTGCTTATACCGTCACTGGGGATGATAAGTATCTCGATTTTTTTAATCAGATATTAGCAATTAGAGATGGCAAGCAGGCAAGGCCTGAACATTATCAGTGGGTTTATTGGGATTTACTGATGCCTAAATCAGGCAAACCTCCCTTTGCTGATGGTCAGGCCGAGTCGTTAAATTCCTTGATGAAAAAAGCAGGCTTTACTGAATTGGAGTTTGAGCAATTAGCCAAAGCAAAGAATGAATCTGACGCGCTTGCCAAAATTGAGCAACACGCATTTAGAGCAATTGAACAGGCATTTAACAGTGTCGATAATGACTTTCATCAGCAGCATATCTCGACGATATCGAGTTTATACAGTGAAGATTATTTGATTGCCAAAGCCAAGATCATGACTCACATTAATGTGTTTTATCAGCTGCAAGCACAACGGGCTGAGCAAACGATTGCTCTTTTAACTTGGCGTCATCATTTGATGACTGCTATGACTGGCATTTGCGCAGTGCTAGTGATGTTGTGTTTGTTGGGGAGTTATCGAATACGCAGTAAGACTTATCAGTCACTTATTCAGCATGTTGAAAGAGCAGAATAAAAAAAGCCGCATTGATAAAAAATATCAATACGGCTGCTCTTTGGAGAAGAGTTAAATTAAGCTTTTTTAGCTAAGTCACGTGCTTTACCAGGCTGTAAACAAGCCGTTAAAGGATTTTGGTTAAAGCGTTTAACTGTTGCTTCTTTTGCAGGTGTAGAGAACTCAACACCATTCTTTTCAACCGTTACTGAACAAGACACTAATTTGCCTTTAGCTGTGCTGTTTACTAGTACTTTGTCGAATTTGGCAAAGAACTTATCGTAAGTTGCACTTTGGATAGTGATATCTAACGTGTTTGCAAAAGTTGATGAAGAAGCGATTAATGCGATAGCTGCGAATAAAGTTTTCATAATAAATTTGTCCTGTACTACTTAATTAGGCTTTGGCCTAAATCTCAAAACGATAAAGGGGAAATGTAAGGTTTAGATTAAGCTTTTTTAGCTAAATCACGCGCTTTACCAGGCTGTAAACATGCCGTTAAAGGGTTTTGGTTAAAGCGTTTAACTGTTGCTTCTTTAGCAGGTGTAGAGAACTCAACACCATTCTTTTCAACCGTTACCGAGCAAGACACTAATTTGCCTTTAGCTGTGCTGTTTACTAATACTTTGTCGAATTTGGCAAAGAATTTATCGTAAGTTGCACTTTGGATAGTGATATCTAACGTGTTTGCAAAAGTTGATGAAGAAGCGATTAATGCGATAGCTGCGAATAAAGTTTTCATAATAAATTTGTCCTGTACTACTTAATTAGGCTTTGGCCTAAATCTCAAAACGATAAAGGGGAAATGTAAGGTTTAGATTAAGCTTTTTTAGCTAAATCACGCGCTTTACCAGGCTGTAAACATGCCGTTAAAGGGTTTTGGTTAAAGCGTTTAACTGTTGCTTCTTTAGCAGGTGTAGAGAACTCAACACCATTCTTTTCAACCGTTACCGAGCAAGACACTAATTTGCCTTTAGCTGTGCTGTTTACTAATACTTTGTCGAATTTGGCAAAGAATTTATCGTAAGTTGCACTTTGGATAGTGATATCTAACGTGTTTGCAAAAGTTGATGAAGAAGCGATTAATGCGATAGCTGCGAATAAAGTTTTCATAATAAATTTGTCCTGTACTACATAAGTTAGGCTGCGGCCTAAATCTCAAAACTAAATAGGGTGTAAACGTTATTTTATAAGGATGTTTAAGCTTGCTTAACTAAGCCTTTAGCGCTAGATGGCTTTAAACATGCTGTTAAAGGGTCTTGGTTGAAACGCTTAATTGTTGCTTCTTTAGCGGCAGTTTCAAATTTAATACCGTTTTTGATAACGGTGACTGAACACGCTACTTTTTTACCTTCTACTTGGCTGTTTACATAAACAGTGTCAAATTTTTCAAAAAATGCGTCATAAGTTGCACTTTTGATCGTTACGTCAATAAGTTGGTTTTCAACATTTTGAACGTTTGCCATTGCTGTTGAAGAGGCTAGTAATGTGATAGCTGTTAATAATGTTTTCATAATAAAGTCCTAAAAATTAAAAAGTCTGAATCTGGTGTTGAGTTAGTTTTTACTCGCAAATGCCGTTTCGATGGGATGGCATTCAGAGTTAACTCGCTCAATTGATTTTCGCGCCTTCTTTAATTCGTGCGCTTGATTATGAATTTGATACCAGCGACAAATAGATTGACGATTCATTTTTTTGATCGTCTCCATTTGTTCTGGCGTAACGTGACTTAGTGTATTCAAGTAAGCTTGGCTTGCTTGGTCTAAGTGACGTAGTTTTTGCATATTGACTGCGAAAACGTCGCTGCTCAATAAAGTGGCTAAAATAAAGAATACTGCTTTCATTTCTCTATCTCTAAATTAAGGTTTATAGAGTGTTTGGTCTCTCTCACTCTTTAAGTTGTGTAAATAATACATTGTTTTGTAATTTAATCACGTTTTTTTTGCGTTTTAGTTGTAAATAAATGTGAAAAAGATGGCTTTTGTGAAATAAAATTACAGAATTGAAGGTGAAAAACTTGGTTTTATTACCGTTTTTTAACGTTATAATTATGATTAAATTTATATTTTTCAGGGGTTTAGCATGGATCTAAAAGATATCAGACGGGAATATTCGAAAATGGGCTTGGATGAAAGTCAATTAGATCAAAATCCGATCAAACAATTTGATCTTTGGTTGACGCAAGCCAGTGAGACGGATTTATTCACTGATCCTACTGCTATGACAGTGGCTACCGTTGATAAAAATGGCATGCCTAGCATGCGCACTGTGTTACTCAAAGGCTATGATGAGAAAGGTTTTGTCTTTTATACCAACTATGGCTCTCGTAAAGCACAAGAAATAGCAGGTAATAATCAAGTGTGTTTGCAATTTGCGTGGCTGCCTTTAGAAAGACAAGTCATTATTTATGGCAATGCAAAGAAGCTTTCTGCTACAGAATCGGCTAGTTATTTCAATTCTCGCCCTGAAGGTAGCCAAATTGCAGCTTATGCTTCGAAACAAAGCATGGCTGTTGAGTCGAGAAAAATGCTAGAGCATGCATTTGAGCAAATGAAGAATAAATTCAAACAAGGCAAATTACCTGTGCCAGACTTTTGGGGGGGATATTGCATTGAGCCTGTTGCTATTGAATTTTGGCAAGGAAGGGAATCAAGACTTCACGATAGATTCATGTATAAGTTACAAGATGACGGCCAATGGCAAGTTGAACGCCTACAACCTTAGTTTTTATTAATAACCGCTACTAGAGCTTTTTACTCAGCTTTGATAGCATAATGATAATTGTTATCATTTAATGGCAGATTATGAAAAAAATACTTACTTCATTAGCAGCAGGTGTCACCTTACTAACGGGCTTTGCTGCTCAGGCCCAAGAATCCGTTAATATTTATTCTTTTCGTCAAGCTTTTTTAATCGAACCTATCTTAGTTGAGTTCACAAAAGAAACGGGTATTAAAACCAATATTGTTTTTGCTAAAAAAGGATTAGTTGAACGCCTTAAACGAGAGGGGAAGCACAGCCCTGCTGATGTGGTTCTGACTTCAAACTTTGGCGCGTTATTAAAGCTAGAAAAAGCTGAACTGACTCAAACAATCGACAGTGAAACGATTAACAATAATGTGCCAGCCTTATACCGCGACCCAGAAGGGCAGTGGGTTGCATTGACTAAACGCGTGCGCAATATCTACACAGCAAAATCATTAGCTGATGGTGATAGTATCCGTTATGAAGATTTAGCCTCACCGAAGTTTAAAGGTCAAATTTGTACACGTAGTGGCAAGCATCCTTACAACTTAGGTTTAGTCTCTTCAATGATTGCGTATCACGGTGAAGCTGAAACTAAAAAATGGTTAGAGGGTGTTAAAGCTAATTTAGCTCGTCGTCCTCAAGGTAATGACCGTGCACAAGTTAAAGCCATTAAAGAAGGCTTATGTAAGGTATCTTTAGGTAATAGCTACTACTTAGGTAAGATGGTGCAAGATCCTAAACAAAAAGCTTGGGCCGATGCGGTAAATATTCAATTCCCTAACCAAGCTGATCGCGGTTCACATATCAATGTCAGTGGTGCCACTATTACGCCTCATGCGCCAAACAAAGATAATGCATTAAAGCTAATTGAATTTTTAACTAGTGATAAAGCGCAACAAATGTATGCGGCAGTAAATATGGAATACCCTGTAAAAGAAGGTGTGCCATTATCTGAATTAGTCTCTTCTTGGGGCGAATTCAAATCTGAAGATAAATCAATTGCTGAGATCAGCCAGTATCGTCAAGCTGCGTTAAAGCTAATTGATGAAGTTAAATTTGATCTTTAATTTATCCTGATTAAACAGAATTAACACTGTTTTTTGAGTTGCTTAAGTTATACTAAGCCCGGAACTGATCTGGGCTTTTTTATGCCTCTATATTTAAGGATTGAACTTGTCACTGACATCCTCTTCTCCTGCAATTAAAAATGGACTGCCACTGAGTCGTCATTTAAAAGCCATATGGCAGCGCATGAGCTGGCCCATGTTTTCAGCTTGGCTAATTGCCTTTATCTTTGTTATGCCCGTTTTGGCGTTAGTCTTTAGTGCTCTACAACCAGACGAAGCTATATTCTCTCACTTATTTGATACTGTTTTATTCGATTACATCTATAACACTTTTATACTCGTGGTATTGGTGTCTCTGTTTAGCTTAGCTTTTGGGGTTCCCAGTGCATGGCTAATGGCCATGTGTGATTTTAAGTTTAAACGTTTCTTTTCTTGGGCTCTGATTTTACCTCTTGCCATGCCAGCCTATGTTGTTGCCTACATATATACCGATTTATTTGATTATGCAGGGCCAATACAAATCAGTTTGCGTGATTGGTTTGGTTGGCAAAGCCCCAATGATTACTGGTTTTTTGATATTCGAAGTTTAGGCGGCGCTGCGGTTGTTTTAGCTTTGGTGTTATTCCCTTACGTTTATTTATTAATGCGCTCTGCCTTTGCCAATATCAGCAAGGAACAATTGCAGGCCAGTCGTATATTAGGTGATAGCGCTTGGCGCAGCTTTTTAAGAATCCAATTACCGCAAAGTCGAGGTTTGATGATAGCGGCATTGGCCTTGGTTGGTATGGAGACTCTGGCTGATTTTGCAACCGTGCATTATTTTGCGGTTAATACTTTAACGACGGCTGTATATGACACCTGGTTAGGATATTACTCTTTACCCGCTGCGGCTAAAATATCAGTATTTATGCTGGTTTTTGTTTTTGTTCTGCTAGGAATGGAAAAATACCAAAGACGCAAACAGGCAGTGTATTCACGTTCTGATACTTTCAGTGATAACAAACCAATTGCATTAACTGGTAAACGTGCGTGGCTTGCCATTGGCTATTGTTCGTTGCTTTTTATTGCTGGCTTCTTACTGCCGTTTGCCATATTAATTGAATATGCGTTTAGTTACTTTGATGAGGCGTGGAACGACTCTTTTATCACTTATAGCTGGCACACTTTATTAATGGCACTGGGCGTTGCTGTGATATGTGTCATTATTTCGTGTTATGTCAATTTAACTGCTAGAGCGCAATCTCACTGTCAATCTCATCAGATCCCTGGGCATTTATTGAGTCTGGGCTACGCATTACCAGGTACGGTATTGGCAATTGCGGTATTAATTCCTATGAGTTTTATTGAACACCAAATTAATGACTATTTTGCCCTTTGGTTTGATTGGCAACCCGGACTCTTTTTATCGGGCACAGTCACTGTCATTATTTTTGCTTACTGTGTGCGCTTTATTGCTATTTGTATCGGCGCAACACGTGAAGGTCTTGCTAAAATTTCTCCTAATCTAGATGCGGCGAGTCTTTCTATGGGGGTAGGGCCGAAGCGAACGGCTATGAAGATCCATTTACCTTTGCTCACTAAGGTTATGCTAACATCGGGTTTGCTGGTTTTTATCGAAGCAATGAAAGAGCTGCCAGCCGCTCTGCTATTACGCCCCTTTGGATTTGAAACTTTGGCGACCTATGTTTATCAATACGTCAGTGATGAGATGCTAGAACAAGCCTCATTAGCCGCCATCGTTATTGTTTTAGTTGGTTTAATACCGCTTATATTTGTTAATCGCAACATGGAGTCAAGAAAAGCGTGAGTCGAGTATTAGAAGTTGATGACATTCATGTTAACTATGGTCAACAGAGTGTTTTATCGGGTGTCTCTTTTGATGTCGAACAAGGCGAGATCCTTTGCCTGCTTGGCCCGAGTGGTTGTGGTAAAACAACAATATTAAAGTCGATTGCAGGGTTGTTACCTATCTCTTCTGGTTCAATCGATATTAAACAAAATCGCGTCAGCAATGGTGCCGTAATGGTACCACCCGAAAAACGCAATTTAGGCATGCTATTCCAAGATTATGCCTTATTTCCTCATTTAACGGTCGCCGATAATATTACTTATGGACTGGCAAAAGCTGATAAAGCGACTAAGTTGTCACGTCTAAAAGAACTGCTCGACTTAGTTCACTTAGCGGGTAATGAGCACAAATATCCTCATCAGTTATCTGGCGGACAACAACAAAGGGTGGCACTTGCAAGAGCGCTTGCGTATCGTCCTGATATTCTTTTACTCGATGAGCCGTTTTCTAACATCGATCACAAAGTAAAATACGAGTTAATTGAGCAAGTACGAGACATCATCAAAAAAGCCAATGTAGCAGCCATTTTTGTTTCTCACTCAAAAGAAGAAGCTTTTGCATTTGCCGACAAGGTCGCTGTGGTTAATCAAGGGTTGATAGAGCAAGTGGATCAACCTCATGTACTTTATCAACTACCACAAACCCAATTTGTTGGTCACTTTATGGGTAAACTCAATTGTTTCGCCGTGGCCCATTTATCCGCTGCGTTAAAAGCGGCTATCTTTGTATCAGAGCAAGAAGAACAACGCATTGACTTTATCGGTTTTCGACCTGAGCATATTGTCATCGCTGAATCTTGCGCTAATTTAGCGGCTGATAATTACGTCACTGCGAAAGTAGAACAAAAACGTTTTTCTGGCACGCACTCGTTGTTATTAGTGTCGTTAGCTGATTGGGATGAGTTAATCTTTATGTTGGCCCCATTTGATCAAAATGTGGCTGTTGGCGATGAAATCAATATACGCTTCGTCAAACAAAAAGCCATTCAGTTTTAATAGAAAAAAGCCCTAACAGTGTTAGGGCTTTTTTATTTGCTCACTTTACTTGTTGGTTATTTCAATAACTCTTCAACCGTCACAAATTCATAGCCATGAGCATGGTAGTGTTCAATAATTGCCGGTAAGGCGTTTACCGTATTACTTCTATCGCCACCATCATCATGCATCAATACGATGGCACCTGGGTGCATATGATGGTTGACGATATCGACAATATCTTGTTGCTTAATAAAACGTGTGTTCCAGTCTCGGCTATCGATGGACCAGTTAACCACCGTCAAGCCTTGCTCATTTAAAAACTCAATTTGCTCGTCACTGATATCACCATAGCTTGGGCGAAATACACTCGGGGTGGTGCCCGTCACCTTTTTAATTGCCTCATTGGTCACCGAAACACTATTTTGCCAAAATTCTTTGGCATCTCGTTGACCATTTCTTTGATGTTCCCACGTGTGGTTCTCTATAGGGTAACCCTTATCGGCAATGACTTTAGCAATCTCAGGGCTTTGTAAAACCCGAGAGCCTGTCCAGAAAAAGGTTGCGGGTATGTCATATTTTTCCAATTGTTTGACGATAGCTAAACTGTATTGCGAAGGGCCATCATCAAAGGTTAAAGCAATTTTCTTTTCGTGGTTTTTACCTTCAATCACCATACCACCAGGGTAAGTGTTAGCTTGCCTGGCGAGCTCATCTTCTGGTATTTGATCAAAACCAAACACTTCAGATAACCACAAATGACGATATTGGGTGTAAACCTGTGACGCCTGTTTAGGCGTCTCGGGGGCAACATCACTGACATCATTTAGCTGATAAAATTTGGGTTTTGCCTCTAGATACAGGGCCGTGTAACCGGCACCAAAAGTAATCGCAAATAAAAGTGCGATCACAAGTAGTGGATACACAATAAATTTTTTAATCATAACTGTCCTATGTATAACTATACATTTCCTTTAACTAACCCTCTGCACTTAAGCAATGTTTAATTGCCCTTTGACGGGTAAGTCGCGAATGCGTTTACCGCACGCAGCAAAAATAGCATTGGTGATACTGGCACTAACAGGAGGTACGCCAGGTTCACCAACCCCTGCTGGCGGTGCGTCACTTTCAACAATATGAATATCCATTTGTGGTGACTGGTTCATTCGCACTAATTCATAATCATGGAAATTTGATTGTTCAATTTTTCCATCTTTAGCTGTCAGCTTCGACAGCAGCGCAATACTCATACCGAAGATCATCGACCCTTCCATTTGGGCTTCAACTCTATCGATATTTGAAATAATGCCGCAATCGGCGACACACCACATTTTTTGCACTTTAACGGTATCGTTTTTTACTTCGACTTGTGTCACCACGGCGATATAGCTCAAGAAGCTGCGATGTACTGATAGCCCTAAACCTTGGCCTTTAGGCAACTTGCGCCCCCAACCAGCGCGTTCAGTAACGAGTTCTACAACGTTTTTGAAACGTTTGGTCTCAATCGGGTATTTTTTAATATCGGACCAATAATTGCCGTATTTATAGCCCCCTTGATTGACATCGACCAGCCTGTCATCTGCGTATAAATCGAGCCACATTTGTTTAGGATCTTGCCCAACTTGATGGGCCATTTCATCGACAAAACTACCGACACCAAATCCGTGTTGAATATTTCCTACTGAGCGCACCCAGCCAATTCTTAAATGGTGTGGGGCTTCACAGACTTCACATTGCAAGTTTTCGATAGCAAAAGGCACATCAGCAAAACCAAGTTGTGTTTCCCAAGTTTGAGGTTCTTTAGCAACGCCATCAAATGTTGAGCCGATTGTCGGAAAGCTGGTGCGTGCTAACCAGGCTTTAACTTGTTTTTTATCGTCAAAGGCTGCTTGATAGTGCTGAGCGCTTATAGCGTGGACATAGTCAAATTGAATATCTTCTTCTCTAGACCAAATCACTTTTACTGGGCGCTTGGCCGCTTTGGCAAGTAATGCTGCTTCTGCAACAAAATCCGGTTTAGATTTACGACCAAAAGCACCGCCTAAAAGTGTGGTGTTGACGGTGACTTTGTCTTTTTCTATCCCCAAACGCGCTGCAACGACATCTCGTGTTCTTTGCGGAGCTTGCACACAAGCCCAAACTTCACAGGTGCCATCGGCGCGATACTCAGCCGTTGCAGCTGGTGGCTCCATAGGTGCATGGGCGAGATAAGGCACAGTATAAGTTGCATTGACTTGGTTTTTGTATTGGCTAAATGCTTTGTTAACATCGCCTGTTGTTCTGTGTACTTTACCTTGTTGCTGAACCATCGCCTTTCTTTGCTGTAAATATTCAGCTGAGTGGTGATTTTTGTTATCGGTTAACTGCCATTCTATTTCTAGTAGTTTTTGCGCTTTTTGTGCGGCATAGGTGTTGGTGGCTAATACAGCAATGCCCTCTAATGGGTTAAAAGCCGGTGCGCCATCTGTGCCATCTATTTTGATGACATCAACCACGCCTTTTACCGCTTTGGCTTTATCTGCGTTAAATTGTTTTACCTTTGCGCCTAAAACGGGCGCGCGTTCAATGGTAGCAATAACCATATTAGGGCGATTAACATCTTGGCCAAATTCCGTTGTACCCGCCAATACATCTGGTAAATCTACAGAGGTTAACGGTTTACCTATGTATTTAAAGTCGGCTTTATTTTTTAGTTTAAGCGCTTCAACTTTTGGTGGTGTTATCCTAGCTGCTGTCTCGGCTAAATCTCCATAGCTCAAGGTTTTACCAGATTGGTGTTTAACGAGGTGATCTTGTGCTTTGACTTCAGAAACGGGTACTTTCCAAGTTTCTGCTGCCGCTTGTTCCAGCATTTGCTTCGCTGAAGCCCCCATTTGCCTTAATGTGTCGTAAAAATCGCGAACCGAGCTCGAGCCATCTGTGTTTTGATTACCGTATTCATTATTTGCTAAACCTTGGACAACGTTAACTTTTTGCCAGTCTGCTTCTAATTCATCGGCCACTATTTGTGGTAAACACGTTCTTACGCCTTGCCCCATTTCTGAACGGTGGCAAATAATGTCGATACTGTTATCGGTATTAATCGTGACAAATAAATTTAGCTTGTACTGCATTTCCTGCGTCATTGCAAATACTGGCATTGAAGATGGCATTACCCCTCCTAATACCAGCGCACCTGAGGTAACACCGAGACCTTTTAAAAATGAGCGACGAGAGACGTTTTCAATCTGATTATTAATTTTGATATCCATAATATGCTCCTAGGCCTTCGCTGCTGTTTTTATTGCTTGTTTGATACGAGGGTAGGTGCCACAACGACAAAGGTTACCTGTCATGGCATTATCTATATCTTGGTCTGATGGTGATTGATTCTCTTTTAGTAGCGCTACTGCAGCCATAATTTGGCCTGATTGACAGTAGCCACATTGTGGCACGTTTTCATTGATCCAGGCCTGTTTTATTGCCTTTGCGCTTGGCGCAATTAACAAGTTATCTTCGATGCCTTCAATAGTGGTAATTTGCTGGCCAATTGCAGCGGATACAGGAATCGAGCAAGCTCGGGTTGGGCTGCCATTAAAATGTACGGTGCAGGCTCCGCATAAGCCTTTTCCGCAGCCGTATTTGGTGCCTGTCATCGCTAAAACATCGCGGATAACCCAGAGCAAAGGTGTATCAGGTTCAACATCAACTTGATAATTTTGGTTGTTAATATTTACCGTTAACATAGTTGTGGCCTTAGTTTTTCTAATTGTGCTTGAGTGTCGATATCCCATGAAGCATTGGGGATAGAGACGTTAGTTTTATTTATTGTTTTTTTTATGATGGAGCGAGCACCTTTATCGGCTTTAAGCTGACAAAGCTGGTTAAAAGTATTGCGCGGAAAAATAGCCGGTACACCTTCTGTGTTTTGATATTGGCTACAAGTGATTTTTTCAGGTGTACACTGAGATTGCGTTATTAATTGTGCTAAGTCGTCTTGGTCAATCAATAGCTGATCGAGCAAGGTGATCATAATGTGTGAAGGTTGTTCTTTTGAAAGAACGTGTTTTACTGCATCTTGAATACTGTGGCCTAAGCCGAATTGCCAGTCGCGGCAGGTCATGATTGATAAAAACTGATCGCATTTTATGCTATCTAGCAATGCTTGTTGAATCTGCTCTGCATGGGCGCCTAATGATAAATAGGTAGGTATAGACAGTGACAACAGCTTACTCATTTGATAGTTGATAACTAAGCCATTGCCATTTTGAAGCTCAGCTAATTGCTTTGGGCTGCCAAAGCGCTGGCTCGCGCCTGCTGCCATAACAATATTTACCAGCTTAAAATGATTGATAGATGGCGCTGACATGCTTTATCCCGTCTGTTTATCGCAATCGGCAAGAGACACGTTCAAGTTTTGGCCGTCTGCCTGATAAAGCTCGCAATGAATTTGTGCCAAAATAGAAAGTGCAATTGACTCTGGTAATTCGCCACCAATATTTAAACCAATTGGTCCGATGACTTGATTGATAAATTGCTCAAATTTCACCGACAATAGCAATGGGCTTGGGCCTTGGTTTATTTTTGATTGTTGTTCAGCGTACTTTTTAAAAGCTAATGAAGTGACTTTTTCTTTTCGGTGAACCGGGCCTAGCAGCCCTGTATATACAGGCGATAGCTGAGCAATATCAACCAAGGCTTGGCTGTCAAACTCTACATTGTGTCCCATCACTATCGCGGCATTTATCGCAGAGCCATTTACTAGATTCGGCAGCGGTGCCTTATCACGAATAATTCGACAATTTGTAAAATACTCAGCGCGCGCGTAACTACTTCTGTGATCAACAACTGTCACATTCCAGCCTAGATTTAATGCCATTTTAGCAAGTGGTCTGGCGTCAATACCGCCCCCAAAAATAGCAATGTGTGGCTTAGCTTGCGTCTTTAATAATAAATATTTGTCTGCGAAACGATTGTTTTTACTAGGAGCTGTCGTTAATGGAGCTTTAATGTTTTGACTGATGTAACTAAGTGCTTGGCTGCAATTTTCAAAGGTGTAGTTATTGTCTTTACCATCAATCGATAAGCAGTAATAGGCATCTTGGCTTTGATAGAGTTGGTTAAATAGTTGTGTTAAGGCTTGGAAATTCGATGATTTAGAAATGGGCTGTAATAAAATATCGACTCTACCGCCACAACCTATGCCTAAGTGCCAACCGAGTTCATCTTCTTGTTGCATGTCATAAACAACGGTTTTGGCTTGGCCGGTTTGCATGACTTGTTTGGCATGTAGGAGTAAATCACCTTCTAAGCAGCCACCACTGAGTAAACCGTGGTATTGACCTAGGCTGTTGATAAACATCATGGCACCCGTTTTTCGATAGGAGGAGCCTTGAGTATTAACGATTGTCCCTAACACCCAATCAAAATCTGTTTTTTGCTGGTACCATATAGCCAGCAAGTCAACCAGTTGATTTGACATAATATTTTTAAATTTTATCCGTGGTTATTAAACACTAGTCAATTGAAAAGTGAATGCAAATAGTTGAGATGAAATTGAACAATATTGCGATATAAATGCAATAAAAAAGGGCTTCAAAATTGAAGCCCTTGTTGTATTGATTCGTGAGTAAAACAAATAGTTATTTAAATTTTACAACTCGGTCTAGGCATTTGCGCCACTACACCTTGGCTTTGATATTTTTTGATGTGTTTGGCTAAGTTGTTGATACGTGTTTGTGGAGCAGGGTGAGTGGATAGAAGCTCCATCGGACGTTTACCATCGCTTAACTTGGCCATGTTTTGCCATAGTGCCATCGATTGGTCTGCTTGATAACCCGCTTCAATTAAGTATTTTAAGCCTAAAACATCCGCTTCCGATTCATGTAAACGACTATAAGGTAATAGTGCACCATATTGTGCGCCTAAACCTAGGCCCGCCATAATTGCCCCTTGATATGGGCTATCTTTTGAAGCTACGGCAGCACCAGCCATCAGTGCGTTGGCCGCCGTCGATTGAGATACGCGCTCTGCGCCGTGGTTAGCAATGACGTGACCGACCTCGTGACCGATAATTGCCGCGAGTTGATCAGAGTTTTCAGTGACGTTTAAAATGCCGGTATATACGCCGATTTTCCTACCTGGGAGGGCAAAAGCATTGACTTGCTCTGAATCAAAAACGACAATCTCCCAGTTATCTTGCCATTTTGCAGGCAGTACCTGAAGAATCGGCTTCGCCACGCATTGTACATATTGATTTAACTTTTTATCGGTAGAGACTTTTTCTTTACCTTTCATGTCTTCAAAGCTTTGAGCACCCATCTTTGTCATTGCGTTGGCATCGACAATGATCAATTGGTTTCGCCCTGTTGGCGATTTTGCACACGCAGTTAAAAGGGCGGTTGCTGCTAATAAAATAGCTAGTTTCTTCATCGTTATTCTCGCATCCGGTCAGGTCTATCACCATTTTACGCCATGTCTTTGCACATAAAAATGAAAATATCCTTATATTTATTCAGTTTATTTACTTGAAAAGCTAAAAACCGATCACATATAGCAATTAACGCTTTCATAGCAGTTGCGAAACTAGCGCAACAAAAATGAAAAAAATTAACAATAGGGCATTGAAAGCACAAAACATGCCCTTATTTAGTTACTAACAAACAAATTATCCATTTACATTTGCGGAGATTCTTCAAATGGGCAAAATCATCGGTATTGATTTAGGTACAACAAATTCATGTGTTGCTGTGTTAGACGGCGACTCAGCTAAAGTAATCGAGAACGCAGAAGGCGATCGCACAACTCCTTCAATCATCGCTTATTCTCAAGAAGGCGAAACGTTAGTTGGTCAACCTGCAAAACGTCAGGCTATCACTAACCCAGAAAACACATTATTCGCGATTAAGCGTTTAATTGGTCGTCGTTTTAAAGACGAAGAAGTTCAGCGCGACAGAGACATCATGCCATTTGCTATCGTTGGTGCAGATAATGGCGATGCTTGGGTTGAAGCTAAAGGCGAAAAAATGGCGCCACCACAAGTTTCAGCTGAAGTATTAAAGAAAATGAAGAAAACGGCTGAAGACTTCTTAGGTGAAGAAGTTACTGAAGCGGTAATCACGGTTCCTGCATACTTTAACGATTCACAACGTCAAGCAACTAAAGATGCTGGTCGTATCGCTGGTCTTGAAGTTAAGCGTATTATCAACGAGCCAACAGCTGCTGCCCTTGCTTACGGTATGGACAAAAAGCAAGGCGATAACGTTATTGCGGTATACGACTTAGGTGGTGGTACTTTCGATATCTCTATCATCGAAATTGATGAAGTAGATGGCGAGCACTCATTTGAAGTATTAGCGACTAATGGTGACACGCACTTAGGTGGTGAAGATTTCGATAACCGTTTAATCAACTACTTAGTAGATGAGTTCAAAAACGAGCAAGGCTTTGACCTTAAAAACGATCCATTAGCGATGCAGCGTTTAAAAGAAGCGGCTGAAAAAGCTAAGTGTGAATTATCATCTGCGCAACAAACAGATGTTAACTTACCTTACATCACTGCTGATGCTTCAGGTCCTAAGCACTTAAACATCAAAGTAACACGCGCTAAGTTAGAGTCGCTAGTTGAAGATTTAGTACAACAATCTTTAGAGCCATTGAAAAAAGCATTAGCCGATGCTGACCTGTCTGTAAGTGACGTTAACGACGTTATCTTAGTTGGTGGTCAAACGCGTATGCCTATGGTTCAAAAAGCGGTTACTGATTTCTTCGGTAAAGAGCCTCGTAAAGATGTTAACCCTGACGAAGCAGTTGCAGTAGGTGCAGCGGTTCAAGGTGGCGTATTAGCGGGTGATGTAACAGACGTACTATTACTAGACGTTACACCATTATCACTTGGTATCGAAACTATGGGTGGCGTGATGACGGCACTTATCGAGAAGAACACAACGATTCCTACTAAGAAATCACAAGTATTCTCAACGGCTGAAGATAACCAAGCAGCAGTAACAGTTCACGTAATCCAAGGTGAGCGTAAGCAAGCAAGTGCAAATAAATCACTTGGTCAGTTCAACTTAGAAGGTATTCGTCCTGCACAACGCGGTATACCACAAATTGAAGTAACATTCGATATTGATGCTGACGGTATCTTACACGTATCTGCAAAAGACAAAGATACGGGTACAGAGCAGAAGATCACAATCAAAGCATCATCTGGTTTAAGTGATGACGAGATTGAATCAATGGTACGTGAAGCTGAAGCAAATGCTGATGCTGATGCGAAATTTGAAGAATTAGTTCAAGCGCGTAACCAAGCTGACGGTTTAGTTCACGCTACTAAGAAGCAAGTTGAAGAAGCGGGTGAAGAGTTAGCTGCTAACGATAAAGAAGCGATTGAAAAAGCATCTTCAGAGTTAGAAGAAGCAATTAAAGGCGATGACAAAGCTGCAATCGAAGCTAAGTCTCAAGCGTTAATTGAAGCATCTGCTAAGTTAATGGAAATTGCACAAGCGAAAGCACAAGCTCAAGGCGGCGCAGAAGCAGGTGCAGAACAAGCTCAACCAGAACAGCCAGTAGATGGTGACGTTGTTGATGCTGAGTTCGAAGAAGTTAAAGACGACAAAAAGTAAGTTGTTTTCACTTCATGGATAATCAAGCCAATTTAGCTTGAGAATAAACGGGCGTCTAGTACGCCCGTTTTGCCTAACACAAAAAGCTTTTAGCCTTATATTCAATGCGAATCTAACGCCAAGAGTTTTCACAAATTATGATTCCTCAAGGAATTGACCTGTTTTGGCCAAAGGCCAGTAATATCGAGTAGAAGTAAATATCATGTCGAAACGCGATTTTTATGAAGTGCTAGGAGTTCAGAAAGGAGCTTCAGAGCGAGATATCAAAAAAGCTTACAAACGCTTAGCGATGAAGTATCACCCTGACCGCACAAAAGGTGACAAAGATCTAGAAGCTAAATTCAAAGAAATTACCGAAGCTTATGAAGTCTTAACCGATGAAAATATGCGTGCTCGTTACGACCAGTATGGTCATGCTGGTGTTGATCCGCAGCAAGGTGGATTTGGCGGCGGTGGCGGAGGCCAGGGCTTTGACGATATTTTTGGCGATGTATTCGGTGACATCTTCGGTGGTGGCGGCCGTCGCGGAGGTGGTCAATCACGTGCTCAACGCGGTGCAGACTTACGTTACAACTTAGATATCTCTTTAGAAGAAGCGGTTAAAGGTAAATCCGTAGAAATCAAAGTGCCAACTTGGGTATCTTGTGAACCATGTGATGGTACGGGTGCGAAAAAAGGCACACAGCCGAAAACGTGTCCAACTTGTCACGGTTCGGGTCAAGTACAAATGCGCCAAGGTTTCTTTGCGGTTCAACAAACGTGTCCAACTTGTCACGGTAAGGGCAAGATCATTGCAGACCCTTGTACTTCGTGTAGTGGTCAAGGCCGTGTTCAAAAGACTAAGACGTTATCAGTTAAAGTACCAGCAGGTGTTGATACCGGTGACCGTATTCGATTAGCCGGTGAAGGTGAAGCGGGCCAAAACGGTGCACCAGCGGGCGATTTATACGTTCAAATTAATGTGCGTGAACACGCAATCTTTGAACGAGATGGTACAAATTTATATTGTGAAGTACCGATTAGTTTCAGCACAGCAGCACTTGGTGGTGAGATTGAAGTACCAACTTTAGATGGCAAAGTTAAGTTAAAGATCCCTACAGAAACACAAACGGGTCGTATGTTCCGTATGCGTGGTAAAGGGGTAACTTCAGTACACGGTGGCGGTGTGGGTGACTTAATTTGTAAGGTGGTGATTGAAACACCAGTTAACCTAAATGAAGAACAAAAAGAGTTATTGCGTCAATTTGACCAGACCTGTGAGCAAGGTAAAGACAAGCATAGACCAAAAGAGAAAGGTTTCTTTGATGGTGTTAAACGCTTCTTTGACGACCTAACTAGTTAAGTTGCGCTGCAATCATAAAAATTGAATAAAAGCCAAGTTTAATACTTGGCTTTTTTGTATCTGTAACCGACTTTTTTATAAATCGATACACCTAGGTTATAGCCCTTGTTTTTATTTGGTTTTTACTGTCTTTTTGGCTAGTTTATATGCAATGGATATGTTAGCCTACGCGGCATTCATTTTAGTGAATAATCTATTCGTTTAAGTGAATACTTATCAAAATTTTTTAAGGAAAAAAAAATGAAAAAGCTTCTAATCGCTTCTACTTTATTCGCATCTTCTTCAGCTATGGCCGTTGCGCCAGGTGGTCCTAACTGTGGTTGGGGTAACATGATTTTTGAAGGTCAAGCAGGTGCAGGTAGCCACATCGTTGCTTTAACTACTAACGGTTCTTCTGGTAACGCTTCTTTCGGTATGACTTTTGGTACAAATGGTTGTTCTACTGAAGGTAAATTAACATACGGCGGCAAAGAAATGATCGACGTAAGTTTAATTATGGATGAGTTCAGCGAAGACGTTGCTCGTGGTGAAGGTGAAGCATTAACTGCTGTAGCTGTATCTTTAGGTGTTGATGCGCAAGATCGTGCATTATTCGCTGAAACGTTACACAACAACTTCGACGCTATCTTCCCATCAGAAGAAGCAACAACTGAGCACGTAGTAAGCACTATGTTCGTTGTTTTAAAAGAAGAAAAATCTTTAGCTAAGTACGTATCTTAATACCGTTTATCTTTGCTAATACAGGGCTGTTTTTACAGCCCTTTTTGATATCTAATTTTCGATAATAGAAGCCTCCTCATGCGATCTGCATTGCTTTTCTTGCTTACTTTTTGTTGTTTCCACTCTTTTGCATTTTCCACTTCGACTGATTTAAAACAACTAGCTCAAGACCCTAAATGGGCTGCTATGTTGCATTACAGTGCTGCTGAACCTGGTGAGCAGGCGATGAGCTTTGTTGATGATGACGATTTTTTCTTAGCGCCAAATGGCGTCTCTGATTTGTACGCAGAACTACAAGCAAGTATTAAACAACTGATTGCTAAACCTGAACTTCAGTGTTTATTTCCCGGTCGCACCTTGTGGCTAAGTCAAGTTGTTAATGGCTTTAAAGATACGCTCCCTTCAATTGATTGTCCCGAATATCAAGATTGGCGTAAGCGAGTAAACACTGACTCAGTTGTTCTTGTATTTGCGTCAAGTCAATTAAATAGCCCATCATCTATGTATGGCCATACTTTTTTCCGTTTTGACCCTCCGAATGTAAAAGCTGAGTCAACGTATTTGTCTTACGCCCTTAATTTTGGTGCTAACTTACCTGCCGATGCTGGTGGTATCGGTTATGCAATCAAAGGGCTAACAGGTGGTTACCCAGGCTATTTTGCTGCTAACCCATACTTTGAAAAAATTAAAGAATATACCCGAACTGAAAATCGCGATATGTGGGAATACAAACTCGATTTATCTGACAGTGAGATCGATCTATTGATGGCTCATGTTTGGGAAATGCGAGATATTAATTTTGATTATTTCTTCTTTGATGAAAATTGCTCGTTTAGGCTACTTGAACTGATTGATGTTGTGCAAAGTGAAACTGATTTATCGGCACAGTTTCCGGGAACGGCGACACCTATTGATACAGTGAGGGCATTTGAAGCGGCTAATTTAATTAAAGAAACCAATTATCGCCCTTCAGTGATGACCCAGCTAGAGTTTCAATTAGCTCAGTTAAACGAAGAGCAAAGAGCACTGACGCATTTGTTAGCGTACGATTTATCAATTATGGATAGCGAGCGATTTAAGCAGCAAGACAAGGCATCTCAACAGTTAGTCATCGATAGTGCCTATCGTTACCTGAGGTACAAAAGCATCGGCAATTTCGACGATAAGTCGATTAATAAAAGAAGCTTTAAATTACTCAAGAGTATTAATAAAACCCAGTTTAAAAAAGTTGCAAAGGCGCCTGCGCCAAAAAGTCCAGAAAAAGGACATAAAACCGGTTTAATGGCTTTAAGTGCAGGGGATTCGGCCGGTAAAGCATTTGTCGATATGACTTATCGCACAACATACCACGATTTACTCGATCCTATTTTAGGTTATCCCGATGGCATGTCTTTAAATATGGGCAAGCTAGTTGTGAGGGCAATTGGGGATGACATTAAGTTACAGCAAGCTGAATTGTTAGATATCACCTCTTTATCTGCCCGTAATTTGTTTTTGTCGCCTTTGTCTTGGCAAACTAATGTAGGATTAGAAAGGCAATGGACCAAGGGCAAGGATACCTTGGTAGCTCAAGGGCGAGCTGGTGTTGGGGTAACTTATGAGCTCATCGCAAACTCTCAACTTTTTGCCATGGTCACAGCAAGACTTGAATACAACGATAAACTTAAAAATGAATTATCTATCGCGCCGGGATGGCAAGCAGGTTATAGACAAGTCTTCGAGTTTGGAAATCTTTTAATCGAAAGTAAAAAACACTTCGTACTCGATGATTTTTCTCGGTTTGAAACCAAACTGGCACAAAGTTTTGATTTAAAAGAGCAGGGGGCTTTAATCATTGAATGGCAATACAATAAGGTCGATGATGAATCATTTAACGAAGCCTCATTACAGTATAGATACTATTTTTAAGGCTCTATTTATATTTCTAATCCTTACAACTAGCCTGACTAGTTGTAGTAACATGTTGTTCTTCCCTTCTAAAGAAATGCGAGATAGTCCTTTAATACTCGCATTTGAACCTAAAGATATTTGGTTGACGTCACCTGATGGAGTAAAGCTTCATGCTTGGTGGCTTGATGCAGACATCGGCAATCCCGCGAATCAGGTAATAAAAGGAACTGTCTATTATCTTCATGGTAATGCTGAAAATATTTCCACGCATGTACGTAATGTTTTGTGGATGACAAAAGCGGGTTATCAAGTGTTATTACTTGATTATCGCGGATACGGTCTATCAGCAGGTATACCAGAAATAAACGGTCTACTCGCTGATGTTGAAACGGGCTTTCGCTACTTGCAATCACAGCCAAATGTTATGAATAAACCCATTATCTGGTTTGGCCAAAGTTTAGGGGCTGCTATCAGTAGTGCTGTTGTCAGTCTTAATGCGTCGTTTCAACCAAAAATTGATGTACTCATGTTAGATTCGAGTTTTACTCGTTATCGAGATATTGCTGAGGATGTAGCAAAGCGTCATTGGATAACTTATCCCATTGCCGGGATTGCTCGGGCTAATATGCCAAAATCAATTGACCCCATCGAGCATTTAAAGACGATACAGGGCATTCCTATTCTCATCATGCACAGCAAAGACGATAGGGTGATAACTTATGATCATGCTGAACAATTATTTTCAGTGCTTTCAGAGCCTAAATCACTTTTTACCTATCACGGTCCTCATATTTCAGCTTTTAGTAATGTCAAAAATCAAGAAATCATTTTGGGCTACCTAGATAAAACGTTAAATCTGACGACTAAAGACTGATATTTTCACTTTCTAAAACGAGCTTTTGGCTTTTTTTCATTTTTTTGTCATTTTTTACCTGCAAATTTATTAAGTAATTGAGTGATATTGCGCGCAAAAACATAAAAAGCATGTGAAATAAAAATATGTAGCTATGCTTTATTAGATGGTGAGAGAATTTAGCTTGTTGAAAATAACCAGTTTTTGTTCTTTTTTTGAATGTTTTGCTGTTTGTTTGAGCAAACAAACAAATTATCAAAAAAATTAAACAAAAGTGTTTGACACAAGTTCAAAAATCCTTATCATGCGCCCCACGAAAACGGTGAGATGGCCGAGAGGCTGAAGGCGCTCCCCTGCTAAGGGAGTATAGGGTTTGTAGCCCTATCGAGGGTTCGAATCCCTCTCTCACCGCCATTAGTAAAATTGTGCAAGATGCGCGCGTGTAGCTCAGCTGGATAGAGTACCTGGCTACGAACCAGTAGGTCGGAGGTTCGAATCCTTCCACGCGCGCCATTTTCTTCACAATGTGCTTTTTACAGAGCGCGCGTGTAGCTCAGCTGGATAGAGTACCTGGCTACGAACCAGTAGGTCGGAGGTTCGAATCCTTCCACGCGCGCCATTTTCTTCACAATGTGCTTTTTACAGAGCGCGCGTGTAGCTCAGCTGGATAGAGTACCTGGCTACGAACCAGTAGGTCGGAGGTTCGAATCCTTCCACGCGCGCCATTTTCTTCACAATGTGCTTTTTACAGAGCGCGCGTGTAGCTCAGCTGGATAGAGTACCTGGCTACGAACCAGTAGGTCGGAGGTTCGAATCCTTCCACGCGCGCCATTTCTCTTTACTCTGCTAGGTAAAGATACCTGCTTTGCTTTTCAATGAAACAACTTTGCACTTATTGTTCTGATATCTATAAGAATTATTTGATCAGAACTAAAAAAGGTTACTGTTGGCAGTTCTTACACTGCTCATCTTTTAATAACTAATTCAGATTGACTAAAACCGTATTTAGGGTTTGAACCGAGTTTTGTACTTGTGTTTCATTTGCTCACTACCTGATCTGCATTCTAGATCCGTTGCAAATGTTCCACCTCTGATATTGCTCGTTCATCCAATCCCCACTAGGTCTTAGTAAAATCTGTATTTATCTATGTGAAATGATGGTATGGAAAAAATAAATGATTTGTTGCTAGAGGCTGCAAACCTACTTGGTGTAGGTATGGTAGTCGTTTTTCTATTTTTAGGTTTATTGATTTTTTGCATCAAAGGGATGTCGAAACTCTTTGCTGGTGAAATAGAAGCACCAAAAACGCCTCGTCCAACTCGCGCTACGGGTGGTAACACTCAAGTGAGAAGTGCACAAATAACGGCGGCAATTTCTGCTGCAATTCACCAGCACCGTCAAAATAATAAATAAGTAGGAGAAAACAAAGATGTCAAAGCCATTAGCTTTAACTGAGCTTGTTTTACGAGACGCCCACCAATCACTGTTAGCGACACGTTTACGTATCGAAGACATGTTACCCATTGCTGAAAAAATTGATAAGTTAGGCTACTGGTCAGTAGAAAGCTGGGGTGGTGCCACTTTTGATGCATGTATTCGTTATCTAGGTGAAGATCCTTGGGAACGTATTCGTCTACTTAAAAAAGCAATGCCAAATACGAAGCAGCAAATGCTACTTCGCGGCCAAAATTTATTAGGCTACCGTCACTACGCGGACGATGTAGTTGCTAAGTTTGTTGAACGTGCGCACACTAACGGTGTCGATGTATTTCGTATCTTCGATGCGATGAATGATGTTCGCAACTTACAAACTGCGGTTAAGTCTGCAATTGATGTAGGTGCTCACGCTCAAGGCACTTTATCTTATACAGTTAGCCCTGTTCATACATTAGATAACTGGTTAGATTTAGCTCGCCAAATTGAAGACTTAGGTGTTCACTCTATCTTTATCAAAGACATGGCTGGCTTACTTAACCCTTATGTCGTTGAAGAGCTTGTTACGCGTTTAAAAGAAACGGTTTCTGTGCCAATTGCGATGCAATGTCACGCGACTACAGGTTTAAGTACAGCGACATACATGAAAGCGGTCGACGCAGGTATCGATATGTTAGATACAGCCGTATCAAGCATGAGTATGACTTATGGTCACACTGCAACAGAAACTATGGTTTCTATTGTAGAAGGTACAGACCGCGATACGGGTATCGATTTAGCTGAAATGGAAGAAGTTGCAGCATACTTCCGCGATGTTCGCAAAAAGTACGCACAATTTGAAGGTGAGTTGAAAGGCGTTGATGCACGTATCTTAACTGCACAAGTACCTGGTGGCATGTTAACAAACATGGAAAACCAATTACGTGAGCAAGGTGCTTCGGATAAATTAGACGAAGTATTAAAAGAAATTCCACGCGTTCGTGAAGATTTAGGCTTTATTCCTCTAGTAACACCAACTTCTCAAATTGTTGGTACTCAGGCGGTATTAAACGTATTAACGGGTGAACGTTACAAGTCAATCACTAAAGAAACAGCGGGTGTTTTAAAAGGTGAATACGGTGCAACTGCAGCACCAGTAAATACTGAATTACAACAACGCGTATTAGATGGGGCTGAAGCCATTACTTGTCGTCCAGCAGATTTATTAGAACCAGAGCTTGATAAATTAACGACTGAATTAGACGGTTTAGCTTCAGAAAAAGGCTTATCTTTAGCTGACCAAAAAGTAGATGATGTATTAACGTATGCATTATTCCCACAAATTGGTCTTAAGTTCTTAGAAAATCGCAATAACCCTGATGCATTTGAACCTGCACCAACAGGTGATGTACCAGCTGAAGCAAAAGCTGCACCGAGCGCACCAGCTGCTGGTGAACCCGCTTCTTACGACGTGCACGTTGATGGTAAGTTATTCCACGTTGACGTTGCGCCAAGTGGCACTATTCGCAATATCACACCAGCTGCAGCTGATGAGTCTGTTCCGCAAAAAGCGTCTGTACAAGGCGGCGAAACATTAAATGCACCATTAGCAGGTAATATCTTTAAAGTCATGGTTAAGCCAGGCGAGCAAGTTTCTGCTGGTGATGTTGTAATCATCATGGAAGCGATGAAGATGGAAACTGAAGTGCGTGCAGCCAAAGATGGTGAAGTAGTTGAATTACACGTGAAAGAGGGTGATTCAGTTGGCGCAGGTGACCCAGTGCTTTCTTTAGCATAAGAGGTTATCAATGGAAGGTTTATTAACACTTTGGAATTCAACGGGTCTGGCTAATTTTGAAATTGGCCAACTCGTTATGATGGCCGTTGGTTTTGGCTTACTGTACTTAGCAATTGCTAAGAAATTTGAGCCTTTATTACTTGTTCCAATCGGCTTTGGTGCGCTTTTAACTAACATTCCTGTGGCTGGTTTAGCCGAAGCAGGTGGTATGTTGCACTATGTATACTACATAGGTATTGATACTGGGGTATTCCCACTATTAATCTTTATGGGTGTTGGTGCAATGACGGACTTCAGCGCCTTAATTGCTAACCCTAAAATGTTACTTTTAGGTGCAGCAGCTCAGTTTGGTATCTTCGCAACTTTATTAGGTGCGATCTTACTGAATTTAGTTCCAGGCTTTGAATTTTCACTAGCCGACGCTTCTGCTATTGCAATCATCGGTGGTGCAGATGGCCCGACGGCTATTTTCTTAGCATCTAAGTTAGCGCCTCATTTACTCGGTGCGATTGCTGTTGCCGCTTATTCATACATGGCGCTTGTTCCTATCATTCAGCCGCCAATCATGAAAGCATTAACAACAGAAGAAGAGCGTAATATTAAGATGGAACAATTACGTCCAGTATCGCAACGTGAAAAGATTATTTTCCCGTTAATGGTATTGTTCGCTACTATCTTGTTCTTACCATCAGCTTCACCACTAGTTGGTTGTTTCTGTTTAGGTAACTTAATGCGTGAATGTGGTGTAGTTGATCGTTTAAGCAAAACTGCTCAAAACGAACTTATTAACATCGTGACTATCTTCTTAGGTTTAGCGGTTGGTTCTAAGCTGAACTCTCAAGATTTCTTAACGGTTGAGACATTAGGTATTTTAGCATTAGGTGCAGTTGCATTTGGTGTAGGTACTGCAGCGGGTGTATTAATGGCTAAATTAATGAGCCGTTTATCTGGTGGTTCGATTAACCCATTAGTAGGCGCGGCAGGTGTATCCGCTGTACCAATGGCAGCACGTGTAGTTAACAAGGTTGGTTTAGAGTCTAACCCGCATAACTTCTTATTGATGCATGCTATGGGGCCAAATGTAGCCGGTGTACTTGGGTCTGCAGTTGCAGCTGGTATTTTACTTGCCCTCGTTGGCGGCTAATGCAAAAAAGAATTTAACTTCTCCAAAGTTAAATCTAAAAAGGCGTTATTGCATAGCAATAACGTCTTTTTTGTATATTGAATAAGGCATTAGATACCCATCTATTTGTATTAGATAGACATTAAGACCAGTCTGAATTTGTTGCCCACAGCATAAAAATAAAGAAACCGATCACAACCGCATTTATTGCGAAGATTATTTTAAAACCTTTCATGCCTTGAGAAACGGTCCAACCATTTGCCTTGAGATACCAAAACCAAAGGCCAAAGGTGATAATAGGTAAGAGGATAAATAATCGTATCATTCTGAGTGTTTAACCTTTAAAAACTGATGCTTAGCATTTAGTTTAGCTAAAACAGCTACCAATATTAAAGCTGGTAAGCCAATTAAAGCGCAACCAATAAAAAACCAAGTATAATCGAATGCTTCTACAAAGAAGCCTGAGAAACCAGCCACAAACTTAGGTAGCAGTAACATAGTTGAGCTAAAGACTGCATATTGCGTTGCTGAAAAATCTTTATTAGTAAGCATTGATAAAAAAGCAATAAAGGCTGCTGTTGCAATACCACCACTTAAATTATCAACGGAAATGACAATGGTAAGCCATGTCAAATCAGGGCCTGTTTTTGATAAAACAACAAATATCAGGTTGGTCGAAGCCGTCAATAAAGCACCTACGAACAAGGTGAATAACGTGCCTTTTTGACTGACTAATATTCCGCCGATTGCAGCTCCTACCAAGGTCATAATGACACCAAATACTTTGGCTATGGCTGCAACTTCGCCTTTGGTAAAACCTATATCTACATAAAATGGGTTCGCCATGATGCCCATAACCACATCTGTCATTCGATAGATGGCGATTAACATTAATAGTAGTAATGCATGTTTACCATAACGAATGAAAAAATCGGTTATTGGTTCAACAAAAGCTTTCTTCATCCAAATTAAAAAATTTAACAAAGCATTGTTGTGGTAACTGACTTTTCCAGGTTTGTGTTTCTTTATTTTAGGTTCTTTGCCAAATACGGCTACTAATAGGCCAGGGATCATCAACAGTGACATAACTTGATATGTTTGGCTCCAGCTCTGTCTGATGTAACCAGTATCATCACCAGAAAAATAAGCGGCTAATGCTAATGCGCCCGCTCCTGATACAATCATTGCTATACGGTAG
Source organism: Marinifaba aquimaris (assembly GCF_013328345.1). Lineage (GTDB taxonomy): Bacteria > Pseudomonadota > Gammaproteobacteria > Enterobacterales > Alteromonadaceae > Marinifaba > Marinifaba aquimaris. The sequence goes on from NZ_JABULX010000018.1 coordinate 27,138, forward strand.
CCTGCTAAATAACTGGCGGCCATAGCGGCTTGAAGCTCTTCGGGAGCGGTATCAATGCGATAAGCATCAATAACAATATCTTGCGTAGCTGAACTGAAAGACAAGACCAAAGCAAAAAAGACCAAGGTCCAGATCCCTTGTAAAGGATCACTAGAAGCCATTCCTATTAGTCCTACGAGTATGCCAATCTGAGAAACTAGCATCCAAGACTTTCTTCTACCTAATAGGCGAGAAAGAATGGGGAGCTTTAGATTATCAACCAGCGGAGCCCATACCCATTTCACTGCGTAGGCTAGAGCAACCCAGCTTAGCATGCCGATTTCACTGCGGTTGATATCGGCCTCTGTTAACCAAAAAGATAAAGTTGAAAAAACCAGTAGTAGGGGAATACCTGCAGAAAAACCTAAGATGAGTAAAGTAAGTACTCTCGGTTCTAGGTATATGGAAAGTGATTTGAGCCAGTTCAAAGCTGATGCGTCATCCGATAACGTTATAAAGTGATAAAGGGTAACGCGAAAAGTTAACTACGGCTAGGCTTGATACTAAAAACAACTAAGGGCGAATACCTACGCAATCGACAGGGAAACACCCCTCGCCATCTAAAAATTCAACACACAGTGTTAACTCATCTCTAAGGTATTGATCTTTGAGAAGTTGTTTTTCTGACCAATAACTCAATAAATGCATCAAATGCCAAAAGACACGTTCGTATTTTGAGTAAGGTTCATTTTGCGTGACTTTTACTTGCTGCCACTCTTCTAACGTGTCCCAGAGAAACAGGTGCAACTCAGAATAGGGCAGTGTTTGATGAGTAAACGCAGTGACATAGAAACTAATCTGTCTGCGTTTTAATTCAATAAATTGACTCACTTTCATTTGCAATACCACTTAGCAAAGCCCCCTTACTAAGCTCAAGCCCTATACTCGAACACTAGTAATAATTATAGCCTTGATTTAGAGAGGTGGTAGTAATGTAATACGTTTTATTACAACTTGTTGCACAGGCACGTTTGGTTGATTTAACTCTTTGTTAAAATCGGTTGGTAATTCTTCCAACTTTTCAAGCACTTCAAAGTTTTCTTCAATCTCCCCAAACACGGTGTAACCCCAGTTTTTACCCGGGTCTAAGTGTTTATTATCACCCAAGTTGAAGTAAAACTGTCGAGTTGCTGAGTGTGGGTCATTCATTCTTGCCATTGCAAGGGAGCCATAAGAATTTTTAAGGCCATTACCACTTTCATTGTGAATCGGTTCGTGAACGGGTAAACCTTCATAGTTTTTGTCGTATCCGCCTGCTTGAGCAACAAAACCAGGAATCAGTCGATGAAAAATAGTGCCTTCATATTCGCCTTCAACCACTAATGTTAAGAAACGATTGACGGTTAGAGGAGCTTTTCTACGGTCTAACTCAACAGTAAAATCGCCAAGTGACGTTTCAAATTTGACCCTCGGGTAAAGGATATTTTCCTGCAAGTCTTTTTTACTGGCGGCAATGGCTAAGCTCGTCATGCAAAATAGTAAAACTGATAATATAAATAACGTTAACCCATTTGGTTTCATAACTAATCCTTAATTTTTAACGGTGCTTAACACCACAAATTTACTGTTGCTGGCAATTTGCTGACAATGATTAAATAACTTGTTCAGCTTGATGTGATAGCCTAGGTGCCTGTTACCGACAATACGTAACTCGCCACCTTTTTTCAAAATTCGCTTTGCATCTTTAAACATTTGCCAAGCAATATGGTCGGTGATAGTTTTTTGCTGATGGAACGGTGGGTTGCAAATAACAATATCAACAGACTCCGGTTCAAATTCGCTCAGGCAATCGTTTTGCTTAAATGCTAAAGAGGGTACTGTTAGCGCATTTTTTTCAAAATTATAGCTCGCTGATTCAACGGCCATTTGAGATTCATCAACCAGTGTTAAATGGCTAATGTCTGGATTGTGCTTGGCAAGTACCAATGATAAAACGCCATTACCACAAGCAAGGTCCACTACTTTTTTATTCTCGGCATTGGGTAAATGTTCAATGAAAAAAGCTGCACCAATATCAAGTTTCCCTCGAGCAAATACATTAGGTGCATTATATAAACTGATCCCCAATGATTTAGTATCTGTTGCTTGCCAATAATTAAACTGAGAGTAAGGTTTTGCAACTGGTTTTGACAGGGTAATAGTGCGGCTTTTCTTCCAAGCTAAACTGATATCTACTACTTCAAAATATCGACTAAAGAGTTTTTTAACCGATGCATTGATATCATTGGCCTTAGCCGAAAAAACAATGTCGATAGCTTTTGTAACTTGGTTTAACTGCTTCAGGATAAACTCTAAAAAGGCTAAGTTTTTTGGAAGCTTGGCGATAATTAACGAATCAGAGATTTCATCCGGATTGAGTTTTGGTAAAAATGTAACCGCTTTACTATCCAATTGGTTCACTTGACAGTTCTGGATACTTGCAAGCGCTGATACTTTTGAATCGGTATAGCTACTTAGTTTGTGGTTGGCGGCCAGAAGGCTGGTGGTTAACGCACCAAATCCATCATTGATAATGGATATTTTTATTTGTTTTGTAAGGTACACTTTAATGGTATTGAGTAATAATGCATCTGCCGTATCCCATGCTTGTAGCGGCGAATCATCTGCCTGTTTAGGGTAGCGCCACAAAGTTAATGTGCGGGTGTCTTCTTGGGTCGAACTGTTCTCATTATTTATTGATAATGGTGTTTCAAATGAAGTAGGGGTTTGCACGGGGTTCAAATACTCTTGTACAGCCAAAAACGGCTCAGTTTATCAATTTTTTTAATTTATATGTACTTTAGTCGTTATCAAAGCGTATTTTCTTGTTATGCAGATAGATTTATTCGAATCAAACCAAAGTAATCAAAACGAAGGCAATACGGCTTTAGCTATGCCTGATGCTAAGGTGTTTTATCTACCTATTGCTTTTTCGCAGGCCCAAAGTGACCAATATTACCATCAGCTGTATGAACTTAATTGGCAACAAGTATCGATTGAAGTTTATGGTAAGTCTGTACTCACACCAAGACTGCAATCTTTTTATGGTGATGAAGGTTTGAGCTATACCTATTCGAATACACTTTTTAAAGCTTTACCTTGGCAAGCCCCTTTATTGAATATCAAGCGGCAAGTCGAAAAGCTATCACGTGACATTTTAGGTTATGAGCCTATTTACAATGCGGTACTGGGGAATTTATACCGCAACGGGCAAGACAATATGGGATGGCATGCCGATGATGAAACCGAGCTTGGCAAAGAGTGTGTTATTGCATCGCTGAGTTTTGGTGCCACGCGAGATTTTAAATTCAAGCATAAAAGCACTGGTGAACAACTCAATTTAGCGCTTACTCATGGTAGTTTGCTACTGATGGCAGGCACTACTCAGACTTTCTGGTATCATGCTTTACCAAAACGTATGAAGGTTAACTCACCTCGATTTAACTTAACTTTTAGACAAATCATCAACGCTAGGTAGTTTAAGAAAGTTAGCTAGTGATAAAAGAGGCGCATGATGAAGATACAAACGCAAATTACCGATAAGTTAACCAGTACATTCACACCTGATGTTTTGGATGTGATCAATGAAAGCCATATGCATTCTGGTCCTGCAATGGAGTCGCATTTTAAAGTGGTCATTGTCAGTGATGCGTTTAATGGTAAACGCTTAATTGGTCGCCACCGTTTGGTCAATGAATGTTTAGCAAAAGAGCTCGCAGAGGACATTCATGCATTGGCAATGCATACTTACACCCCAGAAGAGTGGGTAGAGCGCAAAGACTCAGTGCCGCTTTCTCCTAATTGTTTAGGTGGCAGTAAAAAAGCTTAATCTACCTACAAAATACCTTAGTTGAGAAGCACTAGTGGTGCTTCTCACTTATCTCTATCTCCCTATACATGCTAAAAATTACTTTAAGTGAAAGGATTTAGCATTCATAAACTTGAGTTAGTGAGGCATTTTAGGTTAAATGCTGCATAACTATTCGCTTAGCTTAGTTTTTAGCCATTAACCTCTAAAAAATATAATAAAAATAACAATATGATTGCTTTACTTGAAAACATTTCCTGTCGTATCGATGGTTTCTCTGAACTATTGGGGCGAACGATGGCTTGGTTAACACTTTTAATGGTGTTAATGATGACCACTGTCGTCGTGCTGAGATACGGTTTTGATATCGGTTTAATTGCAATGCAGGAGGCGGTTATCTACCTTCATGCTTGTATTTTCTTGCTCGGCGCTGGATACACGCTAAAACATGATGAACATGTACGTGTAGATGTGTTTTATCGAAAGTTTAATGTTAAAAAACAAGCTTTGGTCAATCTATTAGGGCACCTTTTTTTACTGATGCCAGTGGTGATATTCATCTGTTTTATGAGCTGGTCGTACGTAGCGGCAGCTTGGCGAATTATGGAGAAATCCGTTGAAGCAGGAGGCCTTCCTTTTGTTTATCTTCTTAAATCTTTAATGATTGCTTTTACCGTCACTCTGTTTTTACAAGGGCTATCGCAAACATTCAAATCACTATGTGTATTGGTTAATGATGCAAAAGAACAAGCAGTAGGAGGAAAATAAGATGGAATACTTATCTCTGGTACTGTTTGTTGTTATTTGTTTAGTGTTGATGTCTGGTTACCCAGTTGCGATTGCACTTGGTGGCACATCGCTATTATTTGCAGGTGTAGCGAGCTTATTTGGTGCATTTGATGCAAGCTTTTTAAACGCTTTACCTAGCCGCTTATTCGGCATTATGAACAACCAAACCTTGTTAGCTGTGCCACTGTTTATTTTCATGGGGATCACTCTTGAAAAATCACGTATAGCTGAAGATTTATTATTGGCTATGGCGCAGCTATTTGGCCGAGTTAGAGCGGGTCTTGCCATTAGTGTGGTGTTAGTGGGGGCATTGTTAGCCGCGAGTACAGGTATTGTGGGGGCAACAGTCGTGACAATGGGGCTATTGTCACTTCCTGCAATGCTTAAGCAAAAATACCACCCATCGGTTGCTACCGGCGCTATTTGTGCAACGGGTACATTAGGTCAAATTATACCGCCCTCTATCGCATTAGTACTGCTGGGTGATGTTTTATCGAGTGCTTATCAGCAAGCGCAAATTAACATGGGAATATTCTCACCTGAGAGTGTATCGGTAGGTGATTTATTTGTAGGGGCAATTATTCCGGGGTTGATTTTAGTGGGCTTGTATATGTTATACATCCTTGCGATTGCTTTTGTTAAACCTGACTGGATCCCTAAAGTCGAAATTGATGATGAGAACAAGCTCGATTTAATTGCTCTGATTAAGAGCTTATTCCCGCCTTTATTATTGATTGTTTTGGTACTTGGGTCTATTTTATTCGGTTTTGCTACTCCGACAGAAGCCGCCGGCGTCGGTGCTTTTGGCGCTATGATTTTAGCCATTATTCGAGGTGCATTTAATAAAGCCCAAATTCAGCAAATTACTCAGTCAACCGTAAGAGTGACCGCTATGGTGTTCTTGATTTTAATCGGCGCCTCTATTTTCTCTTTAGTATTTAGAGGCTTTGGTGGTGAGGAACTCATTCACTCTATTTTTAGTAATATGCCTGGTGGTGTGTTTGGAGCAACCTTGGTTGTGATGCTGGTGATTTTCTTATTAGGCTTTATTCTTGATTTTATAGAAATCACTTTTGTTGTAGTGCCCATTGTTGGCCCTGTATTGCTTGCTATGGGGGTCGATCCAATTTGGTTGGGTATAATGATTGCAATTAACTTACAGACTTCATTTTTAACCCCGCCATTTGGCTTTGCTCTGTTCTACTTACGCGGCGTTGCAGATAAAGTGGTGACAACTGCGCAAATTTACAAAGGTGTGATACCTTTTATTTTAATCCAAGTGGTTGTTCTTGTTTTATTATCAATTTGGCCAGAGTTAGCCACAGAACTGCCTAAAAGAGTGTACTCAGACTAATTGAAAAGGACTCAATTAATTCGATGAAAAGGCTTTTAGAATTAAAACCATCTACCCCAGTAGAAATACACTTCATCAATTTAGTTCACAAAGCCGTTACCTTGCGAACGGAGTATGTTGGGTGCATATACAAAAAAAGTATCTTACTTAAAATGCCAAGGTTAACCCAAGAGCACGATCAGATGGCTATGAAAAAAGGAACGGCTGTCACGGTAAGATGCATTTTAGACCCGACTAAGTTAGATTTTATTATCTTTAAAGTGCCTATTAAGGCGGTTACACATATAGCACCGAAAGAGCCGTTGCTTATTTTAGAGTTTCCCGCTCAAGTTGATGCTAAACAGCTTCGTTCTCAAGCAAGGATCCCTACAGATTTTATAGGTCAACTTGATGATCAGCATAATAAGTTCTCAGCCTTAATTAAAGACTGGTCGACGGAGGGATGTAAGTGTGAAGTCCAGTTTGAATCGGAAAGTAAAAACGAAGAGAGTGATTTTTCAGCACTCGCAGAGCGTTTACAGGGATCTGATGTAAAGCTTAGCTTGCAGCTTGATAATTTAGCAGGCAAACTTTACCAGTTTGAAGCTGAGGTGCGCAGTTCAGTTGCTAAAGAAAAAATACATTTAGGCCTTAAATTTCCAGAGCAGGCTTTAACTAAAGCAAGAGAGATCTACTCTCTGCTGCTGATGGAACAGCAAGGTATCGAAATAAATTCAGAATCACTATAAAAAGGAGTACATGTGAAAAAACTTTCCACGCTAATTTTAGCTATTTCTACTTTATTACTTACCGCATGTGGAAGTGAACAAACCTCATCGCAAGCGCAAGCTGAACAGAAAACTTATAACTGGAAGTTAGTTACGACTTGGCCGAAAAACTTTCCTGGCTTAGGCACAGGGCCTGAAAAGTTTGCCGAATACGTTGGGCAAATGTCTAATGGTCGTTTGAATGTAAAAGTTTATGGTGCCGGTGAATTAGTGCCTGCCATGGAAGTATTCGATGCTGTGCGCTCAGGTACCGCTGAAATGGGTCATGGCGGTGCATACTACTGGAAAGGCAAAATGCCTGCTTCACCTTTTTTCTGTAGTATTCCTTTTGGCATGAATGCACAAGAAATGAATAGTTGGATCCACTATGGTGGTGGCCTTGAATTATGGACTGAGTTATACGAACCTATGGGCGTTGTACCTATGGCTGGTGGTAATACTGGGGTGCAAATGGCAGGTTGGTTCAATAAAGAAATCAATTCTTTAGATGATTTAAAAGGCCTTAAAATGCGTATTCCTGGTCTTGCTGGCGATGTGTTAGAGCGCGCAGGTGGTGTGCCAGTAAATTTACCGGGTGGAGAGCTATTCACTGCACTTCAAACTGGCGCAATTGATGCAACTGAATGGGTTGGTCCATACAACGACTTAGCTTTTGGTTTACACAAAGCCGCTAAATACTATTATATTTCAGGTTGGCATGAGCCTGGTTCAATGCTTGAGTTCATTATTAACAAAAATGCCTTAGCAAGTTTACCAAAAGATTTACAAGCTATCGTCAAAGCGGCTGCTCGAGCTGTTAATACTGACATGCTAGATGAGTATACGGCGAGAAATCACGCTTCTTTACAATCGCTGTTAAATGAACACGGCGTGGAAGTGAGAAGTTTACCGCAAGATGTTGTCACAGAACTCAGAGTCTTGAGTAAACAAGTGATTGATGAACTCGTTGAAAAAGACCCGTTTGCGAAAAAAGTAAATGACTCTTACCAGCAGTTTTATCAACAAGCACGTGAGTATCACAACCTCAGTGAATTTGAATACTACAAAAATCGCCAGCTTGAACAGAACTAATTAATTTATATGGGCGACTTGTAATTTAAAATAGCTCCCCCATATCTAAAAACAATCCGAGCCCAGTTAACACTGGGCTTGTCACTATATAAATCAAATAAAATAGGGTAAATAATATGGTTATCCAGCCAAAAGTACGTGGTTTTATCTGTACTAATGCTCACCCAGTTGGATGTGAAGCATCAGTTAACCGTCAGATTGAGTACGTAAAGTCAAAAGGTCAATTAGATAATGGTCCTAAAAATGTACTCGTTATCGGTTCATCAACTGGCTATGGTTTAGCATCACGTATCACAGCTGCTTTTGGTAATAACGCAAGTACTCTAGGTGTTTTCTTTGAAAAGCCTGCCACGGAAAAGAAAACGGGCTCAGCGGGTTGGTACAACACTGCTGCATTCCAAAAAGCTGCAGATGCTGCTGGCCTTTATGCCAAGAATATCAATGGTGATGCGTTTTCACATGAAATTAAGCAAAAAGCGATTGATTTAATTAAGCAAGACTTAGGTAAAGTTGATCTCGTGGTATACAGCCTTGCGTCTCCTCGCCGTACTGATCCAGATACGGGGGAGGTTTATTCTTCAACATTAAAGCCTATCGGCGAGTCTATTACGACTAAGAACTTGAACACATCCAAACGTGTCATCGATGAAGTAACTGTTGAAGCGGCAAGCGAAGCTGAAATTCAAGGCACTATCGATGTAATGGGTGGCCAAGATTGGGAGCTTTGGATCAAGGCTTTAAAAGAAGCAGATGTTTTAGCTGATAATTTCAAAACGACTGCTTATACCTATATCGGTAAAAAATTAACTTGGCCAATCTATGGTCATGCAACAATTGGTAAAGCAAAAGAAGATTTAGATCGCGCTGCAACTGAAATCAAAACTTTAACTCAAGATATTTCTGGTGAAGCATATGTAACTTCATTAAATGCAGTTGTGACTCAAGCAAGTTCTGCTATTCCTATTATGCCTCTATATATATCTGCTTTATTTAAAGTGATGAAAGAGCAGGGCACTTATGAAGGTGTTATCGAACAAATTGCAGGTTTATTCTGGGAAAACTTATATGGCGAAAACCCTCGTTTTGATGAAGCGGGCCGTTTAAGTCAAAACTACAAAGAACTAGAAGACAAAGTACAAGATGAAGTTCAAAAGCTTTGGGATGCAGTTCAAACCGACACCATTGATGAGTTAACTGACTATGTAAGTTATCATCAAGAGTTCTTACGTTTGTTCGGTTTCGATTTTGAAGAAGTCGATTATGACGCTGATGTAAGTCCTCTTGTGGATGTAACAGTTGAATAATTGAACATTAATTCTTTATTTTAAAATTAAAAAGCGAGGCAATGCCTCGCTTTTTATTTTTGTGGACAATTATTTATTGTTAAATTTGTTGCTTAATTAAACTTGATGGTCGAAATATCATCAGTTAATGGAAAGTTGAAAGAAAATTACTAAAATTCAATAGCGAGCAATTAGCAAATTGTGTTAAAATCCGCAGGTTAATTATGTAAGAAATCCCTTACACAATTGAATGAAAAATTTTTAAATACGTACCAAAGTGAATAATAAAAACAAAGATATGGTGCGTAGATGTAGAAGTAGTTTTATTTTTTTCGTTTTAACATTAAAACATTAAGTGCAAACCTATGATAACTATCAAGAAAGGCTTGGACCTTCCTATTTCGGGAGCTCCAGAACAAGCAATATCTGACGGCAATGCCGTCACTAAAGTTGCTGTCCTTGGTGAAGAGTACATCGGCATGCGCCCTACTATGCGTGTTCGCGTTGGCGACACTGTTAAGAAAGGGCAGGTTCTTTTTGAAGATAAAAAGAACCCTGGCGTTGTATTTACTGCCCCAGCCGCTGGTGAAGTTACAGAGATTAATCGTGGTGCAAAACGCGTATTGCAATCTGTAGTGATCACTAAAAACGGTCAAGAGCAAGAAACTTTCGCTAAATACTCTGTAGGCGAATTATCTTCTTTAGGTCGTGAAAAAGCGCAAGAAAACCTGGTTAATTCAGGTTTATGGACTGCATTCCGTACTCGTCCATTCAGTAAGATCCCTGCTTTAGACTCTAAAGCAAACTCGATCTTTGTAACTGCAATCGACACAAACCCATTAGCGGCTGATCCTGCTGTTGTTATCGCAACACATCAAGATGCGTTCGTTAACGGCTTAACTGTCTTAACACAGTTAACTGAAGGTAAAGTTTTCCTTTGTAAGGCTCCTGCGAGCTCTGTACCTTCAACTAACGGTGTTGAAACACATGAGTTTGGTGGTAAGCACCCTGCTGGTTTAGCAGGAACGCATATTCACCATCTTGATCCTGTTAGTGCAGAGAAGTCTGTTTGGTCTATCAACTATCAAGACGTTATCGCTATCGGTCAATTATTCACTTCTGGTGAATTAAATAACGAGCGTATCGTTTCTATTGCAGGTCCAGCAGCTGTTAAGCCTCGTTTAGTTAAAACTGAACTGGGTGCTAGCATCGATGAGTTAGTAGCGGGTGAAGCTACTGAAGGTGAATTACGTGCTATCTCTGGCTCTGTATTCATCGGTACTAATGCTCACGGTGTTCACGCTTATCTTGGTCGTTATCACGTTCAGGTTTCTTTGATTCTTGAAGGTCGTGAGAAGCAGTTTATTGGTTATATGATGCCAGGTGCAGAGAAATTCTCTGTTACTCGTGCTTACTTAAGCCATTTATTCCCAAGTAAGTTATTTAACATGACTTCAACTACTAATGGTAGTTCTCGTGCAATGGTTCCAATCGGAAACTACGAGCGTGTTATGCCATTAGACATCTTACCGACAATGTTATTACGTGACTTATGTGCTCGTGATACAGATGGTGCGCAGCAACTTGGTGCGCTTGAGCTAGACGAAGAAGATTTAGCACTTTGTACGTTTGTTTGCCCTGGCAAATACGACTACGGTCAAATCCTTCGTGAATGCCTAACCACAATTGAGAAGGAAGGTTAGACATGAGCTTATTAAAGTTTATTGAAAAAATTGAACCGCAATTTGAAAAAGGCGGTAAACACGAAAAGTGGTTTGCTTTATACGAAGCAATCGCTACGGGTTTATTTACTCCTGGTTATGTAACTAAGGGTAAAACACACGTTCGTGACAGCATCGACTTAAAACGTATCATGATCACTGTATGGATGGCTGTATTCCCTGCAATGTTCTTCGGTATGTACAACGTTGGTTTACAAGCTGCTGAAGGCTTAGCTGCTGGCTACGCTTTAGCTGATACTTGGCAGGTTGCTATCTTCCATGCTTTAGGTGGTCAATTAACACCTGAATCAGGTTGGTTTAGCATGATGCTTTACGGTGCATGTTTCTTCTTACCTATCTATGCTACTACGTTTATCGTCGGTGGTTTCTGGGAAGTACTTTTTGCTGCCGTTCGTAAACACGAAGTTAACGAAGGTTTCTTCGTAACATCAATTCTTTTCGCATTAATTCTTCCTGCAACTATTCCGTTATGGCAAGTTGCGTTAGGTATCACATTCGGTGTGGTTATTGCTAAAGAAGTATTTGGTGGTACAGGTAAGAACTTCTTAAACCCTGCTTTAGCGGGCCGTGCTTTCTTATTCTTCGCTTACCCTGCAGAAATCTCAGGTGACACAGTTTGGGTTGCTTTAGATGGTTACTCAGGTGCGACTGCATTAAGTGCTGCTAACCAAGGTTTAGTTGACTACACAATGAATGCTGATTGGTGGAATGCGTTCTGGGGCTTCATCCCTGGTTCTGTTGGTGAAGTATCAACAGCTGCTATTTTACTAGGTGGTGCTTGGATCCTTTATAAAGGTATCGCATCTTGGCGTGTTGTTGTCGGTGTGTTCGGCGGTATGGTTGCAACCTCATTACTGTTCAATGCAATTGGTAGTGATACAAATGCAATGTTTGCAATGCCTTGGCATTGGCACTTTGTTATCGGTGGTTTTGCTTTCGGTATGATGTTCATGGCGACTGACCCGGTAACTATGTCTTACACAAACAAAGCTAAATTCGCTTTCGGTGCTTTAGTGGGCGTCATGGTGGTGTTAGTTCGTGTAGTTAACCCTGCTTTCCCTGAAGGTATGATGTTAGCTATCTTATTCGCTAACTTATTTGCGCCATTGTTCGACTACTTTGTTGTTCAGTCAAACGTGAAACGGAGACTTGCTCGTGGCTAGTAAAGAAACTTTTGGCAAAACGGTTGGTTTCGTTGTTGCCGTATGTTTAGTGTGCGCGGCATTGGTATCTGTTTCCGCTGTACAATTAAAACCATTACAAATAGCTAACAAGAAACTTGATAAGCAAACTAAAATCTTAGAAACAGCTGGTCTTTTAGAGACTGCTGGTAAAGATATTGACGGTACTTACAAGCAATTTGTTGAAGCTAAACTTATCGACTTAAGCACTGGTCAGTTCATCGAAGGTGATGCTGAAGGGTTTGACGAGCGTCGTGATGCTCGTGACCCTTCTAAGAGTGTTGTTCCTGCTGATGATATCGCTGGTCTTTCACGCCGTGCAAACAACGCAGTTGTTTATATTGTTCGTGATGGTGCAGGTGCGGTAGATACAATTATCTTACCTATCGTTGGTGCTGGTCTTTGGGACTTAATGTTCGGTTATGTTGGTTTAGAGTCTGACCTTAACACAGTTAAGAGTCTTGTTTATTCAGACCACAAAGAAACTCCGGGCTTAGGTGCTGAAATTCTTAACCCTAAATGGAAAGCTCTATGGCCTGGTAAGAAGTTATTCGATGACCAAAATAACATTGCAGTTACTATCGTAAAAGGTGGTGCTAAAGAAGGTGATGTTCACGGTGTTGATGGCTTATCTGGTGCTACATTAACGAGCCAAGGTGTTGAGCGTACATTACATTTCTGGTTAGGTAATGAAGGCTATGGCCCATTCATCACTAACTACCGCGCTGGAGGTCTTAACTAATGAGCGATGCTAGCATGAAAAAAGTTGTCGCGAATCCAATCGTAGACAACAACCCAATTGCACTTCAAGTACTTGGTATTTGTTCTGCATTAGCGGTAACAAGTTCAATGGCGAATGCTTTAGTTATGACTATTGCGGTAGTTATAGTAACAGCGTTCTCTAACTTGTTTATCTCTATTATTCGTAACCATATTCCAGGTTCTGTACGTATCATCGTACAAATGGCGATTATCGCATCTTTAGTAATCGTGGTAGACCAAGTGTTAAAAGCTTTCTCTTACCAATTGTCTAAAGAGCTTTCTGTATTCGTTGGCCTTATCATTACAAACTGTATTGTAATGGGTCGTGCAGAAGCGTTTGCGATGAAAGAAAAGCCTGTAGTGAGCTTCTTTGATGGTATCGGTAACGGTTTAGGTTACGGCCTAATCCTTATGTTGGTTGCATTCTTCCGTGAATTATTAGGTTTTGGTACATTATTCGGTATCGAAATTTTACCTTTAGTTCAAAACGGTGGTTGGTACCAAGCGAATGGTTTATTAGTATTACCATTCTCGTCATTCTTCATTATTGGTTTAATTATTTGGGCAATTCGCCAAATCAAACCAGATCAAGTAGAGAAGGGCTAATCTAATGGAACATTATTTAAGCTTATTTATTAAGACGATATTCATTGAGAACATCGCATTAAGCTTCTTCTTAGGTATGTGTACATTCCTTGCCGTATCTAAGAAAGTAAGCACAGCTATGGGTCTTGGTGTAGCTGTAGTAGTGGTACTTGGTATCGCTGTACCTGTTAACCAAATCATCTATCAATCTATCTTAGCACCGGGTGCATTAGATGGCGTGTTAGGTATTACTGATCCAGCTGAATCAGTTGATTTAAGTTTCTTATCTTTCATTACCTTTATCGGTGTAATCGCTGCATTGGTACAGATTTTAGAAATGACCTTAGATAAGTACTTCCCACCTTTATACAACGCATTAGGGATCTTCTTACCTCTAATCACTGTAAACTGTGCGATTTTCGGTGCCGTATCATTCATGGTAGCGAAGAACTTAACGCTAAGTGAATCAGTGGTTTACGGTATCGGTTCAGGTATTGGTTGGGCACTAGCTATCGTATTGTTAGCTGGTCTTCGTGAGAAAATGAAATACTCAGACGTGCCAGATGGCTTAAAAGGTTTAGGTATTACATTTATTACTACTGGATTGATGGCTTTCGGCTTTCTATCTTTTGGTGGTATCTCACTTTAAGGTTAAACGTGATGGCGATGACCTCGCCATCTGTTGATAAGTATTAGAGGAAAAGTCGATGGAAATTATTCTCGGCGTATCTATGTTTACCGCGATAGTACTTGTTTTAGTTTTAGTCATTTTAGCGGCTAAATCTAAATTGGTATCTACTGGTGATATCACTATCTCGATAAACGGTGATCCAGAAAAAGCAGTTACTGCCGCAGCCGGTGGTAAATTATTAGGCGTATTAGCTGATAAAGGTATCTTCATCCCATCTGCGTGTGGTGGTGGTGGTACATGTGGTCAGTGTCGTGTACACGTTCATTCAGGTGGTGGTGATATCTTACCAACTGAAGAAAGCCATATTACTAAGCGTGAAGCTAAAGAAGGCTGTCGCCTTTCATGTCAGGTTGCTGTTAAGCAAGACATGGATATTGAATTAGAAGAAGAAATCTTCGGTGTTCAACAGTGGGAATGTTCAGTTATCTCTAACGATAACAAAGCGACATTCATCAAAGAGCTTAAGCTTGCTATTCCTGATGGCGAATCTGTACCTTTCCGTGCAGGTGGTTACATTCAGATCGAAGCACCAGCTCACCATGTTAAGTATAAAGACTTCGATATTCCTGAAGAATATCGTGGTGACTGGGAGCGTTTTGGCTTCTTTGATATCGAATCAAAAGTTGACGAAGATACATTACGTGCATACTCGATGGCTAACTATCCTGAAGAGGAAGGTATCATTATGCTTAACGTACGTATCGCGACGCCGCCGCCAAACAACCTTTCATTACCAGCTGGTAAAATGTCTTCATTCATTTGGAGCTTAAAAGAAGGTGATAAAGTAACGATTTCTGGTCCATTTGGTGAGTTCTTCGCTAAAGAGACTGATAACGAAATGGTATTTATCGGTGGTGGTGCTGGTATGGCACCAATGCGTTCACACATTTTCGATCAGCTTAAGCGTCTTAACTCTAAGCGTAAGATCTCTTTCTGGTACGGTGCACGTTCATTACGTGAAATGTTCTATGAAGATGACTTTAACGGCTTAGCAGCTGAAAACGACAACTTCAATTGGCATGTTGCCCTATCTGATCCACAACCAGAAGATAACTGGGAAGGTCTGACAGGCTTCATTCATAACGTTCTTTATGAAAACTACTTACGTGATCATGAAGCACCAGAAGATTGTGAATACTACATGTGTGGTCCACCTATGATGAACGCAGCCGTAATTGGTATGCTTAAAGACTTAGGTGTAGAAGACGAAAACATCTTATTAGATGACTTCGGTGGTTAAATTAAGCCTTTACTGACTACTAAAAAAGCCGCGCTGAAATCGCGGCTTTTTTGATCGTGTAAACGCATGGCTACAAAAGCATTAAATTGATAATATGAGCACTAATCAGGGATGACATTATTAATGAACAATGCGTTGTAGTTTACTGTTATTAATCAGTTTATTTTTCTTTTCTCAGCAAGTCAGTGCACAAATTCAACACTATTTTGAATCATATTCAATAGAGCAAGGCTTATCACAAACGTCTGCCACTTGTTTTGTGGAGGATAATCAAGGCTTCCTTTGGATAGGTACCCAAGGAGGTTTAAATCGGTTTGACGGCTATGAAATTACAGTATTTAAAAACAATAGTAGCGAGCATGCTATTTCAGGTAATTGGATCACCAGTTGTATAAAAGACAATCTAGGACGATTATTTTTTTCAACTGCAAATAACGGCATTAGTCTCTACCTACCAGAATCACAATCTTTTTCTCATTTCCTGACCGCAGAGTTATTGGGTGATGAAGACGCTTCACAATCTGCTATTTGGGCACTTAACTTTGTAAATGAGCGCTTAATTGCTGCAAGTGCTTCTGGGGCACTTTTTGTATTTAATTATCAAACTGAACAATTTGAAAAACTAAAAATTACTACAGGGCACAAGGTCAATAGGATTATTTTAGCTAATGCTAATCAAGTTTTACTTGCGACGGATAAAGGCTTGTATCAAGTTTCTGAAGACCTGCAAAGTATCCAATTTGTTGATGAAACAGAAGGTTTAAGTATTTCTGATGTAGGTATTGATAAGTATAGTGACAACCTATTATTAGCAACGAGAAAGGGCTTATACACATTATCTGATCATACCCTCGACAGGTTCGAGTTACTCAAAGATGAATCCACGACTTGGTTTACGCAAATATTCACCGATGATCAGGAAAACCGATTCTTTTCTACATATGGTAAAGGCTATTATAAGCTTGATACGGAAGGTAAGCTTGTACTGATTCAGTCAGATAACACCGCCGTAAATAGCCTGAGTAATAACTACTTATTTGGTATTTATCAAGATAGTCAGCGAAACCTTTGGGTTGGCACTGATGGTGGGGGAGTCAATTTACTTAAAGCTAAACGCAGCCTATTGCCTCACTACAAGCAAAGGACAAAGAGTGAGGCTACTTTGTCTCATAACTTTATTCGTACATTAAAGTTTGATGTCGATGGTGGTCTTTGGCTAGGCACACGTAAAGGGTTAAATTACACTCGTGATAATCTTGTTTTCGAGCAGTTTTTAGCTGATGGGCAGCCAGGTTCATTATTAAACGATCATATATTTAGTTTACTGCAAGCGTCAGACAAAAAAATTTGGGTGGGTACTTACGGCGAAGGTTTAGCCCTATTTAACCCAGATACTCGACATTTTCAGCATTTTTCCAATAGAGAAGGCAATGTAAATTTTTCAGCAGATCGTATTTATGCGATAGCAGAAGCAAAAGATAATACGCTTTGGTTAGGGACTAACAAAGGTTTAACCCGATTTAACCCTAAAACGATGAAAACGAGCATTTTCCAAGCTAATAGCAGTGAAGCAAGCCTTAGCCAAAATACTGTATTTAGTTTATTAGTTGACGATGAAAACCTTTGGGTAGGTACACGTGGCGGTTTAAATTTTTTCAATCAGCAAACCGGTCAATTTACGGTTATCAATAATCGGACTGATCCTCAAATCACTGACAATATGGTGATTTCACTACTCAAAGAAAATAACGAAACCCTCTGGATTGGGACGATGCAAGGGCTTAATCGTTTAGATTTAACCACTAATCAGATTATCCAATTTACAGAACAAGATGGCTTGCCTAATGACAATATTTTCGCTTTGGAAGTGGATCAACAAGGTTATATTTGGGCTAGTACCAATAAAGGTTTAGTAAAAATTGATCCAGAATCATTTTCCATGCAAGGCTTTGGTTTATCCGATGGTATACAAGCAAATCAATTTTTATTAGGTGCATCGAGTAAAAATAGGCAAGGTAGAATTACATTTGCTGGGGTTAATGGCTACAACATCTTTGAACCTGAAATACTGATAAATTCAGGTTTTGAACAACTTGAACAATCTCATCCGGTGATCACTGACTTTTCCGTTTTCAATAAAAGTCAGATTAACCTGACATCCAATACCTATTTTGATGGTGCAATTGATAAAGCAAATTTACTGAAACTCGGCTACAAAGATAGACTGTTTAGTTTGAAGTTTTCGTTTTTAAACTTCTCTGATAGTGAAAAAATCACTTATCTTTATAGGTTAAAAGGATTTGATGACCAGTGGCTTAGTGCTGATAGTAGTCGCTACGCAACGTTTAGTAATATTCCTGCTGGCCAATATCAATTTGAAGTTAAAGCTTTATTAAATGGTTTAGTTTCTGAAACAAAAGTACTCGCAGTCACGATTGATAGTGCACCTTGGGCAACGCCATGGGCGTACTTGTTGTATTTTGGTTTTACGGCGTCTCTTTTTATTTTTATCTTAAGGCTTTATCTAAAAAAGAAAAACGCTGAAAAGGCATCAGAAATAGCTAATGAAATGGTGTTGGCAAAGCAAACGCTGCTCGATAATGTATCACACGAGTTTAAAACGCCATTAACACTTATTCTCTCGCCCTTACAGTTAGTTAAAAAACAATTGCAATCCGCTGAGCAATTAAAAACACTTCACACCATAGAGCGCAATGCTGTTCGATTACTCAATATGGTTGAGCAAATGCTCGAGCTTGCAAAATATCAGCAGCAATTACCCACTGAGAAGGTTTACCAGGCTGGTTCCCCTATTTTAAAATTCATTGCTCAGTCATTCGAACCTTTGGCACGGCAAAAAAATATTGAATTCAGTTTTGAAAATTCAAAAGATATTGCTGTGTTATTACCTAAAGATAGTCTCGAAACTATTCTAGTTAACTTACTTTCAAATGCTTTTAAATATACGGAAAGTGGAGGGAAGGTAACACTATCTACATTCGTTAAGTTAGTACCTAATTCAGAGCATAATCAGCTTGAACTGGTTGTTCAAGATAATGGTGAGGGCATCTCTAAAGAGGCTCAGGCAACCATTTTTGAGCGTTTTTCTCGTGATAGCCGTTTAAATTATAAAGTATCTGGTACGGGGTTAGGGTTAAATTTAGTTAAAGAGATTGTAGAAAATCATCAAGGTGTTATCGAGCTTGAATCTGAACACGGTCAAGGCACACGGGTTGTCGTTAGCTTACCCTGCTACGAGTTAGACAAAGTCGAAAGTGAATTAACCGGATATGAAATATCCAAACCCGATTGGGGGCAAAAGGCAGGTTTTGATTTACCGGAGCCTGTTACTGATGAAAAAACTCAAAAGCTGCTTCCATCAGATAAAAAGCATTTACTTATTATTGATGATAACCCTGATATACGGAATCATTTATCGGACTTATTAAATACTCAGTACCACATAAATCTAGCTTGTGATGGCGAAGAGGGGGTTGAACTTGCATTAACAACAAGCCCTGACTGTATTATTTGTGATGTGATGATGCCAAAACTAGATGGTTACCAGCTCGTGAGTCAGCTTAGGGCAGATATTTTAACAAGTCATATTCCTATTTTAATGCTATCAGCAAAAAGTGATTTAGATAGTCAGTTAAAAGGTCTAACGCTACTCGCTGATGATTATTTAACTAAACCTTTCCAACCTCAAGAGTTATCTCTGAGGTTAGAGCGCCTGCTGAGTATTCGAAGTTTGATTGCCAAGCAAATTCAGCAGCAAATGATTGGTTTTCGCAATAATACCACTAGAAAGCTCGAGGTGACTGGTGGTCATAATGATGTTTTAAATATTAAAGACCAACAATTTATTGAGCATTTAAACCGCTTAATTGAGCAACACCACGGCAATGCCGTTTATAATATTGAGCAATTGGCCAATGATATGTGCTTGAGTGTTCGAGCTTTACAGTTGAAAACAAAGGCACTGCTAGCGGTCACACCTAACGAGTATTTACGTCAATACAGACTTGAGCAGGCTAAGTACTTAATTACTCACTCTAAACTCAATATCGGAGAAATAGCCGATAGAACGGGTTTTAGCTCTGCAAATTATTTTGCTCGCTGTTTTAGAGCCATGAATAACTGCACCGCTGCTCAATATCGAGAGCAGTACAGTGAATAAATCAATTTTTCGCAAATGTGATACTAAGCTTTCGTATCTGTACTAACGATTGATCCCTCCTTTTCTGTATATTTTTACTCCATTAAGCCCGTGCACTTATAACAAAGCGCTGTGGAATAGCACATAAGCGGGTTGGTAATTTAAACATAGATAAAGGAGCTATCATGAAAGTGATAAAATCTAAGTTAGCCTTATTAGCACTCGCAACGACGTCTTTGATTGCGTGTTCAAGCACGTCAACAACTGTGACATCTGAACCAGCCGAGAAAAATATCAATCAGGTACAGCAAGAAGATGCAAATGGCTTAAAAGCAAGAGTTGCCGTTGCTCGCTTTACTGACAAATCTAATAACCGTCATTGGTGGAGTAAAGAGATCGGTGATGGCATGGCAGATCAATTAACAACGGCTTTAGTACAAACCAATCGCTTTATTGTTTTAGAACGCGCTAATCTTGATGTCGTTCTTGCGGAGCAAGATCTCGCTGTTGCTGGTCGTGTCAGTTCATCAACTGCGGCTGCTTATGGTGAAATTGAGGGAGCCGAAATTGTAGTGCTTGCCTCTGTGACAGAATTCTCTGATGACAACTCTGGTGCTCGTGTTGGAGGAAGTGGCTTTTTAGGCGACATGGTTCAATCCGTATCTGCTGGTTTTAAAGGCACGCATATGGCAATTGATTTACGCTTAGTTGATACTCGTACTTCACGCATTTTATCGGTTGCAAGTGTTGAAGGAGGCAGTAAAGATTTTAACTTATCTGCTGCTGCTTATAATTTTGGGGGCTCTTTAGTCGGTTCAAATATCAGTGGGTGGTCTAATACGCCTAAAGAAAAAGCATTAAGGGAAGTGATCAGTAAAGCTGTCGAACATATGCTCAAGCAAATACCTGATACATACTACCGTTACACGCCTGATAATCAATTAGCTGCTGGGGCAACGCCGCCTCCCGCACTTAAAAAGTCAGTTTCAGTTGCACCTAAAAAAGCACCACCAGTCAATACGAATCGTCCTTTAACACAATATGAGCGCCATGATGTTGCCATGGCTCAAGGTCAATTATATTGTTTAGGGTATCTCGATGATGACCAGGAAGATGGTCACTATACGCCTGAAACCATTGCCGCAATTGAGCGTTTTCAGGGCCATAATGAATTAACTGTTACTGGTCGCGTTGATGATATTACACTCAGATCGCTAAATGACACTAACTGTATGGGGAAAAGTATTGCAAAAGGCTTTGAATCCTTAGGACAGATTTTTGGCGGGGCAAGTCGTGAGATGCACCAAGAAAATAAAGCGAAATTGGAACAAACTAACAAGTAACATTGCAAAAGCGAGTCGTTAAAAGACTCGCTTTTTTCTTTGACTATTTGTATTGCTCTAATAGCGTTTTATCAAATTGCTCCACCTGAATGTCTAAATTTAAATCTGCTATTTTCTCTTCTAACACCGATAACTTTCTATTTAGCTCGCTCATTGTGATGGTATTGTCATCCAACTGATAAACTTGCATCGAGCCTTTATAGCTAAATAGCGTGATTAACAAAGCATCTCTTTCATTGTTATCAGCTGCTTGTTGAATTTTAGTGTTCTGACGAGTGATAAGGTTAAGTACTTGCTTTAAATCCCATACGTATTTGATTTCGGTTAAGTAATCGTGGTGCTGATATTTTTTCAATATTTGAACAATGATAATAACCGCTGCCGCTACGCCCGCTAAATTATGCCAAAAATGAGTGCCTTCTCTATCTGTAAATAAATAGATAGCAGTAGTGGATATACCCAGAGATAAGGCGGTTAAAAGGATAATACAGCCGATAATGACTCGGTTTAAATGTTTGCGATAACGCGCTTTGTTGATTTGCTTTAACTGCACTACAAGCTCTCTATATTGAACAATGGAGCCATATTATAAAGGTATCTAGTTCAACTGAAAAATCGTACATGGCTAAAAAGTGTGCATTTAAACGAGAAATTAGCACTAAGGCTTGAAATTTTGCCACGAGATCATATTTTATTGGACGAATTATCGGCTGTAGTGCCGAAATAACTTGAGTTTTAGCGCGATTAACGGCAATCTCTTGAAGTGAAATTTAACACTTTATTTACATTATGCTGGTTGAACGAGCATTTCTCACAAAAAGAGCTAATTGTAATTAGTCAGGAGCATTTGAAGATATGATCCAGATAACCAATCTAACTAAACAGTTCGGTGATTTCACCGCTGTTGATAACCTTTCTTTCGACATCAAACCAGGTGATATTGTTGGTTTCTTAGGGCCAAACGGTGCCGGCAAATCGACCACAATGAAGATGATCACCGGTTTTCTAGAACCCAGTGCAGGTGAAATCAAAGTCAATGGCTTCAACATAGATAGCCATGCACTAGATGCTAAAAAAACGATCGGCTATTTACCTGAAGGGGCACCTGCATACGGTGATATGACCCCTGCACAATTTTTATCTTTTATCGCTGATGTTCGTGGTTTAACAGGAAGTGAAAAAACTCAGCGTATCAAAGATGTGATCGCAAGTGTCGAATTAGAGTCTGTTTTAGATAGACCGATTGATAATTTATCTAAGGGTTTTAAACGCCGCGTCGGTTTAGCACAGGCGATTATTCACGACCCTAAAGTCCTCATCTTAGATGAACCAACTGATGGTTTAGACCCGAATCAAAAACACCAAGTGCGCAAGCTTATTGAAAATTTATCAAAAGATAAGCTAGTGATAATTTCTACACATATCCTTGAAGAGGTTACCGCTGTTTGTAATCGAGCTGTGATTATTGCAGGCGGTAAAAAGTTATTTGATGGCACGCCGCTCGAATTAGAAGCGCAGTCAAAGTATCACCAATCAATTACTTTAAAGTTTACTGAAGGTAAGCCTGATACATCTGTTTTAAACGCACTGAGTGAAGTCAAAGAAGTTTTGGAATCTGAGGACGATAACGCCGTTACGCTGATTCCCCAAAATGATGCTGAAAGTTTGTTTGCAGTGTTATTCGCCAAATCTCAATCAGAAAGTTGGCCTGTTGCAGCTATGTTTGCTGAAAGAGGTCGTTTAGATGATGTATTCCGTTCATTAACGGCGCAGGTATAACGTTATGGATATGATTAAAATTTTATTTAAGCGTGAGTTTTCAAGCTTTTTCGCCACTCCTGTTGCTTATGTTTTTATTGGCATATTTTTAGTACTTAGTGGCGTGTTTACTTTTTACTTCGGCAATTTATATGAGCGAGGTCAAGCTGATTTAGCTCCATTTTTTAACTTCCACCCTTGGTTGTATCTATTTTTAGTGCCAGCAATGGCAATGAGAACTTGGTCTGAAGAGCGTAAATCAGGCTCAATCGAGTTATTAATGACCCTACCGATTACACCTTTACAGGCGATGTTAGGTAAATTCTTGGCTGCATGGGCAGTGCTTGCTTTAGCTTTAGCGCTAACTTTCCCATTGTGGATCACAGTAAATTATCTCGGTGCGCCTGATAATGGTGTAATTATCGCTTCCTACTTGGGATCATGGTTAATGGCTGGTGCCTTTTTAGCTATCGGTATGTGTATGTCGGCAATGACTAAATCACAGGTTATTGCATTTATCTTGTCTGTGGTGGTTTGCTTTATTTTTGTATTAATTGGCACACCTATGGTACTGAATGCACTTAAAGGCATTGTACCTGCCGTTATTCTTGATGCTGTAGCATCACTTTCGTTTGTTAGTCACTTCCAAACGTTAGTTAAAGGTGTGATTTCACTACAAGATGTACTTTATTTCGTTATTGCTATCGCTGTTTGGCTTCAAGCAGGTTTAGTGTTAATTCAACAGAAAAAAGCTGATTAGACTGAGGATAACAACATGAAAAAACTTCAATCTACTGCTGGCTTAGGTGCCTTAGCGCTCATTTTTCTTGGCTTAGTGTTAATTAATAATTTAATTTTCGACAAGGCGAGAATCGATTTAACAGAAAACAATATTTATTCGATTTCATCGGGCTCCAAAGCAATTGTCGATAAAATTGATGAACAAGTTAATTTGTATTACTTCTTTTCAGATAAAACATCTGAAGGGATCCCAAATATCCGTAACTATGCTAACCGTGTTCAGAATTTATTAGAGGAATACGCTCTAGCGAGTAATGGTAAAATTAAACTACATATTATTGACCCTGAACCTTTCTCTGAAGCTGAAGACAGAGCGGCAAGCTTTGGTCTTACTGCAGTAACAGTAGGCGCGGCTGGCGATAGTTTATACTTTGGTTTAGGTGCAACAAACTCTGTTGATACCGAGGTAGCCATTCCATTTTTTGACCCTGCCAAAGAAGAATTCCTAGAATATGACATCAGTCAGTTAATTTATAAGTTAAGTGATACTGATAAAGTTAACGTTGGTATTATCAGCAGCTTGCCTTATATGGGCGATGCAATGGCTGCGCCGATGACGCGTAACCCCAATGCACAACCAGCGTGGGTTTTCTACGACCAGTTATCGCAAATGTATGAAGTTGAAGATATTGGTGAACAAGCTACGGCATTACCTGATAATTTAGATGTTTTAATTCTTGCTCATCCAAAAAACTTATCTGAATCAATGGCTTTAGCGATTGACCAATACGTGATGAAAGGCGGCAACCTAATTGTATTTGCAGATCCTCATGCTGAGTTTGCTACTGCATCTGCTCAAGGTAATGTGGGCAAAAGCAGCAGTGACTTTGCAGGATTACTGAAAGGTTGGGGTATCAAATTTGATGCTAACCAAGTTGTATTAGATGCTGCTACTTCATTAGAAATTCGCCTTCCAACTGGTGGTACGGGTAAACACTACGGTTACCTTGGCTTAACAACCGATAACATTGATAAATCTGACGTTGCCGTTTCTTCATTAAATTTACTTAATGGTGCTTCTTTTGGTTTCTTCGAAAAAGCTGAAGGTGCAAGTTTCGATTTTTACCCACTTATCCATTCCAGCACTCATACAGGTTTAATTGATGCAGATACTTATGGGGTATTGCACGACCCTAGAATGTTAGGTCGTCAATTTAAACCAACAGAAGTTCAATATACATTAGCGGCTAGAGTATCTGGTCAAGTGCAATCTGCCTTTAAAGACCAGTCTGTCGAATTAGTTGATGGTCAAGTTTTAGTAACTGAAAACCTTAAAACTAACATCATTCTTGTTGCGGATACTGACGTATTAGCAGATAGCTTATGGGTTCAGAAACAGAACTTCTTTGGCCAGACAATTCTTAACCCATTTGCAAATAACGGTGACTTCTTGGCTAACAGCATTGAAAACTTAGCGGGTAGTTCAGATCTGATCAGTATTCGTGCTCGTGGTAAATTCTCTCGTCCATTTGATGTGGTGCAAGATATCACTGCTCAAGCAGAAGAGCGTTTTAGAGAACAAGAGCAAATGCTACAAAAGCGTTTAGAAGATACTGAAAAACAACTACAAGAGTTAAGTAATCAAAATAATGGCGAGTTAGTACTTAATGACGAGCAAAGACAAGCACTTGAAGATTTCCAAGCGCAAAAGCTCGAAATTCGCAAAGAGTTACGCGAAGTACGCCACCAACTTGATAAAGATATCGATGCTTTGGGTAGTAAATTAAAGTTCATCAATATTGCACTTATTCCTTTACTGTTAACTTTATTATTAGCTTTTATCAGCCGAAAGTTATTGGCTAAACGCGATTTTTAATCGGCAAGCTAGTTTAAATAAAAGAGAATAGAATAATGTTAAGTAATAAACCTTTAATCTTTGCCGTAGCTGGCACTGCATTAATAGCTGTTGGTCTGGGGTTAAACCAAGGTCAACAAGCTGATAGTTCAATTGATAAACGCGCTATGTTGCCCGCTATTCAGGCCGATTCAAGCACGCTTAATCACATTAAAGTGGTTGAAGCGGTTGATGAACTAATTGTTGAAGCTAAAAAACAAAATGATCAATGGGTCATTGCAAGCTTAGATAACTATCCTGCTGATGTAACTAAAATTCGTAAATTCATTAATGAATTGGTTGAAGCTGAAATTGTGGAAGATAAAACCAGTAATCCAGCTAAACATCATCATTTAAAACTAACGCCTGTTTCTGGCGAAAAAGTTGATAGTGAGAGTAGTGCAGTTTTAGTGGAAGTCGCTACGGCAAAAGAACAAGCAGCAGTGTTGTTAGGTGGTTATCCTAAAAATGATAACGGTCGCTATGCGAGACTTAACGACAGTGATCAAACTTGGCAAGTAAATAAGAAAATTTATGCTCCAGGCGAGCCGACAAGTTGGATTGAAAAGAAGATCTTTGAAAACTTCACCATTGCTGATATCCAAGCTGTACGCAGAGTCACTGAAAAAGATGGATTTAGTTTTAACAAGCTAAACCCGGGTGCTGACTATGTATTATTGACTGAGTTAACGGGTGGCCAAACAGCGAAAGATCCTGGCGTGATGGGTTCATATGCAAGTGCAATTGCTGGTATTCGTATGCAGCTTCCAGCTAAGCGCGATACACAGCTTTGGCAGCAAAATACGCAGAATATACAAGTTGGCCTTTTTAATGGGGTAAAAGTCGATCTGACCTTTGCTGAGCAAAAAGTTGATGATGCTAGCCAGCCTTGGTTAAGTATTTCTGCTCAAGCAATCAGTACTGATGAAGCAGCAACGACACTAGCCGATAAAATTAACCAGAGACATCAAAACTGGCAGTACAATGTCACAGAATATATCTATGATAGTATTTTGAAAGATTTAACTGATCTTGTTGATACGCCTAGTGATACAGAAGTCGTCGAAGTTAATTAAGCACGTCAATATATTACGACTCAAAAAGCCGCCTAATTCACCTGGCGGCTTTTTTGTATCTAACCCTTGTAGACTTATTTTATATACCCATTAACTTTACTGTGTTTAGTAAGCGGTCAAACTGCCATCTGTAATCATTACCATTGCTCTCAGTAAGGCATTTGGTATTTAGAGTTTAGTTAACGTGGTAGCCCTGTCTTGTCACTGCTTGCAGTTAAGCCGAAAAACCTAAGTTGTGAAAGTGGGTAATAGACTTAACCGTTACTCACAATTGGCTATTTAAAGAGAAAATGAATGAACTAAAAGCAGTGGGTAGGGGATAAGTGTTAGTACAAATAAAAAAGCCTCACATAGTGAGGCTTTTATCGTATTTATGGGGGCTAAGTGACTTAAGCAAATACAGTGTTAGTATTTGGAGTCGCTTTGAATCTGAATTTGTTTTTAGCTACAACTAAACCTAAAGCTACAAAGAATGCCCAGAACGCAGACGGTGCTGGAACCGGTGTAGTGATCACTGGTGTGAACGGGTTGTAGTTGATTTGCATGTTACCTTCCCAAGAGTTAGCAATGACTTGTCCCCAAATTACTGAACTATTAGCCGAGATATTTGAAGTCGGTGCCAAGATAGTACCGTATAAATCTGTTTGAAGATTTAGGTCGAGGTTGATAACACTTGCATCATAAAAGTTATAAATAACTTGAACTGGTGGTTTACCGTTTGCTTCGCCCTTTCTGAAGTACTCACTTAAAGGATCATTTGCGTCATTTAAGAAGATGTTTGATTGGGTAAAGTTAACCACACCGTTTTCGCCACGGATGTTAAATACTAAAGTAGCAGGGTCTTGCATATCAGTTGTATCGACATACCAGTCTGTACGCTTGCTACCCCATTGGTTTTCAAACATGTCTTGAGTAACGTCAAAAACGTATACACCGTCGTCATTTGTTTGGTTAGGGTCAGCTTTAAAATCTAATTTCCAATCTTCTTGGCTAGCATTCCAATCATGTTTAGTATCAGTGATCGCGTTTGTGCTTTCTGATAATGTTTTTGAAACGTTTTGTAAGTGAGCAAAAGCGTTATCAAAATCAATATATTGTGGATCTTGAATTTGATTTGCTACACCAATTGGAGAGCCATTTACAGAACCACCGTAAACAAGATCGCCATATTCTGGGTTAGGAAGTGTTGATGTGTTGTAAATGTTTAAGAAACCATTGCCTGTTTTCTCAACATTACCGCCTACAACTAGTGCAGGGCCATCACCCATATTAAAGTCCTTGATTTTGGTACCAACATCGTAACCACCATCAACGATAAAGTCACCACCAACGGCGATGCGCCCTTCTGTATCTGAAGATGTTACTTTGAAATCACCACGAACAAATGCGTTGTAATCACCTGCAACGCCAAGATCAATATTGGCAGCTAGTGAAGAGCAACTTAACAGTAAACCTGTGAATAATGTAAAAATACGCACTGTACAATTTCCGTTTAGTTTTCGATAAGGGTTAAAATTCGCTCATATAGTAACAAAGTTTGTCATAAATTGACATATTTACAGCCAAATCAATTTAACTTTGTCGCTAAAAATGAGAACCAGTTCTCTAAGTTGTTCTTTTCTCTATAGAGTTTTAATTACTTTTTCTACTTCTTTTCGCAATTCATGCTTATCGTCGAGTAGTTTAGCTTCATCAAATGTCATTTTTGCTGCAGATGAGCGATTTAATTTAGCTAAGGTATAGGCAAGGTGGTACTTAAATGTTGCTTGGTTCGCTTTACGTGCATCCGCTTCCCTTAGGTATTTCAACCCTTGCTCCCACTCTCCTTGTTTAGTCAGCACCCAACCCAAAGTGTCATTGATTTCAGCAATGTTAGGGGCTAGTTCATGGGCTCTAAATGCGAGTTTATAAGCTTCGTCTACATCTTGTTTTATGTAAAGGTTAGCTAAGTTGTTTAAAAAGATAGGGTGTTCATTGATGTAAGGGTAATCACTTAAAACACTAATCGCTAAATCGATTTCATCCATATTTATTGCTAAGGCGCTGAGCTGGCCAATTGTCCATGCATCGTCAGGTACGTGCTTTAACCAATTTTGTAACAAATTCTTTACGTTTTGGGGTTTTTCTAGCTGGCTGTATATTTGAGCCAATAACTGCATATGTTGCCGACTTTGCGTTTTGGCAAATAATTTTTTAAGTTTAGGTTCAGCTTTTGTAAGCTGGTTTTGTTGCAGTAACAAGGTAACTTCAAGCTCTTGCCAGCTAATTTTATCTTTACTCCAAATTCCCTTCTTAATGAGTTGCTCTGCTTTTTTATAGTTTTCTTGGTTTAACGCTAAACGAGCATCAAGATAGCGGGTTTTTACTTTGCCCAGCTGTTTAATTCTGTCGATCGATTTTTTTGCTGCTTCATTATCTTTTAAATCTAATTGGCGCAAAGCGATGTGTTTGAGTTTATCTGCGTCATCATAAACTAAGCCATAAAGTGCTCTTAAGCTTTTCTGGGCTTGATCTAACTGATTTGATTTAGCAAAGAACTCACTTTTTAGGAGTATGTAAGTGTGGTCAAAATAGTTGTCTTGTTCGAGTTGTAAGATAACCGCTTGTGCTGTTTCTAGATCGTTGACCTTCAGTGCTAAATCTAATTTCGCTCTTAAGTTTGCATGATAGTGAGGGTCTTCACTTTCTAGCTCTAACTTTTTAAGCAAGTGCAGGGCTAATGCATAAGATTGTTGAGAGATTGCAAGCTCAGCAAATAGCTCTAAGACTAATTTGTCTTTACCGTGGAGTTTTAAAATTTGGTTATATTGTTGCTGAGCCGTTTTAGCGTCACCTTGTTTTAAGGCGATAGCGGCTAATGCTAAATAAGCCGGTTTGAATTTCTCATCTAACGTTAAGATACCTTCAAAAAAAGTTTTTGCTTGTTCTATTTTACCTAGTTTTAATGATACTTCGCCGGCAAGTTGTAAAACTTCAATTTTATTAGGGTATTCATCAAGAAGCGCTTTTACCGTGTCAAATGCTTGTTTAATTTGGTTGTTTTCAAGCTGTATGTAACCTAGGGTCGTTCTGTTTTGTAATTGGTTATCGGACACTTCTAATAGTGCTGAAGAGGCTTTATCACTCTGTCCAGACTGCAGCAGGCTGCTTAAATACAAGTCTTTCAAGGTTTGGTTATTGGTAAATTTATCTTTAGCCTTTTCAACAAAGGCCAAGTACTCTTTTGCAGGTTTTTCGTATCGATATACGGCTGCCGCTAATATATAAAAATCGACATTTTCCGGAAAGTTCTCTAGTCCTTTTTCAACGTGAATGACCGCTTCAGCAAAGGCTTTATTGCGCAGTGCTATTTCGGCAAGGTACTTTCTTGCTGTTAAGTTTTCACCGTAAAGGTCTATATATTTAATGTATAAGCGGCTCGCTTTTTCGACATCATCAAGCATATAGTTGACGTTAGCGGTCACAAATAAGACGGCTTTGTCTTGTTTCATCTCATCGCTTAGCGAAGATAATTGATGGCGCAAGTTTCTCAATACATGTTTGGCGTCGCGCTCTTGGTTTTGTTCAAATAGCGCAGAGGCTTTAATGATTTGGGCAAACGGATTATAGATATCCTTTTCAAGTACGATTTCACTTTGACTAATGGCTTTATCGAGCTGTCTGTTTTCTAGGTAAGTTGTTGCTAACCCTAAATGTGCTGATTTGTTGTCCGGTTCATTGGCCAATACACCTTGATAGGTTTCAATCGCTTTGTGCAGCTGTTTATTTTGTTTGTACCAGCTTGCTTTTACCAAACGAGCAGGTGAATAACCTGAATCTAATGCTAGAGCGGTTTCAATTTCAACATTAGCTTGTTCTAACTTTGCTAACTTAAGATATAAGTCCGCTTTTTCTGTATGCAGTTGAGCCGTTGCAGGGTGCAGCGCAAGCTCTTTTTGATAAGCGCTTTGTGCCTGTTCGTATTGCAGGCCCGCTTTATAGGCATTCGCTAGGTATAAGTGATAGTTTTGTTCCGTTGATAATTTACGGTATTGCTGTAAAAGCTCGATAACCTCTCTGTGTTTGGATAAGCCTAACTTAACCTGAACAAGTAAGAAGATAACCTGCTTTGAATCGGCATTGAGTGATTTGGCAATAGAGAGTTCTTTTTCTGCCGCTCGTAACTGACCTTGGTAAAATAAAACTTCACCTAGTTTTAATCTGGCAGGTAAATAATCAGGTGTTTCTTGCAGTGTCGTTTTTAATTCAATCTCGGCAGAAGAAAAGTTACCTTTCTCTAAGTGAGCTAAGGCTCGCTCGTATGGTGATGAAATTTTACTGGCGTGAAGGTTAAAACAGAAAAGACCTAAGCTTAAGGTCAATATCACTTTATACATAAAATTGGGTTACTCATTAACTGCAATCAGCTCATATTATACCTCTTCAAGCCTAAGCTAAGGTAGTAGTAATTGTGCTTGTTTGTCGCTAGGTGTGATCTGGGTCACACAAAATAACTGTGTGGCCCAGATATCGCTTGGCTTAGTATGTGTTAGTAACCTTCACAAGCAGACGATGTTGAATGGTCACAACCGTCACGACCGATATATTTTTGAGTTGAATATTCAGCCATCGGAAGCTTACTGAGTACTTGGTTGTTAGCATTTAACAACTTAACGTAATCGATAAAGCCTTGTGCATATTCAGTGTAGGTATCAACAAATTTTCCTTGGTTGAAGACTTCACCAAATGTTAAATAACCATCGCGACCTGAAGCGATATAGTCGTTCGTTACCACGTTGTAAGTCATCGTTGGGTCGATAGTTACCCAATCAGCTGATAAACGCGTATTGACTTCAATATTTGATACGCGACTCCCTGCAGTTTGACTGGCATCAATTTGGTAGCGCAGGCCTGAAGCATAAGGATATGAACCACTAGAACCTTGGTTATCAAGGGTATTGCTCAGTGCATCTTCTAACACTTGCTTGATTTGTTCACCCGTCAGTTCAAGTGTAACTAGCGTATTAGAGAAAGGTAATAAAGTGTATACATCAGCAATAGTGTAATCGCCACTCGCCACATCTACACGCACACCACCACCGTTTTGAATAGCAATGTCGGCACTTGGTGTGACCGTTAAAAAGGCTTTTGCAACAATATTTGAGATATCACTACCGTAGGCATACGTTGCAGATGCATCACAAATTTTAGAGCGGCCTTGGCCAGGGTAACGATCTAAACACAAGTCTTCTGATACTTGGCCAATCACTGTATTAACTAAGTCACCTACTTGCTCATCAAAGCTTGCAATTAACGTTGAAGATGCTTCATCCGCTACAACAAACTGAACTTCTGGATACTGAGAAAGCGCATTGACTACTGCTGTTTGTGCATCACCTGATAGGTAACGCATTTCATCGTTTACTTCATACGCAAACTGATCACTTGTTGGTAAATAAGGCATACCAGAACACGCTTGAACAACACCATTTGAATCAAAGTCGATATTAATTTGACCTAATACACGCGCGTATTCCCATGCTTGCACGATACAGACTTTTTCACCATCAGCATTGGTGACTTGTGTTGGGTAATCACCTTGCGGGTTGAAACCTAACATGGCTAAGTTTTCACTGCCTAACAAAGTATGAGAGTCACCACCAACAATAATGTCGACACCAGACAGTTGACTGGCTAATGCAATGTCATTTTCGTATTGATAATGCGTTAATAAAACGACTTTGTTTACGCCCTGCATTCGCACTTCATCAATATATTGCTGTGCAGTTGTCAATTCATCTAAAAATTGTGTACCGGCATCTGGGCGAGATGAGTTTTTAGTTTTACCAGCAATGTCGATACCAATCACCGCAATAAGCTGACCGTTTTTTTCGATGATAGTGTAAGGGCTGATATAACCGTCTCTGATAGGAGAGTTATTCGCCGGAATAACATTTGCTGCTAGGGCTGGCGTTTGACAGCTTGTATTATTTAAATAATCTAAGAATGTCGCTAAGCCCGCATCACCGCTATCAAACTCATGATTACCCAAAGCAAATGCATCAAAACAGATTTCATTCATTACAGCAGCATCGGCTTGACCATTAAACAGTGAGTAGTAAAGCGTGCCTGTGATCGCATCACCTGAGTGAAGTTTGATGACATTGGCCGATTGAGCTTCTAATTGATTAAACAAAGTGGTTAACATAGGGAAACCACCAAAACTCACTTCGACTTCGCTAATTGCTTGGTTATTTTCATCTACTAAATTGAGCGATGAGACATCGTAATCAAAATCATCTGCTTTGATATGAGAGTGATGGTCATTGATATGTAAAATACTCAAGCTGAATGCTTTATCTTGGCTACGACTTTCAGCTACTTGCTGATAAAAGTCATTATTGTCATCACCGCCACATGCGGTGAGTAATAAAATAGACGTTGCAAGGGCAACTTTATTTAACTGCTTTAACATTATTTTTCCCCATTATTGATTAAATCCTTTAGCACCAATTTGGCGGAATAAGGTGACTTTTTGATGAAATGAAAATGACGGAGATATTAAAAAGCCCTCACAAGAGGGCTTTTAACAAATAATATGTAATTAAGTAAAGCGCTTACTGACCGACAGCTTTGGCTTTTAGCTTCACAACGTTGGATTCAACTTGTGGTTTAGCTTGCTGTAAAGCTGAAGAGAGTACGTTCTTTTTTCTTGCAATTTCGAATTCGTTGATAGGTTTTGCTGATAACTTACTGGTCAACTTTTGCTGTAAAGCTGCAATTTGCTCCGGCTCGGGACGTTGCATCGTCTGAGTCTTTAGTGCGCCACCTAAGCGTTGCTTAACTTCATTTAACTTATCTTGCTCGGCGGTGGCATTAGGTGTTTCTAAGCCTAGCTTATTAGCATTTAGCCCTTCATTTTCCATCATTTCCATTAATTTTTGAGAGGGTAAACGCAGTGATGACATGGCATCTAATAAGATTTTTTGCACTTCTACTTTTTCAACTAAAGTCATAGGTGATAAAGCAGCAAAGAGTTTTTCACTGTCTAAAAAGGTCGCTTTTAAGTGATTTTTGATCACACCTGATGCCATATGCTGCGGCGACATGGGGTCGTAGCGATCGTTGGCAAATTCAGCTAAATCTATTCCTTCTGCTTCCATCTGAGCGAGCAACTCAGGAGAGGGAATATCTAATTTTGTTAAGGTATGCTCAATGTTAATTTTAACTTGCAATGCTTCCTTGACAGAGTAGTTTTCAAACACGGGTAAGATACTCGCGACGTCAGAAAAAATTCTGTACATTGAGATGCTCCAATATGATTAATGATGATGTTGCTAATTATTTCAAGAAGTTGTGACACAAATATGATCTGTGGAAAAAACAACCACAGATCACTATTTAGATAGCATGACTAAGTCAGCGTTAGATAATCCAAACTTCAACGCGGCGGTTGCGTTCACGACCTACTTCATTATCGTTATTTGCAATTGGCAGTAGCTCACCAAAACCTTCTACCGCCATCACTGGAATACCGCGAGAGGTTAATTCTCTTTCAACCGCTTTTGCTCGACTCAAGGATAAAACTTTGTTTTTGTCTTTTGCTCCAATGCTGTCTGAAAAGCCCATAAGCACGATACGTTTGCTCGGGTTTGATTCCATAAACTCAATTAAACGATCCAAATCACGTTTTCCTTTGTTATCCAAGTCTTTGTTGCCGTAGTCGAAACGGAAGTTGAGCGATAAACGTTGGCCTCTATCGGCATACTGATTGTACTTAGCCGGAGCCTCTTGCATTGGATAAACCGTTTCAACTTTGATGTTTTGCGAGATTAAACCTGTTTTTTCAACAATAACCTGTCCGCGGTTAGAAATAGCAAAGCGAGCAAAGTCTTTGATCATTTCTGATGCAGATGTCGGCGTGTAGAAATATAAACGACGAGATAGCGCGTAATCTTCGGTACCGATTGTAAAGCGAGTAGGGAAGATAGGTGTTGTCCCTTCACCTTCAGATACAGCAACAGCTTTGTTGTGTTGAATATAGTTTAATCCGATAAAGCCAATTGCTGATTCATCTTGAGATACGCGTGTTGATAACTCTGTACTGGATTCAAGTCGTGTTGCATTTGGCGTTAAATTCTTTTTGTGCTTTTTCAATACTAAACTTTTAAAAGTATCCCAAGTCCCTGAATTTGCATCACGTGAAAACACGTTAATTGGCATTTGCGGACCGCCAATTTGAGACCAATTGTCAATTTCACCAGCAAAGATACGAGATAATGTATGAGTAGATAAAGCTTTAACAGGGTTGTTTTGGTTTACAATAACGGCTAATCCATCTAGACCAATAATGTGTTCATTACCTACTTTATTAAGATTACCTGTTAATTTTACTAAGCTCTCAGCTTCAGACTTTTTGACACGGCGAGATGCCATGCCCATATCCGCTTTTTTCAAGCCCATATCTTCAAATGCAGTGCTTGAACCGTGTGCGTGAAGCTCAATGGCATAAACAGTGTTGTTTTGCACATATTGCAAAGTGCGTTCAACTTTTACATCGCCTTTCACCCAGTGCATTTGTTCAATATCTTGTTGTTTTAAATAGGCTTCTAATAAAGCCGGTGCTAACTTCTCCCCTATGGTGTTTGAACCGTGCAGTCTAAATTTAAGCTCAGCGTTATCACTCGGTAATGTGATACCAGCTACTACAACTGGCGCAACTACTGGTGCGGTTTGAACGACTTGAGTCGGCTCTGTTTTGATAGTTTGTTGAACAACTGGCTGAGTTAGTTGAGTTTCTGCAGGCGTTAAAAACAGCGCAAATACCGCAATTAAAACAATAACAAAACCTGCGATTGCACCAGGAATGATAAGGTTCATCTTGTTCACTGTAGTGCGCTTAGCAGCAGGCGCCTGAGTGTTATTTGTAGCGGTTTTAGGTGCAGGTTGGTTTGCTGTTTGGGCACTTTGTTCTAGGTGTTTAATTTGCCCTATTGTAGGCATTAAAGCTGGGTGCTCAAGTTCACTCAACTCTTTGATAACCAGCTTAAAATAGGCATCGTCGAACGCCATCTGCTGAGCAGAAATTTCGATGCCAAGTTCTGATTGCGATAAGGATTCTAGCTGTTTAAGTAGATCTTTTAGAGCGGGCAGTTCTTTATTCATATTATTATCGCCTGAAGAGAAAATAGTTATTTCGCGCACGATAGTAATGAGGCTATATGATCGATTTATGACAATAATACGATTTTGTGACAGTTGCGACATATTTGCACTTTTTTGCTGCAAACGAGCTAAGCTGTGACACGTATCACAAAAAGTTTTCGTGACTCCTCTATATTTGCATCATCAACTTTGAGCGTTAAGGATTGCGTCTGTGAAAAAATTAATTGTCATTATTGTTGCTTGTTTATTGGCTGTGATTTCAAGCTTTAAGATTTATGCCATTCAATCTAAGAGTTTCACAACTCAAACGCAGTTAACACAAACTGACTGTCCAGAACCAAGCCTTATCCAGCCAGTTTGCCAACGTAATTAACGACTAACTTGCGCGCAGTTTTCTCTTCATTTTTCTGTGCGCTTTTAATTCTTCTCTAGTTAGAAAGCCACTATTGTCATTATCAATTTCAGCAAATAGTGCACTTTTATCGATTTGTTTATGACTCGCTTGCTTTTTAGCAATGTGGGCTTTAAATTCAGCTAAGGTCACTTCTTGATTTTGGTTTGAGTCTATCTCATTAAAACGGCGCTGTTTTCTCTCTTTCATTTCCGCTCGTTGCGCCTGTGAATTTCCTTTTCGTTTCTTAGCGTTGTTAAAACTAAATTCAGTTGCGACAATAACGCCGTCATTATTTTCGTCTAGCTTAGTGAATAACTTTTGGGCATTGAGCTGACGTGGTTCAAAATTTAAAAATTCACTCTTACTGATTTGACCATCTTGGTCTGTGTCTAAGTGCTTAAACTTCCCTGGGGCCGCTAAAACCGACGTCGAAGCGAGTAAAGCCATCGATAAGCCAAGAAATTGCAAAAAATGTGCAAGAAAAATTGAAAAACAGCGAAGCGTTATTAACCCGCTTCGCTTTTCTTTTTTAACTACCGACCACTTTGTGTGAACGATGGCTTATTGCCACTACGGCCGGCCTTGGTGGTAAATCAGGTGAAAAGTCGGGCCAACGTGTGTCTGGGTTTTCTAAGCTGCCATCTTCACCCGGGTGTTGAATGGCGCAAAAGAGGCTTTTGTTATCTGGCGTAAAAAACGGCCCACATAATTCAGCACCTTTTGGCGTGCGTAAAAATCGCTTGGTTAATCCTCTATCTTCACCTTCAGTGGCACAGGCCCATAAGCCGTTTGCAATATCAAAGGCTTCACATCCGTCTGTACCTATCCATAAATTGCCTGTGTTATCAAACGCACAGTTATCAGGGCAGGCTAGCCAACCATCTTGTGTTGTTGCTGGGTGGTAAAAGGTAACCATGCTAGTGGGGTCGCCTGTCAGTAACATTAATTCCCACTTGGCGGTGTCGAGTTTATGATCGGCATCATCGGCAATAATCTCAATAACCTGTCCAGCTTTATTGTTCGATCTTGGGTTCACACCGTCTGTTTGATGAGGTTTTCTTGCTTTGTTTTTCGTCAGCATGACATAAACTTTGCCTGTTACTGGATTTACTTCAACATCTTCGGGTCTATCCATTGGCGTGGCATTTAATAAATCGGCCGCTTTTCTGGTATCGATACTAATATCAGCCTGCGAAGAAAAGCCATTGGCTTTTGTTAAAGGCCCTTCACCGTAGATAAGCGGTAGCCAAGTAAGTTGGTTATTGTCTTTAAATTGCGCGACAAATAATGTGCCTTCACTGAGTAATTGTTTATTGTGCGCTCTTGTTTGTGCATCGTTACCCGGTTTGTATTTGTGCTTGCTGACAAATTTATAGATGTATTCGAAAGCTTGATCATCCCCCATATAAGCGATGACAGTACCATCTTGTGCAATATGTAAATTACAAGCTTCGTGTTTAAATCGTCCAAGTGCTGAGTGTTTTACTGGCTTTGAGTTGGGGTCAAAAGGGTCTACTTCTACAATCCACCCGGCGTGAAATGCCTCGGCGGTATCTTTGTTCAAATCCCATCTTGCATAATACTGACCCCAAGATTTTTTATCTTTACTAAAGCCAAAGCGCTTTAAGCTCTCTTGTTCGTTCGTTTCAGTTAGGTCACCTGTGAAAAAACCATCAACGTTTTCTTCTGCTGTTAATACGGTACCCCAAGGCGTTACCCCGCCTGCACAATTACCGTAGGTACCTTTACTTGTTCGGCCGCTAGGATTGAGCTTACTTTGCATACGTTGGTGACCGGCTGCAGGCCCGCTCACAGCCATGTCAGTCCAAGGTGTAATTCGACGGTTAAATGAAGAATCGAGTATAAGTTGCCAATAAAAGCCTTGCTCATTCATTTGTCTTTTTATCTCGACAACTGACAAACCGTGCGCTGCAATATCAATATCTGTTTGAGTTTTATTAAGCCCCTTGGCATTTTTTATGCCTTTAAACATTAGGTGTGGATCAGTTGCTTCGTGATTGACGACTAACAAGCCGTGATCGGAGCGATTACTGCCAAGTGGAAGAGGGATAAAACCAACAAAGTCATTGTTGTAGCCAAACTGCAGTTCTTGGCTGGTTTGGTTCTGATTGCTAAAGTCAAAATTAGGGGAATGAGGAAACAGTGCATCGCCCCATCTAAGTAATACTTGGCTGTTATAGTTTTCTGCCAAGGTCAAATTAGCATCCAGCCCTTGTTTCACTTCCTTGAAATTGAGTGCACCACTGTTTTTACCTATTGATTGTGCATTGCTCATGCAGCCAGCTAATATGCTAGACGATGCCAACATAGAGGTTGATTTTAAAAAGCCTCGTCTTGATAGATTTCGCTCTAAAATTGTAGGAAATGCTTCAGAGCTAAGCACTTTCTGTGTATCGAATTTCATTTTTCTTTTACCTAGAGCCGGTTTGTCATCGCAATACAGTGTATTGATCTTAGATGACAAACCCGTGATTAGATTATTTTAAATTAAAGTGATTTAGCACTTTTTCAAATGACAGTAATTTGAAATTTTGTGCCTGATGCGGCATCAAATTTCGGCCATCTTGAACAACGAGTAAGCCATTCGGGTAGTCCTTAGAAAAATAACTACTGTGTACTGCTAAACCATCTGTCTCTGATGCGCCATCTATTCCTAAGTCGAAATTTGCACTGATGCGAAAAGAATCGATGTAATCAAAAGGAGGGTAGGCATGATAAAGCGCGTAGCTATTATTCCCTTGGCTTGAAACAACAAGGTAGCTATCGTTTATGCTCTCACCATGATAAATGGCTATCCCTTCAATATCGTCGGTCACTTTGGTACTTAAACCTGCAATTTTTGTCGGTTGTTGCGGTACTGATACATTCATATGCCAAATACCGTGATCCTCAATACCTAAGAAAATATCACCTGTTTTATCATTGACTACACAGCCTTCAGGTTGATCGATTAAACGAAATTCGTGGGTTAAGCTGGTTTTTATCTGACTGTTTTGTGCGGTGACTTGATAACCCTCATAGCGACCATCTTTATCATTGATAAAGACGTAGTATTGGTCGCTAGAGGCATCGTGATGCATACACAAACCATACACTTCATCTAAGCTGGTTGCCGTTTGATTAAGCTCTGTCACCACGCCGTTATCGGTGATTTGATAGAAGCTAATACTATTGTGGTCGCGATTACTCGCAGCAGCTAATGAAACTTGTTGACCGTTTAAATCAAAGCCATAACGCAAATCGACATTATTGATACGACCAGATGGTATAAACTGTGTCTGTTGTCCCGCTAAATCATAAACGGCTAAGCCTGACTTTTTATCGGTTGCTAAGATAAGGCTGTTTTCTGAGTGAGTAGGATTGAGCCAAATAGCTGGATCATCAGCCGCATCGCCCATTCGCGCAACGGGGGCGGTTTCTCCATCAGCAGCAAGCTCAGCAATAAAGGCTTCAGTCGAGACAGGCTTAGCAGACAAGTCTAATCGTAATTGTTGCCACAGTGTCTCTTCATCAAAGTAATGGATTTGAAGTTGCTTGTCTGAAAGCCAACGTGCGTCGAATATCTCAACCTCATCACCTGTGACGTTAACCCACTGCAAGTTTGCTTGCTCTGGTTGGTAAATCGCTATTTTTTGCTCTTGCGCTTGGCTTATTAGCAAAGTGCCATCTGTTAGTACTTTTAACGCTTTTATTTCAGATTTTAATTGGCCAAAAGGCTTAACCATAGCAACACCATGTCGGGTAACCGTAGCTTCTGCTCTGGCATCAAATTGCCAAACACCAATCGTTTCTTCAGCGATAAAAAGCTGATTTGATTGATCGTTTACACTACATGCTGTGACATTATGAGATAACGGAAGTTGACGTATTGTGTGCTGCTTGGCTTGGTTAGCTAAACTGTCAAAAACTAAGCGCTGCTCTACATTTTGGTCGCTCTTTAAGACATAAGCATAAACTTTAGCGCCATCTTGATACAGGCAGAGTCCTTCTAACGCTGCGCTTTTTTCTATTTGGCTCGATAACAATTGAAGCTGATTATGCTGGTAGCTGAATATATCGATACTATTATTGGCTTTGTTATGGGCCGCAATGACATATTGCTCTTTCCCAATTGAACGCATGTCTATTTGTTCGTAATGACCGGGCACTTGTGCCAAAACTTGATCGTTATTTTGTAAAGTGAGGTGCTCAAAGTTGTCAGCGGTGGGGTGGGCAAATGTAAACGACTTAGCTTGCACCTCTGGTTTATTGATCTGAGCTGATTGCTCAATATGTGTCGATTGATTTTGGCTGCAGCCCAGTGCTGTAAATAGACTGATAGCAACTAGGCTAAGGGTTTTAGTTTTATTTAGTAATTTCACGAGAATACCTAAAACAGATGATTTAAAGCGGAGTAAGGTGCTGCGCTGAATCACTCAACGCAGCAAAGCGGTTTAAAATGAGTTATAAGTAAAACCTAACTCAAATGTGCTGCCGTACGTTTCGTATTGATAGTTGTATTGGCTATTACCGTGATACAGGTAATATGCTTCGTCCGTTAAGTTGATGGCATTGAAGTAAATAGTCGCGTTGTCGTTAACAAAATACTTTAAGTTAAAATCAACTTGGTTGTGCGAATCTTCAAAAACGTCATAATCACTGTCGGTAAATTGATATGCTTCA
This sequence comes from Marinifaba aquimaris, assembly GCF_013328345.1. GTDB lineage: Bacteria > Pseudomonadota > Gammaproteobacteria > Enterobacterales > Alteromonadaceae > Marinifaba > Marinifaba aquimaris. The sequence continues at coordinate 67,621 of NZ_JABULX010000018.1, forward strand.
CTTTTATGAGACAGCGTTAATCGAGCACTTAAATGACGGTTTTCATAACCCAATGTTAAATTGCCAACGGTATCTGACTGACTTGGCATTTCATCATCTGCATCCGTCCAAGTACCATTTGCTGAAATCAATAAACCTGAATCAAAGTTTTTAGTCCAAGCTAATTCAATACCTGAAATACTTGCTGAACCTCCATTAACCGGTTGAAGGACTTCTTCATAGCCATCCCACAAACCATTGTCTTGAACTTCTTTAACCACGATATAGTTATCAATATCTTTGTAAAAAAGACCTGCCGACATGACGCCAATTTGACCTGGGTAGTACTCGATAGAAAAATCTAGGTTACTAGATTCAAAAGGTTTTAAATCTGGGTTGCCTACTTCGGCTTTGCGCTCAGTGATGATTTGTCCATCGTCTTCTACCGTCTCAGATTCAATAACTTGTTTTGCTGCTGAGTCCGAGAAACTCGGGCGAGCCAGTGTTTCTGTGTAGGCAAAACGAGTAACCAATTTATCACTAATGTCGTAGCGGATATTTACACTCGGGAATAGGTGATCATAATCTTGCTCGCCTGACCAAGTATCAATAACTACTTGCTCGTCATCATTGATTTCATCAACGATTAATTCAACTTTATTGCCTTGAGTTGAAAAATCGGTACTCTCATAACGAAGACCCGCCACAATATGCCAACTGTCGACATCTAAGCTGACCATACCGTAGGCAGCCGTAATATCTTCTTCGCTGCTGTAAGCATCAGAAAGTGAATCAATTTGAGAATCTAAGCCATTAACTTCAAAGCCCGATTGGTTTTGAAAAAAGAATGAGCGAATGGCCGCTTTAGATAAACCTGGGCCAAAGTTACCGTGATCCCAATCAGGAGTGTTTGCAGCAAAATTTAAAGCGCTCGCATCATCAAATCCACCATCGTAAATAACGACATCTGGGCGGTTTGATTTTTCACGACTGCGATGTTTAGCACCGAATTTTAATTGGCCATTGTGATTGTTCCAGACAAAGTCACGTGTTAAATCAATTTTAAAGCTCAGCTCTTCATCTTCGGTATGGTTATTTTCAAAAGCGATTTCATCTAACTCAAAGTTTGCTAAATCATGTGCTGCTGCATCTTGGTATAGGGCTGGCTTATCGCCAACTGTTGAATAACCTAAGTTAAAGCCTTCACCTGCAAAATCAGCATCAATGCGATTGGGTTCATCTTCTGTTGATTTTGAGTAACCTAAGTTGTATTCAACTAACCAGTGGTCAAATTGATTTTCTCCACCTAATACTACAGATAAAATCTCTTGCTCTTCATATCTATCTTTGGTGTCGCGATCCATTTCCGCGTCGACAAAATCACCGCTTGTCGCGCTCCACGTTGCAGCATCAACTTGACCTTTCTCGAATTTGTACTCGTTTCGCAAGCGAAACTCATCATCAGAAAATTGGCTATAAAGGGTTCTCAAGTAATATTTATCACCCGATTGCGTTTGCAAATCAAAGTTAATCGCAGCCCCTGTGCGTTCACGCGTAATTAGATAGTGTCTTTGTTCAACTTCTTCGGCGCCAAAGCCTTCAACATCTTCACCTGAGTTTTTATCCTCAAATTCAACATCAAACCAACCACCGTCAGTTTCAATATTATGTGAGCCAAACTCGCGTTCAAACCAACTCAAGGCAGCCGCTACACCTAAGCGATTACCTGAGTCGAGTTCGAAAATTTCTGTATATGAACCTGATAATTTAGGGCTGCTATCTTCTGTTTGCTCATTGTAGCTGCCTTGTACCGTAACACTATAACTACCGTCTTCTCGGTCAAATGCAGATAAGCTTTTCACTTCAATTGAACCGCCAATAGCATCTGCATCCATATCTGGCGTGACGGTTTTACTGACTTCTAGCCCTTCAATTAATTCTGATGGAATAACGTCCATTGCAACTGAACGCACACCTGATTCAGGCGAGGCGATATTGGTACCGTTGATCGTGAGGTTATTTAAGTTTGGGTCAATACCGCGAATACCAACAAAACGTCCTTCCCCTTGGTCTCTTTGGATAAACATACCAGGTAAACGCTGTAAGGCTTCTGCCGCATTTTGATCGGGAAATTGACCAATCGCATCGGATGAAACCACAGATTTTAACGTCTTGGCATTTTTTTGTCGGTTTAGCGCACCTGCTTGGCCTGCCTGTTGTCCATAAACGATGATATTTTCAAGCGCAGCTTGCTCATTACCAATGACAAAGTTTTGCTCAACAATTTGGCCATCTTTAATGTTTATTGGATATTCAACTGGCTCGGCACCCAGGTAAGTAATTTGAATGGTATATTGGCCATCAGTTAGGTCTTTAAAGATAAAGGAACCATCGCGCTTAGTGACTTGTTTTTGCTTGGTCTCTTTAATCTCAACAAGTGCACCATCGAAATATACTTTATTTTGACTGTCAGTAACCTTACCTTTGATATCGCCAGCTAAAACCGGCGTGCTTAATAAACTTGCAGCGAGTGCAAGTGAAATAGGACTTAACTTCCAAGAATTGAACTGCATTACAGACCTCAATGACTGATATTTTTTTAGTTTAAAATGACTTTCAGCGCTGAATTGAGGTGCACTCTAAAATTGCTTTATGGCGATAATGTTACAAAAACGAAAGGTTTACGGTGATATCAGCTTGGCACGGCCAAAAGATCTGCATAATTCTGTCATTTTGAGCTTTTTTGACCTGTTATTTACTGGAAAAATTATAAGAAAAAGTGATAAAACCCTATATCTGTTAAAAAACCGTCAATTAGCTGAGCTAATATGACCCTGTGTAATGTGTATAGATTTCAATAAACTGCGTTACCAAATTAGCCGTTTTCCCACTACGAGTGATGTTATGAATTTCAGTTTACTTAAACTCCATGGCCAGTTAATTGCCATTGTCTTGGGGCTTATTTTGCTTTCTTTGTTGTTTATCAGTCAGGTTGCAGTGGTCAAAACGGTAAATGAAATTGATTGGCAGGATATATTGGGTGAGGGCGGTATATGTATTATCACACTTGTATGGATTTTCTTTATCTTAATTAGCCGCCCAGCTGGCAGTGTGACTAATCTGCTGGTTATCGGTTTAGCCTTTTTTCACGTTTCCTCTTTACTCGATGTGCTCGATGAGTTCTTTATTTATCCAAGTGAACATCAATGGTTGAGCATATACGAAGCTTGGCCTGCGCCTGTTGGCATGGTGTTTATGACTATTGGTCTGTACTTTTGGCACCAAGAACAATTAGCGTTAAATAAACAGTTAACTCGGCGAGAGCGCTATTACCGCGAACACAGTTTAAGCGATTATATTACCGGGCTTTACAGTGCCGAATATATGAATGACCAAATCAACCGTGAATATACTAAAGCCCAACGTAATGAAACTAATTTCAGTATTCTGATGTTAGATATGGATGGTTTTGGCAGTTTTGTTCGTTTGTATGGTGATAAACAGGGCGATCGTTTATTAGGTGAAATTGCTGAGCTGATTTTAATGAATATCCGCACGGTTGATTTAGCCTGCCGTTATGCTGGCGATCGGTTTGTAGTGCTACTCCCGGATGTTGATACTTTTTCGGCAAGGGAGATCGCCATGCAAATTCAAGATTCTATTGCACACCTTGCTTTTAAACCTGAGCGAACTGCAAAAGCTATTTATCACAGTATCAGTGTCAGCATGGTGCATTCATGCCAGGCGAAAGATATGCAAAGTTGCTTTAAACAACTCAATGACAAAATGATTCGAATTAAAGCTGAGCGCGCTATCAACAAACCAATCGATGCGGCTGCAACTATTAAATCGATGAGTATGGAGCGATGATGCAAGCTTGGTTAGAGCAACATGAAAAAATAATCGATAGTCATCAAATTGCTCTGGGTTTAATTGAGTTAGCCAAGCAGCGAGGTGCAGATGAAGATGCATTGCTCAAAGGCACGGGCTTGTTTGCAGATGATTTACAGCGGGCGCAGTATCAATGTTCGACTGAACAATTAGCTAAATTACTAACCAATTTAAAAAAGCAGCCAAATTATCAAGATATCAGTTTCATGATGGGGCACAGATTATTGGTCGGGAAATTTAGTGCCATTGCTAATGTACTCTCTCACGCCAAAGATTTAAACGATGCGTTGAGATTGATCTGTTTATATCAAAGGCAGTTATTTCCGTATGCCTTTTTCGTAGTTAAACGGCACAACAATACCACTTATCTATTATTTGAAAATAGTATCACTGAGCAAACAGACTTTCAGTTTTGGTTAGAACTCATTTGTGCGGCCATTCACGCTAATTGCAAATGGTTACTCAAGCAAAGCGTACCTATTAGGTATTACTTCAAAGCAGCTCGACCTAAAAACATTTATCAATACGAGCACAACTTAGGTCATAAACTCAACTTTTCTCAGCCGCTCGATATGTTAGCCATTGAAGATAGCTACTTATCGATTGCTTTACCGCATGCGAGCCAGTCTATTCGAAAACAAATGCGCTTTCAGTGTAAAAGCGCACAAACGGATTATTATCACTTTCAATTGTTGGCAGGACGAAGTCGTAAACAAGTACAAAGAGGACTGATTCAGTTTGTCTATCTACATTTACAAAAGGGTAGAGCGACCAATTTAGAACAAATGGCTGATTTAATGTCGATTAGTACGGCCACACTAAAGCGCAAATTAAAATTACACGGTATTAAATTTCAGACCATTCAAGACAATGTAAAAAAGCAACAAGCTATTTTTGATTTAACGGTACGTGGCAAGGCTAATGTAGAAGTGGCAAGTTATTTAAATTTTACCGACTTAACCAATTTTAGAAGGGCTTTTAAACGTTGGACAGGCAAGAATCCTAGTCAAGTTAACTTGGGTTAATGACGAATCGTTAGATTTAACAATAAAAAAGCCACCTAGCGGTGGCTCTTTTATTACCATTTTTTCTTGTGGAACAAGTCATCAAATTCATCTGGCTCTTTTTCTCTGCCTTTAGCGTTGGCATCTTTTAGCTCTGACTCAATTTGTTTTAGTATTCCTTCTAACTCTTGCTTGCGAGAATTGACGTATTCATCGGGGTTAATTTTAGCTGAAAGTGTATTGAAAGCTTTTTCAAAGTACTGTCTTGCAGAGCCGACCATACCTGATTTTTGTGCCGCTTTACCGCGTTTCATTAAACTGTCTATATTGATTTTTAGCTGCATGCTCTCGAGGCGTTTGTCTTCTTTCATAAAGACGCCAGTGTCCACTTTACCTTTAGAGTGCTCCGAGCGAAGCAGTGTTCTTAATTTCTTGATACCTTTAATTAGCGCAATAATGGCCTTGTCATCATCTGGAACCTGTATGTTGTCATCACCCGTTTTTGCTGTCGGGTCAAAGTTATCAACACGTACTTGGGCATCTTTTAATCTCGATTTTATATCGTTTGATTCTGGGGCAAGTTGAGAGATTGATTTTAATGCTTCTAACACGCGTTGGTGCATCACTAAAATTAAATGTTGGGAGATAGGTAAGCTCCCTGCATTCATTAAAAGTTCTTCAGTTTCTTCAATGATTGCTTTGTATTTAGCGATTTCTTGACGTTTTTGTGCATCTTGTTTGGCTTTGTGCTGTTGCATCGCATTAGCGATGACTGCAACCACAATCAAAGCGATAACTAAGCCGATGACAATAGAAAAAATCATGCTGTTTCCTGATTTGCTATGTTATTAATTATAAAGCAGTTTTGATGTTACCTAATTTTCAAAATTTAAAATAGTCCTTGTTTACGGCAAATACAACGTAAACACACTCCCACCAAGACTTCCGCCATTTTGTAATAAAATTTTTCCTTGTTTATTTTTGTTTTGATGAGCTTGTGCTATCAGTCTAGCAAAGAATAAGCCTAAGCCTGTGCGCCCAGCGTTTAAATCTAAATCATGCATTTCGACTTCACTGATTGCGAGCATAGATTCTGGGTAACCTTCACCGTTATCGGCAATTGATATTTTAAGTTGCTCAGCTTCAAGTTCAGCTTTGACGTGAATTTTACCTTTGCTGTATCTCAGCGCATTGATAAATATATCATTCAGTAAGTTGCTGATCATATCCATATCAAAATACCAAACCAGCTCACTGTCAAAATCTGCCTCTACTGATAACTGATGGTTTTCAATATACAATTCATTCTTAGCTAACACTTCATCGATTAAATCTTCGATATAATGTTCTTCTACATTTAAAGGAAGTTGATTTTTTTCGGCCCGATACAAAGAGAGCAGTTGCAACAGGTTAGTATTGAGTCTGGATGCTTCGTAGTGCAACCTCGCTAACTCTTCACTTTGTTCTTTATCTTGCTCAGCAGATTGTGTGCTTAATGTATCAATCGACTGAATCAGCATACACAGAGAGTTTTTCATATCGTGTACTGCTGAAGCTAAAACGGTCGAAAAGTCTATACTGTTGGAATTGTGCACTGATATCTCTCACTTAATCGGCGCTGGTTGTTTGTTTAAAGCTTACCACTTCGCTTATACCTTTTTGTTAGCTAAAAACTAACAAAATCTACCTTAATTTGAATAAGATAGAATTAAATTAAATTAATAGTAATAAATTTTTATAAATTTATATATAATTTGAATATAGACATTAAATCACGGTGTAGCAATGAAACTCCAACAATTGCGTTATATTGTCGAAGTGTTGAATCACAACCTAAATGTATCGGCTACTGCAGAAAGCCTTTACACCTCGCAACCAGGGATTAGTAAACAAGTTAGAATGCTCGAGGACGAGCTTGGTGTACAAGTGTTTGGCCGAAGCGGCAAGCACTTAACGCACGTCACACCTGCCGGTAAAGAAATTATTAATATCTCGCAGGAAATCTTATCTAAAGTTGAAAGTATCAAAGCGGTTGCAAGAGAGCATACCTTACCTGATGAAGGTAAATTGAATATTGCTACTACGCATACTCAAGCGCGATATGCGTTACCAGATGTCATTAAAGGCTTCATGGATAGATACCCTAAAGTTTCTTTACATATGCATCAGGGCACACCATCGCAAATCAGTGATGCAGCTGCTAAAGGTGAAGCTGATTTTGCCATTGCAACAGAAGCTCTTCACTTATACAACGATTTAGTCATGCTACCTTGTTACCACTGGAATCGCAGTATTGTAGTTACAAAAGATCACCCGCTAGCTAAATTATCTGAGGTTGGTTTAGCGGATGTGGCGCAATATCCAATTGTCACTTATGTATTTGGTTTTACTGGCCGCTCTGATTTAGATACTGCGTTTGCTGAGAAAGGACTTGATCCTAAAATAGTTTTTACTGCAACTGATGCAGATGTCATTAAAACCTATATTCGTATGGGCATCGGTATTGGTGTGATGGCGACAATGGCTATCAATCCACAAACGGATACTGATTTAGTGGCCATTGATGCCAGACACCTTTTCAAGCCAAGTACCACTAAGATTGGATTTAGAAAAGGTACTTTCTTGCGTCGTTACATGTATGACTTTATCGAGCGTTTTGCTCCGCACCTAACCAAAGATGTCGTTGAGCGTGCAATTATGCTGAAAAACGCTGATGATATCGATGCTATGTTTGCCGACTTAGATTTACCGGTACGCTAGTTACTTAGCAGAAAAAATTAATAAAAAAGCCGCTGATAAAGCGGCTTTTTTATTTCATTCTTATCAGTCTTGATTGGGTGTGTTGAGCTGATGTTAAACGCGTACACAAATCGATGAGGATACCTGCCGTTGCGCCCCATATTAACTGTCCTTGAAACGGCATGAAATACACATCAAAGCTAAAGTGACGACCTTTAAAAGTGCGTTTTATATTTTTGACCAACAGCTCTTGCTCAAAAATTAAATGCTTAAGCGGTAAAAATATAGGCTTTTCGACTTCTTGCTCATTTAACACTAAGCTATCGACATTTGGTTGTACATAAGTGAGATAGGGTTCAATGCTAAAACCAGTAAGGGTATTGAAGGTGTGCAGCTGAGTGATGAGCTGCTGTTGATTGGCTTTGATACCAATTTCTTCATCTGATTCACGAAGTGCGGTATCAAGTAACTGATTATCTAGGTTTTCATCAAATTTGCCACCGGGAAAGCTTATTTGCCCAGGGTGTGAGCGTAAAAAATCTTGCCTCTTAGTCAGTAGAATACTAATACCTTGGGTATTAGATAATTTAGGGTTATTGACTAATGGAATAGTGACTGCAGATTTTTTTAGTTTGAATTCATCGTGCTGTTTTAGCTCGGAAACTAAAGGGTGAACCGCATCGGCAGGGCTGTGGTGCAGTGTAACTTTAGAGCTCAGGTGTTCGATGTTATTCCAGTCCATTTATATCCTCTATACCCTCTATGTCCCGACCTACTTAGCTACCCTTTATGTTGCCCTGATTGTCCTTTGTTATGTCATTAGCCTTAACTATCTGACAAACAAGGTAGGATCTTAGCGACCTTATCAAAGGTTTCTTGATATTCCGATTCTGCTTTTGAATCATAAACTAAGCCGCCACCAGCCCAACAGTAGATTTTATTTTGTTCGGTCACTAAAGTACGGATGGCTATATTGGTATCCATTTTTCCACGCCAGTCGATATAACCGATTGCGCCGCAATATACATGACGCCTATGTGGTTCTAATTCTTCAATGATTTCCATTGCTCGAATTTTGGGAGCGCCGGTAATTGAGCCTCCCGGGAATGCGCCTTTGAGCAAGTCAAAAGGCGACTTATCAGAGGCAAGTTCACCTTCAATGGTTGAAACCAGGTGATGAACCGCTGGAAAGCTTTCAATCTCGAAAAGTTTAGGTACTTTTACTGTGCCAGGCTTTGCACTCCTGCTGATATCGTTTCGCAACAAATCAACAATCATCAAGTTTTCTGCTCTGTCTTTATCAGCCGATTGTAGCTGTTGTTTTAGGGCTTCATCTTGGGTTTTATTTTTGCCACGAGGTAAAGTACCTTTAATGGGTTTCGTTTCAATTCGCCCACCGTTGAGTTCTAAAAAACGCTCTGGAGATATGCTTAAAATGGCATTGTTTTCGGTGCGAATAAAGGCAGAAAAAGGCGCTTTATTTTGCTCTGTGAGCTTACTGTAAGCGTGCCATTCATCGCCTTGATATGAGGCACTAAAACGCTGCGCAAGGTTGATTTGATAACAATCGCCTTCAACGAGATAGGCTTTAACCTGTCCAAACTTAGCGTGATAATCTGCTTCACTCATATTGGCTTGCCAATCGGAAGTCAGTTCAAAATGCTGATTATGACTTTGCTCTTGGGCATCAAGCTTTGTCAGTAACTGACTAATTCTACCAAGCGCGGGGTTAAAATCGATGCCATACCAAGTATGGTGGTGACTATCGTAAATTAAAGCCCAATCATAAATGGCTAAATACATGTCAGGGCATGTTAATTCGTTTATGGCTTGGCTGGGCAGTTTTTCAATACTGCGGCCCAAATCATAACTTAACCAACCTGCTATCCCACCTAAAAATGGCAGAAAGTTATATTCAGATGTTAACAACGTTTGGTAATTATCAGGTTGTGTACGTTGCCAAATTTGCTCGGCTAACGCAAAAGGGTCTGAATCTGATTGTTCAATTGCCGTTTTAGTTCCATCAATGATACGACTGACTTCAGTTTCACCGTTTTGATGAATGACTAGATGCGAAGGCTGGCTGAGTATAATGTCAAAGCGCGAATTTTCGTGTTCACTTTTTCCTGAATCGAGCAAAATGGCGCCAGTTTGATTTTGAACCAAACTAAAAACCTTTTTACTACATGCAGTTAGATCAAGTTTGAAAACGGGTGATTGAGGGAAAGTGGTATTAGTCATTTACATTACAGCAAGATTGTCACTTGACATTGAGTCAGCTTGAAATCTGACCATTTAACGCCTTTATCTTGGTTATTTTAGTTAGCCTTTAAAACGTAACAAGGTTATCATACGAGACACTTAAAAGGGAGCGACTTTTATTGATTAAACCCGCTAGAGGTTAAAGATAAAAGCTAACTTTTGTAGCAAGACCTGAACACCTGCCACTTAAGCTTTATCGCTCTATATTTGACAACAATAAATCCACAGAGGCCTTGTTATGACGGTTATTCGCCAGCAAGATTTTATCGATAGCATCGAAGATGCTCTTCAGTATATTTCTTATTACCATCCACTCGATTTTGTTCAAGCTATCGAAAAGGCATACCACAAAGAAGAAAGCCAAGCGGCCAAAGATGCGATGGCGCAAATTTTAATTAACTCACGTATGTCGGCTGAAGGTAAGCGTCCGTTATGTCAAGATACAGGTATCGTGACTTGCTTTGTTAAAGTAGGTATGGATGTTAAGTGGGATAAAACTGACATGACTATCCAACAGATGGTTGATGAAGGTACACGTCGTGCATATAACAACCCAGACAACCCGCTTCGCGCTTCAATTGTAGCCGACCCAGCGGGTGCGCGTAAAAATACAAAAGATAACACGCCATCAGTTGTTCACATTGACACTGTGCTAGGTAGTGAAGTTGAAGTGATGATTGCTGCTAAAGGTGGTGGCTCAGAAAACAAATCTAAAATGGTGATGTTAAACCCAAGTGATTCAATTGCTGATTGGGTTGTTAAAACATTACCAACTATGGGCGCGGGCTGGTGTCCGCCGGGTATGATTGGTTTAGGTATTGGTGGTACAGCTGAAAAAGCAGGTGTATTAGCTAAAGAAAGCCTAATGGACCCAGTTGATATTCAAGAACTATTAGATCGTGGCCCTGAAAACGCAGAAGAAGAATTGCGTTTAGAAATTTATAAGCGTGCTAATGAGTTAGGTATTGGTGCACAAGGCCTAGGTGGTTTAACTACCGTTGTTGATGTAAAAATTAAATCAGTGCCAACACACGCTGCATCAAAACCAGTTGTGATGATCCCTAACTGCGCGGCAACACGTCATGCTCATTTCCATCTTGATGGTTCAGGTCCAGCGGATTTAACGCCACCTAAATTAGAAGATTGGCCTGAAATCACTTGGGAAGTAGGTGAAAATACGCGTCGCGTAAACATCGATGAAGTGACTCCTGAAAATGTACAAAGCTGGAAAACTGGTGAGACATTATTATTATCAGGTAAAATCTTAACAGGCCGTGATGCTGCTCATAAACGCATTCAAGAATATATGGAACGCGGTGAAGCTTTACCGAACGGTGTCGATTTTAATGGCCGTTTCATTTACTACGTAGGCCCAGTTGATGCGGTAGGTGATGAAGCGGTTGGTCCAGCTGGTCCAACAACATCAACACGTATGGATAAGTTCACTGACTTAATGTTATCTAAAACTGGCCTAGCGGGCATGATAGGTAAAGCTGAGCGTGGTCCTGCCACGGTAGAAAGCATTAAAGATCACAAAGCGGTTTATTTAATGGCTGTGGGTGGCGCTGCTTACCTTGTTTCTAAAGCGATTAAGAAAGCAAAAGTTGTCGCTTTTGAAGATTTAGGAATGGAAGCGATTTACGAATTTGAAGTTGAAGATATGCCAGTAACGGTTGCTGTTGACTCAACAGGTGACAATGCTCACGAAACAGGCCCTGCAATCTGGAAAGCTAAAATAGAAGATTTGAATAAAGAATTGAGCTAAATCTTGATTTTGATAACTAACAAAAAAGCCCTGATACTTTAATATCGGGGCTTTTTATTATTGGGTATTTAGACGACTACTGATTAATGGCTAAACTCGTGAACGTGATTGTTTAAGTGAGTAACGCGCTCATCAAGCGCTGGGTGAGAGCTAAGCCAACTCGTATAATTTGCATTTTCATCACTGACCGTCTTTAGCTTCTGTAAAACCTCTACCATAGCCTGATTATCACCATGTAATGCAACCAATCTTGCAGCAGCGTATTCATCAGCTTGGGTTTCGGCATCACGAGAAAACTTGGCACCAATACCAATTGATGCGCCGCTGACTAAAATATCTGCTACCGCTGATATATCACCGAGCAAGATACTCAAAGTAACTGAGACAATTGATACCTTAACCATACTTTCAACTACATGGTTATGATGGACATGACCAATTTCGTGTAACAATACCGCTTGAACTTGTTTGTCATCATTTAACAGTGAAATCATTTCATCTGTGATGACGATGGTTCCATTGGCTAGAGCAAAAGCGTTGGGCTTTTCCTCCCATGAGCGAAATAGTAGTTGGTATGTTTTGGTTAATTCTGCATGCTCAGATTGCTCTGGTACCAAGGCTTGAAACAATTGACTGTAATGGGCTTGTTGCTCAGCTGTTAATTGCGTATCAAGCATCTGATGATCTGAGAGTGATTCGATACCACTTTCATCTAAAGCTTCATAAATACTTTGCGGTAAACTTTGTGCAATCGCTTCAGATGAATAGGGCAGTACAGTATAAATAAATTTATACGTAGCAAGTGTCAGCACTAAAACGGTTGAGATAATAATCGCAGACCATTGTTTTTGTTGATCTGTCAGGTTTTGCAACAATGACATCAACTTATTCCTTTATTATGGATTTCATCCAAAATACTGGCCATTACTTGATTGTTATAGCGATAAACAATGCGCTGACTGAAAAATAACTGAGGCAGCTCTAACAAAAATACCAAGATGAGTACAATCCAACCGCCTAGCTCCAGAAAAGCGAGGCCTAATAAAATCAACACAATATTGATTGCACCTCGGCCAAATTTACCTAAGTAAAAATGATGCAGGCCAACGACAACAAACCAATTCAGTACAGCATAAGTATCGGGATCTTTTACTTTTAATTTTTCTTGTTGGTAGTAATACTGTTTTTGCTCATCGGGTAATTTGGCAATTTCTTGGCGCAGTTGTTCTTCTTCGGCTTGAAGTGCTTGCATATCCATAGTGATTTATCTCAGCGGGTCTTTTTTAATTTCGGTACAGTCGGGATCGTCACAGCGTTTTATACGCGTCCAGCCCATTTTCATACCTTTTATAACGCCGTACTTATCAATAGCTTGATAAGTGTATTCTGAGCATGTGGGCTCAAAATTACAGGTTAGGTTGAAGTGTTTTTTAGAGCCACCCGTCGCTTGGTAGCGACGAATTGCTTTTAAAATCAGCCTTTTGATCATTAAGAATGACTACGGCCTAAGGTGATGATAACCGTTTCACGCGTCCAAAATAGTAAGAAACGTTTATTTTCTATGACTTGGAATACAAGCTGCCAGCCATGTGCGGCTTCTTCGTTTAGTGTCGCTTCTAGCTTTTTTATAGGTAATCCACTTGAGCCAAGTAATAACGTACCACAGCCGCCTTCCATCACATGAATTACTTTATATTCATCATATTTTGTCATTGTTATATCCTTTTTTATTGTTGTGAGCACTTTTGATACTACAGAAAAAAACGATAAAAATGAACTGACTGAATATTGAGCACCAAGACAAGGTGCAAGGCTAGTTAGCTTTGGTAACCTTCATCTTCGAGTAAATCACTGCTGCCGGCTGCATCTCTAGCTAAATCATCACAGCGTTCATTTTCTTCATGCCCAGAATGACCTTTTACCCAATGCCATTCAACATCATGTTTACTAACTGCTTGGTCTAAACGCTGCCATAAATCAACGTTTTTGACCGGCTTTTTATCGGCTGTTTTCCAGCCTTTTTTCTTCCAGCCGTGAATCCATTGGGTGATGCCGTTTTTAACGTATTGGCTATCGGTCGTTAGATGAACTTTACAAGGTTCGGTGAGTGTTTCTAAGCCGACGATCGTCGCCAACATTTCCATCCGATTATTGGTTGTTAATTTATAACCTTGACTCAGTTCTTTGCTGTGAGGGCCAAATTTTAAGACTGCTCCATAGCCACCAGGACCTGGGTTGCCTAAACATGAGCCATCGGTAAATAAATGCACAGTTTTCATATATTTTTTTTCTGCTTATCGGGTTTTAGGTATTGCTAAGGGTGAGTATAAGTTACTATTAGGCCCAAGTATTTAATTTATTTTTGTTTTATTTATGGCACGTCAAATCATTCTGGATACAGAGACAACGGGGATGAACCAAGGCAGTGGTCCGGTTTATCAAGACCATCGAATTATAGAAATTGGTTGTGTGGAAGTGATTAATCGCCGATTAACGGGTAACAATTTTCACGTTTATATCAAACCCGATCGTATGGTCGATCCTGAAGCGATGGAAGTTCATGGTATTACAGATGAGTTTTTGGCTGACAAACCTTCGTTTGCAGATGTTGGCCCTGAGTTTCTTGACTATATTCGCGGTGCCGAAATTGTCGCTCACAACGCCTCGTTCGACGTCAGCTTTATGGATCATGAATTCAATTTAGAAAAACTGGGTGTTCAAACAAGTGATATTTGCCAAGTAACTGATAGCTTGGCGATGGCAAAAAAACTATTTCCAGGACAGCGAAATAGTTTAGACGCCTTGTGTAAACGTTATGGTATAGATAACTCACACCGTACACTTCACGGCGCTTTGCTGGATGCTGAAATCCTTGCCGATGTTTACTTATTGATGACAGGCGGTCAGACTGCTTTGAATTTAGCCAGTGAATTTGACGGTGATGCCGGAGAGGTTGGGGCGATAAGACGACTAAATTCTCAACGTCCAGCCCTAAAGATTATTCAAGCATCTGCCGATGAACTAAACAACCACCGAGAAAGACTCGAATTAGTAAAGAAAAAAGGTGGAGCTTGTATCTGGCTAGGTGAGTCTGAGTAATTGATAGGATAACCAATGACATTGCGTTTGCGCATTCTTTTTCTTTTTTGTTTAATTGTGACGTTTGGCTCGTCAGCATCTGTCCCTCAGATCAATGATGAGCAGGTTCACCCGAAAGTAAAAGTAAACAACAATGCGCAAAACATACCTGAACTGAAAATTGATAACCACTCAGCAGCCGATGCAATTCGGTTGCTTGATACACAAGGGCCATTTAATGGCATCCAGCTTTTAGATAACCGCTTTCGCATTGATTACGCGGTAGAAGAAATCACTCTCGTTTTTTTCCGTAAATACGGCTCAGCCCCGGTTATTTTAATTCGTCCTGATGGCAGTAAACTATACGCTGCTACGATCCCTCCCGAAAAAGGTGACTGGTACGACGATAAAACCTACGACATGATCCGGTTAAAAAATCCTATGGTTGGTCCTTGGCAGGTGGTTGGTAAAGTCGACAAACAAGCAAGCATGATCATGGTGATTTCAGAAATCGAGCTAATCACAGAATCGCTCCCCCCAGTTATTTTTAGTGGCGAAACAATCAAAATAGGGGCTTATCTGACCAATAACGGAGACCCGATTCATTATGCATCGTTCAGTGATGCAGTTGGGCTTGATGTTACTTTCACCAGTACTAATAACAGCAACTATCAAAACTTTGGTGCAGATGCTGTTCAAGTTGCCACGTTTATGGATGATGGAAAAGGTTTCGATCAAACACCTAAAGATGGTGTGTTCACTGGTGAGTACAGTTTCGATATTGCCGCAGGTGAATGGTTACCGAGTATGTACCTCGATTTAGGCTTGTTTAACCGTGAAGCAACATTATCACCTATTGTATTAGAACCAGTCCCTTTTAAAATCGAGGTTGAGTTAACTGAGATAAGTGGAGACTATCACCTGATTAAAATCAGCCCTGATAGTGACAAAATAGATTTCACTAGTTTTGTTTTTACCGGTAAAGCATTTTATCCAAACGGGGCTGAAGAAGAGTTCATTATCAATGAAGAGTTGATGCCAGATGAACGCCCTGATATGAGGTTATTGAAACTGGTTAATTATGATGAGGGTACATACAAAATAGAAATGATGGCTTTTGGTAAAAATACCAATAATCGAGATACCATGATTAAAGTGCCTGAGTTTTTATTTGTTGCAGAACCTCCTCCTCCTCCGGAGCCTACCCCTGAAGAAATTGCGGCATATGAAGCCAAAAAAGAAGCCGAACGTTTAGCTGCATTGGAAGCAGAAAGGATACGTTTAGCGAAAGAGCAAGCAGAGAAAGAAAAGCAAACAATGATCATCATTGGGGTCGTCAATATCGTTTTCATTCTATTGGCGGTTATTTTAATCCGGATTTTTGTTTTGGGTAAAAAGCCAAAGTTCAAATTACCTTTTGCATTGAAAATACCTAAACTTGGTAAAAATAAAGCTAAAGATGGTGATTCAGAGTCTAAAGATGGTAAAGACGATAAAAATAAAGCTCCAGACGATGACATCATTGACTTGTCATTGCCTGAAGATAGTTAGTATCTGGGCTGTTATGGTCAAATAACGGCAAGTTATTTGTTAAAAATAAGCCTGCTGGCAAAAAAATGCAGTAAATATTAAAAAAGAGCTAAATAGTATTTGACTCAAATCAGCTTACTCATTATTATGCAATCTCTTTCCAGCGCGGAGTGGTAGTTCAGTTGGTTAGAATACCGGCCTGTCACGCCGGGGGTCGCGGGTTCGAGTCCCGTCCACTCCGC
>NZ_JABULX010000019.1 GCF_013328345.1 Marinifaba aquimaris
GAGATAACGACAAGCTCTACTGACAGATAGCTTGGTTATGTTTTTTTCTTCAATAACGCGTTGCGTTGCTTTTTTGTGATACGTACTCCGAAATCTTTATCAAGTACATCGACTATCGTTTCAAAGAATTGTGCTTTTATCTTGGTATCTTCTAGCTCTTTTTCGAGGGCTTTGATTTTTTGCTCGGGTGTTAAATCATTGGGTTTAGACATAAGGGGAAGCTCATTCATATGATTGGGAGTACCTTTACTCCAATCTAGTTGACCATATCGGCGAAGCCAAGTTAAAACGGTTGAAGCCCCTTGTATTCCATAGTGGTTTTGAGCTTGTTTGTAAGTACATTCGCCTTTTTCTACTTTATCAACGACAGATAGTTTAAAGGCAAGTGAATAATCTTTTTGTGTACGCTTAGTTATTGGTTTCATTATCTTCTCCAAATTGAAGTTGGAAAAGTGTCAACCTTATTCAGGACGGGTCATTACCATAAAAAAAGCCCTGTATTACAGGGCTTTTTTATTTGAAAGAGGATAATTTACTGAGGCTGATTGCCACCAGCTGGTACCCAAAAAGCGGGGTCTAAACGCTCAGAGTACCAGTTAATGCGCCAATCTAAATGTGGGCCAGTGACTCGTCCTGTGGCGCCAATTTTGCCGATTAAATCGCCTTGTTTAACCACATCGCCTTTAGCTACATCAATCTTAGATAAGTGAATATAAGTTGATGTAAGCCCTGCACCGTGATCGATAATCAGTGTTCCACCCGAGTAGTACATATCGGGGTGGGCTAATGTCACGACACCATCTGCTGGAGAGATTACGGGTGTACCGGTTTTATTGGCAACGTCTAAACCAAAGTGAGGCCTTTTCGGCGTACCGTTGAAGACGCGCTGGCTACCAAATACACCAGAGATACGCCCTTGCGCAGGCCAGATAAAATCTTGCTTGTAACCATTTAAAGTAGAAACAACATTTCGCGCTGCACCAATTTGTTTGTTGTCATTTTTGATTCGTGCCAGCGTTTCTTTAGGTGGGCTAACGTATTTTTTTTCGACGCCTTCAATTCGTTGCACATCATATTCGCGCGAACCTAAATCAAACGTTTTAGTCACTTTAGATTGATCGCTAAGGGTAAAAGTAACCGTCTGCTCGCCTTGACGATCACGACCAAAACCCAAAACAAACTGACCATCTTCAGCGCACTTTGCTTGAATACCGTTTAATTCAAAAGACTGACAATCGGTCAATGTACCCAGTACATAACCACCAGGTTTTACTGCACCTGAGTATTGATAAGTGGCAGCTTGAAGGTTCATTGATAAACACAACAAACCTAAAGCCGGAATAATTCTTTTAAGCAATGGCAATCGCTCCTTTTGATACGCCTTCATATGCATGAACTTCAAATTTTGTTTCAGGCTCAACGGCTAGCATTTGTTCCAACATGTATTCTGCTAAACACTCAACCGTTGTGTCTCTATCTACTACGTCACATATTTGTTTAGGGATAACAAGCGCAAAATCACCTTGTGAAGAGGTATAAGCAAACCCTACATATGCATCTTGCTCAAGTTTATGCTGCTGACATACTGCTACTAAAGTTTGTGGAGATAAGTCATCTTCACTACCGATATAAATATCACGCCATCTGTCTTGCCAATACATCTGCCAACGACCATCAGGTTGTTCATCCGTTAATACCGTTACCTTAGAGCGATGTCCATGAACAATACGCTGACAATTACCATCGTGCTTTTTAAGGCCATGACTGTAGTGATAATAAGGAGAGTTAATTTGCTCTGCTCGCAAACTAATACGCACATCATTCACATTTTCTGGCATATGCAACATGACCGTTTGTTTGATCACAGGGAGTAAATCTTCAATGGTAATTTGCTGAGTTTGAGAAAAACAATACATAGATGGCGGAGCAGAAACATAGATGAGATCGCCAGAATCCATCTTAAATGTAATGTCTTGATTATCGCCTTTGTGTTCATTGGCCACTAATGCGCCAGCATCTTCTGGGATGTGCAATTTGTGGTCAAATTCATTATCAATGATTTTCTTAATTTGGCTTTTGACTATGCCAAAGTCGAGCACCATATTTTGCTCGTTTAAGCCACCGATCAATGCAACATCTACAATCCAGCTTTCGCCAACGATACCTCGTTTAGTGTCTAGATAAGAAAAGTCGATTACGGTTAAATCATTAACGAATAAATGCATGAAGGAAAAATACCCGAAAAAAAGCGATAAAAATATCGGCTAAGTATAACCTGAAAAAGCCATTTCAAATACTTAATTTCATTATAGGTATTACAAATAAATGACAATTATTGGCTTTTTACAGATACAAAAAAGGCTACATACGTAGCCTTTGTAATTGATCATACCCAGTTACAGTTATGATTGGGGTTTATTTAACCACCCAATCAATTTTTTCACCTGCGCGAATTGGCACAACCACATCATTCCCTAATGGGTAAGACTCAGGTACATTCCAAGCTTCTTTTATTAAAGTGATCGTGTCTGTGTTACGCGGTAAACCGTAAAAGTCCGGGCCGTTAAAGCTTGCAAATGCTTCTAACTTATCAAGTGCTCCAGCTTCTTCAAATGCTTCAGCATATAGTTCAATAGCAGCGTGCGCTGTGTATGAACCAGCACAACCGCAAGACGCTTCTTTTTTGTCTTTCAAATGTGGTGCTGAGTCGGTACCTAGAAAGAACTTTTTAGAACCCGAAGTGGCTGCTTTAATTAACGCTTCTTGGTGAAGGTTGCGTTTTAAAATTGGTAAGCAGTAGTAATGAGGGCGAATACCGCCTGCAAGCATATGATTTCGGTTGTAAAGCAGGTGGTGAGCCGTAATTGTCGCAGCAACATTATCACCGGCGCTGGCAACAAACTCAGCAGCGTCTTTAGTAGTGATGTGCTCAAGTACAATTTTTAAATCTGGGAAATCAGTAACGATCTTACTTAATTTCGTTTCGATAAATACTTTTTCACGATCGAAAATATCAATTGAAGAGTCAGTCACCTCACCGTGAATTAACAACAAGATGCCTTCTTCTTGCATTGCTTTTAATGCAGGATAAACATTTTCGATATCCGTAACGCCCGAATCTGAGTTCGTGGTTGCGCCAGCTGGGTATAACTTACAGGCAAAAACTTTACCAGATGCTTTGGCTTGGCGAATTTCTTCAGGTGACGTTTGATCAGTGAGATACAACACCATTAACGGTTCAAAATTACCTTGCGGCTTTTCCGCCATAATGCGGTCATAGTAAGCCAGAGCTCTTTCTGTTGTTGTCGCTGGCGGTACTAAATTCGGCATAATGATAGCTCGGCCCATGTAGCGACTAACGTCACGTACGGTATCTTTTAATTGATCACCATCTCTTAAATGGATGTGCCAATCGTCTGGGCGAGTAATAGTTAAACTTGTCATGGTCATTTCTCAGGTCAAAAATTTGGGGCGATCCTAAAACTTAGTTTAGCCGAAGTAAAGTCTAAGTCAGGTAAGTTGAGAGGTTTATATGGCTTTTGTAGCGGCAATACGACAAGCTAAATACTTAACTTGCCGTATTAGAACATGGTTACTTAACAACCATGTCAGTTGGTAAGGTAAAAGAGAAACAGCTGCCCTGCTCTTGTTGACTCTCAACAATAAGTTGAGATTTATGGTGATTAAGTACGTGTTTAACAATAGATAAACCTAAACCAGAACCACCGGTATCACGAGAACGCGCTTTATCTACTCGATAAAAGCGCTCAGTTAAACGAGTTAAATGCTGAGGCGCAATACCCTCACCATTATCTTGTACCAAGAAATGTGCGCCACCGCTTGTACGTTGCCAACAAACGTGAATTTCACCTTTATCTGGCGTATAACGAATAGCGTTTTTAATTAAGTTAGTAAAGGCGCTTCGAAGCTCATCTTCTAAGCCGTAAACCACTAAATCAGCATCAATATCAAACGTTAACTGATGGCCACGATCAAAGTTAAGCTGTTCCATTTCTTTTTCAATCATGCCTAACATTTGAGGCACATTTACTTTTACTTCGTAAACATTGTCGTTATTCGCCTCAATGCGTGACAAGGTCAATAACTGATTGACTAAGTTCATCATGCGATCGCATTGATGTCCCATGGTGGTCAGTGTTTTTGGACTCGTAAACCCTTGCATATCAGGGTCTTGCATCATCTCTAAATAACCTTGTAACACAGTTAAAGGAGTTCGCAGCTCATGCGAGACATTGGCAATAAAGTCTTTTCGCATTTGATCTAACTGCTGTAACTGAGTCACATCACGACCAAGCAGCATATATTCGTGATATGAATAAGGCACGACACGAATTTCAATCACCCGGTTAGGGTTATTAGGCGCAGGAATTAAAAGAGGCTCATCAAAATCATTTTTCTCGAACGCTTGGGTAAATCGCGGATAGCGAATCAGGTTATCGATACGCACCCCAGCATCTTCGGGCCAACGAACACCTAACATATGCTGAGCGAGCTTGTTACTCCATGCAATTTGACCATGGCTTTGCATGACTACAACCGCATCAGGGATGGATTCTGCACCGTCACGGAAGCGTTTTAAAATACCGCCAAGCTCTTTACGGCGAGAACGGTTCTTTTTTTGAATACGGTATATACCATCAAAGATACCACGCCATATGCCCTTACTTTGCGGCGGATAAAGTGTTTTTCGGATCCATAACCAATTGTGTAAACGGATGATATTGGCAGTGAACCAAGCGAGTACTAAAAAGGAGAAGATAAAAAGGAATAAAATAACTTGGTCGAATAAATAGCCGAGACCAAGCGCTATAAGCGCCAGCATAAGCAGGCGCGTTATAAACTTAGAGTAATGCTCTATTCTTGTCATTTATTAAATTTTTGCAGAAAAACGGTATCCAGAACCACGAACTGTTTGGATTAATTTGTCGTGACCTTGCGGCGAAATAGCCTTGCGCAGGCGACGAATATGCACATCAACAGTGCGGTCTTCAACGTATACATTCGTGCCCCAAACGTTATCTAGTAACTGTTCACGGCTGTATACACGCTCTGGGTGAGACATAAAAAAGTGAAGAAGTTTGAATTCTGTTGGTCCCATATCTAGCGCTTCATCAGATGCACTGACGCGATGCGAAACAGGGTCTAGTTTCAAACCTTGCACTTCAATGATCTCTTCACTGCTTGTAGGCGCTGCACGGCGCATAACGGCTTTAATACGAGCCACTAACTCTTTTGGAGAAAAAGGCTTAGTTATGTAATCGTCTGCACCAACTTCTAGACCACGTACTTTGTCTTCCTCTTCACCACGTGCTGTTAACATGATGATAGGAATATTACGGGTAAATTCGTTCGATTTGATATGTTTAGCGACTTGAAGTCCAGTTCCTCCAGGGATCATCCAGTCAAGAAGAACCAAATCAGGGTAAGGTTCATCTAGTTGATCTAAAGCTTGAGAGAAGTTCTCAGCTTCGCTCGTGTGATAACCTTTTTGTTCTAAAACAAAAGTTAACATTTCACGAATTGGTGCTTCATCTTCTACTATTAGGATACGTCGTGACATAGCTTTCTAATTATTGGTTGTTTAATATTTGGGGCTATTATTAGAGTCTTTTGTGACAGTTTAATTAAAACACATCAGAAAAATGAACTTAATTTGACATTTTTCTTGCACAAACCCAGATCCAACCCCACAAAATGTCATAAAACTGAAACATTAAATCAGTTTAGCCCAAAATGATACAAGCAATTTTATGACAGTTAAAATTTACATATTTATGACATTCAGCGAGCTATGACCACCGCCTTTTGGTGTTACTTTTATTTGTACACCAATGCGCTCAACCATAGATTGAACATGGGTGATCACCCCTATTTGCTTCCCTTGCGCTTGCAATGAATCTAAACATGCAATCACCATATCTAAGCTAGCAGGATCTAATGTACCAAAACCTTCATCGATAAAAAGTGAATCAACAATTACTCGATTGGACGATAACGATGAAAGTGACAACGCCAGTGCCAATGAGACTAAGAAGGTTTCCCCACCTGATAAGCTCTCTACATTTCGCACCGCATCAGCTAAATCACTGTCACAAACTTGTAGTTCCATATTGGCATTAGGTACAACTTGCAACTGATAACGAGGAACTAAATCTCTCAAGTGCACATTAGCGATAGCGACCAAATGCTGTAAAGTAAAATGTTGAGCTATGCTGCGAAATTTATGACCATCGGCTGAGCCAATCAAGTCTTTTAACTGTAAAAATACCGCACCTTTTTCCTGGGCTGATGCTATTTGTTCAGTAAGTGACTCTTGCTCTTTTCTTAACTTTTCATCGTGTTTAAGTTTCACTTCAATATCAATAACTTGCTGCTCAACTTCTGCTAAGCGGCTGTTCAGTTGTGTGTTGAAGGCATTAATCGAAAGTGCTGCATCTTGAGTATTTTCAGCCTGATTTACATCAAAAGATAAGCCATTGGCTTTGCCAAGTTTAATTTCAGTTGCTTGAACAAGATGACCTGCATCAGTCATCAATTGGTTATTAAGACTCGTTAGCCTTTGTTTAACCGAGCTGACTTTAGTATCGGCTGTTTGAACTTCAGTACTCAGTACTTTTAATTTCTCTTTTATACTCACCGACCAATCTTTGGGTAGGTTAACCAACTCGATAGCAATATCTTCTGTGACTTCAATCGCTGAAAGTACTTGCTGCCAATTGACTCGTTGACTATTTATAGTCAAATTAAGCTGCTGTAATTGCTCGTCAATTTGTTGCTTTTGCCCTTCCATGTTGCCCAACTGTTGGCTTAGCTGTTGATGTTGTTCAATCAACTGCTCACACCTACTTTGAATATTGTCAATTTTCTCTTGTTCTTTTGTAATAAACTCATTGACCATTCTCCCTGATAACAGTTTTATCCGTGAAGCCGTTAAGTCGCTGAGTTTTTGAGTAAATTGTGACAGTTGGTGGATATTTTGCTGATGTGCTGCTGTAAAATGTTTAATCGCACCTTCTTGTTCAAGGCACATCAAATTTAATTTTTCATGCTCTTGGCGCTGAGTTTCAACCAAAGTAGAGAGTTGTTTGTACTGGCCAATCTCTGCTTCTAACCAATTAAAATAATCATTTTCTGCACCACTCGATAATTGATGCGCCAAAAAGGCTTCCGATTGCGGCAGTACTTTGACCTGCTCGGCTAAATGAGCAATTTGTCGATTAAGGTTAGATACGTTCTCAGCGCTAATATCTAAGTTTTTGTCTAATTGAGCAAATTCAGCCTGTCGTTGTTGCCACTGATTTTGCAGGCTTATTTGTTTGTTTTGAATATCTGCAATGTTCGATTGCGCCAGTTGTTGCTGCTCTTGTAGTAAATTAAGCTGCTGTTTATGCTCATTGAGTTGATTGACTTGCGCTTGTAGCTGCTTATAAATCGCTCTTAGTTCATCTGCTTGGCTGTTCTGCCAAATTAAGCGACTCTGCTCATCAACTTCAATTGCAATTTGACCTTTTGAAAAAATATCCTCTTTGTCATAAGAGGCTTGTTGCAAGTCAGACTGTAAATCGACATATTTTTGTTGCTGAGAATTAATTTGTGTCTCTAGCTGAATATAAGCTTGTGAACTTTGTTGAGCCGCAAGCGTTTTAGTTTCAAGTAAAGCGAGCGCGTGTTGATATTGCTGCTCTAACTCTGAAACAATTTTTTGGCTCGGTGCGTCATCTTTGTATGGGTGAGCAGTCGAGCCGCATAGCGGGCAAGCTTCATCAGGTTTTAGTGCATCTCTTAAAACCGTCAAATCTAGCACTTGGCTGGCCGTATTTTTGGCATTGAGGTGCGCATCAACGACTGCACTTTGTTTTTGCTGCTCAGCTTCTAGTGTTAATTTTTCCTGCTGCTGATTTTCAAGCGCAACTTTTAATTGGGATAACTCAGATTTAGCAGCTGTCACTTTCCCTTCAATCTGTTCAATACTCTTTTGGCTTCGTCCCAATTCAGCTAGTAAATTAAGTTGTTGGCTGTGACTCTCTAGCATTTGCTCAATTGAAGCGCTATCCAGTCCATTTTGTTGACAATATTCAAGATATTGACTGGATGCCTGTTCATATTGTGATTGCATTAGTGCCTGTTGCTGCGCTAAATCTTCAACTTGTTTCTTAACTTGAGTATTTTGATGCTTTTGTTCAGCTTTTAATTGAGTTAATCGCTCCGTCTCTTTTTCGGTATGATTCAATTCCAGCCACAAAGCTGCATACTGCTTGGCAGCAGAAATAAGTGTTTCATATTGCAGTACTAACACCTGATAGCCAGCTCTTTGCTCAAGCCAATGCTGGTTTTGAGCTAGGGTATCCGTTAATGCTTTTTTATCAGCGTTGAACTGAGCCAACTTGGTTTCTTGTTCGATAAGTTGCGTTTTTTCTTGCTCTGCCTGATCTTGCAAAGTTTGTTGCTGCTCGGTTAGGTGTTCAATTTCTATATCAAGTTGCCGAGCTTGCTCGATTTCGGGTTGTGCTTGAGCAAAAACCTGCGTCAATTGGCTTTGTTGCTGTTGTTCTTGTTGGATTGTCTTTGCAAGTGCTGATAATTCTACTTCACACTTTTTTATCTTATCGTGTGCTGATTGAGATTCACTCGTCTGCTTAGCTAAAAGCGTTCGATTCTGCTCAAGTTGCGCGATTAAATGAAAGTGAGGTTGAATTTGCTCATAAAGCGCCAACTTTTCTGAGTCCTGCTCTGCACTGTTCAATGCTTGTTTCGCTTGGTTAAAAGCGTCTTGTAACTCAGTTAACTGTGCTTGCTCTTGTACTGATTGGTTATAACTGTGTTGCCAAGTTTTTAATTCACCCAGCACCTGTTCAATAGCCAGTTTTGCTTGTTTAGTCTCACCAAAGCGATTGGTTAACTCTGTTAAATGTTCTTTATCAAGTAAATCGTCATTTTTTAATTGAGACGTTAATTGAGCAATATTTTGCTCAATTTCTCGTGCTTTAGTGTGCGCCTGTTTAGATATATCTGAATAGATTTCGGTACCCGTCATCCTTTCTAATAGATCTGAGCGCTGTTTACTATCTGCTTTTAGAAACGCTGCAAAATCACCTTGGGCAAGTAAAACAGCACGTCTAAACTGCTCATAATTTAAACCAATCAACTCAACAATTTTTTCCTGCGTTTCGCGTTTTTTGCCACTAAAAAGCGAATTGTCATCAAACGGTGAACCCGATAAACAAGACAAAGTAATTTGAGGCTCTAACAATCGTCCGGTCTGACTATTTCTAGCTCTTCGAATTGACCAATTAACCAGGTAAGTCAGACCATCACAACCGATAAACTCAACTTCAGCAAAGGCTGAGATTGCACCTCGCGTTACGATGTTTCTGATATCGTTGGTTTTTAATGCATCTTGAGTCCCTTCAGATAGTGTCGCGGCAAGTGTTTTCGCTTTATTTACACGTGGGATATTGTCAAAAAGAGCCAAACAGAGTGTATCTAATATGCTGGATTTACCTGCGCCAGTAGGCCCAGAGATAGCAAACAGCCCAGATTGGGCCAAGATCCCTTCATCGAGCTCAATTTCAAATTTATCAGCTAGGCTGGCAATATTTTCACCGCGGATGGTCAAAATTTTCATTTAAGACTCGCTTTTTGACGCATCAACAATCTGATGGAAAGCACTGATAAGTTCCTGCTCAGGCATCTGTTGATAGGTTTGTTGGTAATATTGACTAAATACATTCTCAGGCGTCATGTCATCTAATTTTTCACTGACAACAACCGACTTTTGATTTGCTTTTTTCTCAGGGTAACTGGCTGCAATTCGGGTGATGACTAAATTTTTCCCTTCAATCGCTTGCTGTACTTGCTCTTTTAGCAAAGGTTCCGGTTTATCAAGTAACACATTAACTTGTACAAAAGGAGCAGGAATCTCTCGATCAATTTCTAACGCTGCTAATTGAGCAAGTACATCAGTCAAAGGCTTGGGTTTAACCGGAATCATCAGCATATCCCGTTTCCTCGGTATCAATACTCTTTGAGTATTTATCTCAAAGCCTTGGTCGGTAGACTTAATATCAACCAAACGGATTTGATGCGGGTAATTGTGCTCAGACATAGATAAAGGAATGGGTGAGCCACAATATCGAATACAATCATTCTCTGCCACTTTTTGTGCAAGGTGAAGATGACCTAGCGCACTGTAATCAAAGTGCTGTTCGAACACGCCTGCTGGTATAGCATGTTGGTTGCCACCTAAAACCTTTCTTTCGCTCAAAGGTGATAACTCCCCCCCAACTAAATAGGCATGAGCCATCGCAATAATAGGTACGTGCAACTGCTGAGTATCCAAAAACGTTTGACATTGTTGGTGAGCTTGTTGATAAACCGCCGCAAAGCCTTGCTCCAAAGATGTATCTTTACCTTCACTTTGTAATAAATCGCAGCTTCGTAAAAAAGGAATTGCAGCCACCATCGCTTGGACATTTTTCTCTTTGTCATAAAGTGGAATAATGTGCTTGCTGTCAATCATGCCATCAGGTGTTTTTTGCAAATGACCAATTAAATGAACATCAAACTCTTGCAATAAAGGATGGGGGGCATTGATTCGCGTTGGCGAGTCATGGTTTCCACCGGTCAGGACAATATTAATATCGGGGAATTGTCGACGCAGCTTGGCTAAGAACTGATAAAGCTGCTGCCATGCTTTGGCTGGCGGATTGGCTGAGTCAAATAAATCGCCTGCAACTAATAATGCATCGACTTGATACTCGGCTATGCTTTCTAGTAACCAAGTGAAAAAAGCTTGGTGTTCTTGTTCACGGGAAAAGCCATGCAATGAATGGCCTAAGTGCCAATCAGATGTGTGTAAAATACGAAACATAAGAACCGTGAAATATCACAATTATTTACAACTTAAGCGTGTAAATGAGTGAAAAATTAGTTATAAATCAATTAATAAAAAGTTAAGCAGCATAAACGAAAAGCCTAAATGAAAACAACAAGCTTATCTCGCAAGCTACTTTCGCAAGTTTTATCGGTGTACTTTGTATTAACGGTCATGGTGACCTTAATTCAGATCGCCGCTGAATATGTTAATGCTAAGGAACACATTGCAGGTGAATTGAAAACCTTGCAAAAAACCTTTAGTGGTAGTTTAACCCGTGCCATATGGGAATTAAACACCCAACAAGCAGTAACTATTGCCGAAGGTTTATTAGCAATTCCCATGATTGAAGGCTTAGTCGTTCGTGATGAAAACGGTCAAATTATCACGGAGATGGGCCGCCAAATTGAATCGGGCGACATCGATATCCAATATGGCACCGAAGGCGCGACACTTGAAGAAAACCAATCCGGTTTATTTGGTTATACCTTCCCGCTTATCTTTGAATTTTCTGGTCGTGCGACTCAAGTCGGTGATGTAACACTGATTTCCTCTCGCGATGTCATTATCTCCCGTATCGAGGTTGGTCTTTACTTCCTTGTTGGTAATGCCTTTTTAAAAACCACGGTTCTAATACTCTTGTTCCTAGGCTCGTTTAAACGCTTGTTGAGCGAACCGCTAACCGATGTTACTGAGCAAATTGATGCCTTTGACATGGAAAGGCTGCAACAATCTAAAATCGATTACCCATTTGAAGAAGGTAATGAATTAAAAGTTTTAACGGATGCATACAACAAGTTGATTGATGAGTTGGATGTGTACAATCAAAAGTTAGAAACGGCGCAGCGCGATCTTATTGAAGCCAATAACAAGCTTGATGAACACAACTTAATGCTGGAACAAGAGGTTGCGAAAAAGACCTCTACCTTGAGCCATGCCATGCTTGACCTTGAATCACAAAAGCAAGAGCTTGAACGCGGCCGAAATGAATTACGAGATGAAATTGATATTCGCCGTCGTGCCGAAGATCAACTTATGAGTAAACACAAAGAGCTTGAGCGTTCTTTACGCGAGTTAAAACAAGCTCAAAGCCAACTGGTTGAGTCAGAAAAAATGGCTTCACTTGGAGGTTTAGTTGCAGGTATCGCGCATGATGTGAATACACCAGTAGGTGTATCGGTAACAGCCAGTTCATTTTTAAATGATCAACTAGAATCACTTAAAACTAAGTTTGAAGATAAAACTCTTACGCCTAAACATATGGAGAAATTCATTGCGGACGCAGGTGAGAGCCTAGGCTTGGTTTCAAGTAATTTAAAACGCGCTTCAGATTTAATGAATAGCTTTAAACAAGTTGCGGTGGATCAAACGAGTGACGCAATCCGTACCATCGAACTTAAGAGCTATATTCAAGATGTGATCAAGTCGTTACAACCTAGATTGAAAAAGACATCGCACGATATCAACTTAACCTGCCCTGCTGATATTAATATGCGCTGCCCTGCTGGTGCTATATCACAAATATTTACTAACTTGATCATGAATTCAGTGATCCATGGTTTTGAAGAAATTGATAAAGGGCAAATTGATATCACCGTCAATCAAGTTGATGAAGAACACATTTCTATTCTTTACAAAGACAATGGTAAAGGTGTAAGTGCTGATGTCTTAAGCCAGCTATTTGATCCCTTCTTTACAACTAAACGTGAGAATGGCGGCAGCGGCTTAGGTACACACATTACTTACAACCTAGTAAGGCAAACACTCGGCGGTGAAATAAACGCTGAAAGTGAACTTGGAAAAGGCCTTAGCTTTGTTATTGATATCCCCATTAACACGCAAGTAAACCCTATTTAAGAAAAGCGGCGATAAGCCGCTTTTTTTATTTCTGTCATCTTACTCCACTAATATAGCTGCTATCAGTCGAGAAATATTGCTTATTTGCTACACTTTTTTTTCAATGTCACATTAATGAAACAAAACCGACATAGACTGAGCAGCATAAACTAATACGGAATGACATTTGTCTCTCGGAGTAACAATAATGAAATTAAAATCTTTAGTACGTTCATTAGGCTTCACAGCCTTAACGCTTGTTTCAGCTCAAGCTCTAGCACTTAGCGATGACTTACCAGAGTACCAAAAAACAAGTGGTATCTCAGGTAAACTTTCTTCAGTAGGTTCTGACACTTTAGCAAACATGATGACTTTCTGGGCTGAAGAATATAAGCGTACTTACCCTAATGTTACAATTCAGGTTCAAGCAGCGGGTTCTTCAACTGCTCCACCAGCATTAACAGAAGGTACAGCGCAATTCGGTCCAATGAGCCGTAAAATGAAGTCTAAAGAAAAAGAAGCATTCGAAGAGCGCTTTGGTTACAAGCCAACTCCTGTTCGTGTTGCAATTGATGCTTTAGCAGTATTCGCTCACAAAGATAACCCAATCCAAGGTTTAACAATCAAGCAATTAGACGCTATCTTCTCAACTACACGTAAATGTGGTGCTGATGCTGATATTACTCGTTGGGGTGATTTAGGTTTAACAGGTGACTGGACACGTAAAGATATCCAGTTATTTGGTCGTAACTCAGTATCAGGTACGTACGGTTACTTCAAAAAGAAAGGCCTTTGTAAAGGTGACTTCAAGAGCAACGTAAACGAGCAACCAGGTTCTGCATCGGTTGTACAGTCAATTTCTTCTTCTTTAAACGCTATTGGTTACTCAGGTATCGGTTATTTAACTTCTGGTGTTAAAACCGTTCCTCTAGCTAAAAAAGGTACTAACTACATCGACGCAACAACTGAAAACGCAGTTGCAGGTAACTACCCGCTTTCTCGTTTCTTATACGTTTATGTTAACAAGCACCCTAACAAGCCTTTAGACCCATTAACGGCTGAATTCTTAAAGATGGTATTATCTAAAACAGGTCAATACATCGTTGAGAAAGATGGTTATATCCCAATCCCAGGTAAAGTTGCTGAAAAAGAACTTAAAAAGCTTGGTTTAAAATAACCTAACGTTTCAAATATAAAAAAACCGCCTTTAGGCGGTTTTTTTATGTCTGATGTAAAGTGCAGAGTCAGTCATAACCATTAAAAGCGATAGCGACTTTACTAAGTAAAAATGTACTTACACTTTTATGAAACTAGCCCAATAACTCCCTTCATATTGTTTTGCACTTTATAAAAGCACAAGTACACAACTAAATTAACCAGGTTGCGCTCTAATCGTTTTAGCTGTAGCTAAGGTGTTATCACTTAGCCTTAAGTCTTACTCAACCCAGCCTAAAACGTCTTTGATAATCGACCATCTTGGTGTTTTTGGCACAGCATTTTCACCTAATATCCAGTAATTGTAGTGCTTATCAAGCTCACCCGATGATTTTTGCAACGCAAGCCATGCATTCATAAAATTGAGCAGTTCATAGTTGTGTTTTGCCACGGCATAAGCCGAAGGGTAAGATTTTAACTCTTTGCTGTTAAATAGGGTTGTATACTCTGGATGCAGCATACTCCATGCTTTACCAGCCTCAAGACTGATCAACAAGCCATCCCACTTATCCGTTTTATCAGTAAAAAATTGATTATCAGAATCAATGACTTCAAATTTCAAATTGGGATAACGTTGTTTGAGCTCTCGCTGAATTTCGTATTCACCTACCGTTGCAATGCGAATAACATCTTGTTTTTGAATAACTTCTCGTGATTCAAACTCGTCTACTCGATGGTCTTTAACGACAAGAGAGTAATGCAAATTGAGTACGGGATTGGTAAATGCATAATGTTGAATGCGCTCAGATGTCATTTGCAAGCCAGAAATAGCAATGTCGACTTTACCTTGATTCATTGCCTTCTCGACATCGATATTCATAAATGGAATGAATTCTAGGCTCACTTCTAACTCTTGAGCCAAGCGGTTGACCAAGTCAATATCAAACCCGACCAACTCTTGTTTGGCGTTAAAGTATGAAAATGGTACTTGTGTTGGGTTGTAGCCAATGCGAAGTACTTTACTTGTTTTAATATCGGCTAAACTTCTTGGCTTGTCCTTTTCCGTTACCTGATCTGTTGGCACAGGTAACCAGTTATATTTAGAGACAATTTCAGGCAATACCTGAGAGCTTTTCATATTGGCGACAACCGAATCCATTTTGTATTCAGTGTTAACAATGCCAGATAAAAAGATCGCACTGACCCCAATGCTAGCACCAAATACAATAGGTGTAAGCACGCTGTAAAAAATCAGCTTAGCTTTAGATATTTTGGCAATACCAGCCAACATTGCGACCCCACCTACTGCGAGAATAAAAATATTCATTGCCGCTAATAACGAGGTAAAACGAGAAGTAAATAAACTCGATACAACATAAAGTTGAAATAAATCAGTTGGTAGCTCTAAGTCATCAAGTAGCATAGGAATGGTTAAATAAACACTGCCAAATAAACTGATCAAACCATTAAAAGCCATGGGAAGATACGTAATTAAATCAACGTCTTGACCACTAAACCATGCTGCAAATAAAACAAAAACAACGGTTAATAACTTGCCTAAATTAGGAAAGCTAAATACCACGGGAATAATGATATTGGCATAGTTATCAGTATCCTTACTGGCAATATCGTACTTCGCATAAAGCTCTTTTGTTCTTTCGATTAAAATAGGCAAAATGATAAAAATATTACCCGCGGCAAAGGCCGTTATCATGGCATCTTTTGCGATCCCAACAATATCTTGGTACTTGAATGGCGTAATAATGGCCACAACTGCTGGTAACACAAAGAAGGTAAGAATAATCGTCATTACGATATGACCGATAAAATACACTTGCAGTCGCTGAAACTCAGCTAACTCCATCGTTCCTGCGGTTGCCGCAGTCATGGCAAAGATACCTAGCGGCATCAATTTAACAATAGCTGCAGTAACCTTGTTAAAAGCACTGCCCAACAAATCAAGTGGTGTTAATAATGACTCTTTATTATCAATGGAAATCAGCGCAATACCGGTGGCAACACAGAAAACGACAATAGCGGGTATGTAAGAATTAGACAGCGAGTAAAAGGGGTTAGCAGGAATATATAAGTCGAGTAAATTTACTTTTTGTGGGTCTTCAAGCACTGTTAAACTGAAAAAGGCACCGGCTTGCCATTCGGGGAAAGTAAATTTAATCGTGTAAATAGCGAGTAAACCTAAGCCCCAAATGATCAGCATTAGCTTACCGACATTAGCCCCTAGCGACTTTGCTTGTTCAAAAGACAAACGCCCAAGGCTTGTTATTAACGAGACGATAATAAAGGGGATTATCGTCATTTGCAGCAACTTGATAAACGCATCGCCAATAACCCCCATCCACGCGACCGTTTCACCGAAAAACAAACCCGCTACGATCCCTAAACCAAAAGCAATCAGTACTATGCTCGACATACTGAGCTTTTTCTTTTCTTTTACACTGTTATTATCCGGTTGATTGTCTTCTGTTTCTGCTGCACTTTTTTGTGCCGCATCTTGGGTTGTTTCAGCCATATTCGATTATCTTTTTATTATTGAAATGTTATGTGCATTACCTAAGTTTAGAGCAAGCTTCGGTAACAAGCCTGATATTCTTCAATTTTATCTTGCCAGTTAAAATGTGCTCTTGCCATTTGCAAACCGGTCTGAGAAAGTTGTTCGTGCAATTGCGAGTCGCAACAAACTTCCGTTAAATATCCCGCCAATTCATCATGATCATCAGGGTGCGCCATAAAACCATTTTCACCGTGTTTAATCACTTCAGGAATGCCATCCACTTGGCTAGAAACACAAGGTACCCCCGAAGCCATTCCCTCTAATGCAACCATGCCAAAGCTCTCAAAATAGCTGGGTTGGAATAGACAATCAGCATTAGCAATGACTTTTTCCATGTGTTGGACTTTGCCAAAAAAGTTAACTTTATCAGCTATACCTAGCTTTTCTGCCAACGCCTTTGTTTCCGCAACTTCAGGGCCATCGCCGACTAACACTAACCTAGCTTTAATTTGCTTGGCCACTTTGGCAAAAGTTTTCACAACACCCGAGGTATTTTTAACTTGTCTAAAATTAGAAGCGTGCAAGATGATTTTTTCATCATCATTGGCCATGGCCCGGCGAGTCTTAATGTTTTCGTTGTTAGGTGTAAATACATCTAAATCAATAAAGTTATGTACTACTTGAATGTCTTTTTTTAAGTCTTTCAAATCAAAGTGTTTAAGTAAGTAGTGTTTTTGGTAATTAGACACTGTAGTCACAAGAGACGAACTAAGAATGCTAAAACGGTTTAACGGGTAAAGTGGTTTATCATGGCCTAAAACCGTAACATCCGTACCGTGGATGGTGGTCACGGTTGGGAACGATTGGCTGGCAATTTGGCTTGCTAAATTAGCGCATAAAGAATGTGGTATGGAGTAATGAGCATGCACTAAATCCAATTTATGTTGCTCCACAACTTCGACAATTTTAGCGGTTAGTGCAAAGGTATAAAGCGAATCATCAAATAACGGATAATGGATTGCCGCAACGGAGTGAAAATGGATATTTTGTTCATAACCATTGAGTTTAAATGGCATGGTGCGGGTAATAAAATGAACTTCATGGCCTAACTTCGCTAGACCTATCCCTAGTTGTGTAGCAACTAAACCTGAGCCACCTATCGAAGGATGGCAAACAATTCCAATTTTCATAGCTATGCTAAATTATTCATATCCCTAAGAATAATCTAGCATAGCTTTGGAATATGACAATTAATCTCGATAACTATCCATAACAGTCGAAAGTGCATCTTCTACAATGTCCTTTCGCCACCCAAGCAGCAATTCAGGCATTGTTTCTTTAACCCACGGATAAAAGTCCCATTTGTACGCAATATACTGATTAATCATACGCTTAGTTGCCAATAGCTCGACACTTACATCATGCTCTATTGCCAACTTTTGAATCACTTTTTTCAATTCAGCGAATAACGCTTTATAACGAGGCGATTCTGCTAATCTCGGTACTCGAGGCAGGCAATCTTTTTGCTCTACCGCTTTACCACGTAAAATACATTCAAGTAATGCTTTACCGTGTTTTTTCACTTCCATTGGGTGTATACCAGGGATGTGCTTCATGCTGTTTAAGCTTGTCGGAGCTCGCTCAGCTAATAACACCAAACTGCGCTCATTGACGACAAAGTTTACTGCCATATCGCGATTAATCGCATTGCCTAAGCGCCACTCAACTAATTCTTTTAAAATCGTCAATTGTCTAGGTGTCATTTGCCAATTGCACTTAATATCACGCCAAGCAAGTGCAGGCACAACATCTGTGTGCTTTTTATCAACAATTAAGTCAACATCTTGGGTAACACGCGCTAAACCTTCATCACCTAATTGCTCAGCTTGTCGCTGATAAATAGGCAACAAATAACGAACATCGTCAGCGGCATAGGCTAGCTGCTGGTCAGATAATGGGCGTTGCAACCAATCGGTGCGGGCTTGCCCTTTATCCATTTCAATATCGTGATAGCGCTTAACTAACACAGCTAAGCCAAGAGAATTACCTTGATTAAGGTGCGCTTCTGCAACTTGAGTATCAAAAAAGTTTTCAACTTTACAGTCCATTGCAGTTTTAAATACTTCGATGTCTTCACTACAAGAGTGAATGACCTTAACCACATCTTGACTAATTAGAACATTAACTAATGATTGCCAATTTTGGATATTAACAGGATCGATTAGATAAATATTTTGCCCACAGTTAATTTGAATCAAACCCAGTTTAGGGAAGTAAGTACGTTGCCTAACAAACTCGGTATCGATAGCAATCGCCGCTTGATAAATTAAATGGTCAGCAAGTTTGTCTAACTCAACTTGGTTTTCGATAAGGATATATGACATGAAAAATTCTTAATTAGGCTGAGTTATGAAGCATAAACCGAGCAATTGTATTTAAGTTAAGTATATCAAGGCTTAAAAAGCGCAGCACCCTAGATACTGAACTTTTTATCAGCCAGCAATATTTAAAGCACTTGAGCAGGTTGTAATCGACTTGCACGAAACGCAGGATATAAAGTTGCTAACGTTGACATAATTATCGCGACAACAACCGTCAATATCACATCCTGAACTTGCAATTGAGTGGGTAAAAAATCGATAAAATACACATCACCTGATAAAAACTGCATACCAAGCGCAGATTCTAACGCGCCAATCAAATCGGATAAGTACAGAGTCGCTAACACACCAAGACTGGTTCCCCAGAACACACCAATCAAGCCATTATACAAGCCCTGTAAGGTGAAGCTTTTAATTATACTTGCTTGTGTTGCACCCATAGTCCGCAAAATAGCGATATCCCCTGCTCTTTCATTAACAGCCATAACTAGAGTCGATACAATATTGAAACAAGCTACAGCAATGACTAACGTCAGAATCAAATACATGACCGTTCGAACAAGCTGAATATCATTATAAAGATGCCCATATTCACGGGTCCAATCGCTGATATAAACATAATAAGGTAAATCATAACCCACTTGCCTAGCGACATAAGGCGCATCAAATACTTGATTAACCTTAAGCCTAAGCCCTTGTACGCCTTGTTGCCATCCACCGATTTCTTTGGCTTTGTTAAGCGGTATATAGGCTTGGAGATAATCTAATTGTCCGCCTAATTTGAAAATACCCGCCACCGAAAGGCGAATAACTTTAGGTGCTGCTAACTTTCCTGTAGCTGAAATTTTAGGAACCAATAACTCAATACTATCGCCTACTTTGACATTTAAAGACTCGGCTAAGCCGGCTCCCAATAACATGCCACCGTGGTCAACAAATTGATTGAGTTCATTTACGGCGAGATAATTAGCTAAATCAGAGACTTCTTTTTCAAATTGCCAATCTATACCTGAAACCGCGACGGGTTTGATTTTTTCGCCTTGCTGCAACATGCCATTAAATTTAACAAATGGTGCAATTGCCTCTACAGACGGATGTGTTTTTACTTGTTTAGCGACGGCCTGCCAATTTTGTAAACCTTCGTTTTCAACCGCCGTATATTCAACATGGGGGACAACAGACAATAACCGGTTTTTAAGTTCGTGCTCAAAACCATTCATGGCCGATAAAACTAAAATAAGTACACCACAGCCCAGCGCGATACCAATAATAGACGATGCGGAAATAAATCGAATGAATCGGTTTTTACTCGATGAGCGAGCGTAACGCCAGCCCACTAAGCCTGCTAAACCTAAAAAAGAATACAGTAAACGCCCCATCCCTTACTCTCTTTCTAAATGACCATTAACGAGCTTAAGCTGCCTGTCCATATGACTGGCTAATTCAAGATCATGGGTAACAAATACAAAACTCGTATCCAGTTCTTTTTTAAGTTCATCAATCAAACTAAAAATGGCTTTGGCATTTTTCTGATCCAAATTACCAGTTGGCTCATCTGCAAGTACTAAACGAGGTTGATTAATGAGTGCCCGGGCGATAGCAACTCGTTGACGTTCACCACCAGAAAGTTGTGCGGGTAAATGAGTTAACCTATGCGTCATGCCAACTCTGTCTAGCATTGATTGAGCTTGGTTATGGGCTTGTTTGATGTCTTTGCCAGCAATTAAAAGCGGCATTGCGACATTTTCCAGCGCATTAAATTCAGCCAGTAAATGATGGAATTGATAAACAAATCCTAGGTTTTGATTACGAAATTCAGCTTGTTTTTTCTCATTTAGCTGGTGCACATCTAAACCATCAAAAAGCACCTGACCAGATGAAGGAGAGTCTAACGCCCCCATAATATGTAACAACGAGCTTTTACCTGAGCCAGAGCTACCTACTATCGCTAAGTGTTCAGCAGCTCCTACTTGTAGTGAAAGCTCCGATAACACTTGTAGTTCAGAATCACCTTCGTTAAAGGTTTTGCTGATATTTTTACATATTAAGATTGGTTTAGTCATGGCGATTATTCTGATTTATTCATAACGTAAAATATGGGCAGGCTTAGTATTAGCTGCACGATACGCTGGATATAAAGTTGCGAGTAAACTCATACCGATGGCTGATACCGCCACCCAAGCAACTTGTTGATACTGCACGATAATAGGTAAGCCACCGAGTGAATAACCCGGTGTAGAGAATATGCCTATACCTAGAATACGAAGGAAATCATTTAACCCATAAGCCAATAACAAGCCTAACGCTGTACCTAAAATTGCACCGAGTACCCCTTTATACAAACCTTGTAGTAAAAAGATGACTTGTACTTTAGCGGCATTTAAACCTAACGTTTTAAGGGTTGCTATCTCGCCTTGCTTTTCAGTGACAACCATAACTAATGCTGAAACGATGTTAAATGCAGCTACCGCAATGATTAGACACAACATCAGCCACATCATGTTCTTTTCCATTTTTACTGCAGCAAATAACTTCCCTTGACTGGTGCGCCAATCTTCAATCTTAACATCTGGGAATTGTTGGCTCAGCGCTGCACTGACCTGTTTAGAATCAAACGCATCGTTTAAGTAAACTCTTAGTTCACTAACATCATCAACAGGTTGTTTTAGCAAACGCGCTAGATCATTTATATGGGTAATAACAACATGGCCATCGACTTCAGAGCCAGAATCATAAATTCCGGTCACAGTGAAGTTTCTTTGAACAGGTAAACGGCCCATAGGGGTATAAACCACTCTATCTGTGATCAGTAGACGTATTTTGTCACCTAACTTTACCCCCATTTTCAGTGCCAGCTGGCGACCAACTATCACTTGATACTGTCGAGCGGTCAGATCATCAAAACGGCCTTGAATCATAGACTGAGCAATCAAAGCTAAATCGGCAGACTTATCAGGGTAGATACCTTGAATAGCAACGCCTGATAAATCTTTACTCGATTGCAACATCCCCGGAGTCTGTAAAAATGGAGTCACGCCTTTAACTTGCGGGTTAGCGTCAAGCGCTTTGGTTATCAATTGTTGATTATTAGCGT
The DNA here is from genome assembly GCF_013328345.1 of Marinifaba aquimaris. Taxonomy (GTDB): domain Bacteria; phylum Pseudomonadota; class Gammaproteobacteria; order Enterobacterales; family Alteromonadaceae; genus Marinifaba; species Marinifaba aquimaris. The sequence continues at coordinate 21,873 of NZ_JABULX010000019.1, forward strand.
TGTGCTCGGCAATCAAAATATGCGGCACTACACCTAAAATACGCTTTTTTAATTCTCCTTCAAAGCCATTCATCACAGAAATAACGGTGATCAAAGCAGCCACACCAAGGGTTATTCCTGCAACAGAGAAAAAAGTAATGAAGGCGATGAAAGATTGCGCTTGTTTTGACCGACTATAGCGCGAGGCAATAAAAAAACTTAGCGGATAAAACATAAATGAGGCATAGTCTATTATTGAAATTAAAGTGAGCTTAATCGTTAAGATTAAGTAAGTTCATGGATAATAACAGAAAACTAAGTAAAAGCTTGTATTGATATGACAGACGACGAAAAATTCCAAACGTATACAGATTATTTCAGCCAAAAATTCGCGGTAAAAATTAACCTCGAATTATGTGATGCCAATACGCTCGCAAATTCAGAGTCTGCTTTTCTTGCTGAAATGCCTTTTGCTTTTAAATTAGCCAGTGATGTTACCGATATTGACCCACAATCATTAAATGCAATTAGACACTTGGGACCGGGGGCGGATCAACTTGCTAATTATTTACAAAAACAAACGCAAAAAATTGATTTGATCATGTCGTATATACTCTCGCAAGAGGATGAAATTGATAACCGACAACTGACTCAAGACTTCAGTGCGGGTGGATTTACTTTAGTACATCAGCATCAATATACACTGCACCAAGCGGCTAAAGTAAAGATATTCTTAACAACCGAAGCCAGTGCCGTATATTGCTATGCGGAGCTGATCAAACAAGAGCAGCTTGACGATGAAGCGTATTTATCAACTTGGGTGTATACCCAAATTCGAGAAGACGATCGAGACATTTTGGTGACGGCTGCTTTACACGAACAAAGCAGGCAATTGCGAGCACTGAAAAAGGCTAAGCAGGCTGAAGCTAGCTAAGCCTATCGTTTATTATTAAGCTAAAAAGCCAATACTACTCTTGGCCTTCTAATTCTGCTTTTCTGGCTTTGTATTGTTTATTACCAAGCTTAAATTCAAACATTGCAACGCCATAGGTATAAAGCAATATAATGAGGTACATGGCCGCCGCAGCACTTTGCGCGTAGTCATCTGATAAAAAGTCTTTGATGCCTAAATTGCAGCTCACCAACGCCACACCTAAAGCAATGACAGAGTTAATGAAGTGAAAAGCAGGATAACGCTTACCAAAAAAGTTGATTAGCCAAAATACACAAACAAGGATAAGTGAATAGCCAAATATTTGCTCGCCATTTTCAGAAAAAGCACTACCGGCAGCAAAACAAATAATAGAAGTTAATGCCCCCACTACAACGATAAAAGTTGAGCTGGAGTCACTGGCGCCATCCGTAAATGAAAACTTGGTTTTATATGGGTATTTATTCAAAACTGCTATCTCCCTAGCACCATTTAACTGAGCATACCACTTTGCTTATTTGATGTATATCAAGATCACTCGAAATAAATAGCACATAATCGCAGATGCAAAAAAGGCGCTGTTTAAGCGCCTTTTATAGTGGTTTTACTTTTTTCGAGGCTTAAAAATAACCGCGAACACCTAGTACAAAACCACGACCAGGTAATAACGTCTTATCTTTTAAGAAAGACGAATGTACTCGACCTTCCTCATCAAAGATATTGTTTGCTTTTGCGTAAACTGTTGTATCTACACCAGATAAGTCAAAATGATAACTAGCGGTTAAATCAACCATAGTAAAGCTGTCAGTTGACGTTTCTTCTTCAGCAGTATCATCTTGCTCAAAGTGGTGCATGATGCTCAATTGTGCATCCCAATTGTGGACTTCATAGTCCAAAATTGTGCCTAAACGAGCATTAGGGATACGCGGTAAATTACCACCCTCATCTAACTTAGCACGGATGTAATCACCCTGAATTGTCGCTTTTAGCTCAGAAGTAGCCTGCCACACAAATTGTGATTCAATACCATAGAACTCGCTATCAGCTTGTTCAAACACATAGATAGGCAAAGCTTCACCTTCGTGTTCATGCTCTTCTTCAGCGTGCATATCGTGCTCGTCATGGCCTTCGTGCTCATCGTGATGTTCATCATGGTGATCTTCTTCTTCAATATGACCATCATGGAAAACGAGCCCTGAATCAGCTTGGTAGTAGTAATCGTCAACTTGGTTATAGAAAGCATTGATTACAAAGCCAAAATCACCTTCAAATTTGCGAAGCGTGATATCAATATTATTTGATGTTTCTTCAGTTACACCGTGGTCTGCTTGTTCAATGTGGTACTCACCATCTTCTTCGTGGATTTCATATAAAGCACCCACTTCAAATGTACTTGTGCCTATATGTAAACCATTTGAGAAAAGTTCACTTGCAGATGGCGCACGCTCAGCGTGAGTAAGTGAAACCCCTAAGTTATAGCCGTGTGTGAATTCCCAGACGATTCCTGCTGATAAACTTACTGGCGTGAAATCTTGAGTACCAAAATGTACCATTTCATCATCGTGGTGATCATGCTCGTGTTCATGAGCGTGCTCATCTTCGTGACCGTGCTCATCTTCATGGCCATGCTCATCTTCGTGACCATGCTCATCTTCGTGACCATGCTCATCTTCGTGACCATGCTCATCTTCATGACCATGCTCATCTTCATGACCGTGCTCATCTTCATGACCGTGCTCATCTTCGTGATGAGCATCAAAATGGAAGCTACCCGCATCAAGTTCTACACTTTCAACACGTGCACCAAATTGAACAAGTACATCACCAAAGTGTTTTTCTTCAACTAAAGCTATAGCAAAGCTTTCTGTTTCTGATGGCGGAGTAAAAGCTTCTGCGCCCATGGCATCAAAGTCTACTTTCTTGTAGTCAAACGTTAATGCACCGCGCCAGCCACCAAGTGACTGAGTTAATAAATCGACTTTTACTTGAGTAGTATCATTGCTAAATACAGTGCCTGTTTCACCGTGCTCAATTTCTTTGTGCTCGTATTCTGTGTAACCGATTTTACCGTTAAGACCCGCAATCCACTCTGAGTCGAACTCAAGCTCTGTAATAAACTGATAGCGGTCTTGTTTTAGATCCGCATAAACATCTTCTTCCTCGTGATGCTCTTCATCGTGGTGGTCTTCGTGATCATGATCGTGTTCATCTTCATGAGCGTGCTCATGTTCGTCTTCGTGCTCGTCTTCGTGGCCATGATCATGACCTGCGTGACTATGACCCGGAATACCATATTCTCTATCAGTTACCCCGTAAGAAAAGCCAAAGTAGCCATTATCTAGTAAGTAACTAATACCTAAGCTACCACCAATAGCTTCACTATCAGAGTTGGCAATTGTGCCATCAAAATCAGCGTGCTCTTCGTGCTCTTCTTCTGATTCGTCTTCGTGATGTTCTGGGTTAGCAGGTACTTCGACATCATCACTGTCGTGCCAGTAACCATCGATATTAAAAGCAATATTGTCAAAGCCAGAAGTGAAGTTAAATGAAGCAGTACTTTGCTCTGAAACATCAGCGTAGCTTAAGTTAAACTCACCTTCTGTTTCATTGCTTTTTGGCACGCGATTATCAACAACATTAATCACACCACCAATAGCACCACTACCGTAGAATAACGTAGCAGGGCCGCGAAGGATTTCAATTTGTGTAGCCGTTGACGATTCAGTCGAAACAAGGTGATCAGGGCCGACACGAGAAGCATCTGCTACATCTAGACTGTTTTGCGTGATCAATACACGTGGTCCATCCATACCACGAACAACAGGGCTGGCAACTGTTGGGCCAAAGTAACTCGATTGCACACCTAATTCATTTTTAAGCGTTTCACCTAATGTTGTTGCTTGTTTGTTGCGAAGTTCATCGCCACCGATTACATCGACAGGAATAGCAGACTCAAGCATAGATGCGTGAAGTGGAGTGCCCTCAACGTCAATCACTTCAAATACACTTGAGTGTAATTCGATAACCGCAACTTGCTGGTGTGCATTGTCTAAACGTACATTTTTGTGTGAGTAACCCGGTGCTTCTACGTGTAATTCAAAGTTACCTTTGTGTTGATGCTCAATGATAAATTGCCCATCTTCACCAGATTTTACACTACCTTTGTGGCCAACGAGTTCAACTTCAGCACCTGCAATAGCATTGCCTTTTGCATCAACGACGCGACCTTTGATTTGGTCTGCCATTGCTTGAAAACTGGCAACAGCAGATAACGCAAGTGCCACTTTTGACAAACGGAAAGTATTCATTTTGTTTAAATCCCAAAAAATTTTGTAGCCGGACGGCCTAATGCTTGTATTTTGAATTTTTTATGTTGCAACATAACATTACCTAATATGATGACAAATGCCACTTTATAAGGCAATACTAATCAAGATTTATTATCATTTAGGATTAACCAGCTTTGGCAAGTTTAGCTAACTAAAATGGCCATTTTGCATGAAAGTTGTTGCTGTAGTTGTAGCGCTTCTTGGCTAATTTCAAAGCGTTTACTACCTTCTGTTCGCTCAGGAAGCTGGTGCTCAATTGAGCAAAGTGCTGCACTGACTTTCTGACGGATAAGAAATAAATTAATGTCATCTAAGGTAAAAGCATTGATAGTTACCTTCACCTCGAAGCCCTGCTCTTGCTCAAGCGGCTTATGAGTCGCATCCATGACTTCACTACGAAAAGTCAAAGCTTGTAATTTATCTAAACCTCGAATGACAAAAAAAGAAATGAGCTGCTGGTTAGACATAGAATCACCTAAAGAGTACTGCTTCACGCTTAAACCAAAACATGGTAAAAGCGAGCATTAACATAGCCATAGCCACCTGACTTAGCCAAACAAAACCGACTAAAACCAGATCGAATTGACCTTTTAAGATCTCTTTGACAGATAAAGCCACATTAGTGATCGGAACCCAAGCCCATTGCCAATCAAGGTTAATACCAGGCAACATAGCAATCACTAAAGGGGCAATCACCAAGATAGTCAGAGGGCCCATATAATTTTGTGCTTCTTTAAAGCTTCTCGCATAAATGGAAATAGCTAATACTAAGGCTGAAAAGAACAGCACCACAGGAATAAGCATCACTAATGCAAGCATCATATCTATTACGCCCAAGGTTTTTACAATTTCCACAACGGCTTCAACCGCAAGTGCTTGAGCAAAAATAAAGCCCCAGAGTAATAAACTAAGAACAGTCATAAAAGCACAAGTAAATGACGTGGTTACTATGGTCAAAAATTTACCTAACACAATTGCTACACTATGTGTGGGCGTAATAATAAGCGACTCTAATGTGCCGTGCTCTTTCTCACCTGCACCTAAATCGATTGCAGGATAAATAGCGCCCATTAAGCAAAGCGGTAAGATAATATAAGCAATAATGCCACCGAGTTGAGTGCCCAAAGATTCTTTCTTTTTGGCTATATCTTTCTTTTCCAAAACAATAGGCTGAATAACCCCTTGATACTGTGATTCATTTAGTCCAAGTGCATTGAACTTATCGCTAGTGATCTGTTGGTTAAATTTCTCAACTAGCCGATAGACTCTAGACCAAACAGAGCTGGTCAATTCAGCATTATTAAAGTGGAGCTGCCAATGACTTTGGGTGTGTTGCTCAAGCTCAGATTGATGCGTGTCTGATACCGCTAAAACAAAATCGACCTTACCTGCTCTTAACCATTGCTCCCAAGTCGCGTTTTGCTCTTGAGCACTAGGCTCAAAAAGGCTAAAACTGTCATCTGCTTTCATCAGCTTGGCAAAATCAGCAGCTTGTTCTTCGTTGGCAATATAATAATTTAATACACGTGTTTGTTCTTGCTGTACCTGTTTACCCGCTAAAACGGCAACGGTACCAAATAAGGCAGGAAAAATAAGCAGTGGCAGCACCACCATAAAAACGAGTGTTTTTTTATCGCGCAATAGCTCAAGTAGTTCTTTTAAAAATATGGTTTTAATCATCGAGTAAACGCGTCCTTTTGAGCGAGATGAATGTAGATAAAGCCGCGATAATTTAGCTTATTTGATAAGAAGAATCAGTAAAAAAACAAAAGATGGACGAAGATAAAAAAATGGCTGCATCAATTTGCAGCCATTTTTTAATTATTTATCTTTTTGAAAAACACTGACGTTTTTATAGCCTTCTTCATGCAGGAGCAGTGCTTGTAATTTACTCATCACGCCCCTTTTACAGTAGAGTAGAAACTCGGTATTTTCGGGGTACTTTTTCGCAAAGTCAGTGAACTGACCTGCTAACTTGTAAAAAGGAATATGTTCAACATCCACACCATCGATTTCTAATGGGTCTGCATCTTCTTCATCTGGTGAGCGAACATCGATAACAACAGAATTAGCTTGAATCTCATTAACAGTGCCTACTTCACTGACTTCAGCATCTGCTTGTTCTTTTAAATCACGAATATCGACCAGATTGGCATCATCAACCACTTGTTCAATTAAGTCTAAGTTGAAGTTTTGCTCTGCAGCTTCCACTTTATCAAGTGGAGCAGCCACATTTGGACGCTGAGATATCACACCGCAAAACTCTGGCATTGTTTTGGCGAAATCTTCTGTCCCGATATCGCGGGCAATATTGATAATATCTTGCTTATCCATATGAATAAGCGGGCGAATAATCAGGTTATTAGTCACTCTATCAATCACATTCAAATTGGTCACAGTTTGACTTGAAACCTGGCCTAAACTCTCACCTGTAACTAAAGCCTTGATATTGAGCCTATCAGCAACCAATTCACCAGCTCGCATCATCATACGCTTAAGTACAACGCCCATTAGGCCTGAATCAATGTTTTCAAGAATTTCAGCAACTACAGGTTGGAAATCAACCGAAATGAATTTAACACGGTGTGAAGCACCGAATTTATTCCACAGATAATAAGAAACCTGTTTAACACCAATTTCGTGTTGCGAGCCACCTAGGTTGAAAAACAAATAGTGAGTACGAGAGCCTTTGCGAATAAGGGAGTAAGTCGCAACACCTGAATCAAAGCCTCCAGAAACAAGCGATAAGGTGTCTTCTTGAGTCGCAATTGGGAATCCACCCAAGCCTTTGATGTTGCGATCGATAACATAGAGTTGATCGTCTTCAACTTCAAATTTAACCACCATATCTGGATTTTTTAATTTCACAGAAGCGGATTCAATATTTTGGTTTAAACCACCACCAACGTAACGCTCGATATCAATCGAGTTAAAATCGTGTTTACCGCGGCGTTTTGCCCTCACACAGAAACTTTTGCCGATTAACTTATCTTTGTACGCATCAAATACGCGTTCATAAATATCATCAAAGTTTTCAAATTGGCTTTGGCTCACCACATTAAACTGATCGATACCCGGTGTGCATTGTAAAACTTCAATGCACTTTTCTAATGTATCTTCGTTAACCCTAACCTCGATAAAATCCCAATTGCGTTTTACCCATGCTTTTTCATCAACCCGACGTAGTACATTTTTAATGTTACTTTCTAAAATTTTAGTAAAGCGGGTGCGTACAGAACGGCTTTTAGTCGCAATTTCAGCATGCAGTTTAACGATAATTTTTATCATGCGGATTCAGGCTCAGGTTACTTAATAAAATAAAGGCGGCGGATTATACCTTGTTTGCCGTTAATTGAAAAAATAAACCCAGCATTGAAGATAAAAAAACCGCTAAACTTTAATTCTATTTAAGTTTAGCGGTTTCTGATGTTTCTGCGCTTTATGCGTTTTTTTCTTATTCAGATACTTCTATTGGATCCGACTCTTTAGCTTTACCTTGCATAATCGAGATCTCTACCCGACGATTACGCCTGCGATTTTGCAACGTATTGTTCGGCACTAAAGGGCGAGTATCTGCATGCCCAACGACCACTAAGCGGTTTTTATCAAAAGCATCTACTCTGACCATTTCATGTGCCACAGCAACGGCGCGTTTACTTGATAAATCCCAATTAGATGCGTAGAGCTCTGAGCTAACATTCTGGTTATCAGTGTGACCAGATACCGTGATTTCACCCGGTACTTCATTGAGTAAAATCGCAATTTTTTGCACGATTGGCTTAAATTGAGACTGTAAAAACGCAGAGCCAGATGGGAAAGCCCCATTTTCTCGAATGCGAATAATGATTTGCTGGCCTAATGATTCAAGTTCAATCGCGCCATCAACAATTTGCTCTTCCAGTTGTTGAGCAATCTTTTTAATTAGCTCGTTAACTTGTTCTTGCTCTGCACTGGCAGCCGCATCAACAGCTGTTTTAGATGCGGTTTCATTCGAAGAGCCACCGCGTTCTGTACCGCGTTGCTTTTGTCGACCACCGGCAGAGTCTTCTTCACCTGCGGTAAATTCAAGCATTTGCTGGGTCATTTCAACCGTTTGCTGTTGAATCGTTTCAATCGGTGTCGGATCGGGACGGCCCGGTCTAAATTCTTGAGCAATAACCGATGTTCCTTTTGGAATATCTTTTACCTCAAGTTTGTTTTGTACACCAAAGGCGAATTTCATCGAACCGGCAATCTGTTTAAATTTCAGTACATCCATTTCAGAGAAAGCTAACAGGAGTACGAAGAAACACATCAATAATGACATTAAGTCGGCAAATGTCCCCATCCACGCGGGTAACCCGGGGGGAGGACATTTACACGGAGGACAATCATCAGACATCCCTACTCCTCCGTATTAACGGTTCGTTTCGATTCAGCTATATAATTTTTCAGCACCCCTTCAATCACTCTTGGGTTTTGTCCGTCTTGAATACCTAAAATGGCATCTAAGATGAGCTCTTGGTTCATCTTCTCTTCATTCATACGCACTTCTAACTTACCAGCAAGTGGCAAGGCAATAACGTTCGCTAAAAAAGCCCCATAAAGTGTTGTCAATAATGCAACGGCCATCGCAGGGCCAATCGCTTTAGGATCATCCATGTTTGATAACATGGCAACTAAACCGATTAACGTACCGATCATCCCCATCGCAGGGGCAACGTCACCAAGTGATTTTAGTAATGCCACACCACTTTCGTGGCGCTCAGTGGTTAGGAGAATATCTTTTTGAAGTGTAGCCTTCACTACATCGCCATCATGGCCATCAACCAGCATATCAACGCCTTTTTGCATAAAGGCGTTATCGATTTCAGCTTCTTCTAATGCGAGAAATCCACCTTTACGTGCAGCATCTGCCATCTCAACCGCTTTTTGAATCAGCTCTTCGGGCGATTCAATTTTGAACATAAAGGCTTTACCCGCAACTTTACCAATTCCGAAAAAGTTACCCATGGGGAAATTTGATAATACAACGAATAAGGAACCACAAAATACGATCAAAACAGACTGGGTATCGATGAACATGCCAATATCACCGGCTAAGAACATCGCACCAACCACGAAACCTATGGCGCCAAGCATACCTATCAGGGTTGCTAAATCCACACTACACTCCCATAGCAAAAAGCAGAAAATTATTTTAATTATGTCAAAGCTTTAGATTGACTCAACTAATACCAATAAAAATTTTGACACTTTATCTAAAAGATACAAGCTTAATAAAACAAAGCAAATATCTCGCCAGCTTGTCCTCTTATCGACCAGTAAATTTATGCCTTTAGTCTTTTGTTGTATTGACCGAAGAAACGCCCTGCTGTACTGTTGCGCGTTTTAATGAGTTGATAGCTCAAAACCAGCTAAAATTAACTCAGCTAAGATAAAAACCTTTCTGATTTCACGGAGCCCTGCAATGGCGCAAAAAAAGCCAGAAAACATGTCGCTTGAAGAATCACTTGTTGAACTTGAGACGCTAGTCGGCCAACTTGAACAAGGTGAATTGCCATTAGAAGACGCTCTGAAACAGTTCGAGCGCGGCGTAGGTTTAATTAAAGCCAGTCAAACTAAGCTTTCACAAGCGGAACAAAAAGTCAGTATTTTAACTCAAGCCGATGAACAAGCTGAGTTAGAACCTTATTCACGAAATGAAGTATAAACGTGTTAAAAACTAAACTCGCTGAATTTCAACAGCGAACGGAATCTGAGCTAGCAAATAGCCTAGCCAATATAGAAGCCCCACAAGCTGATCGCTTATTCAAAGCGATGGAATACAGCTTAATGAATGGCGGAAAGCGCGTTAGACCTTTCCTTATCTATGCAACAGGTGAAATGCTCGGCATTGACCTGAACCAATTAGACCCGATTGCATGTGCTATCGAAATGATACACAGCTATTCGCTCGTTCATGACGATTTACCAGCCATGGATGATGACAATTTAAGGCGTGGTAAACCAACATGTCACATCGAATTTGACGATGCTGAAGCAATTTTAGCCGGTGATGCCCTACAATCGCTTGCTTTTGAACAAATTGCAGATGCCAAAGTATCAAGCGATATTAAAGTTGCTTGGCTGAAAAACCTGTCATCTGCTGCGGGTTTAAAAGGCATGTGTGGCGGGCAAAGTTTAGATTTAGCGGCCGAACACCAGCACGTTGATTTAAACTCACTAGAGACTATTCACAAGCTAAAGACAGGTGCCTTACTACAATCAAGTATTGCACTAGCCTATTTAGCCAAGCCAGATATAGCAGTTGAACATGCTAAAGCACTTGATGACTTTGCCTATAATATCGGACTGGCATTTCAAGTTCAGGACGACATTTTAGACATTACCTCAACTACAGAGGAGCTAGGCAAGCCGCAAGGTTCCGATCAAAAATTAGAAAAAAGCACTTACCCTGCTTTATTGGGTTTACAAGGCGCACAGGAAAAAGCGCATAGTTTATACCAATCAGGGCTAGAGGCATTAGACAGCTTGCCTTACAATACAGAGTTATTAGCTGAGTTTGCAGCTTATATCATCAATAGAAAATATTAATCGCCACGGCCGTCAAAATAATAAAACATGAGCACTGATATCAATCTTTACCCTAGATTAAGACTAATCGAAACGCCTGACGATTTGCGCAGTTTACCCAGTAGTGAACTTAAAGCGGTCAGCGAGGAATTACGCCAGTTTTTATTGGCATCAGTGAGTCGAAGTAGTGGCCACTTTGCATCTGGTTTAGGTGCAATTGAGCTTACTGTCGCTTTACACTTTGTCTACAACACCCCTTTCGATCGTCTAATTTGGGATGTGGGCCACCAAGCCTACCCACACAAAATTTTGACGGGGCGGCGCGATAAAATCGAAAGTATTCGTCAACTTGACGGTTTACATCCGTTCCCTTGGCGCGAAGAAAGTGAGTACGATACCTTCAGTGTGGGTCACTCATCTACATCAATTAGTGCCGCTTTAGGTATGGCAATTGCCGCGCAAAAAGAACAAGAAAACCGTAAAGTGGTTGCCGTCATTGGCGATGGTGCCATGACTGCTGGTATGGCTTTTGAAGCGATGAACCATGCAGGCGATTGCAAAGCAGACATGTTAGTCGTGTTGAACGACAATGATATGTCGATATCTGAGAACGTCGGTGCGTTAAACAGCCACTTAGCACGTATTTTATCTGGTGATGTTTATACCAGCTTACGCGAAGGCAGTAAAAAATTACTCAGTGGTCTGCCACCAATCAAAGAATTAGCCAGCAAAGCTGAAGAGCACCTCAAAGGCATGATAGTGCCAGGTACCATTTTTGAAGAACTGGGCTTTAACTACATCGGCCCTATTGATGGTCATGATGTTAACGCGCTTGTTGATACATTGAAAAACATGCGAGGGCTGAAAGGTCCGCAACTGCTTCATGTGATCACTAAAAAAGGTAAAGGTTACGAGCCTGCTGAAGCCGATCCTATTGGTTACCACGCTGTACCTAAATTCAATCCAGAGCAAACAGAATTACCAAAGAAAAAGGCATCGGGTCCAACTTACTCAAAAGTGTTCGGTAATTGGCTTTGTGACATGGCCGCTATAGACCCTAAATTACAAGCTGTAACACCAGCGATGCGTGAGGGTTCGGGCATGGTTGAGTTTTCAAAGCGCTTTCCTGAACAATACTATGATGTAGCGATTGCTGAACAACACGCTGTTACCCTCGCCGCAGGCATGGCCGCGGATGGATTAAAACCTGTTGTCGCCATTTATTCTTCATTTTTACAACGCGCATACGATCAATTAATTCATGATGTTGCGCTACAGAATTTACCCGTGCTATTTGCTATCGATCGCGCTGGTATCGTTGGTAACGACGGTGCAACACACCAAGGCGTATTTGATTTGAGCTATATGCGCTGTATTCCAAACTTAGTCATTATGGCGCCAAGTGATGAAAATGAATGTCGTCAAATGCTTTACACGGGTCATCAACTCGACAAACCTGCAGCCGTTCGTTATCCAAGAGGTACCGGTACAGGTGCTGAAATAAAGCAAGAAATGACCATGCTGGAAGTGGGTAAAGCCAGAAAAGTATACGAGTCAGCTCAAAAAGAAATTGCGATTCTTAACTTTGGTACTTTCTTAAATGCAGCTGAGCAAGCGGCAGAAAACTTATCAGCAACTGTGGTTGATATGCGCTTTATCAAACCACTTGATCAAGCAATGATCAAAGAGCTTGCTTCAGAATACGAACTACTAGTGACGCTCGAAGATAACGCCATTACAGGTGGTGCAGGTAGTGCGGTAAATGAGTACTTAGCAGCAGAAGGTTTACAAAAGCAGGTGTTGAATTTAGGTTTACCAGATGAATTTATTCGTCATGGTGACCAAAACCAAATTTATCAAATCTATCAATTAGACGCTGAAGGTATCGAAAAACAAATTACTGATTTTCAGCACCGTCAAAGCAACTAACACAGAATATCAAATAAAAGCGCAAGTAATCAGTTACTTGCGCAATTCCTTTAAATATAATCGACCGCAGACACCCCACCTTGTCATAAAAGCTTCAGATTTAGGTCATTTAACTGATACATAACTTGCCTAATTTTGCATCAACAAGCTCATAATAGGTTTATGGTTTATGATCAACATTGATGCAGTCTTAGATGAAAAGTTACCTAAGTTTTCAAACAAGCATCCTATTGCGCGAACTAAACTCGCCAGTTTCTTAAAATACCTTTTTCACGAAAGCGAATTTCACGCCTTTGAAGAAAAATACCCGCACTTAGAAGGTTTTGATTTTGTTGAGCAAGTATTAAATTACTTCGACTTTGGTTATCGAGTATTTGATCGCGAGATGGAACGCATCCCTTCTGAAGGTCGTGTGGTGATTGTTGCCAACCACCCTATCGGTTCGCTCGACGGTTTAGCTTTATTAAAGCTCGTAAGGGAAGTACGCCCGGATGTTAGAGTTATCGCAAATGATTTACTTTATGCCATTGAGCCTCTTCGCTCTTTGCTTATCCCCGTTGACAATATGTCGAATAAAACGCGTAAAAACAGCATTAAAAATATCCGTGATTGGCTAAAAAATGAAGGCGCTGTGATTATCTTCCCCGCAGGTGAAGTATCGAGGTTTGGCCCTTCAGGTTTAAAAGATGGGCGCTGGAATTCAGGCTTTATCCGCTTTGCACAAAGTACCAACTCGCCTATTCTGCCACTTTTTGTCAATGGCCGTAACTCGTTATTTTTCTACGCTTTGTCACTTTTAGCTAAGCCTATCTCAACCCTTTGGTTAGTGCGTGAGATGTTTAAGCAATCGAATCGACACATAGATGTGCGTGTTGGGCATTTAGTCCAACCTGAGCAATACAAAGATCTAGAACTCAACTTAGAAGCTAAAGCTAAGCTGTTTAAAAAATATGTCTACAAACTTGCTAAAGGTAAAGTGCTAGCGGGATTTGAACCCGAATACGAGGCCGTAGCGCACCCTGAATCTAGTCAACAGCTGAAAAAAGAAATCAGCCAATGTGAACTTCTCGGCGAAACATCAGACGGTAAGAAAATATATCTCTATCAATACCAAACCAATTCAGTGGTCATGCGTGAAATTGGTCGCTTACGCGAAATGACCTTTCGCACCGTCAAAGAAGGCAGTGGAAAAAGACGTGATGTTGATAGCTACGATAATTACTACGACCATATCATCTTATGGGATGAGCAAGATCTAGAAATTGTCGGCGCTTATCGCATGGTCAGAACGCGCCATGCTTTTGCACAGGAAGCTGAAAAACCGCTGTACACCCAAACCTTATTTGATTTCCAACCCGCGTTTAACGATAAACTCATCAATAGCCTTGAGTTAGGCCGAAGCTTTGTTCAACCTAAATATTGGGGCAAACGCAGTTTGGATTATCTGTGGTTTGGAATTGGCGCCTATTTGCGAAAATACCCTGATCTTGAATATATGTTTGGTCCAGTCAGTATTAGTGCCACATATTCAGATAAGGGTAAGAATTTGCTAACGCACTTTTATAGCCAGTTTTTTGGTACTGAACAAACCTATGTTATTGCACCAAATGAATACAAGATCACGGATAAAAAGCAGGCTAAGCTTGATGAACTCTATCAAGAAGCACAAGACTATAAGTCGCGCTTCACTATCTTAAAAAGTGAAATGGCGAAAAAAGAAGAATCGGTCCCCACCTTGTTAAAACAATACACAGAAGTGGTTGAAGAAGGTGGTATTGAATTTGCCGCATTTAACGTCGACCATGAATTTTCTGATTGTATTGATGGATTTATCGTCGTCGATATCAGTAAATTAAAAGCCAGTAAGAAAAAGCGTTATATCGGCTAAATTGAATCAAAAAGAGTATTCAAAGGTGATATTAACCACTTTTGAATACTTATCTTTTAATCGATGCAATCGAAATTAATCGACCTGCTTTTGAGCAAAACTCACTTCATCACCAATACGAATAGTTGTAATATCTGCTCTTAACAACACGGCATTTTGTCCAAAGTAAGCCCCTTTAGGTTTATTCATAGGATTCAACTCACTAAGTGTTGTTAACGGCTCTTTTTTATCGACAATCTCAGCTGTTTGCTGATCAATCGTAGTTATTGGGCAACGCTGACAAGGCTTGCACAACGCCAGTTGATAAAGGCCATTAACCTCTTTTAAATGATTACAATCATATTCTTGCCAAGCATATTCAGCTCCTGAGAGCACAATATTGGGTCTAAACCTCGCCATATCGACAGTGGGTTTGGCTTTGTCTTTTAACGCTTTATTGAGCGCAGATAATGTCTCCTCAGTTGCGACTAAATAAGGAAACCCATCAGAAAAGTCAGTATCAGCAGATAAGGTGACGTCAAATTCAGGATCAACGGCTCGCTTATCTTGAACGTCTTTTCTCACTAACCTAAGCGGTGCTCCTTGATACATCCCAAGCGCTTGAGTTAGCCACTCGGATACCTCATCTCCCTCATCAAATCCCATGACACTGTCTCGCCAAACTTGGGCGGTCACTTTCAATTTATCTTGGTTACTGCTATTTAAATCAATTGTTAAGGACGAAAGCCCCACTTTAGATAACGTTAAATGTTCATCCGATATATTGACAGAAATAAGTGCCATTTCAGCCAGCTGTCTTTGAGTGACAAATTTAAAGTTAGCGTCAGTAATCATCCAGTGGCGATCCCACTTTAATCCTTCAATATTGAGCTGAGCTTGCTCAAGACGGATACCTTTTAGTGATTTAATGGGGTAGACAAACAAGTCACTGACAACGGGCATAGGTTATTCCTTAACATTGTGGTTTTATCAATTAAAACAATGATTTGTATTTCTAGTTTAAAGATTTAATCAACCTCTGTCATGATTAAAAATCTAACCCAATCCACTTCTTATAATTGGCCTTTTGTCTAGCAGTAGGTTTTCTAACTTTAACAATGCGATAACGAGTCGGCTTTTCTTCAACCATATTTACCGTTTTAGTGATTATTGCATCGCGTCTAAACAAGGCCAATTCAATGCTATCTTGCTTACTGGCATGATTGACTCTCGCTTCTAGTGTATTTGGATACAAACGCAAACCATCAATGGTTAAAATGACATCTTCTGGTGTTAAACCAGCCTGCCAGGCAGCACTGTCTTTTACGACTTGTTTGATAACCGTCATATCGCCTTGCATCACATACATAATACCTAAATCATAACCTGTTGCTTCGGCTTCAATTTTTAACCCAACTGAAGCGAGTGCATCGTCAAATTCTAGCGCCTTGGCACGGTCAATATAATTGTTCCACCACTTGTTGTAGTCCTTACCCGTCACGTCTTTGAGAATTTGCTTCACATCGTCCACCGTGTAACCTTTAGGCAGTGGATGGTCTTGATAAAGTGCGTTGTGAATATCGCGATAGCTCTTTTTAGCTCTACTTTGTTCGATGATTTGTAAATCTAATAACAAAGACAATAACGCTCCTTCATCATAGATATTAACCTGAGAATTGTGCGCGCGATCGCCCCGCTCTCCTATCCATTTATCGAAACTGGCTTCTGCTATTGCTTGCTGTAAACGACCAGGCGTATGATCATGTTCGAAAATTTCTCGAGCTAATTCTTCAAAATATTCTTCGGCAGTGATAAGGCCAGCTCGTAGTAATAATTGATATTCTAGATAACTCGTCGAACCCTCAGCAATCCACAATAACTGGGTGTAATTTTCATTTTGATAATCGTAAGGCGTTAAACCTTGTGGACGGTAAGTTTTAACATTCCAAGTGTGCACATATTCATGTGCCGCGGTTGCTAAAAACTCGAGGTATTGGTCACGAGGAGCAAAAGTAAAACGCTTGCGCTGAATTATCGTTGAGTTGATATGCTCAGTTGCCCCTCTGACATTTGTTGTCGCATGTACCATAAAAACATAACGTTTAAATGGTGTGCCTTGCCAAATGCTATTAGCTGTTGTCACCATTTTGGCTAAATCATCTGCCATTTGCTGGCCGTCGTAATTACCTTCGCCCCAGATAGCCAATTCAAAATCTACACCCGCTGATTTAAATGCGTACCTTTCAAATACACCGGCTTCTATTGGAGAGTCGACCAAAATGTCGTAATTGGGTGCTACAAAACGGTGTTTTCCACCACCTGATTCCATACCTGAGATGCTATCCCAATGTTTAGGAATGGTTAGACTGACGTCAACGGGTTGATGCCTAAGCGCTTGGCTGTATAAGAAAAACCCAGATGCATCAATAAAAGCATGGGTCTCATCTATATGCCTAGAGCGATAAGATAGCTGGTTGGCATAGACTTGATATTTTACGGTAATTTTTTTTCGCCCATTTAATTGAATTTGCCAGCTGCTTTTATCAACTTTTTGCCAACTCAAGCTTTTATTTTGGCGATCGGTAACTTCAAAATCTCGAATACCATTTGCCAAATCAAGAATTTCATAACGCCCAGAACGCCATGCCGGTAGTTGCAAAGTTAAGGTTTTTGCTTGTTTTGGTGCAGTAAAAGTTGCGGTCACCTCAGCTAAATGGTGTTCGGGGTCATTAACATCTAAATGATAAGTAACTTTCGCCAGTGCGGGTAAGCTTGACACAAATAAAATAAAGGCAAAAAAGCGCCCTAAGTTTAACTTCATACAAAAGCCTTGGATTATTATTTTTTAGGGAAGAAATAGATACAAATAAAGCGTTCTATTTTGATAAATTCGAATACCAATAGACAATTTTTCTGGTACTCTTTAATCAACAACTTACTTTAAAAGTGTAAACGCTCGTTTGCTAGAAGCATATCAGAATTAAGGTGTTACAACCTGTGTCAGAAGAACTAGAAGTACTACAAAAAAAACTTAAAAAATCGAATAAGGCACGTTTAGAGCTTGAACGTACTTACGAAGCACAATTCATTTCTCTTAGTCAGTTTATCAGCCGTTTATCTCATATTTGTAAAGGCATAGATTTAGAGCTCGACAATAAACTAGCCAAATTAAGAACCTTCTTAAACAACAATACTGACCTAGAAAAAATCGAACCGCTGTTAGCGGATATCAACAAGTTGATGCATCATCATACTATCCGCGTATCGAATAATATGCAGATGACGCAGTCATCGATTTTATCTGCTGGTAAAAAGCTCCAACAAATTAAAGGTTTACCGGATGATTTTCGTAGAGAATTACGAGGCTTACTAAAAGAAGTTAATAATCCGCAAGAATCTATTACCGCTTATATCCCTTTTATGGATCACTTGATTAAACTCTATGATCAAGCCCATCAATTTGCCGAATCAGAAGCATCACTTAACCCTTCTGAAGGTATGGCGATACAGCAAAGTATTTCCCAAGAATTGCTCAACACACTGAGTCAAATTGCTTTTAAAGGCCAGCAAGCGAAAAAGATTGATGTTATTAGAGAACAGTTGAGCCATCCAGTCACTGCACAAACGTTAGTGGATACTTGTGTTGCCGTACTCAAACTGATCATTGAAGGTATTGCCCAAGAAAGAGAATCAGCGCAGTCGTTTTTACTCAACTTAAATCAAGCTTTAAGCTCAGTTCATGATGTTGTTGCAACCTCGATAAGCGGCACAAAAAAAGCAGGTTCAGGTAAAGCTGATATCAACACTAGGCTAAAAACGAATATTAGCCAAATGGAAAAAGAGCTCAGTCAGGCTACTGATTTAGATACGTTAAAAATTCAAATAAATGAGCGCTTAGCCGACATCGCATCAGCCATTGCCGAAAAAGAAGCACTCGAGCAAGAAGAGCAAGCTCAGCTACTACAAAGCTTGAGTAAAATGCAGGCTCGTTTGGCCGAGCTTGAACTTGAAGCAGAAGAATACAAAAAGCGTTTATCGGAACAACAATTTAAATCTCTGCAAGATAGCCTGACAAAACTGCCAAATCGCGCTGCTTTCGATGAGCGAATTCAGTTGGAATTTAAACGCTGGCAACGCTATGGCAAAGACTTGTGTTTAGCCGTTGCAGATATTGATTTATTCAAACAAATTAATGACCAATTTGGCCACTTGGCAGGTGATAAAACATTACAAGTTATCGGTAAAGCCATTACTTACGGTTTGCGGGAAACGGACTTTATTGCAAGGTACGGCGGTGAAGAATTTGTATTCATCTTCCCTGAAACCAGTGCAAAAGAGCTAGAAATAAAGCTCCATTCGCTGAAAGAGAAAATCAAAACAATACCTTTTAAATTTAAAGATAAGTCGGTCAATGTCTCTATTTCGATTGGCTTAACGCAATTTAAAAAAGGCGACCAGCCTAATACCGCTTTTGAGCGTGCTGATAAAGCACTATACCAAGCAAAGAATGATGGTAGAGACAAAGTTAAATTGCTGAAGTAAATTTTAAAAGTCCTTAATTACTACAAAAGCCTGCTCTCTTGTTTTGGTCAATTTGCTGAATTTCAGTGTATTAAAAATTAATTAGTTAGATTCTCGTCTATACTGAAAGAGAATAAAAACATAAAAAACAAAGGATTAGGCTCATGACATCGATTCAAGTAAATCCAGTAGGCAGTATGAATTTACTGTCCCAGTTAGAAGTAGATCGCCTGACTCAATCATCAAATAGCGAACTATACAAATTATACCGCAACTGTTCTTTAGCTGTTTTAAACGTAGGCAGCCATACTGACTCTAGCCAACAAATCTATCAAATGTACCAAGACTTCACCGTTGACTTAATCAGACGAGAGCGCGGTGTAAAAATTGAACTCAGCAATCCTCCTGAACACGCTTTTGTCGATGGTGAACTGATCACTGGTATCCAAGAATTACTCTTTGCAGTACTCAGAGATATCCTCTATACCAGTGTTCGCTACCCTAACCTGCTAAAAGAAAAATTTGACCAATCAGCAACAACCCATTTTGTGTTTGATATTTTACGTAATGCAGGTGCTTTTCATACCAAGATAGACCCGAGCATGATTGTTTGTTGGGGCGGACATTCAATTCGTGAACACGAATATCAATATACCAAAGAAGTGGGCTATCAAATGGGGCTCAGAGGCTTAAATATTTGCACAGGTTGTGGACCTGGAGCAATGAAAGGCCCAATGAAAGGTGCCACGATTGGTCATTTAAAACAAAGAAACTTATCGGGTCGCTACCTAGGTTTAACTGAACCATCAATTATTGCTGCAGAACCGCCTAACCCTATTGTTAACGAATTAGTTATATTGCCAGATATAGAAAAGCGCCTTGAGGCGTTTGTTCGCTGTGGACATGGGATCATCATTTTCCCAGGCGGTGTCGGGACAGCAGAAGAACTGCTTTATCTCTTAGGTATTTTATTACACCCAGATAATCAACATCAGGCATTGCCGGTCGTATTAACTGGGCCTAAGGAAAGTGAAAATTACTTTAAGACAATAGATGCGTTTGTCCAAGCTACCTTAGGTGATGAAGCGAGAAAAAAATACACGATTGTAGTAGATGATCCAGAAAAAGTGGCGCATATCATGAAAACAGAAATGCAGTCGGTCAGAAAATACCGCAAATCTACCGGCGATGCTTACCACTTCAATTGGTCATTACATATTGATGAAGCTTTCCAAAAGCCATTTGCACCAACTCATGAAAATATGGCGTCATTAAATCTGCACTTTGATCAAGAAAAAGCGAATTTAGCCGCTAATTTGCGACGAGCGTTTTCAGCAATTGTAGCGGGCAATGTCAAAGATGAAGGTATTCAACAAATTCAAAAACACGGCCTATTTAAAATCCATGGTGACAAAGCACTGATGAAGTTAATGGACCAAATGCTTTCTGATTTTGTTAAACAAGGTAGAATGAAACTACCTGGAACAGAGTACCAACCTTGCTACGAGGTTGTTCAATAAACAAAGTAATGAAAAGTGTTTTAATTACGGGTGCAAACCGAGGCATTGGCTTAGGTTTCACCCAATACTACCTAGCTAGAGGCTATCGCGTTTTTGCCGCGACCAGAGCGCCAGAAAAAGCCCAAGCGCTTAATGAGCTAAAATCGAGTAACCTTTGCGTAGTTTCTCTTGACCTAAGCCATCCCCAAAGCATCGATAATTTATCTCAGGAACTGGCTGAACAACCGCTTGATATCATCATTTCAAATGCGGGAATGTATGGCCCTAAGAAGTTATCCATGGATGAAACTAAAGACAACATTGAGAGTTGGAAAGAAGTGTTAGCGGTTAATTGCATTGCCCCTTTTTTATTAGCTCAAGCATTTAAAAACAACTTAGCCTTAGGCAGCGATAAAAAAATGGTGTTCTTATCAAGTAAAATGGGCAGTATGACTGATAATACCTCAGGTGGTAGTTATATCTACCGCTCATCAAAAGCAGCACTTAACGCCGTCGTTAAAAGCCTAAGTCATGACTTGTCTTCAATTGGTTGTAATGTGTGCTTATTACACCCAGGTTGGGTGAAAACAACAATGGGTGGACCAAATGCATTGATAAGTGTGGAGCAATCTGTTGCAGAAATGTGCAAAGTTATTGATAATCTGTCCAATGCACAATCGGGTCAGTTTATTAACTTTGATGGAAAGCTGATTCCTTGGTAAAACTATAATATCTGCAACATTTAAACTGAATTATGAAATCAAAAGCTGTCATCTTTATCTCCATTGGTGTCTTTTTATACCTTGCCTTCTCAACTTGCGTAGTTGTTTTAGTCAAAGATGACCAAACTCAAATGGATTGGGAAGACCGCCAAGCGTACAATTTAAAAGTGATTTCAAAGTTAAAAGTCGGTGATAGCCGAGACTTCATTCTTGAAAAAATGGGCGCACCAGATTTAACAGAAGCGAAAAAAACAGAAGACGGGGTGATGCAAATCATGTTTTACCGTACTCACCATGTTCGCCAAGACGGTTTTACTACCCAAGATGAGTGTACTGGCCTTATCTTTATTGACGATGTGCTGCAAGCTTGGGGTAAACACGCCTATGATCAATACACCAAAACGCTTTAATAAGTAATCAACCCTTTGCAGCCAAACGCGCCACAGAACCAGACCCGATTTAGTTCTGAATTACAAACTAACTTAACTGAACTAAATGATGTGCTAAGCCAAATCATTGAAAAAGTTAAAGCAAAACATCCTGCATCAGCAAGTGATTATCAAAGACTAAAAAAAGTCAGCGAAAATTGGCTGACTCTTTACCAAAGTCAGTCAGCTTGCTTTGATTTATTGCTGCTGAATAAAATAGATAACACCAACCTATTTGAACAAAGGTTAATTTCAAGACTTGGTTTTATTCTCAAATTAAGTCACGCAATACCTTTGCATCCTGAATTGTGCCTTAACTTAACAATAAGTGCGCAACTCACTGAAATAGCTTACTTTAATATTTTAAACAAACGTAAACTAAGCACTACAGCAGAGTTACAAAAATTTAAAGAAAGTAATGCACTAAAATCGGCTCAAATTTGTAATCGTTACTTAGCCCCCAAAGACAGCCAAAGCCAATTTATTGTTAACCTTATGGCTTACCATAAACTATGGTCACTCCAAGCATCATCAGACAAAATAACGTTTGCACATCAGTTATTGTTCTTAACCAATACGGTTGTCAATGCTCTTCATCCAATAACCGATTCGCCGAAACTTACTTGGCAAAAAGTACTCAAACAACTTTGCCTAAACTACCAAGACATCATAGATAAAACGGTTTTAGATAAAGTGTATTGCACATTTTCGGCCATTCCGGCTGGGACTCAATTTTTGTCAAATGAGCAAAACTACCTGAGCTTAAAGCCGTATGATGAAAGTGACTATCAAGATGTTTTATGTCTCAATAATGGTGAATATGAAGTACTCGATAAATCAACTGTGCTAAATGCGATAAATCATCAATCATCTAAAAAAATCACATACTCAGTTTTGGATGATATAGCCGAGCAATCTACTCAATTAAACCCAGTCAGTTTAAATTTAGCGGCCAATATACAAGCGCCCAGTAAACTGATTGAATTGCGCAATCATGCTTATAAACCGCAAACCAGTAGTAAAAAATTAATCCAACTCATTGAAAAACAACCCGACATCATTGCGGGTTTATATGACTATGCCAAATCGTTGAGTAGAGGAAATAAGGCCCCAGCGAGTGTTGCCCAAGCGGTCATGACATTAGGCACTAATCGATTAAAAGATTGGATTGCTAGGCAGCATATTGAATCGAGTTTATTCCATTGTCAGCACCAACTGAGTCGAAACAGCAAACAAGTTTTAACCTTAACTCAAAAAGTAGCGCAAGCCATTGCTATAGAAAGCAACTTAGTTTTACCTGAGCAAGCGAAACTGCTGATGAGTTATTTGATGATGCCCGCCACCTATCACAAATGTTTAACGCATAGATTAAGCTACAAGCACAATAAGCTAGACACATTTGATTCACCAAGCCTGATGCAAGTGCCCAAACAACACTATCAAAAGCTCAGTTTAGTATTGGCTAATACTTGGTTAGAGAACAATGCTGTAAAGGCTGCCTGCCTACATCAATTAAAACCTGAAAAACTCTTCATTGGCCAAGATAAGGAAATTAAGTTATTAGCTTTATCAATCCTGAGTATTCATGCCAGTTATTTAATTTATCAACTTGGCCAATACAAGATGCGCTCTATTTCAGATAAAAACCTTCAGCAAAGCCTTAAATTACTTGGGCTTACAAAAAATCAGTACGAGCAGGCAATCGAACAAAGCCTAAGCCAAACCGCTGTTTATTGCTCAGTGTCATAAAAGTGTCACCCATTGGCAGTCTAGTCACTCCCCTTGCAAAATGATATAAAGCGCGTCTTTCCCAAGGTCACGGAATCTTGGTGTAAAATAAATAACTAAGCACTAAACAAGTAAAAGGTTTTATTTATGTCTGCTCAAAGAATCACTGTCATACCTGGTGACGGTATTGGTCCAAGTATCATTGAATCGGCCATCGAAATTTTAAATAAAGTTGGTTGCGACTTCGAATACGATTATGTAGATGCAGGGATCACTGCGTTAGAGAAAACAGGCGACTTATTACCTGAAGCAACATTAGATCTCATTGCTAAAAACAAAGTAACGTTGAAAGGCCCATTAACTACACCTGTAGGCGGTGGTTTTACGTCAATCAATGTGACACTTCGCAAAAAGTTTAACCTTTACGCGAACCTTCGCCCAGTGACGTCATTTAAAGGCACTAAAGCGCGTTACGAAAATATCGATATCGTGACTATCCGTGAAAACACACAGGGTATGTACTCTGGTGCTGGCCAGTTAGTAAACGAAGAAAGAACAGAAGCGGAAGCTAAAAGTATTATTACCCGTGAAGGCGCTGAGCAAATTGTTGAATTTGCATACCAACTAGCCCAAAAAGAAGGCCGTAAAAAAGTAACGGCCGTTCACAAAGCGAATATTTTAAAGTCAACTTCAGGTTTATTCTTAGAAATAGCGCGTGAAGTAGGTGAACGTTACCCAGATATTGAATCAGCTGAAATGATCGTCGATAACACGTGTATGCAGCTTGTAATGAACCCAGAGCAATTTGATGTCATCGTGACAACAAACCTATTTGGTGACATCTTATCTGACTTATGTGCAGGCCTTGTTGGCGGTCTTGGTATGGCACCAGGTGCAAACATTGGTAAAGACTGCGCTATCTTTGAAGCCGTTCACGGCAGTGCTCCAGATATCGCTGGTAAGAACTTAGCAAATCCAACATCAGTAATTTTAGCGTCAGTTCAAATGCTAGAGTACTTAGGCATGAGCGATAAAGCGCAAAAGATTTTAGCGGCTTTACGTGATGTGATTGAATCAGGTGATCGCACGACACGTGATTTAGGTGGTACAGCAGGTACAACTGAATTCACTCAAGCGCTTTTAGAGCGTCTTTAATATCCCGAATTAAAAAAGGCAGGTTGAACTAACCTGCCTTTTTATATCTATTGTTATTTCAATTCTTGCCAGTCTTTTCTCTGATTGTAGAAAAACACCGCTTCATCATACATTTTTTCTACCCTGCCATTATCAATTAGCTTTCGAATACCCGTTTCTAAACATTGATAAATTTTTTCGCTATCTTGAAAGTTCTTAGCAACGGCTAAATGCCGACTTCCTTGAAATACAACATGCCGTTTAGCAACAGGCACTAATCTTGGGTTGTACTGAGAGTAACCAAAGCCTTCCTCTACTGTAAAAGGCGCTAACATGAAATCAACCCAGCCATTTGAAACCAGCTTAGACATCACCACCCAGTTGTCTTGATGAAAAAGCTCTTTTGGCTGAAGTGTTTTGATAGCCGCCTGATCGACAGGCCAGTTTTGATTAGAAACCATTGAATATTTACCGACTTGCTCGCGGTTTTTTAAAGCACGTGCAACGGCATTTTGTTCAGATGTGAAAAGTCCAACCTGATATTTACCATCAGGGATAATTGCAGAGCTAATATAAAGTTTATCTTGGTGGTCTTCTATTTCAGAAAGCCAAAATGAATCATAGCTTAGCGCGGTATGGCCTCTTAGTAAGGTTTGTAAACGGTCAAAATTAAAGTCTACTGCTTCGAACTCAATTTTATAATCACAGCCTGAGGCATGCATTGCCTGCTCTTGTAGAAGAATATCGATAACAATGCGTTCAGCGATAGGATGGTAATAGTTGCGGATACCAATAGGATCACGCCCACCGAGGTAGGTTTGGTATAAATAGCTTAGATGATGAGATACAGCGACTTTAATTGACTGCTTTGCCGAGACAGCAAAAGAAAGGTTTAACAGAACAATTAAAAGTAAATAGCGCATACCTGAAAATTTTAAATTAACTATATCTATAGTTTACAACGAAAAGATAAAAGTATCTCGATCAAAAAAGGCTTCAAGATGAAGCCTTTTTTAAAAATTTATAAAAATAAGTGGTTTATGTCACTTTAAACTTAATTACCGCATCATTTAAGATAGACATTTGTTGTGAAATTTCTTGGCTAGTAGAAGCGTTCGAATCTGCCATTTCTTTAACTTCGATGGCAATATCACGAATGTGTACCACATTTTTATTTACCTCCGTCGCCACCATGTTCTGCTCTTCGATAGCAGCAGCAATCATGGTATTCATATCAAGAATATTGGTCATATTTTCAGTAATTTCAGTTAAGCGAGAACCTGCTGTTTCTGCTTGTAATGAGCTATCTTCACCTTCTCTTCTACAGATATCCATCACCCGAACAATTTCATTAGTGCGCGTTTGAAGTGTGGTGATGATATTTTCAATTTCTTGAGTCGACTCTTGTGTGCGCATCGCTAAGTTTCTTACTTCATCAGCAACAACTGCAAAACCACGACCTTGTTCACCTGCCCTAGCAGCCTCAATTGCAGCGTTAAGTGCTAGCAAGTTTGTCTGCTCGGCAATTCCACGAATAACCCCAAGAACAGAACCGATAGTATTACTGTCTTCTTCAAGTTGAGAAACAACCGTTGATGCATCCGTTAACTTTTCAGATAACGAGTTAATATCTTCAACAGTCTTCATCACCTGCTGATGACCTTCAATAGCATTATTGTTGGTCACTTCAGCTTTATTTGCCGCGCTTTCTGTATTTCTAGCAATGTCCTCTATTGTGCATTGCATTTGAGTAGCAGCAGTTGCAACCATCTCACTTTCTTGCTGCTGCGATAACATACCTTCTGTTGTAGCAGTTGTTGTCTTACCTAAATCAACCATAGCGACATCAATAGTCGAAGCTGTTCGGTTGATATAAGTAATCATTTCCTGGAACTCAGCCATCAATGAGTTGAAATTGTGGATCAGCTCCGAGAGTTCATCTTTCCCAGTTTCAGGAATTCGAAGTGTTAAATCATTTTTCTCACGAACAGAATTGATAACTTTACAGGTGTGATCAATTGGCTGTGTGATACTTTTCACAATCAATAAAGCTAAAACAATGGTAATGATTGAAATAATGATAAACATTAATACCGCATGCGTGATCATCTTTGTGTTAATCAATTTGACCGCCTCTTCTGATTTTCTAACCATCAAGGCCAGTGAATCTTCAGTTTTGTATATGGTTTCTCTTAATTTACCCAGCGCGCCAGAATCGTGATCAAGACCAAGCATTATTTGGCCATCTACCAGAGCTTCGAAATCTTTTTGGTAACTAGCTAAACGTAGTTTGACTTGTGCTTTCACACTGCTATCTATGTCACTAGCCTCTAAGTCCTTATTAAACTTATCAAGGCTTTTATTGAATTTGCCTAGGTATTTTTCATCGAGCCTAAGCATAAAATCTTTTTCAGCGCGGCGAAGCATTAACATATTGGATAGCATTAGATAGTTGTTAACGCTTTTTAGGCTTTCCTCTACTTCGTGAACTGCTGAGCGAAGACTACCGTAAAGACCTGTTTTTGGTGTTAAGCCAATTTGTAGCTGTATTTCAACAAGAGCTGCAAACTGCTTGTTATAGTCTTTTACAATATTTTTAAATGACGTTAATGAAGACTGATCAATATCAAATTCATCAAAGTCTTCTTTAACTATTTCAATATGTGCTTCGAGCATTTCGTAATGTTGATTGAATTTTTCAACATACTGGACGTTCTTTCTCGATAAAAAATCTTTTTCATTGCGTCTTAGCTGCGAGATATCGCTTTCCATATTGACAATATCGTTTTGAACTTCAGCAAGCTTTGACAACGCTCTTATCTCACTCAACATTACTGCAAAAAGCAAAACCAGTGAAGTCAAAAAGGTTACTATACAAACAAATAGTCTGTTTTTAATTGAGATATTATTAAGAAATGACATTTCTTCTCCGTGTATATTACTTGCTTGTGACAAAATACAGCTATAAAAAATATAGCGTTAAACTTGAAACTTTCTCCTTTTTTTTGATTGTCTCTTTTGTTTAAAAAGCAGAAACACAAAGATGTTCACGAGAATGCTTCAGTCTGTAATGAATATTAAGTCGGCATCACACAATAAAACTATAGACCAATTCACAAAAAATTAAGATAAATTAATAATAATCACCTATGGAATGTAACAATAATCAATATTGTCGATTATTAGCAATAAAATCTAGACAGTCGAGTACTAGCCGCGCCATACTGGTACCGTAAATATAAGGAGATTAGTATGAAAACCTACGTGGTTTCAGTGATTACTCAAGATAAACCTGGCGTTATTGAGACGCTTTCAAACCTTATCAGTACCAAACAAGGTAACTGGCAAGCGAGTAATTTTTGCCAACTAGCTGGTCAGTTCGCGGGGATCGTAGAGTTTAGTATAGAAGAAGCACACGCTTCAGATGTTGAGCAAGCGCTTACGGCACTAAACGAGCAAGGCTTCCAATTGCAAATCAAGCAAGGTGAAGGCGCAGATTCTCAAAGCCCTTGTAGTACCATTGATATTACCGGTAATGATAAAGTGGGCATTGTGAAAGAAATTTCATCAGCTCTAGCAAGACATCATATCAATGTGATTAAACTGACATCGACTAGCGAGCCTGCGCCAAATTGGGGGGGGAATTTGTTTAAAGCACAAGTCGAGGTGCGCTCTCCTTCTCAGCAAGCTTTAGAAGAAGCAAAAGATGCACTAGAAGCCATCGCTAACGATCTCATCGTCGATATTGAACTAGGCTAGACTAACAACTATCAAATGGCAGTAGTTCATACTGCCATTTAAATCCCCTTGTAGTTAACAAAAACGTAACCTTTTCATAAAATCGTAATAAAAACGTCTTATTATCGGTTATATTCCTTTATACGGCATTCACCATACCCTATCCTAAAAATAAGAATTGCTGCCGTACCTGCATTTTCAAGGAGCTAGAAATGAGTAAGCAGTCCCTTTTTTTCGAAAAAGAGCTTAGCTGGTTATCTTTTAACGAAAGAGTTTTACAAGAAGCCGCCGATGAACAAGTGCCCATAATTGAGCGAATTCGTTTTTTAGGTATTTTTTCCAATAACCTTGACGAGTTCTATCGCGTTCGCGTGGCTGATGTAAAAAGAAGGATCATGCTTGAAGATGCCAAAGGTGATAGCAATGACGCCACCTTATTACTGCATCAAATTCAATCTAAAGTACTCGAGTTACAAAGTCAGTTTGAATCCAACTACAAGTCGGTGATCAAAGGCTTAACTAAACGAAAAATTCACTTTGTAACCGACCAAGACTTAACGGCTTTTCAAAGTAAGTGGGTAAAGAAGTACTTCAAGACAGAAGTAAAAGCGCACATGGCGCCAATTATTGTCTCGAAAAAGACGGACTTGATAAAACATTTAGCAGACTCTGCGAGTTATCTTGCCATTGGCATGTCTAAAGGCGATGAAACTCAGTTGGCGATTTTAGATATTCCAACTGATGCTTTATCTCGATTTGTTCTACTCCCACCTGAACGCAGTAAAGTAAAAAAATCTATTATTCTGCTCGATGATATCATTCGCCATTGCTTGGATGATATTTTTGGTGGCTTCTTCGATTTTGATGATATTACTGCCCATTCGTTCAAGCTAACGCGTGATGCAGAATATGGTCTCACTGATGAAATCGACCAAAGCTTAGTTGAACAAACTTCAGAAGCACTCAAACAAAGACTTTATGCCGAGCCGACACGTGTCGTTTACGACAGAGAAATGCCGGATAAAGTCGTAAAACTATTAGGTAACAAGTTATCCATTGGCAAAGTTGAAGATAGCCTATTACCTGGTGGCCGTTATCGCAATTTTAAAGACTTCATTGGCTTTCCGAATGTAGGCCGCGCATACCTTGAAAACAAGCCATTACCTGCATTAAGGCATCCTGACTTTGATAAATTTGAAAACTATTTTGATGCTATCAAAAACAAGGATATTTTACTGTATTACCCTTATCACACTTTTGATCACTTTACAGAGCTAGTTAGGCAAGCGGCATTCGATCCCAATGTTAAGAGTATTAAATTAAACATTTACCGCGTTGCTAAAAACTCTAAGATTATTTACTCGCTGATGGATGCGATTAAAAATGGCAAATCGGTAAAAGTCGTAGTCGAATTAAAAGCCAGATTCGATGAGTCGAACAATATCGAGTGGGCTAAACAAATGACCGATGCGGGTATTCGCGTGGTATTTAGTACACAAAATTTAAAAATCCACTCCAAGCTCTGTTTAATTTCACGTGTAGAAGATGATGAAGTCGTCAATTATGTGCATATCGGAACAGGTAATTTCCACGAAAAAACGGCCAAGATATACACCGATTACAGCTTGTTTTTGCGTAACAGCGAAATTTCATCTGAAGTTGAGCAGGTATTTGAATTTGCCGAAAACTTGCACCGAAGACCTAAATTCCAGCATATTTTTGTCTCCCCGATTAACTTCAGAAGCCGACTTGCCAATTTAATCGACTTTGAAATCAGTCAGGCAAAGCAAGGACAAAAAGCTAAAATCACAGCCAAAATTAATAATTTGGTCGATGAAAAATTAGTATTAAAACTCTACGAAGCCAGTCAAGCAGGGGTTCAAGTTAAACTGATAGTGCGTGGTATGTGCTCATTAATCCCCCAAGTTGAAGGCTTAAGCGAACATATAGAAGTCATTAGTATTGTCGATCGCTTCTTAGAACACCCAAGGGTCTTTATTTTTCATCATGCAGGTGAAGATAAAACCTATATTTCATCAGCAGACTGGATGACGCGTAATTTAGATCACCGTATTGAGGTCGCTACACCGATTTACGAAGAGAGTTTGAAAAAAACCATTAAGAACATATTTTCAATCGAATTTAGTGATACAACGAAAGCCCGTGTAGTTGACGCTCAGCAGTCAAATGCTTATGTTAAGCGCGGTAACAGAAGAAAAATCCGCTCTCAACATGCCATTTATGAGTACTTAAAAGGCAAAGCAGAATAATTCAGGACGACTCATGCAGCAACATCAAGATACCACGAGTAATCAACAAACCTACGCAGCGTTAGATTTGGGCTCCAACAGCTTTCATTTAATTGTTGCAAGAGTCAGTCATAACCAAATTCAAACGCTGCACAAAATTAAAAAACGGGTCCGCTTAGCCCAAGGTTTAGATAAAAATGGTTTTCTCAATAAAGAGACCATTAACTTAGGCCTTGAGGCATTGAGTCAAATAGCGCCAAGCCTAGCCGATATCCCAGCAGAAAATATTCGAATTGTTGCCACCTATACACTTAGAGCAGCAAGAAACGCGTATGACTTTATCGAGCAAGCACAGCAAATATTGCCATACCCTATTGAAGTGATCAGTGGCATTGAGGAAGCTCGCCTTATTTACCAGGGCTTTGCTCACTCAAGCAGCGACGATGCAAAAAGGCTGGTTATTGATATTGGCGGTGGCAGCACTGAGCTCATCATAGGTAAGGACTTCAGTACCGAAAAGTTGACTTCAAAAGCAATGGGGTGTGTTAGTTTTGCTGAACAATTTTTTGCCGATGGTGCGCTAACCGACCAAGCATTCGAATTGGCAATTATCGCAGCTGAGCAAGAATTAGAAGAGATCAGTCTCGATTATCAGAGTATCGGCTGGCAAGCCTGCTATGGCACCTCAGGAACAATCAAAGCTATTTCCGAAGCTGTCTCTCAAGCGGGATGGTTAGACGCAGATGAAACCATCAAACTTAAACACTTAGAAAAGTTAAAGCAATTACTACTGAGTTTTGGTCATATTGACCAAATAGCATTACCCGGCGTAAGTGAGCAAAGAAAGCCCGTACTCGCAGGTGGTTTAGCGATTTTAATCGCTATTTTTGAGAGTTTTGAAATAGAAGCATTAACTTACTCAGATACCGCGCTTCGAGATGGTCTACTTTATGAGCTAGCCAATGCAGACAAGTACGAGATAAAACAAAGAACCGTTGCTAGTTTGCAAGCTCAATACGAAGTTGACTTAGTTCAGGCCGAGCGCGTCAATGAAACCGCTCAACAATTACTGACTATGTGGCAGCAACAGCATCAAAAAGCTAACGGTGCGGTGTTGAGTAAGCTTTTGTGTTGGGCGAGCCAACTTCATGAAGTTGGCTTACAAATTAACTCAACGGGTTTTCATAAACACTCAGCTTACATCATTGAAAACACGAATTTAACGGGCTTTAACCAAGAAGAGCAACGCATTTTAGCGACTTTGGTCAGATTTCAGCGCAAGAAATTAAAAGCACTCGAAGTCCCCACACTCTCCTCCTACAAATCAAAAGACATCTTAATTTTGATACGCATCTTAAGAATTGCCCTGGTGCTCAATTTAAGACGCATCAACCGTGACATTCAGCATTTTAAGATAGAACTGGGTAGTACTATTTCAATTCACTTGCCACCAGAGATCGCAAGTTCAGATCCGCTATTACTCGCTGATTTACAAGCAGAGCAAATCGCTCAAACAGATGTTGATCTAAAGTTTAATCTCAAGTCTTAAAAGATACGCCCTAACTCACTTGAATTAACGACTAAGTGTTCATATCTTATTGAACAACTTAATTTAAATTACCTTAAGGCCAAACATGACCATTAAACTGGGTATCGTGATGGATCCCATCGCGGATATAAATATTAAAAAAGATACAAGTTTTGCTATGTTACTCGCAGCTCAATCGCGCGGCTACGAGCTTTACTACATGGAAATGCAAGATTTGTATATCGAAAATGGCCGCGCCTACGGCACGATGAAATCGTTAACGGTAAAAAATGATGCTGATACTTGGTATGAGTTTGGTGAAGATTATGATTGGCCTCTAGCAGAATTAGACACCATTTTAATGAGAAAGGATCCGCCTTTCGATACTGAGTACATTTATGCAACCTATATGCTTGAGCGTGCTGAAAATGAAGGGACTTTGATTGTAAACAAACCTCAAAGTTTAAGAGATGCCAATGAAAAGCTTTACACGTCTTGGTTTCCACAGTGCTGTCCAACCAGTATTGTTACCCGCTCTGCAGATAAAATCAGAGCATTTTACAACGAGCATCAAGACATCATTTTAAAGCCTCTAGACGGAATGGGCGGCGCATCAATCTTTCGCTTAAAACCAAATGATGCCAATGTAGGTGTTATTATTGAAACATTAACCAATCACGGTCAACAATACGCGATGGTGCAAACGTATATCCCAGAAATCAAACAAGGCGATAAACGTATATTAGTGATTGATGGCGAGCCAATTGACTATTGTTTAGCAAGAATACCGGCAAAAGGAGAAACCCGAGGAAACTTAGCAGCTGGCGGGTCAGGTGTTGCACAGCCTCTATCAGACAGTGATAGATGGATTGTTGAACAATTAGCCGATACGCTAAAAGAAAAAGGACTTATTTTTGTTGGTTTAGATGTCATCGGTGACAAACTAACAGAAATCAATGTGACCTCTCCTACCTGCGTAAAAGAAATTGAAGCGGCTTATGATATCGACATTACAGGTAAATTATTTGACGCGATAGAACGCAGGCTCGCATCAAACAAAACAACAGGCTAGCTTGATGCTAGGTATAACTTTAAATAATAAAAAAGGAGCCAATTGGCTCCTTTTTTAAATCATAATTGGGTGATTATTCCCACTCAATTGTCGCTGGTGGCTTACCTGAAATATCGTAAACCACACGAGAAATACCATCGATTTCATTGATGATACGGCTCGATACATGGCCTAAGAAGTCATACGGTAAGTGTGCCCAGTGAGCAGTCATAAAGTCGATTGTTTCAACGGCACGTAAGCTGACAACCCAGTCATATTTACGACCATCGCCCATAACACCGACAGAGCGTACTGGTAAGAATACAGTAAAAGCTTGGCTTACTTTGTCATATAAATCGTGCTTGTATAGCTCTTCGATGAAGATAGCATCTGCACGACGTAATAAATCAGCGTACTCTTTTTTCACTTCACCTAAAATACGTACACCTAAACCAGGACCTGGGAATGGGTGACGGTAAAGCATGTTGTAAGGTAGACCTAGCTCTAAACCAATTTTACGTACTTCATCTTTAAATAATTCACGTAAAGGCTCAACTAAACCAAGTTCCATGTCTTCTGGTAAACCACCAACGTTGTGGTGAGATTTGATGACATGCGCTTTACCTGTTTTAGACGCAGCTGATTCGATTACGTCAGGGTAAATAGTGCCTTGTGCTAACCACTTAGCGTTTTTCAGTTTACCCGCTTCTTCATCAAATACTTCAACAAACACGTTGCCAATGATCTTGCGTTTCTTCTCTGGGTCATCTTCGCCTTTTAAGCGATCTAAGAAACGATCTTCAGCTTGAACATGAACGATATTTAAACCGAAATGATCACCAAACATGTCCATTACCTGTTGACCTTCGTTCAAGCGAAGTAAACCATTATCAACAAATACACATGTTAATTTATCACCGATTGCACGGTGTAAAAGCATAGCAACAACAGATGAATCAACACCACCTGATAAGCCAAGTACGACTTCATCATCGCCTACTTGTGCTTTCATTTTAGCAATCGCATCTTCAATGATTGAAGCTGAAGTCCAAAGCTTCTCACAACCACAAATGCCCACAACAAAGTTCTCTAAAATACGTAAACCTTGTTTAGTGTGCGTCACTTCAGGGTGGAATTGAACGCCGTAAAAACGTTTTTCTTCATTAGACATAACTGCAAAAGGACAGCTGTCTGTTTTAGCAATCGTCGTAAAGTCGCTCGGAATAGCGTTAACTTTATCACCGTGACTCATCCAAACATCTAATAATGCATTGCCATCAGCGGCAATCGCATCTTCGATATTTTTAAGTAATGCTGATTCTGCAACTACTTCAACTTGAGCATAGCCAAACTCACGCTCGTTAGATACTTCAACCGAGCCACCTAACTGATGAGACATCGTTTGCATGCCGTAACAAATACCTAATACAGGAACACCTGCATTAAAAACGTACTCAGGCGCACGTGGAGAATTATCTTCTGTAACACTCTCAGGACCACCGGCTAAAATGATGCCGTTTGGCGCAAATTCTTTAATTTGCTCTTCTGTTACGTCCCAAGCCCAAAGCTCACAATAAACGCCGATTTCACGAACACGTCTTGCGATCAGCTGAGTATACTGAGAACCAAAATCTAAGATCAGGATCTTATGTGAATGAATATCTTGACTCATTAATTTGTTCCTATTTAGAAATAGAAAAGGCTGATATTGGAAATATCAGCCTAGAATAGAAAGCTAAAGTTTGCTTAACCTAAACGGTAGTTAGGTGCTTCTTTAGTAATTTGAACATCGTGTACGTGTGACTCACCCATACCAGCAGACGTGATTTTCACGAACATTGCTTTAGTGTTTAAGTCTTTAATTGTACCGCAACCTGTTAAGCCCATTGCAGAGCGAATACCACCTAGTTGTTGGTGGATGATTGCGCTGATTGGACCTTTATAAGCTACGCGACCTTCGATTCCTTCTGGGACTAATTTATCGGCTTCATTTGACTTTTGGAAGTAACGATCAGATGAGCCTTCTTTTTGGTTCATCGCACCTAATGAGCCCATACCGCGGTATGATTTGTAGTAACGACCTTGATATAACTCAACTTCACCCGGTGACTCTTCAGTACCTGCAAACATTGAGCCTAACATTACACAGCTTGCACCAGCGACTAATGCTTTAGCAATATCACCTGAGAAACGAATACCACCGTCAGCAATAACAGGAATACCGCGCTCTTTCATCGCTTCAGCAGCATCGGCTACAGCCGTGATTTGTGGCACACCACAACCAGTAACAATACGCGTAGTACAAATTGAACCAGGGCCAATACCCACTTTAACAGCGTTAACACCTGCATCAGCTAGCGCAATTGCACCCTCAGCAGTTGCTACGTTACCAGCAATTAACTGAACATCAGGGAAATTGTCACGCGTCCATTTAACGCGATCTAATACGCCTTGAGAGTGACCATGAGAAGTATCAATTAAGATTACATCTGCACCAGCTTCAACTAACGCTTGAATGCGCTCTTCTGTTCCAGCGCCAACACCAACAGCAGCACCAACTCGTAAGCGACCTAAATCGTCTTTACATGCATTTGGTTTTTCTTCTGCTTTTTGGAAGTCTTTAACTGTGATCATTCCTTGAAGTTTGAATGCATCATCAACCACTAACACTTTTTCAATGCGGTTAGCGTGCATTAAACCAAGGATTTCTTCACGTTGAGTGCTCTCTTTAACCGTAACTAACTTGTCTTTTTTAGTCATGATTTTAGAGATTGGTTGCGCTAAATTCGTCTCAAAACGAATATCGCGTGCAGTAACGATACCTTCTAAATTGTTATTGCTATCCACTACAGGGAAACCAGAGAACTTACAACGTTCAGATAATTCAATAACTTCACTGATTGTCATATCTGCAGTTACAGTGATAGGGTCAGAGACCACACCACTTTCATATTTCTTAACAGCACTAACTTGTTCCGCTTGCTGTTCAATTGTCATATTCTTGTGAATGAAACCAATACCGCCTTCTTGCGCTAAAGCAATTGCTAACGAAGATTCAGTAACAGTATCCATCGCAGATGAAATCATCGGGATGTTTAAGTCAATATCTGTTGTCAGGCGCGTTTTTAAATCGGCAGTATGTGGTAGTACCGTTGAATGGGCTGGTACGAGGAGGACGTCGTCGAACGTCAAAGCTTCTTGAGCTATTCTTAGCATTTGCAACTTCTCACTGTAAAATTAAAAGTGAATTGGGCTTATTTTAAGGGCGGGACTTGCCCTTAGTTGCGGCAGAATTTTAACGGTTTTCAGCTTTCAGGTAAACTTAAATTTAATTTTTATGCCAATTAAGGTGTAAATAAATTTGTTTTTTAACGACTTACCCTTAGATTTTAAACAAACTTATCAAAACAAACAGACAAAAGCTGTTAAAATTGGCCACCATAAATGGTTCCCAGCCTCGATTCTTTTAGGTCATTAAGAGATGAAATTCAATCCAAGTACTAATATCTATACCGTTTCACGCCTTAACAGTGAAGTTAAACAATTACTAGAAGGCCACTTTTTACAAGTTTGGCTTGAAGGAGAAATATCTAATTTAGTTAAAGCGGGTTCAGGGCATTGGTATTTCAAGTTAAAAGATGAGCGTGCTCAAGTTCAATGTGCCATGTTCAAAGGCAGCAATCGGCACGTCAGGTTCAACGTACAAAATGGTGAGCAAGTTCTCATCAAAGCGAAAATAAGCTTATATGAACCACGTGGTGATTATCAATTGATTGCAGAGTCAATGGAATCAGCTGGTGAAGGAAAATTAAAACAAGCTTTCGAACAATTAAAATTCCAACTTGCCTCTCAAGGTTACTTTGCGCAAGAGCAAAAAAAGCCGCTGCCAGAGCACATCAAAACGATAGGTCTGATCACATCAGCATCAGGCGCAGCAGTTGAAGACATGATCACTGTGCTTGGTCGACGTGCTCCTCAGCTTAAAATCATCATCTACCCTTGCCTAGTTCAAGGCGAATTAGCAGCTAACCAAATTGCATCTCAAGTTTATTTAGCCAATCAAAGAGATGAAGTTGATGTATTAATTGTCGGTCGAGGCGGAGGCTCACTAGAAGACTTATGGGCATTTAACGAAGAAATCGTCGCTCATGCTATCTTCCAATCACGCTTGCCTATCATCAGTGCAGTGGGACATGAGATTGATGTCACCATTAGTGACTTTGTTGCAGATATCCGGGCAGCAACCCCATCTGCTGCGGCAGAAATAGTCTCTCAGCAAGCAATGGACAATAGCCATATTGTTAATCAATACAAAGATAAGCTAGCTCTTGCATTGCAGGCGTCTATTCAGCATTTCAAAGCACAAATTAATAGTTATGAACTTAGACTGTCAAAACAAGACCCCAAACGCGATCTACAATTTAAACAACAAAAAGTTGATGAAATTAACTTTCGCTTAAACGCCGCAATCAAAGCGATTTTAACGCAACAAAATCAACGACTGAATAAAGCTGAACATAGTTTAAAAAAACACTCACCAAGAGAACAGGTAAAAAAAATCAGCCATAAACATGAATTGCTCACTCGTCGATTAAACCAAGCCATAACTCAGTTAGTACAAGATAAGCAACACCAATTGAGCTTAAAAGCGGAGAAGCTAAATGCCTATAGCCCACTGGCTACACTTGGTCGAGGTTACAGTCTTACCTTCGATGACAAACAGCAAGTAGTGCGTTCAAGTAAGACCGTAGAAACGGGACAAAAACTTGATGTCCTTTTACAGGACGGTAAACTAGCCTGCCAAGTTATCGGTAAATCATAAAAACTAGGATAAACCACTTTGCAAGCGCCTCAATTTTCCTTCGCTTTTCTTGCTCCTAAATATTGGCTTAACTGGCTTGGCTTAGCCTGCCTTTATCTTATCTCTTGGTTGCCATATAAACTCCAATTAAAGCTAGGGTGCCTACTTGGCTTATTTCTCTATTGCTTTTTTAAACGCCGCGTCAAAATTGCTCAAGTCAATGTCAAAATGTGTTTTCCTGATATGCCTGAGGCGCAAAGGGAAGCCATGGTACGAGATAACTTTAAATCGACTGGCATCGCTTTTTTTGAGTCTGGTATGGCTTGGTGGTGGCCATCTTGGCGAGTAAAGAAACTCGCTAAAGTGGAAGGTGTTGAAAATATTATAAAAGCAAAAGAATCTGGTAAGGGCGTTCTAGTCGTAGCGCACCATATGCTGTGTATGGAGATGTGTAACCGTATCGTTGGCCTACACAACCCTAACATAGGTTTTTATCGCCCACACAATAATGCTCTTATGGAGTATATTCAGTATCGGGGCCGAATGCGTGATAACCGTTATCAAATTGGCAAAAAAGATATTCGCGGCCTTTATCGCGCGCTGGGAGAAAACGAATCAGTTATTTATCTACCGGATCAAGATTATGGACGAAGAAAGGCCGTGTTTGTACCATTTTTTGCCGAGCAAAAAGCCTGTACAACAACAGGTACAAGTATGATCGCCCGTGACTCTGGTTGTCAGCTCGTTATCACAACCGCTTATCGCAACAAAGATAACTCAGGCTATACCATTAAGTTCGATGGTCCACTTGAGGGCTACCCATCTGGCGATGACACAGAAGATGCAACTCGCATCAATAAAATGATGACAGACCGAATCTTAGTGGCGCCTGAACAATACATGTGGTTGCACAGACGTTTTAAAACCAGAGAAGATAAGAAAAAAGGCGAAGTATACGAATAAAGCAGCTTTTGTAGACTATTTGTATCATTTTTATTATGGTTCATTTATGTCTAATCTGAGAGTTAATTATGCTTTTTTGGTTTAAGCATTTATCTGCTGCGCTCGTACTTATTATCGTCGGTATATACTTGGTCTTCTTTTTTGACCCTAGCTCGCTATCAGATGACGATACAAAAGCCTCAATTCAATCTAGCAGTAATGCCGCGGCTGCTGGATTAAGCCGCTTCTATGGCGAGATAAAATCGAAAATGAATAATCCTTTTGAAGAAGAAAGGAGTACTTATGTCATCGAACTTGAAGCAGGTGATTATCAGCCTCTAGATACTGCACTAGCAGAACTACAAAATAGAAAAAATCCAGTATCAGGTAAATGGATTGGCTCAGTAAAAGCACATCGTTTTGAAAAAGGAACGACGCTAAAAAATGAGTTAGAGCAAATTGCCATTGATGAAAAGATGAACTTAATTTGGGCCCTGCCCCGAGACTTTGTAGTTAAAAACCCAATTAGGGAAGATCAAAATACGTTAGGTACCTTGTACAAAATAGTCACAGCCATCGACAGCGACTTTGAAATGGATGTATTCGGTTATATGTGCCCTAAAGAAAGAGCGCTTATTGTAATTGAAAGTAAAACGGACTATCTAAAAAGGTATTGCGTAGAGGCGTCTAGTCGACATCTAAGGTAAGTACTTACAGGCTGATTTTGGCTAACTTTTCATCTTTATATACAACTTTAATTGGCGGGTAATCTCTCTCTGTATTAATTCGCTGACCGTCAAATTCCATATGAACATTGGAATACATATCTTTAACGGCCGTAATTTGCATATTTTGCGTATTTTCAGTAATCGATTGTTCTAACCTTTGCTGCGCTTTTTGCAATCGCTTCAGTATCGTATGATGGGTTTTATAGACCATCTGCGTTTTTTCAATTAATGCTTTTTTCTTCGCACTATCAGGTAAACGTTTAACTTTTTGCCAAGACTGCTTAATTGCGATGATTTTTTCTTCTTCGTGTTTAATTCGCTTTTGCGCTTCGGTGATCTGCTCTAACTGATGTCTATATTGCTCAAATAAGTGAATATAAGTGTGGGTAGATGCAGGCGAGCCTATCGTCGCAAAAGATACTTGTTGTTGCACATAAAAGTGTCCACCCACTAATTTGGCAGCGGGTTTATCAATTTGACCGCCAAAGACTCTTTTCGCTGTAGCCCTACAATGAATAATTTGACTAATGACTTCAATATCACGTCCAGCAATAAGCTCAGCGTATTGGGCGTATTTTGCAGCAATGGTACCCGTGGCTTTTACAGAACAGTGCATTGGTTCAGTCTCAAAGTTTGCATCATCTGCAAGTTTGCGCCCTACGATGCCACCGGCAACGGTTAAGTCACCTGCGACTTCAACCTGAGCATTATCGATAAAACCAGTAATGGTCACATCACCGGTAGCTTTTAAACGCATGCCCTCACCTACATCTCCTGTGACCACTACACCGCCTTCAAAATCGATGTGACCACTAGAGACATCGATTCCAGGCAATAGCAGCACATTATCTACTTTCATGCCACGTTCTAAAACACTAGGTAAACCAGGCATAGCAGCAATCAGTAAGCTGTCATCCTTGGGAGAGATTTTACTGCCCTCGCCAACTTCAAATTCCAATTTCTCACCAGGTTCAGGGTGCAGAGGGTCTCCCGTTACGGTAAAACCTGGCTTACCGCGTGTAGGAGGATGCCTGCGCATTAGCTCATCATTTTCTTTAACAGAAATGAGTTCACCTAAATCACGCATATCCACTTTACCGTGATCCGTTTTTTGTGGTCTTAACAATCTGTCTTTTGCCGATTCCGTCAATGCTTCAAAATAGCTATCTTTACCATTTACAGGTAATTTTCCATTGGCAATTTCTTCACTGAATTGTGAGCCTGGTTCAGCACCAGATTGCTTTTGTGCAAGTGCTTCAATATTAGCTTTATTAATCCCCATTGTTACACTGGCTTGACTTGCGTATTTGAGAATATGTTTTGCAGATAATGCGGCACCGCCATAGGCTGTCGTCAATTCAGCTTTTGCTTGCATTTTATCTGCACTAATAGCAATTTTTATCTCAGCATTACGTTTTTCGCCAATTGGAAATTTAAGCGGTTGATTAGCTAGGCCTAAAGAGATTTTTTCATTGATCTGAGCACAGGCATCTTTGACCCATTCAGGATTAAGGAAGAAAGACTGACAATCAGATTGTTTAAAAAGCGCAACAATTTGGTCTTCGTCGACAGCACTCGCTTGTTCGAAGCTCGCTTCAACGATAACTTTATTATCTTCATCCAATTGTATTGCAATATCGGTCAAAACGTTTCCTATGAGTACATTTACTCTGATTCAATAACCTGACTAGCTAATAACTGCTGTTGTCTAAGTAAACTGACAAAGGCACTTGGCTCTCTATCAAGTGTAGAGTTTGACAATAAAATGTGTAAACCCAACAACTTATCTAAAGCACTTATGTGGTGAGCATACATGGCTTGTACCCCTTTATAAACCAATTCTTCGGTTTTAAAGGGCTCTGGATTCAATACCATATTTTCGGCTTCATTAATGTATCGGCCATCAGTAGCAATTGATTGAATTAAAATACTTCTTTGCTCAACAACCATTTTTGATAATACGCGTAGATGGCTTAACTCAACTGTAGATGAGATATCTTTAAGCTTAATCCCTACATAAGCTAATTCGCGACCAGAGATTTTGGGAATATCTACACGTTGAATACTCGACCATGGTATTTTTAGCATACCCCTTTGATGGTGGTAAATAATTCCATGCTGATCAATTTGATAGCTCACTTTAGGCTCATTGATTTTTAATATGCCAATTAAAAATGCAACAGAGATGACAGAAGTTAGAAACATCACGACAAGATTAAAATCTATGATATCGAGTGCAAGTATAAGTAAAACAAAGACAAGGAGTGTCGCGCTGATAATGGTTAGCTCTTTGCCACCTTCTCGTGATTTCGGCGATATATATATGGGTTTAAATTTTGACATTAAAATAAAAAAGGGCATACATAAGGCATGCCCAGACTATCATTAAACGAATTTTTCTACACCTAGCGCAATTAGGCCAAATCAAACGTTTAAGTTTATTTAACTTCATTCAACTCATTGATTAATTGCTGAGCAAGTTCGATGTTGCGGCCCGCTCCGTCACTGCCACCTTGCGCTTCTTCTACCAAGTTTTCCATGTTACTGCGAACGGCTTCAGAGCTAGATAATTGTGCTTGGACTTGATCAATTATCAACTCAACTGACTCTAAACTGGTCTTGGCAACATTTACCAGTGAATTTAACTGCTCATTAGTCACATCTGCAATATCGACACTCGTTTCAATTAAACTCTCGACGTCTTTTTGCTTGTCGATAATCTCACTTGAGATCTCCATGATCTTATTCATTTCAGTTTGAATTTGATCGGCAGATTCATTTGCAGTGTTGGCAAGTGAACGAACTTCATCAGCTACTACCGCGAAACCTCGCCCGTGCTCACCTGCACGTGCAGCTTCAATCGCGGCGTTAAGAGCCAATAAGTTTGTTTGAGCAGCAATACCCTTGATTGACTCAACTAACTGATCAATGTTCTTACTGTTTTCATCTAAGTTAGATAACAAGACAGTGAACTCAGAGATAAATTGTGCTGAACTGCGGATATTTTCTACTAGCTTGCTAAGTTGTTCGATGCAGTCTTCACTGGTGCTGGCCGTTTCGGCAGCAGATTCATGAGAGCTTTTCGAAACGGATTCGATTTCCATCGATTGCTCGATAAAACTCCTAACCATCTCAAATGAGCTTTCTAATGTGTAAATGCGATCTGAAGCTGATTGTTTCACCCTCTCCGCATTAGATAGGATCTCGCCGGCAATTGCCGCTGCATCACACTGTAATAATTTATCTAAAACAGCCGCTTTATTTTGTAAGTTATATAATTCGGATTGGTCAATTGTAGTTTGACCTTCAGGTATATCTGGTTTCAGAAAACTTAACATGCAGTATGATCCTTTCTCTTACTCATACATTTAACACAATGTTTTTAAAACATTTAAAAACAGTAATATAGCTAATAACTTCAATACTGATCCAATATATTCTATTTGTATAGAACTGATAAGTAAGAAATTATTTCGAGGCCGACCTCGGTTTAAACCGCTTTTTGGCGAAACATTAAGCTCGCTTTTATATCACCAACAAAAATTGTATCGACCAGTGAATAATTATCTGCAGAAAAAAATGCAGTATATTTTTCTTCGGTGACTAAAACAGCCATTCCTGTTGAATCTTCATTCGATTGGATGTGGCCATCCAAGGCTTTCATTAAGTATTGCCCAATGCCTAAGTGTTGCTTTTGAGGCTTCACTGCAATAAAGGATAGTTGATGATAATGCCCTTTGCCTGTCAAAGCGGCTTTAACTCGACGTTCCTTCTCGATCATTTGCTTTGTCGATACATAGCCTGCGGTTAACATCATATTCAGTCGCCAATGCCAAAAGCGCTCAGGGCCTAAATTAGATTCAGGGGTAGTAATGCATGCCACAGCTTGAAGTTGCTCTGAATCATCAAAAATACCTATGATAGGCTGATTGGTATCCCAAAAAACGTTAAGTTCAGCTCGAATAGCCGCTCTTAATTTTTGCTCATAACGCTTAGTTTCTGATTTAAAACAAGTTTGAAAAAAAGGATCATCATGATAAGCCTGATAAAGTATAGATGCGGCAACATTGAATTGTTCAGGTGTTAAAAAACAAGCTTTGTAATTTTCAGCTTGAGAAGACGGCGCAAGCATTTCAGACATAAGCATCTCTGCATTTTTCTTATAATTGAGTAAATTATAGCCTACAATTAAAGAGTGTTAATTCACGGAGTCCAGTGATGGAAACAAAGATCTATGAAATCGTAGATTTGTTTGCGCAACTTGGCCTCGAAGATAATCCAAATGCTATAAATCAATCACAATCAAACTATCACGGAAAAGATAAGCACCTTTTAGAAGAAGCGGAGTTTTGGACGCAAGCGCAAACTCACTTTATAACCGAAGCCCTTTCAAGCAACGCAGATTGTACTCAAGCGATCGATAGGCTAAAACGAAACCTTAAATAAGCATCAACTTACTTAATCGCAATAATATTTTGCTCTTTGAATTCCTCGACAAATTCAAAGAGCAATTCTTCTGGTAATGGCCTGCTAAAGAAATACCCCTGACCTATCGCGCAAGCATTGCCGATTAAAAAGTCGATTTGTTCTAAGGTTTCTACCCCTTCAGCAATAATTTCTAAGTTTAATTTCTGTGCCATCGCAATAATTGCTGCAGTAATAGCCATATCGTCTCTATCTTGCGGTATGTCTTTAACAAAAGCGCGATCCACTTTTAAAGTATCTAGAGGGAATTGCTTGAGGTAACTCAATGACGAATAACCAGTGCCAAAGTCG
Source organism: Marinifaba aquimaris (assembly GCF_013328345.1). GTDB lineage: Bacteria > Pseudomonadota > Gammaproteobacteria > Enterobacterales > Alteromonadaceae > Marinifaba > Marinifaba aquimaris. The sequence goes on from NZ_JABULX010000019.1 coordinate 66,308, forward strand.
TCAATAGATAACTTAATGCCGAGCTCTTTTATTTTATTCATATGAGAAATCGATTCTTTGACATCACCAACTAACATGGTTTCAGTCACTTCGACATCTAGCCATTGAGGTAAAATTTGATGTTGTTGGATACAAGATTCTATCGTCTTAACGAGATTTTTATCTTTGAACTGCCGCATAGAGAGGTTGACTGCCACAGTGTAGTCTTGCTCAAAATAGCGATTTAAACGGCCGATAAATTCACATGCTGTAGACATTACCCACTCGCCTAAAGGCACTATTAAGCCAGTTTGTTCGGCAATTGGTATAAACTTATCTGGTGGTACTAAGCCGCGTTCAGGGTGAATCCAACGAACAAGCGCTTCAAAACCAAAAACGCGACCAGAGCTTAAATCAACTTGCGGCTGGTAATAGAGTACAAATTGCTCTTCATTAAGCGCATCTCTTAACTGTGACTCAATTAAGGCGTATTCCTTCACTTCCAAATCGAGTTTATTGTCATAGAAGTAATACGTATTCCTGCCTGCCTCTTTAGCTTGATACATAGCTAAATCGGCATTTCTTAGCAATATATCGATATTGTCTGCATCGTTAGGCGCTAAAGTAATACCGATACTGGCAGATACGAGAATTTCAGCATTATTTATTGGGATAGGCTCTTGGATTAAAGAAAGAATCCCACGGGCTAAATTAGAAACTTTATCCGGCTCACTCACAGCATTGACGATAATCGCAAATTCATCACCACCTAAACGAGCAACACTGTCTTCGGCTCGAAGTCGGCTCTTTAAACGTGAGCTGATCACCACTAATAGCTCATCACCAGCGTCATGCCCTAAGGTATCGTTGATGCGTTTAAACTGGTCAAGATCAAAGTAAAGCAGTGCAAAACTGTGATGACCGCGTTTACTCATTTCAAAAGCTTTTGCCAATTGGGTTTTAAAGAAGCCGCGATTACAAAGCCCTGTCAAAGTGTCGTAATAAGCGAGTTTTTCCATCGCTTTTTGGTTTTGCTTAATCGAACTAATATCGTGAGATGAAGCAAGGTAGTGAATATTACCAGTATATTTTTCTTTGATCGGAGTGAAACTTTGAGCAAGCCAAATGGGCTCAGTTTTATCACTGTTCAGTAACAACTCACCATGCCAGCTTTTACCCGCTTCGAGGTTTTCTTGAGCTTCGTCAAGCTGCCATACGGTAATGGGGTCAAATAGAATATCGACCTTCTCCCCGAGTAAAGCGTCTTCTGAACTTTGCAACAATGCAGCCATTTTTGGATTAACATAATTAATCCGCATGTCTTTTTCTAATAACGCAATGGCAATATCACTGTAAGTGATCACATCAAAAAAGCGACTCGCTTTAATCTCTGCAGCTGTTTTATCTTTAATTTCTAGCTGCATTTCCGTTAACAACTTATGATTTTGCGATGTCATTTCCTGCAGCGCTTGAGCGACAACACCCACTTCATCAGATAAATTGAGCTCTGATGATAAATCTATTTTGCCGTCTTTATGCTCTTTTACTTTTAAAGCTAGGTTGTTTAGCCGAGTCAATAACGTTTTATTAATTAACCAGTAGAGTAAGAAAGAAAGTGTGGCACCCATCAGTAAACTAGTGATCACTACTTTAATTTTGTATTCGTTAAAATGTGGGTCATTAACCGATTGAGCTTCAAATACGCCAATAAACCATGGCAAATCAACAAGTGGGTTTACTGAAATCCAGAAATTTTGTTTATCCGCACTCAGTGATTTAACGTCGTTTGCGTGAGTGATTTCTTGCTTAATAATGTCATCGACCAAGTTTTGCAAAGGCTCAGCTACCAAGCCTTGACTATCGAGTAACGTGTTCATTGTCGCGACATTACTGGTCAACACATCTTCGTACTCTGGATGAAAAATGACATTTCCATCTTTATCGAAGATAAAGATTCGGTCGGATAATTGCTGACCCGATTCATTTTCAAGGAGCTTGCCAATGGAAGAAACAAATACATCAGAGCCCGTAATACCAATAAATTCATCGTCTATATAAAGCGGTACGATGAAGCTGATCATCCATTGTTGCCATATATCGTCATAATATACAGGTGTCCAACGCGCCAATCTCTCAGGATTTAATTCAGGTGTTGCAATGCTGTAAAAAACGTCGCCTGAAAACTTGTGATCGGCTTCTATTTGGGTTGCCCACTGCCCAGGCGAAATACGAATAAAATCATCTTTACTGATAAAGTAAAAATTGAAAAAGCCATTTTTAACAATCGGCGCTATTGCACTGAATATATCTTTGGTGTTTCTAAAAACTGCAGCTTGATATGAGCTCATAGGCGTATGCTTAGCTAAAAAGGCTGCGCTATCGCCATCGTCCTGCCTGTAACTACCATCAATACTTTGCACTAATTGACTTTGATGTTTGGCAGGCAATAAGAAGAGCTCCCGGGATAACGTGACATTAGCTAGCTTTGCTAACTCTTCTAAGCTTTGAAAGTGCTCTTGAAGGTAGGTTTTGGCAAGCTGAGTTTGTTTGGGTAAGTCTGTTTCTATTTTTTGTTTTAGGTAATCCTGCCTTAACGATGCCAATAGAATCCAACTGACACCAGCCACGATCAGGTAACTGATAATGACAGAAATGGTCACCTTTAAAGAGATTGAATTGGCCAGGAGCGATTTAAATTTTGTCAACATACCGAAATCTACTCGTACAATATGAATACTGCCGAATTACTTTTTATTTTAACAATCGAGAACGTACGGACGTCAGTTATAAGTTAAAGATAACCCTCACTCAGATTAAGTAAAGGAAAAGCGATGGATTTTGTTAACCCCATCATCAAATAAGGTTAAATAACCAATTGGTTAGGTTGACGCACTTACAAGTTATACACGACAATAAGCTCCATAAATTATTCATTTCTAAAGGTCATTCAAAAATGGTACTTCCAGATAAGTTTGCATTTACCATGAGTCGGGTTTCGAAGGTTGTCCCGCCAAAGAAAACAATTCTTAAAGATATCTCTTTAAGCTTTTTCCCAGGTGCCAAAATTGGTGTGTTAGGTCTAAATGGTGCGGGTAAATCAACCCTTTTACGCATCATGGCAGGTGTTGATACTGAGTTTGAAGGTGAAGCACATCCTCAACCAGGCCTGAAGATTGGTTACTTACCACAAGAACCTCAACTAGACCCAACAAAAGACGTGCGTGGTAATGTTGAAGAAGCAGTTGCCGAAGTTAAAAATGCCATGGCGCGTTTAGACCAAGTTTATGCCGAATATGCAGAGCCAGATGCAGACTTTGATGCACTTGCTAAAGAACAAGGTCAATTAGAAGCGATTATTGAGAGTCAAGATGGCCACAACATCGATAATGTACTAGAGCGCGCTGCTGATGCACTTCGCCTTCCGCCTTGGGATGCAGATGTGAGCAAGTTGTCTGGTGGTGAGCGTCGTCGTGTTGCACTATGCCGTTTATTACTAGAAAAGCCTGAAATGCTTTTATTAGACGAACCAACTAACCACTTAGACGCAGAGTCAGTCGCTTGGTTAGAGCGTTTCTTACACGATTATGACGGTACTGTGGTTGCGATTACCCACGACCGTTATTTCTTAGATAATGTGGCAGGTTGGATCTTAGAGCTTGACCGCGGTGAAGGTATTCCTTGGGAAGGCAACTATTCTTCTTGGTTAGAGCAAAAAGATGTGCGTTTAAAACAAGAAGAGCGCTCAGAGAAAGCTCGCCAACGCTCGATTGAACAAGAACTTGAATGGGTTCGTCAAAACCCTAAAGGTCGCCAAGCAAAGAGCAAAGCCCGTATGGCACGCTTTGAAGAGCTTTCAAGTTCTGATTTCCAAAAACGTAACGAAACCAACGAGCTTTACATTCCACCAGGTGAACGACTTGGCGATAAAGTAATTGATGTTGAAAACATTTGTAAAAGCTACGATGGTCGTCAGTTAATTGATGATTTAAGTTTCAGCATCCCAAAAGGAGCTATCGTCGGTATTATCGGCCCTAACGGTGCGGGTAAATCAACACTGTTCCGCATGTTATCGGGTGCCGAACAACCTGATTCAGGTTCAATCTCTCTAGGCGATACAGTAACGTTGGCATCAGTTGATCAGTTCCGTGATGATATGGATGATAGCAAAACGGTTTATGAAGAAATTTCTGAAGGTGCGGATTTAATTCACATCAACAATTTTGAAATAAACAGTCGTGCTTATGTTAGTCGTTTCAATTTCAAAGGGACGGATCAATCGAAGATCATTGGTGAGTTATCAGGTGGTGAGCGCAACCGTGTTCACTTAGCTAAACTATTAAAAGCCGGCGGCAATGTTTTGCTACTGGATGAACCAACCAACGATTTAGACGTCGAAACATTGCGTGCTTTAGAGAATGCTCTATTAGACTTCCCAGGCTGCGCCATGGTTATCTCGCATGACCGTTGGTTCCTAGACCGTATTGCAACACATATCTTAGATTACCGTGATGAAGGTAAAGTGAACTTCTATCAAGGTAACTACACAGATTATGAAGCTTGGTTGAAAGAAACTTTAGGCGAATCAGCTGTACTTAACCCACACAGAATTAAGTACAAAAAACTAGCCTAGCTAAATTCGATTAACTATGCTCTACTCAATAACAGAGCATAGTTAATTTTTGAGGTTTAGTTTATGGATGAAAAACGCCGTTTTAGTCGCATTTTTTATAAAACGCCCGCCCAGCTTCATCTAGCCGATCAGGTTTGGCAGGTCGAACTGATTGACCTTTCATTGAAAGGCGCGTTAGTTCAACTTAACCAAGATGTTGAAATTAACCCCGAGCATATCTATCACCTAAGTTTTAACTTGGATGGTTCTGATTTAAAGCTTGTTATGTCGGTACAACTTACCCATCAAGAAGGTCAAAAATTGGGCTTTTCTTGCCATCACATAGATATAGATAGCGCGACACACTTAAGAAGAATTATTGAATTGAATTTAGGTGATGATGAGTTATTAATGCGGGATTTAAATCATTTAATTGAAGCGGCTCAGTAGAGCCGCTTTTTTATGCCATTTTATAAGTTAGGCTAATTCAACTTGATCGCCTTTGTTCTCTAACCACTCTTTGCGATCACCAGAACGTTTCTTCGCAAGTAACATATCCATTAATTCCTGAGTAGCTTGTATCTCATCAATCGTTAACTGCACTAGCCTGCGAGTATTGGGGTCCATCGTCGTTTCACGAAGCTGCATTGGGTTCATTTCGCCTAGACCTTTGAAGCGTTGAACGTTGACCTTGCCACGTTTTTTCTCTGCTTGAATACGATCTAAAATACCTTGCTTCTCATCTTCATCAAGCGCGTAGTAAACTTCTTTACCAATATCAATTCGATAAAGCGGTGGCATCGCGACAAATACATGGCCTTGTTGTACTAACGTGCGGAAATGACGCATAAACAATGCACACAATAAAGTGGCAATGTGCAACCCATCAGAATCGGCATCAGCTAAGATACACACCTTACCGTAGCGCAGGCCTGATAAATCTTCACTGTCTGGGTCGATACCAAGTGCTACGGAGATATCATGAATTTCTTGTGATGATAAGATCTGCCCTGATTCTACTTCCCATGTATTTAAGATTTTACCGCGAAGTGGCATCACTGCCTGAAATTCACGATCACGCGCTTGTTTAGCAGAGCCTCCGGCTGAATCACCCTCAACCAAAAAGAGCTCGCCTTGAGCTGGATCTTGTGTTGTACAGTCGGTTAATTTCCCAGGTAATGCAGGTCCTTGAGTGACTTTTTTACGCACGACTTTTTTCGCAGCGCGCATGCGCTTTTGAGCGTTTGCAATGAAGTTCTCAACTAGTTGCTCAGCAACTTCAGTATGTTCATTTAGCCATAAACTAAATGCATCTTTTACAACACCTGATACAAAAGCAGCGGTTTGCCTAGAAGACAAACGCTCTTTAGTTTGACCAGCAAATTGAGGGTCTTGCATTTTTACGGAGAGAATATAAGCACAGCGATCCCAAACATCATCAGGGGTTAGCTTTACGCCACGAGGGATCAAGTTTCTAAATTCACAAAATTCACGCACAGCATCCAGTAAACCTTGTCTTAGACCGTTTACATGGGTACCACCTTGTGCTGTAGGAATAAGGTTTACATAACTTTCAGCTAGCGCCTCACCACCTTCAGGTAACCAAGTCACAGCCCATTCAGCCCCTTCTGTTTCAGAAGCCAAACTGCCAACAAAAGGTTGCTCTGGTAATGATACATAACCTTTAACTGCTTCAATCAAATAATCAGTTAAACCATCTTGGTAGCACCATTTATGAGTTTCCTTATTGACTTTGTCTTGAAACTCAATCGATAGACCTGGGCATAAAACGGCTTTGGCTTTTAAGTTATGAATTAACTTGGTAACAGAGAATTTGGCTGAATCAAAGTAGCTTGCATCTGGCCAAAAATGAACCGATGTACCTGTATTACGCTTACCACATGTCCCTGTTACGGTTAAATCAGAAACTTTATCGCCGTGCTCAAACGCCATTTCAAATACTTGGCCATCTCGGCGAACGTTTACTTCTACACGCTTAGATAGTGCATTAACAACCGAGATACCAACACCGTGAAGACCGCCTGAGAATTGATAGTTTTTATTAGAAAATTTACCACCGGCATGCAATTTAGTGAAAATAAGTTCAACACCTGGAATACCCTCTTCAGGGTGCACATCGGTTGGCATACCGCGACCATCATCAATCACTTCAAGCGATTGATCGTCGTGTAAGATGACTTTAATGCTTGAAGCATGGCCGGCCATTGCTTCATCAACTGAGTTATCTATAACTTCCTGACCTAAATGGTTGGGACGTACAGTGTCGGTATACATACCAGGTCGGCGTTTAACCGGCTCTAGGCCATTGAGGACTTCAATAGCTTCCGCGTTATAGTTTTGATTACTCATATAAGCTTCTTTCTAATTATAAATTCGGTTTACGACGCCATATTAATGCGAACGCAGTAAATATTCTATGATTTGTGGTAAGTGATTTTGATAATTTTGAAAAGCGTGATCACCACCCTGCTCTATGGTCATTTTACAACCTTCAAACTTAGTCTCTGCTTCTTTGTAGTCTAATGTTTCATCACCGGTTTGCAGTAAAAGCCACAATGGCAGCTCTCCCGGTTTAGGGATGTCCAATTCAACGAGCCCTTGATTGAAAGTATCAGTCACTTCAAATTTTTCATCTGTGTACGGATGAGTATGCCACCCCATATAATCCCTCAACAATATATAGGGATACGCAGCGGGGTTAACTAGAACCGCTGGTAATTGTGTTTTAGACGCACACCAAGTCGATAAATACCCACCAAGTGAACTGCCGATAAAGCCAATTAAAGAGCCTTGATAACGGTTAAGAATCTTATCGAGCGTCTTTTTAACTTCATCAGGGCAATTAGGTAACTGAGGAATAATCAATTCAATGTCAGGATGATGTCGGGTGATATAATCCAATGTTTGCTGAGCTTTTAATGATTGCGGTGAGCTTAAAAAACCATGTAAATAAAGTATGTGTTTAGTTACAGCCATATTGGTTCAACGTCCACAGTAGTATTGTCTAATAAAGAAATAAGGTTAAAGCCAGGTTGAATAGATGCAATCTCAAAGTCATCGCAAAAATGTTTGAATTGATAACTAGTCGCTGGCGCTGAAAAACAAGGCACTTTTTGATATTTATAATGATGGGCTGCATGAACATGGCCATGGCAAATGGCTTTAACATGCGGGTATTTAGCCAACACTTCATCTAACAACTGACTATTTTTCAGCGGGTAGTTATCTATAAAGCTCTCATAAGGCAATAAATGATGGTGTAATGCTAGTAATGTGGGCTGATTGCTTGCTGATAACTGCGCTTCCAATTTTGCTATATTATCTTTTGTCAGCTGTCCTTCTCCACGGCTTGGAAACACAGTGCTATCAAGTGCAACAACTTGCCACTGCTCAAAAGAAAAGTAACTTTGCTTTAATGAAGAAACAAATGGGTTACCACTTAAATGCTCGTTTGCAAGCACTTCACTATCGTGGTTACCCAGCAACCAAAAAAAAGGAATATCCCAGTCGTAACTTGTGATCATATTTGCAATGAGTTTATAAGTATCGGCGCTGACTTGCTGAGCCATGTCTCCTGTCATTAAAACCAAATTGAGTTCAGCTTGTATGGAATGTAAATAGCTAATAACTCTAGCGAAATTATCAGCCACATTAACTTGGTAGTGATGAACAGAAGGATCATCAAACAAGTGAAAATCAGAAATTTGTGCCAATTTAATCAAGTCATTATTCTCAAAAAATTACGCCAACTGTACTGGGTGAGCCATGCCTTGTTCTAGACAGAATTTTAGCCAGTCGTTTAAGAAGATGTTGTTTTGCGTTTTTTCATCTTTTTGATGCATTTTTTCATTCGGGTAATCATAACTTGGTGCAATACGAGCAATATTTTTATTTTTGATAACTTCGCAAACTTGCGCATCATGATAAACCCTAAGTACTAATTCAGGCTGCAAAATAGCTGGTAAGCTTGGTGAAAGCTGCCTGATTTCAACCTCATTAGTGTACTTAGCACATGTCAGTACCTTGATACGGTATTGTAACTGGCTCGACGCTTCAAATCGCAATTCAGCCAAGTGCTCCCAATCACGCACTAAGCGTTGCAAAATAAAATAGTTTTGCTCACAAATAGCCATCAATTGATTTAAATCGGGAACATACTTAGGGGTAAAAGCCACAGTTACTACTCTCTATTATTTTTTCCATGCCTTGATGACATCTTGCATGTGTAATTCTAGCCATTGTAGCGCAATATAGGTAGCAGCATTTTCAATGGTGCCATCTTCTAACCATGCAACTGCTTGTGCTCGAGAGACGCGATGAACCCGAATATCTTCGTCTTCATATTCTAACCCGCAGATCTCTCCAGCTTGAGTTGCATCAACATTGGCCAGGTAAAGGTATATGCGCTCAGTCGTACCACCAGCACTAGATAGGTAATGTGTCATCGGCATCAGCGATTGTATTGTTAAACCCGCTTCTTCTTGGGTTTCTCTATGGGCAACTTCTTCAATCTCTTCGCCTGGCTCAATCATGCCACCGACTAATTCCATCATCCATGGCTTATCACTGTTTAACATACAGCCAATACGAATTTGTTCGAGTAAAACGATCTCATCGCGTTCAAAATCAAAAAGTAGTACCGCAACGGCATTACCGCGTTCAAATACTTCGCGTGTAACTGTTTTTGACCAACCGCCCGCAAATAATTTGTGTTTAAACTCAACTTGATCGATTTTGAAAAAGCCTTGAAATAAAGTATCTCTGTTTATGATTTCAACATCATCGTTATTAAATAAAAACGGGTTACTTTTATCTGGTTTAGGCACTTTTTTTCCTTTCTATGGTCTAAAATGGTCTTAAAAAATATTTAGCTAGCAATTTGTTTAGTTTTTTCAAAGAATTGGATACATTAGAAGTAGCTCATTCAATAGGGAATATTTAGGATATCGCAATGAAAACCTTTGGTCTTTCTAAAATTAATAAAATAGTAAAAATCACTTTAGCGTCTGGTATTTTAGCCAGCACGTTTGCAAAAGCAGAGAACTTACAAGAGATTTATCAGCAAGCAGCAAAAAATGATCCTCAAATTATTGCCGCACAAGCAAACTTAAGAGCATCCCTTAAAGGTTTAGACATCGCAGAATCGGTTCTTTTACCACAAATAAACGCCACATTAGGTTATTCAGACTCTGATTTAGAAAGAGATGATAACTTAACTAATCAAACGGGTGATATTACTTCTGAAACAACCTCTGCGAACATCAACTTAGTACAACAAATTTACCATCACGATTCTTGGTTAAACCTGTCTAAAACTGAAAAACAAGTAAAACAGGCAGAGTTATTGTTTGAAACAGCCCAGCAAGGCTTAATTGTGCGTACCGTAAGTGCTTACTTAGATGTTTTAAGTGCAAAAGACGACTTAGAATTTGTCACCGCAGAGAAAAAAGCGATTGAACGTCAGCTAGAGCAAACAAAGCAACGTTTTTCGGTAGGCCTAACGGCAATTACAGATGTTCATGAAGCGCAAGCTCAATTTGATAATGCTGTGGCTCAAGAAATCTCAGCTGAAAATGATGTTGAGCTAGCCTTAGAAAGCCTCCGTGAAATTACAGGTGGTTATTACCCTAATCTCGATGAGTTAAACACAGAGCGTTTCAGCCCTAATATTCCAACCCCTTCAACGCCAGAGGAATGGGTTAAACTGGCTGAAAACCTTAACAAAGATGTTAACAGCAGAAAGATTGGTAAAGACATAGCAAAACAAGAAATTGATATTGCTACAGCTGGACATTACCCTACAGCAGATCTGACAGCAGGTTACCAATGGTCTGAAAACGAAGGCGATAACGAACTTGCAGGTGCTTTTGGTCAATCAGACTATGAGCAAGATGGCGTTACCGTCGGCATTCAGTTATCTGTACCTCTTTATACAGGTGGTCGTACTTCAGCACTCGTTGAACAAGCACAGCATAACTATGTTGTCGCATCTCAACAGCTAGAGCAAACTTATCGTACGACTGTTCGCACGGTTCGCAACTCGTTTAATACAGTCAAAGCCAGTATCTCACGTATAACGGCATTCAAGCAGTCTGTAGTTTCAGCTGAAAGCGCACTAAAAGCAACGGAAGCTGGTTTTGAAGTCGGGACACGTACCATCGTTGATGTACTTAATAGTACACGTAACTTATACGACGCAAAACGCAATCTATCTAACGCGCGTTATGGGTACATCCGCTCTATGTTAGAGCTAAAACAAGCGGCGGGTAACTTAAATGAAGAAGATATTTTACTGCTTAACCGAGGTTTAAGTAAAAGCTCTGATGCCAAAGCAACACAGCTACCGTCTTAAACAAAGGCGCTAAAAGCTTCAGATATAAAAAAACCTGCAATTTGCAGGTTTTTTTATACTTATTTTTGCTTAGCTCAGATTATGAATATCTAAGCTAGCGGTTTGATTTTGGCTTGATTTATCTTTAGCCGAATCATTACGCAGCTGATCTAAATGCTGTAAGTACTCTTGTGTAACATCACCTGTCACATAACTACCAGTGAATACAGACGTTTCGAAGTTTTCGAATGTCGCATCGTCACCTTTAACGGCCGTAACTAAATCGTTAATATCTTGGAAGATTAAACCATCGGCTTTAATTAAGTCGTTAATCTCTTCAACTTCACGACCATGAGCAATAAGCTCTGTAGAGCTTGGCATATCAATACCGTAAACATTCGGGAAGCGAATTTCAGGTGCCGCAGATGCGAAATAAACATTTTTTGCGCCAGCTTCTCTTGCCATCTCAATGATTTGCTCTGAAGTTGTACCGCGAACAATTGAATCATCAACAAGTAATACATTCTTGCCTTTAAACTCACTTGCAATTGCGTTTAACTTGCGACGCACTGATTTACGACGTTGCTGTTGGCCTGGCATGATGAAAGTACGGCCGATATAACGGTTTTTCACATAGCCTTGGCGATATGGTAAATCTAAAGTGTGTGCAATTTGTAGGGCGATATCACATGATGTTTCAGGAATTGGAATAACAACATCAATATCTACGTTTTCCCATTCGCGTTTAATTTTTTCACCCAACATTGTGCCCATGCGAACACGTGCAGCGTAAACAGAAATACCATCGATTTCTGAGTCAGGGCGAGCAAAATAAACATATTCGAAAATACATGGTGAAAGCTCACTCACTGGTGAACACTGTTTAGAGAAAAGTTCACCTGATTCTGTGATAAATACAGCTTCACCTGGAGCAATATCACGAACAAACTTAAAGCCGACTGCATCAAGCGCTACGCTCTCTGAAGCAACCATATACTCCATACCTTGTTCAGATTCGCGCTCACCCAGTACCAATGGACGAATACCATTGACGTCTCGGAATGCAACTAAACCATGGCCGATAACAGTAGCGACAACACCATAAGCACCTTTAGCTTGCTCGTTTACTTTGGTAACCGCGTTGAAGATGTCATCTGGTTTAAGGTCCCAAGATGCTGATTCACATAATTCATGAGCAAATAAGTTCATTAATAATTCTGAATCAGAAGAGGTGTTCACGTGACGACGGGCTTGGTTCTTTAACTTTTCCTTTAACTCAGCAGCGTTAGTTAAGTTACCGTTGTGAGCAAGTGAAATACCAAAAGGAGAGTTAGTGTAAAAAGGCTGAGCTTCAGCTGAAGTGCTTGAGCCTGCAGTTGGGTAGCGAACATGGCCAATACCCCAGTTACCTGCAAGACGGAACATGTGTTTTTGTTCAAACACATCACTCACTAAACCATTAGCTTTACGAAGCTTAAACATGCCATTGTTAATTGTCATTATACCCGCGGCATCTTGCCCCCGATGTTGTAAAACAATTAAAGCATCATACAAAGCTTGATTAACTGGAGAATGGGCAACTATACCAACGACACCACACATTTAAATGTACCTCTTATACAGGCTTAACTTTATCTAAAAAGCTTGAGCTGTTTTTTAAATATTCAAAAAACCACTCGATAACAATTCGAAATTCAGGAATTAACAGGGAACCTTGCCACCATGTTGCATCAGATGCGGGGGTAAATGCATCTAAAGCAAATAGAACGGCAGCGGTGATTAACACCCCTCTCAATGCGCCAAATACCAGACCAAGCATGCGATCAGTACCGGATAAACCGGACTTATTCACTAAATGGCCAATAAAATAGTTTAACAATGAGCCAATAATTATAGTTGCTACAAACAGACACGCTATTGCAGCGGCATTTCTTAACATTGGTTCATTGATTTGTGTAAAGTATGTCGCCAAGTCTTGATAAAATTGACTGGCAACAAAAAATGCACTGGCCCATATCACGAGAGACAAAGCCTCTTTGACAAAACCTCTTACTAGGCTTATCAGCGTTGACAACGCAATAACAGCTAATATGGCGTAATCAATCCAGAGCATTTTAACCCCTACAAAATTTGCGGCGGATTCTAACAGAATCTAGCGAAGAATCTAAATGATATTTTGGACTAAACAACTTATTCACCAGGTTTGTATACAGCTAACTTGCCACTGGTTTTAGTCAACTTGTTCAATTCAGGTATCATGGCATCCAATTTTTGCTTGTCGAGATCAGGACCAACATAGACTTTTGTCAAAGTGCCAGCCTGTGTTTTGATAGGCCTAGTGAAGACTAAATAACCTTCTCGTTTTAATTTAGCCACTAATGACTCGACATTGGCTTTGTTTTTAAAGCTACCGAGTTGAATAACCCAAGCAGGTCGCTGATATCGCGTTTCAGGCTTAGCTTCGACCATGACCTTTTCTTCTGGCAAAATTTCAATATCAGTTTTAGCTGTAGCTGATTCTTGAACTTTTTCAGTTGCGTCCAACACTTCGTCTATTGGCATTTCGTCTGAAACAACCTCTTGTGCTTGTGCTATTTCAGACTGATATTGGCTTTCATTAAATTTAATGTTGTTCTTGGGTTCGACAAATTCTGGTTTACTTGGGATCTCTTGAAAACTTTGTTGGTGACTTACTTTTTTACCATCTAATAAATTGGGTAGAAAAATCACTACAAGTGCAATAACGACAATAGAACCAACTAAACGATTTGAATAAGCGCGAGACATAAACAACCCTAAGTTAACTTAATATCCAAGGCTGACATCACATCAGCAATCACATAAAAAGAGCCAAATGCAAAAACAACATCAGATTGTTGAGCTTGTGATAAGGCTTGATTGAACGCATCAACAATAGAGCAACAAGCCGAAGCCGGTTCATTATTTGGTACGGTATGGATACTTTCTTTAGAGTCTGTACCTCTTGGGCCTTCTATAGAAGCAATATACCAGTGTTCAAAAATCCCGGAGAGTTGCTCCAACGTAGCAGCCATATTCTTATCCTGTAGCATGCCAACTACAGCGTAAATTTTTGCATCAGGATTGGCTGCTAAAAGTGCATTTAGTTGCTTAGCTAAATAGCCTGCAGCTTGTGGATTATGCCCAACATCGAGAATAACCTCGGGCTCGTTGGCAACAGTTTGCCAACGACCAGGAAGGGTAAAATCTGCGAAAACCTTATTTAGTGCAGGCTCTGACAAATCAATACCCAGCTCAGTTAAAACTTGTAGGACATTTGCCGCATTTTGAATCGGCATAGCGGGTTTAACGAGCTCAGCAAAGAAGTAATGACTGTTGGTAAAACGCCAGCTTTGTTCAAGTTCTTGAAAGCTATAATCAATTTGGCTTATTGAAATCGGACAGCCCAATAACTCGGCATGTGCTAGTACAGATTTAGGCGGATTGAGATCACCACAAACGGCTCTACCCTCTGCGCGAAATATTCCGGCTTTCTCATAACCAATTTTTTCACGCGTATCCCCTAGCCAATCGGTATGATCTAAATCAACTGTGGTAATGACAGAAATATCAGGTTCGATGATATTAGTCGCATCTAAACGGCCACCTAGCCCCACTTCAATAATGGTATAGTCAGCTTGAACTTGAGCCAGTAAATACAAGCCAGCAAGGGTGCCCATTTCGAAGTAAGTTAATGTGATTTCATCACCATCAAGCCTAGCTGCTTCAATTGCAGTAAACGCTTCGCAATGTGCTTGTTCAGATAAATGTTTGGCGTTTACAGTAACGCGTTCAGTGTAATCGATTAAATGAGGAGAATTATAACTACTAACACTAAAACCTTGAGCTAACAAAATATCATGTAATAGACGACATGTGGTTCCTTTACCATTAGTACCACCGACTAAAATAGTTTTAGTTTGAGAGAAATTTAGTTGAAGGCGTTGGAAGACGGTTTGAACTCTTGCTAGTCCCAGTTCAATATTCGCAGGGTGTATAATTTCTAAATACTGCAACCAAGCCTGAAGCGATTCAGGTTTGGTTGCAACTGATGAAGGTTCCACAGATTTAGTACTGTTCGATTGAAGGAAGATTCATCATTTTGGCAATTAATCCTGCCAACTTATCACGCATCTGACGACGATCGACAATCATATCAATCGCGCCTTTTTCTAATAAGAATTCGCTGCGTTGGAAGCCTTCAGGAAGCTTTTCACGAACAGTTTGCTCGATAACACGCGGACCTGCAAAACCGATTAACGCTTTTGGTTCAGCGACATTAACATCACCTAACATGGCTAAACTAGCTGATACACCACCCATTGTTGGGTCTGTTAAAACTGAAATGTAAGGTAAGCCTTTATCACTCATTTTAGCTAGTGCAGCTGATGTTTTAGCCATCTGCATAAGTGAGAATAACGCTTCTTGCATACGAGCGCCGCCACTTGCTGAAAAACAAATAAGTGGTAAATCATTTTTCAGGCAGTATTCAGCAGCTTGAACAAAACGAGCACCCACGACAGAGGCCATTGAGCCACCCATAAAGCTGAATTCGAAAGCACATGCTACAACAGGAACACCTTTAACCGTGCCAGCCATAACGACTAACGCATCTTTTTCATCCGTAGATTTTTGCGCCGCAGCAATACGGTCTTTGTATTTTTTAGAGTCTTTAAATTTTAATTTATCTTGTGGCTCTAAGTCTGCGCCTAATTCAGTGCGGTTAGCTGTATCAAGGAAAGTTTCTAATCGACGACGTGCGCTTATACGCATATGGTGATCGCACTTAGGACAAACATTTAATTGTTGCTCAAGTTCAGCGTTGTAAATAATCGCTTTACAAGATGTACATTTTGCCCAAACACCTTCTGGTACGTTTGCTTTCTTCTCAGATTTAGTGTTTGTTTTCGGCAGTATCTTTTCAATCCAACTCATGAGTTATCTCTGATCCACAACTTGAGGTAATAATGTGTTTGTAAATTGCGCACTCTGGGCGCAACCAAAAAAATTGACGTTATTAAATCACAAATGACATTGTTTTTTAAGCCGAACTCTCAAACTTGTCATATTTTTTTAATTATCAGCTAAAAATAACGGACCTAGTGGCGTGGTAGGGATTCCAAGCGCATCTGGGTAAAAAACTTTAACGAGATACAAACCATTTGGTTTAGCCGTTACACCGGCTTGGGTACGATCTTTTAATGTCAACAAATCGCCAATCCATTCAACGGTTTGCTCACCTGCACCGACTTCTATTAATGACCCCACAATATTTCTGACCATGTGGTGTAAAAAGGCATTTGCCTGCACATCAACTACGATGTATTTGCCCTGCCGAGTGACATTAATATGTGTCAAATTTCTAAATGGTGTGTTGGATTGGCAATGTGCAGCTCTAAAAGAAGTAAAGTCGTGTTCGCCAACTAAGGCTTGAGCAGCTTGATGCATCTTATCAGCATCAAGTTCACAACTATAAATATGGGTAAGACCGTTAACTAAAATTGCAGGTCGGTAGTCATCATTGTAAATAACGTAACGATAACGCCTAGCAGTGGCACTGAACCTGGCATCAAAGTCAACATCGACTCGCTGCGCCCACCTAATAGCAATATCCTCTGGCATTAGCGTATTCATACCCAAAGTCCATGCAGAATTTGGCCTTTCAATTGGGGAATCGAAATGAACGACCTGCCCTGTTGCATGCACTCCTGCATCAGTACGTCCGGCACAAACAACTTCAATAGGTGTATTAGCAATTTTACTCAAGGCTTCTTCGATGCGTTGCTGCACACCGATAATATATTTGTCACCTTGTCTTTGCCAACCAGAATAATTGGCACCATTGTATTCTACACCTAGGGCAAAACGCATACTGTTCTCATTTTGGAAAAAATCAAGAAGGTATTTTAGCTAATTTTACAGGAACAAAAAAGCACAAAGCAGTGCACTAGACACTGCTTTGTTTTGTGAACGTCTGCAAGTTGAAGTTATCCAGCCTGTAGTTTATCCATCAACGCTTTTGCTTCCGCTTTTTGAATTTCATTCCCTTTATCTAATACTTTTTCAAGTGCAGTCACGGCACCATCAATATCTTCAATCTCGATATAAGCTCTGGCTAAATCTAGCTCCGATCCCATACCCGCGACATTCGCTTGGTCTACATCGACAAGTTGAATATTTTCCTTTTCGATAAATTCATCGAGTCCAACATCGATAGCCCCTTCTCGGTATGGCTCAACTTCATCAGCATCTTCGCTTTCTGAGAGTAATTCGTCGATATCAACTAACTCCACATCTTCTACACGAACGGTATCTTCAGATGGTAAATCAATTGGCGCATCAGCAGTTTGCTCTTCTGCTAATAGTGAATCCATATCAATATCAGCAAGGGCTTCACTATCTTCAATACTAGGGCTAGCGGCTAAAACTTCAGACGCAGGAGGCTCTATTTCACTTAAGATATCGTCAAAGTCGACATTTTCTAAATCGGTTAGCTCTTGAAGATCGGGATCATTTACATCAACTTCAGGTAACTCGTTATCAGAGACTTCTTCTTCAAGTAAATCATCTAACGATAGCTCCTCTAAGTCATCTGTATCGGAAATATCATCGGAGACAACTTGATCTTCGGTAAACTCCTCAATCAAGTCATCGAAGTCAATTTCGTCTAACTCTTCCACAGTACCTTCTTGAGATAGCTCTGGCTCTGGCTCTGGCTCTGGCTCTGGCTCTGGCTCTGGCTCTGGCTCTGGCTCTGGCTCTGGCTCTGGCTCTG
>NZ_JABULX010000002.1 GCF_013328345.1 Marinifaba aquimaris
TGTTTGTTTTGGGTTCAACTTTCAGTTTAGTGCTGAAAGTCAATGCAAGGAGCGAGGCTGTCTTAGAGGATTATCAGGTCTTTCATTTTGCACATTATTCAACTTACCGTTGAACAATACACGCCTACATTTGGCTTTTAATAGCCTAACCCGTTAGTACTGAAAATTTATCAGAAGCTATAAAAAAGGAGGTATAAACCTCCTTATCTAATCACCCAACTAAAACGGGTTTATTTACCCAGCTTGATGCAAGCAGTGCAGACAAGTTATCCATGACCAATTCGGGTTCGCTTTGGCTAATTGGCACACCGTAGTTATAGCCATAAGTTAAACCTGCCGATAAGCACCCAGCAGCTTTTGCTGCCTTGATGTCGTTTTCAGAATCGCCCACCATCACAATTTCAGTCATTTGGCAGTTAAACTGTTTAGCTAAGTGTAATAAACCCATCGGCGATGGTTTTTTCTCTTTTAGCGTTTGTCCGCCCACCCAAGCAGAGAAGTACGGCATAATTTCAGCCGCGGTTAAAATCGGCTCAACAAAGGCATCACTTTTGTTGGTTAACACCGCCAATTCAAAACCTTGTTGTTTCAGTGTTTTTAACGTTTCGGCTACGTTTGGGTAAACCACATCGCGATGATGGCCTGCCTGTGCATAATGTTCATTAAATAAAAAACGGGCTTTCTTAAGTAAAGCTGCCGGTAAGTTTTCATCTACCTGAATATTTCGGCTTAAACCACGTGCAACTAATACATCTGAGCCATTGCCTATCCAGGTTTTGATCACATCGGTGGCAATGGGCGCTTGGTCAAGGTCGGCTAACGTGCAGTTTAAGGCATAAGCGATTGTTGGTAATGAATCTACTAACGTGCCGTCTAAATCGAATACAAAAAGTTTGATCATTTAAGAAGCTTCACTGTCTGTTTTATTGTTTGCTCTATTGGGTCAATTATTCTCGGTATTTGAGATTTACTCAGTTTGATATAAAGCGCGAACTTGCAGGCCAATTAACTCGGCCGCTTGTGTTAACACATCATCCGTTTGGCAATAAGATAATCGGATGCATTCTTGTGTGTGCTGCCAGTTTTGGTTTAATGCAAAGAAAAATGGCGCACCATCCATCACCAATACGCCTTGTTTTTTCAGTAATTGATAAAGTTCAGTCGATGATACGGGTAAACCTTCAAACCAAATCCACAAAAAGAATGCGCCCTCAGCTTGATGGATACGATACGGTAAACCGTTTAAGGTTTTATTTAACTCACCAATAAAATGGTCGCGTTTCGCTTGGTAAAAAGGGCGAATAATAGTGTGTTTAATATGCTCAAGCTGACCTTGCTGTAAGATGCGCGTCATCAGATCGGGCCCTAAATTGCCATTTGCCAAGCTGACAATAGTATTGACCTTAACAAACTCTTCGATAACGTGTTCATTGGCGATAACAATGCCGGTTCTAACAGCGGGCAAGCCCAGCTTAGACAAGCTCAACGCTAAAATGTGATGCGGCTGCCATTGATAATCAGTTGTTTGGTAAACAATACCGGGAAATGGCTCACCATAAGCACAATCAATCACTAATGGGATCTGATTAGTTTTTGCTAACTTAGATAATTGCGCTAGCTCTTTATCTGACACCATATTACCCGTTGGGTTAGTTGGTCTCGATACACAAAGCGCGGCAACTTGCTCGGTAATATCCAGCGCGTCAAAATCGATATGGTACTTAAAGCTGTGCTCACCTACTTTCTCAATCAGCGGTTTATTACCAAGAAAATAATCATCGCTGATACCTTGGTCACTGTAACCTAAATATTCAGGCATTAAAGGAAACAGCAGCTTTTTGTGATCGCGCTCTGATTGACCCGCTAACATATTAATTAAAATAAAAAAGGCAGATTGACTACCATTGGCAATGGCAATGTTTTTCTCTGAGATATTCCAACCTTGGGTTTGGTTTAAGTAATCAGCTAAAGCACTGATAAAACGCTCTGAACCTTGTGGCGATTGATATACGCCGATCAGTTTGTGTAATTCATCAGGGTTATTGGCAATTTGATGTAAATGCTCAGCAATAATGGCTTCAAACTCATCGATTTTGGCTGGGTTTCCGCCCCCTAAAAACAATAAATCAGGATTGACGTTGAGCGCATCGCCCAAGTCAGCCATTAAGTTAACAATGCCAGATTCAGCAGTGAGCTGCTGCCCAAATTGAGAAAGTTTCATTTTTATATTTTTTATGATTAAAAAAGCTACGGCATTATAACCTTAGCTAGGCTATTCACCTACTGGCAAAAAGTGACTTGGGATAAAATGAATAATGGAGGCGGTTAATACCAATCTTGCAGGCCATACCTTTGCAGGATCACTTTGAGTTGGCCGGTTTTTCTGAGCCGTTCGATGCCATCAGACAGTAATGCAGCAAGTTTGGCCGATTCTGGGTGTTTGGGAGCAAAGCCGATATAAACCGGATCATGGCTGACTCTAGCGAGTAATTTAAACTTGTCTTTATCTGGATGGTAACGCAAATGGTGTTTAAGCACAGATTCATCTTCGATAAAACCATCTAAGCGATTAGACAGCACCATTTGTAAGTTGCGCTCAAGTGGGTCATCACCTGATGTCACATCCACACCCGTTGACAGGGCCAAACGCTCGGCCAGAAACTTATCAATTTCAGCACCATAGGAATAACCTTCAATGACGCCTAGCCGCAACTCTTGTAAGGTTTCAATTCCTTTAAATTGGGTGCTATCTTGTGCGCGAACAATCACGCTATTATCGGCATAGCCTAATGCGGTATCGGGGAAGATTAAATCCTCAGCATCACTGGGAAATGCGCCAATTAAACCATTGGCACGACCCGTTCTAACTAACGTAATTGCTTGGTTCCATTCCATGGTTTTGTATATGACGTGATAGCCATGCGAGGAAAGTACAACTTTAGCAATTTCAACAAGATAACCAGGGCGTTCTGATTCGGGTAAGCAATTATAGGGACACCACTGATCGGCCACTAGCACCACGGTTTGATTGTTAGTTTCCGCGGCTTTAAGGCCAAAAGCGATGAAAAATGTAAAAAAGAACAGCAATACCTTCATTACTTTGACCCCAGATTTAACACAATAACTATTAAATGTAGTCTAGCTAGGCTGAATGCCCAAAGTATGACGTTATCGTTTAGCTGCGCTAAACCGATTGCAAAATCCCCATGAGTTTGTGGGCGTGTTCAGCGGCTTCTCGCCCTAGGTTTGTTAAATAGCCACCATCTGGTTGAGTGACCAAACCTTTGTCGTAAAGGCGTTTGGCTGCAGCGACTTTTTCATCGCCTGCATCTGAATGTACTTTCAACCCTTCGTGTACTGAAGCTAAGGTGTATAACACGAGGATCTTCAGTTCTTCATTTGTTTCTGTATTTATTGGCATCTGATTTCCTTCTATTTTTCACTGCAAGCGCGCAATAACTAAAGCTTAGTAAGCAGTGGCTATTTCGCCACTCGCTTTTGTGAAATTTTCATGGCAAATCAGTTAACTACCGGGTGCTTCGGTATTATTTCGGTAGTAGCTCAAGTCCAATAATCCAGGGTGAGCCGTCAGGCCAATAAGCTGATTGATGATGCCATCCATCTCTATTGTACTCGGTGTCCAAGATGGCGTTTGCTGCGAGTAACGCCATGGAATAGCCACACCTGATATTTGCGTTGTCGCAATACCAAAGTTGTTATCATCCCACTCAAGAAAATCTTCAAGTAAAGTTAAATCGGAGACAATGTAACCCGCTATTGTCGGTGCATGCGCATAGTTACCCGGTTGGTCAGCCAAAGTATCGTAATAAGGCGTTTCACTGGCAAAGGTATTTTCACCAAAACCATAACCCCATACATAGTCGGCCTCGCTAAAATTAGCTTGCCAGTAAGCCTTTTCGGCGACCGCTTGTTCACTCATTAGCGTTCGGTAGTTCGCCGAATCGAGTGCGGCTTTAATCATAAAGAAGTTTTGTTGATGAATAGTCGCGCTAATCGGATCACCATTTTCATCTGCTGGCATAACATTACCGTCATAAACATAGCGTTCAAAGGCTTCACCCGAGTCGTAATGCTGTGTCCATAAATCGATAGCTGAGACATCACCTGTATTTCGACTATGCCATACAGCCTGCATCTGGAGGTTATAAACACCTTGGGTCGATTGTGCATTACCTGTTAAATCTTGAGTTGCCGCCACGGTACCTGCCGAGGCATCAATGATAATTCCAGCCCAATCGATTGAACCGGTTATCGAATCCACTTTGCTGACGATATCCGTGTTAGATGCAAAAACATTGCGGGTAAAATTAAGTGCAGAAACAAGCTGCGCCGTTGCAATAACTGAGTACTCATTGGTTGTGCCATTATTACCCGAAGTATCGACTTCTGCTTTAAACATACCTAAGTCATTTCGTTGATGTACATATGATGGATTATCGCCATTTAACGATTCAAGCGTGGCTAAAATAAGTGTGGCAGCATCAGGTTGCCAACCCATTGAGAAGCCAATATTTAAAGCCGTTAACCCATGCGCAGTTGCAGAAACTGACAGCATGGCATCTTGTGAGCCAACTAAATCATAGTGGCTGCGGTACATACCCGTTGTACTTTCACGCATCGCTTGAATGGTAGTATAAGTATCCTGTGCAATATCACTGGCTTGAATGATTTGTTGCTCATTAGCGATGGGGGCATTGGTTGAATCCCATTTGAAATTAACAACTGAGTATTGAGGCAAATTGTAGTTAAAAAACTGTCCTTTCCAGTTAATATCAAAGCTAATAGCCGCATTGGTACGATTGACAACAACAGTCACAACGGTGGCATCTGGATTTTTAAACGATACGGTTTCAAGCTGCCCTGCAAAAGTTGTCGAGTCGATGCGAACAGCATCAGGACGAATAAACTGACTAAAATGCGCCAAAGCAAAATATTCAGCATTAGGTAACATATCGCCATTGCTATCGATAGTTACCACCCCGCGACAATCTGCACAGCCGCCTTGAGTCGGACCATTATTTTCATCTAAGGCAAGCGAGCTATAGTAAATAGCCTTAACCGATTTACGCAACGAGCCAATAAACATATCGCCAGCATCTTGCGCTAAAATTTCACCAAAACTGCGGCTATCTTCTTGATTACTACACTCGGTTAGATAAATGCTCTTATCAGGGCGATTAAGTAATAATTCATCAAACGCTTGGCTGTAATCAGCAAAACCATTGGTCGCTTGATAACACTGGAAACCTGCGATATTAACCGTATTATTGATCTCGTTGTAACTAAATAGCGTTTTTGCATAGTTGGCAATATCAGCACTATTTTGAGTGTCGTTATCCGTCCAGTTACCATCCCAAACGATGAACTCAGGGTTGATGTTGGCAGTCGTCAGTGCAGGGTCTAAATAATCGGTATAGAAATCTCTAAAATCGAGTGCTTCGAAACGCTGAGTGGGAAAGTCACTTTCTTCATGCGGTTGGTTTTGCACACTAAAGTAATCAAATTCAATACCTTCTGTCTGGTAATCTTCAAAAAACTTAACAAAATAGTTGGCATAGCTGGTGTAAAACTCATTTCGAACTTCTCCGCCTTGCAAGCTATCAGAGTCTTTCATCCAGCCGGGTGCACTCCAGTTAGTTGCGATAACATCGATATCACTGTTCTCTGCTAATGCTGATTGCAATACAGGTAATAAAAAGTCTCTATCCGCAGCGATTGTAAAAAAGTCTAAATCAGGGTCAGTCAAACCAGCTGGTCGTTCGTTATAACTTTGCGCAACACGAGACACAAACTCACTCATACCGGCAAGTGGGTAACGCAAACCAGAAATACCAATACCATCATCGCGATTAAATAACTGAGCAATAATGGCGTCGCGTTTATCTGACGCATTAATTAATGAAGCGGCCGAATCAGTTAATGTCGCACCAAACGAATCGATTGTTTGATACTCAACACCTTCCGATACATCAATTTGGAATAACGCTGTACCCGTACCTATTTTCAGCTCTTCATCAGCTTGCTTTTCGAGTAATGCCGTTTGGTCATAACTGGTTAACCAAACCGGGACAGTATTAACCAAGATAGAATTGACGGTATGAGTGTAATCTATTGACTGACTTTGAATACCGCGACTGTTGTTAAGAATATAAAATTGTCGAGTACCTAAATCGGCGCAATCTAGAGTAAATTCGCCTTCTAGCTCAGCACCGAGCTCGGCAATAAGGTCATCGGTCTCACTGTCATAAACCGTTAGTTCATGGGCATCACCTTCAGTGTCGGTTTCCACTCGAACAGCATAACGCAGCGCTTCTTCACCTAAACTACATTCACCCGAAACGGTCACTGGCGTTTGAATGGTATCCGTGTGGATAGTTCCCATATCGAGGAAGAAGGTTGTTTCAACTTGACCGTCATTGGCAAACGCTTGAACGACTAAACTATTGCCACCTTGGCCTGTGGTATTAATCACACCGCATTGCTGGCTATTAAGCGATAAATCAGTGAAGGTGCTATCCCCGTAACGATAGCTTGCACTATAAGTTAACGCATCGTTATCAGGATCAGAACCTTCAACACAGACGACAATATTTTGGTTATCGCGATATTGGCCACTAAACTGCTCACCACTATCGACATTGATACCCACACTTGGAGCAGAGTTGAGTTCAGAACTGACCACATGACTATAGATCAAAGAGTTGACAGTTTGACCGCGACTTGTGGTGCGAATAGCAAAGTTAGTTGCGCCTTGTTCGTCACACGAGAGCGTAAAGTTACCGGCAACGACCTGCCCCATGCTGGCTAGCACATCATTCGTATTAATATCTATCGTATCAACACTATAGATATCACCTTCAGGATCGGCTGAAATTAAGACAGTGTAATTAAGCGGTGGATCACCCACCCGACAACTACCACTAGAGCTAATGGCAATATTGATATTATCTTCCAATACAATGCCCGGCGTCAGCGTATCATTAGTGGTAGCCGTACCATCGCCAACAAATCCTTCAATAACCAGTTCCTTGCCGCCCTGATTTGTTAAATCTAGGTTGCCACAAAGTGCAGATAAGGTTAGTTCTTGTTGAGGGTCGGTACCTAATTGGTAGAAAATTTGTGTAGTTAATGGGTCAGAATTTGGGTCACTGACAGTGGCACAAATTTGGATAGTTTGATTATCTCTAAGCTGACCAGAGAAGTATTCTGCATTATTAATGGATAAATCGATCGTAGGCGCATCATTCACCACATTAGTAACAGTATGCTGGTAAGTAAGTGATTGGCTGGCAATACCACGCGCCGTATTTTTAACATAAAAGTTAGTAACACCATTGGCGTTACAGTCAAAAGAGACATAACCAATGGTTGTATTTCCTAAACTTTGAATAAGCGTGTTAGTGTCGGCGTTATATACTTCTAATTCATGTGTATCACCTTCTGTATCGGGAGATACAGTTACAGGGTAAAGTCGCGCCGCATCACCAATTCGGCAAGTTTGACCATAGGTAGATGGAAACTGAACCGTATCTCGATGAATTTCAAATTCAACTTGTTGGCTAATATTTTCTTTACCATCGGTTGAATCAATAAGAATAGATAGAACTTTTCCTCCTTGACCATTAGTACTCACATCAGCACAGTTACTGCTCAAATTTAAAACTTGCCATACACCATCATCAAATCTATATATAACATTTGATAGCACATTATCACCATCTTCATCGGATTCAGTAATACACACTTCAATATCCTGATTATCTCGAATCAAACCTTCATACTGCTCTGCATTATTGATGCTCACAGTCACATCAGGTGGGGTATTAGGCACATCTAACACTTCGTGCTCATACGCTAGGGATAACGTTGATAAATTGCGACTTTGGTTGCGAATATAGAAAAAACGCTCGCCAACTGCACTACATGGAAAAGACAATTGGTACGGAGGTGTGCCCCCTATTGCTGCAATTAAATTGTTATTTTCTGCATCAAAAACATCAAGCTGAATATCATCACTTTCAGTATCATCTGGAATGTCGATATTATAAGTCAAAGAGCCAGAGCCCAGACCACAACTATTACTCGCTGAGGTAGCGATTTGGATGGTATCTAAATAAATTTCACCTAAATTTTGGAATAGGCTCGTACTGACTTCACCGTCAGAGCTCGTCGCATCAATCACTAAGTTTTGAGCCCCTCGATTTAACGTACTTAATTGTGCGCAATTATCATCGTCTAAATCGAGCTCTACTTCTGTTTCATCATCAAAACGATAGCTGGCATCAACAGCTACAGGTAAACCTTCTGGATCTTCTGATGTAAAACACACTTCAAGTAGCTGTTGGTCTCGATATTGAGTTTGATTGTCAACGGTAAACGTATCCCCCGTGACAGCCATTTCAAGGGTCGGTGGCTGGTTAATACTCTCAGTTACTACATGCTGGTAAGTCACCGAATTAACGGTTAAATCTCGACTTGTGTTTCGAATGTAAAAATCAGTTTGCCCTAATTCATCACACGCGAGTGAAAAAGTACCGGTTGTTACCGAACCTAAGGTTTGAATGATAGATTCATCATCGGCATTGATAACGGTTAAATTATGGCTATCGCCTTCAGAATCAGCATCAACAGTGACACTGTAGTTTTGTGCATCAGCACCTGAGACACAGCTGCCACTACTGCTACTGGCAAATTGAACGGTATCAGCATGAACATCT
The DNA here is from genome assembly GCF_013328345.1 of Marinifaba aquimaris. Classification (GTDB taxonomy): domain Bacteria; phylum Pseudomonadota; class Gammaproteobacteria; order Enterobacterales; family Alteromonadaceae; genus Marinifaba; species Marinifaba aquimaris. The sequence goes on from NZ_JABULX010000002.1 coordinate 8,739, forward strand.
CCTACGTTTCTAGAATCAGTTGCCGTTGCAAATCCATCACTGGCACTAGCAAAAAAGATAAGTTCCTGACCGCCTCGGCCAAAAGTACTTAATTCAGCACAAGTATCGGCTAGTGTGAGCGTTTGCTGTGCTTCATCATCAAATTGTGCAGCTAACGAGAGCGTTAATGCATCGCCATCAGCATCTGAAGCTTCAACACAAACCTGCAAAGTTTGATTATCTCGATACTGTAAATCGACTAAATCACCTTGTGGAATAGTGATACTCAATTCAGGTACAGAATTGGCTTCGCTTGTCACCGAATGAGAATACGTTAATGAGTCTTTTGTTTGGCCGCGGCTAGTATTTCTTAGTAGGTATTGTGTTTGCCCCAAGGTGTCACAAGCAAAACTAATGGTTTCTTGAGTAAATTGCCCCAAGCTTTTTAACGTTTGACCTGAATCACTATCAATAACATCAACACTGTAACTATCAAATTCGGTATCAGTATTAATAGCAAGATTAACGGACTGTGCTGCATCACCCATAACACAACGACTATTGATACTCTGCCCTACCTGCAAAGTATCTTGATGAATAATGCTTAAATCTTGTACTTGCGTCGTGGTATTGCTGGCATCACTGGCTTCTGCAATTAGAGTTAACCTTTTATCGCCATCATCACCAATAACGATATCAGCGCAATTATTTACCAATGTAGCCTCTTGTCGGCCATCACTATCAAATTGATAATACAAGCGGTTAGTCGTGAGCTCCCCTTCAAAATCGAGTACAGAAATACAAGCGGTAATGGTTTGGTAATCTCGAATTAACCCACCAAAGCGCACAGCACTGACAGGCTCAAATACTATCATTGGAGGTTGATTACTGCCGTCGCTACCCTTAGCAATATAGACACTACCCGGTGCATCGTCAGTTGCAAACTGTTCTGCCACATCAGTATCTAGTAGGTCTTTACACTTAGCTTGAATACTGGCGCCATCTCTAACATTATCAGTATCAAGTTCAACTTCAGCCCTAGGTTGCTGACTAAACCACAACTGACCGTCTTGCATCACTTGCACTTCTGTACTATCACCTTGGGGATCTGTACAGTTAGGTAAATTGATAATAAAACTGTCTTGGTTATCGGCAATCGCTAATATTTGATCTTGAGCAAAACTGCCCAAAGGTTCCGAAGTTTCGATAGAGTTGAGTATTAAAGCAATACTTGCTGCATCAGAAACAGTCTGAGTATTCCCTTGACTGACAGCTGCACGAACTAAAATATCGCCATCAAGCCCAGCAACTGGCAATGTGAACTGGCTATCGGTTGTAGCCACATTTTGCCAACTAGTACCACCATCTGTTGAAAACTGACCAACTTGCGACAACGAAGCTGCATCTGCGCCCGTAATGCTAATATCGACATCGAGATCACATATGCTGGCAAAACTGCGCCACGTATCTAGGTTATTAACCACTTGATACTCACATGAGCTGGGTAGATTTGCAGCATCGTAGCTGATATTGACCGTGATGTTGGCTGGTGGCTGACCGGGATCTGTTGGGTTGTCACCTCCGCCTCCTGAGCCTCCACCACATGATGCTAGTAAACCTGTTAATACTACCCAATAAAAACTACGAACCACACTCAACCCCGATACAAATTTTTGACACCTTTTTACCAAGGTGTTTCAAAACAATATAAGCAACTGTTTTGCTTTAATTTTTTATTTTACCTTACTGATAATACACAAAGTTCACACCAACTCTATACCGCAACAAGAAACAAGGTTCGTAAACCCAGAGTTACATAAATTACAGAATTGGAAACAATGTAGAAATACAGGCATTGACATAATATGACCACAGACATAATATGTCCGTCATATTATGTCACTACACATAAGGCTTATTTTCAATGTTCTTAAGTGTTATCGACAGGTTTGGTTTTTGCTAGAGCCTAGTTAAGAAAATAAGCTTAATTTTCATTGGTTAAGCGGGTATTCGAAACGACAGCTCAACGTTACTTCAAGGTAATGACTTTGGCAACCACGTAGATTTGATGTGTTATACGGTTAGCACACTCACGATCTCCAATCGTAAGAGCGACGCTTTGTCAATCTAGCCATCATCGGATGACAATTTGCCTAAATGGAATATTAGGCGCCTTCCTTAGCCCTAGTTCTGTAGTGAGACTAGGGCTTTTTTTTGCTCCGAATAAATAAATTGATAACCTAACTCAATCAATTTCTGGCTACTAATGTGTTTCCCTGCTTGTTGATTATCGACTTTATCTTGCAAGCTTTCGTCCTGGCATCTTGCATCTAATGCCAATTGATAAAATGCCCTTTTACTCATTTGTTCCGGACAACTGATATTGATAACATCAGGTAACGTATTTAAAGTCAGTAAGAAGTGAATTGCTGCCACCACATCTTCTCTGTGCACCATATTTACTGGCATCTTTGAGCTTATCGCCTTCAGCCTTTTGACAAAGTTAGCAGGGTCTCTATCAGGGCCAAATAAACCGGCTAGTCGACAAACCATAAGTTCGCCGTTAAATGCTTTAGCAACCTCAGCTTCAACTTGCCATAACGCTAAACCTTTTTCTGATAGCAATTCGTGTGTGGTTATATCTTCTGTTAACGCAAGTGGTAAATCGGATTCAGTAAAGCTTTGTGCTATTTCTGGATAGACAGCAGTAGAACTGCAAAAAACTAAACGTTTGACCGCATATTGATTGCAATAATCAGTAAGTTTTAACCAATACTTTAAATAATTATGACCACGACCTGAGCGAAACCCAGGAGGGAAGCAACCGATGACAATGTCAGTATCAAAAACCGCTTTTAAAGCCGCTTCATCTAGCTTAGCCGCCAGTAAATTATCAAGATCCAACTGGCAGGTCTTAATACCCTTCGCTTGTATCTTTTTGAGTTTATCTAGATCACGGCTCGTTGCCGTAACACAATAACCCTGCTCAGCCAATTTTGCGGCTAGCGTTTGACCTAACCAACCTGCACCTATGATGGATACTTTCTTCATAACGTCACTAAAAAATTACTTTGATAGTTATCATAACAAAGCAAAATCAAATAATCTGATTTGTCGCTTGCAGATAACAAAGAACTTAGCCAAAATACTGTATATAAAAACAGACACCAGAATGCATTCGTGAAGTTATATATTGCAGAGAAACCGAGTTTAGGCCGCGCTATTGCCCAAGTGCTTCCCAAGCCTCATAAAAACGAGCAAGGTTATATTCAATTAGCCAATGGTGATTGTGTGACCTGGTGCGTCGGACATTTACTCGAGCAAGCCGCGCCAGATGACTATGATGACAAATACAAAAAATGGCAATTTGACCATTTACCTATTGTGCCTGAAAGTTGGCAATTAAAGGCAAAAGCTAAAACACGTAGCCAACTGAGTGTAATAAAAAAATTGGTAAAAAAAGCCAGTGAGATCATCAATGCAGGGGATCCAGACAGAGAGGGGCAAATTCTCGTAGATGAAGTGATCAATCACGCCAAACCAAGTAGCAATAAAATTCAAAATGCCAAGCGCCTGTTAATCAATGACCTAAACCCACAAGCAGTCAAAAAAGCACTGGCTAATTTAAAACCTAACAAAGAGTTTATCCCTCTAGCCACTTCGGCTTTAGCTAGAGCCAGAGCCGATTGGCTTTATGGCATGAATATGACCAGAGCTTATACCCTACAAGGGCAAAAAGCAGGCTACAAAGGCGTCTTATCCGTTGGTCGTGTTCAAACCCCATTATTAGGTTTAGTGGTGGAACGAGATAACACTATCAAAGACTTTATCAGTAAACCTTTTTATCAAGTATTGGCAGATTTAATCACACAGAATAATGAGCGATTTAAAGCGAAGTGGGTTCCAAGTGCCGCTTGCCAGGACCATCTTGATGAAGAAGGTCGCCTATTAAACAAAGCGTTGGCTGAAAATATTGTCAATCGTATTAGTGGAAAGGCTGCTAAAGTTGAAAAAGTAGAGCGCGAATTAAAAAAGCAAAATGCGCCCCTCCCCTTTAACCTTTCACAGTTACAAATGACCGCGAATAAAGCCTTTGGCATTAATGCCAAAGCTTGTCTAGACACCTGCCAAGCTTTGTACGAAAAGCATAAATTAATTACCTATCCTCGGTCAGACTGCCAGTACTTGCCACTCGATCATTTTTATCAAGCGAATGACGTTGTATCGTCCATTGCCAGCACAAACACAGCATTAAACCAAGCGTGCCAAGATGCTGACACGAGGATTAAAAGCAAAGCTTGGAACAATGCAAAAGTTGATGCTCACCACGCCATTATTCCCACGACTAAAAAAGCAGATATAAGCAAGCTGAGCCAATATGAAGCAAAGGTTTATAACCTTATTGCTAAGCAGTATTTAGCACAGTTTTATCCCGCACATGAGTTTGAAGACATAAAAGTTAAAGTACGCATCGAAACGGGACAATTTAGCGCATCGAGTAAGCAGACTAAAGTGTTAGGCTGGAAGTCTATTTTAGGCAAACCTGAACAGCAATCAGCGCATACACTGCCCCCTTTAGAAGAAGGACAAGATCTAACTTGTGTCCAAGGTATTTTAGAAGAAAAGCAAACTGAGCCGCCCAAACACTTTACCGATGCGAGTTTACTCAGTGCCATGACAGGTATTGCTCGTTATGTAAAAGACAAAGCCATTAAACAAATATTAAAAGATACAGATGGCCTTGGCACTGAAGCAACCCGTGCAGGTATGATTGAATTGTTAATAAAACGAGGTTTTATTACTCGACAAAATAAGAATATTCTTGCCACCGCAGCAGGCACACAACTGATAGCAAGTTTGCCTAGTCAAGCAACTACGCCAGATATGACTGCATTATGGGAAGCTAATTTAGATCAAATTAGTCATAAAACAATGAGCTATCAGCATTTTATGGCCCCCATGTTGGAAAATTTACAGGCTTTACTGATAACCGCAGAACAAACGCAAATGCCCAACATGGCTCATTTGACCAGTCCAGCAAAAACGCCGTTTAAAAAGCGAAAATCAACGGCTAGTAAAGGTAAGTTCAATACAAAAACCGCGAGTAAAACAAAAAAACGTTAGCCCATACTTGCTAACGTTTTATTATTGATTAGATAATGAATGCGAGATCGCTTCAGCTAGTGACTCCACTGCTTCGATTTCCGCTTTACTAAAACCTTGCTCTCTTGCTTCTGTGGAAGAGAAATTTAATGTCCCCCAGATTTTATCGCCTTGGCGAATAGGCGTGCCAACATAACTGAGTAATTGCATCATGACGTATACCGGATGCAATAACATTTCTTCCATTTTACCGACATTGTTATAAACCACAGTCTGCTTCTTATCACATACAGCACTGCAATATGTGTCTTTTAACTCAAAGGCATCGCCAACTTTGAAAACAGGCATAGCAGAATCAATCGCTTTAATAGTGTAAGTTTTACCTTCAATATTGGAAATAATCGCTGTCTCAAGCGCTAACTTTTTTCTTAATTCAGCTATTTGTGCTTGATATTGTTCCATTAAAACGACCTTTATTAAATTGACTAGCTCTTGTGATTATTAAACCTTTTAACTGAAAATCAAGTATATAAACCAATGTTTATTATGCATTTATTCTGTGATGGTCACTGGGACATCGACAACCGTTTCACAGCTCAAATGCAACGTATTTTTAGCCACACCTAATACAAAGCAGCTTTGCTGCTGAATTTTACTAATGGCCATGATATCGCCTAAAGAGCGATGAGCGAGTGACGTTATTTGCCCTTCTGTTGTCGAAGTCTGCTCTAACGACTCATTTTCATAACTATTAACAGCTTTCGCAGCAATAAATAAAGCCTCTTCGCGTGCTTGGGCACGTAAGGCTTTAAAGTCAGCTGGCACCTCATCCTTAACGGTGAGTTTTACTTTTATCGTTTGGTACTTTAACTGTTCATTATTTTCGTAGTTGATTTGCCCCAAAGTTACTTCGGGTTCTTCAACTTTTATTTCGGTTTCAACTGCAGTCAAATCTGGATTAGATTCAAGCGTTTGACTGCATGCACCGAGCATTAAACTCAATGCAATAAATAGAGGCGTTTTTTTCTTCATCTTTTTTATTGATATTTCTTTTCTGCTTTGCGGACTTTGTACAAGTAACGACGAGATTCCACTCTTGGGTGCTGCTGAGTTAATTTATCATAGACTTCATTTGCCGCTAAAGTGTTGATGCGCTCAATAGCCACTTTTCTATCGTTAGAGAAGGTTTTTAACACATTACCCGCCCCGCCATTATAAGCAGATATCACCGCATAATGACGACTGGTAAGATTGCTAATTTTCGATAAATACTGATTTTTTAAAATATACAAATATGCCGTGCCAATATCGATATTCTGTTTTGGATCAAACAAAACCTGCTTTGATGGTTGGCCCGCTTTATTTTTTACTTTTTGATAGACATCTCGTCCTGCTGTACTGGATACCACTTGCATTAAACCATAAGCATTAGCATGGCTGACCGCAAAAGGGTTAAAGCTACTCTCAGTCTCGATAACACCGTATATTAATGCGGGGGCAATTTGATAACGTTTAGCCGATGATAGAACAAATTCACTGAACTTTTCTTGTCGTAAGTGCTGATGTTGCTCGACCAGCGAGATATCAACATAATGAGCAAACCGATAGTCTATGGCTCGCTTTTTAATGTGATGAGTAATGAGATAATCTGCAAATCGATTGGCCCGCCAAGGGTAAGCAATCGCTTGTTTGTCTTGATCTAAAACTTGTTGGTATAAAAAGGGTTTACCGGATGCCTTAGGTGTTTCACTGGAAAAGATATCGGTTTTATCGGGATCAGACGTTGCCAATAAGGTAGTCACAATCGCTTTTTGCAACATCTGTGTTGGCGACTTAGTATCGATAGTTTCGACCCTAACCCAACCTTTTTCAAAATCGACAATCGCTCTGGCCTTGTAATCATTAGTGTATTTAACATAGCGCTTATTAGTGGGTAGCTGAATTTGTTTTTCACCCCAAACAACGCGAATCCCTTTTTTGAGCTGAGTAAATAAATCACCGATGGCTTGTACATCTTTGACGATTTGCTCTGGGTTTTGCTGATAACGAACTTGTTTATCTTTAACAATCGCTTTAATAGCTTTATCCGGTTGTTCACTGGTTGCGATATCAAAAATACGCTGCTTATCCGTCGTCGTACAAGACACCAAAAACAAGCTCATTAAAATCAACAAAAAGCGCATACACGTCCTTGTAAATACAGTAAATGTTACAATCATTTTGTCATTGTTAATGACAGATTGTCGCTATACTAAATGCAATAATTTGTGTCTAAAAAACGAGCTCATGCGCTACTTTTTTATAATTTCATCGATATTTAGTTTGTTCTTTAGCGCGATAAGCTCAGCCAATGATGTCATTCAATTTTGTTCGATAGACAAAGCCTTCAAACCTTACTTTGACAACCGTCGCTCGCTTGAGCAACAAACCGATTTGATGTTAGCAAAACGTGTTTTAACCGGAATAAAAGCCAATAACTGGCAACATCAACTCCATACACTTCCTTGGCTTAGATGCATGAAAGGCTTGGAGTCGGGTCAATATCAAGCTGCATTTGCAATGATTAAAACACAAGAAAGAGCACGTATTTTTGCTTTTCCAGCTGATGTAAAACATTACCTCGCCAAGGTTGAATACCCCATCTTTTATCGAAAAGGAGGAGTGTTAGATCACTACACTATCAAACGCCTATTGTTCTCTGCCACTGGAGCATTTGATGTTGCTTATTATCGGAGCATTCAAGAGTTTGGTTTAGCCGCCCCTCTTGGCTATGTTGCCTATCACTATCTAGCCGACAAGCAATTATTGGCTGACACAACGCCAGATGCCGATGTTGCTTTTCATGCATTAAACGCTGATCGGTTAGATGGTTTTGTGATTGAAAGGGAGATAGGGCAAGCCTTACTTTTAGAGCAAGGGTTAGATGAAGTAATTGTTGCCACAGAACACGCTGTATTAAACGCTTATTGGCATGTCGCTTTTAACAAAGACTTTTACCAACAAAATACAGCCGCAGTCGATAATTTCTGGGCTCATTTGAACCCAGAAATACTGACAAAGAATTAACCTTGCCGTTTAATTAAATAAGCCGCGATAACGGTAAATAAAATACTTGGCATCAAAGCACCCACAATTGCCGGTAAATCGTATACCAAGGAGATAGGGCCAAAGACTCGATTGGTAATATGGAAACCAAACCCGATTACAACCCCCATCAAAATTCTCGCTCCCATCGATGTCGAGCGCAATGGACCAAATACAAAAGACAATGCCATTAACATCATCACTGCGACGGTAATAGGTTGAAAGAGCTTGCGCCAAAATGCCAATTGGTAGCGGCTGCCATCTTGATCGTTTGCTAATAAATAATCAAGATAATCAGACAGTTCTGAAATCGATAAGGCCTCAGGCGTCACTGATACAATACCCAGTTTATCGGGTGTCAATGACGATACCCATAGGTCTTTGTCTTGCTGTGATGTGCTGATTTGATTTTGCCCTAAATGAGTAACATCAACACTGTCTAACGACCAGCGGTTATTACTATACTGGGCAGAATCGGCGTGCAGTACTCGCTCCAATTGTAAATTATCAGCAAATTCATACACAGTTAGATCTTTTAACTCGCCGTTTTCATTGACTTCTTCTATGTGTACGAAATGATTACCATCTTTGGCCCAAACACCTTGGGACCCAGCTATTACCGAACCTTGAGTTATTTTGGCTCGACGCATTTGATAGGCTTCGTTTTCAAATTTCGGCGCAACCCACTCACCAATAATCAAAACTAACACCACTAAAATAGTCGTCGTTTTCATTGCGGATTTAATGATATCGAACTTAGACCAGCCAGAAGCTTGCATCACGATCAATTCAGAGTTTGAAGCTAATGCCCCCATGCCCAATAAACCACCTAAAAGAGCAGCCATTGGAAAAAAAATTTCAATATCTCGCGGCGCGGTGTAAAGAACAAATTGCAAAACATCCATCATGGTGTAGTCACCACGACCAATACTTTTCAATTGATCGACTAAGCGAATCAGACCACTTAGTGTCACTAACACCATCATAGAAGCAAAAGTCGACGTTAAAATGGCACGCCCAATGTGCAGGTCAATTATCTTTATCATGTCGCTCTCCCTGCCAAACGTGCTTTGATTCTAAGCCCAAGCGCCCGCTCATTTATCAATAAGTAGAGTCCGTAAATCAGCACTAAAGTATGTACCCACCAAAGGCCTATGGTCGGAGGAATCTTACCATCGGCAAGAGCCGACTTACCTGCCATCAGTAATAAGAAATAGGCCAAATAAATTAAAAATGCAGGGGCTAGCTTGGCCAAACGGCCCTGCCTTGGTTGAACTCTTGCTAGTGGGACAGCGATTAACGCAACCAAAGGCACTGAAAGCGGTAATGCAATTCGCCACTGTAATTCGGCAATGGCGTCGAGATCGTCTCTTTTCATTAATTCAGCAGTGCTGACGGACGAAAGCTTGCGCCTTTGCTCTTCAACTTCCTGCTCTTTGATCTTCATTTTCGAGGAGCCAAACTCAGTAATTTGGTAATCGCGTTTACCGCGCTCCCCTTCATATCGATAACCATCAGAAAGAATTAAAGTTTGATCGCCCAAACTGTCTTCTACTACTTCACCTTTTTGCGAATAAACAATGTTAAACCTTTGTTTTCGCGCTTCTTCTTGAGGTAACTGTGCCACAAAGACCCGATCAAACTCACTGCCCGAGTTTTCTGAATTGTGAACAAAAATAACGGCTTTACCATTTGAAGAATTTTGAAATTGCCCGGGGATAAGGGTCGATAACCCGATATCAGCAGCGAGTTTTTCTCTAAATTCACTGCGCTTTTCATACGCTGCGGGGCCCCACCAAACGGTATTTAGTGCAGTTAAGATGGCGACAAGTAAAGCAAAGACTAAGGTCACACGGGTGACAAACCATTCACTGACACCACAGGCTTTAAGCACTGACATTTCGTTGTCGGCGTAAAATCGACCATGAGCGAGGAAAATACCAATAAACAAACTCAGAGGTAGAATCAAACCAGCAAGCGGAGGAATATTAAGTAACAACATCCAAGCGACAAGGTCGGTGGGTAATTTGCCTTCCATTGCATCATCTAATACGCGAACCAATGCATTAGAACTAAAAATGGTCAGCATGACAAAAAAGACGGCCAACTGCGACTTGAATGTTTCGCTAAAAAGGTAACGGGAAATAATCAAAGGGAAATCCGTAAATTTGCTATTTTACTGCAATACTTAAAAATTTTAAGTAAACTCAGCGTTTTTACAAGAAAATACAACTAAAAACAGGCTAATTTTACAAAATTAATCAAAATTTTGGTCAACTTTTTACATAGCCTGTTCTAAACTCATAACCACAAACTAAGCATACTGGCTTAGTTTAACGAAATTGTAAAAGATCCTAAAAATACCTATTAGCAGGAGCCAAGATGGAATTCAGCGTAAAAAGTGGTAGTCCAGAAAAACAACGCAGCGCATGTATCGTTGTTGGTGTGTTTGAGCCACGTCGCCTAACTTCAATTGCCGAACAATTAGATAAAATCAGCGAAGGTTACATTAGTAACTTATTACGTCGTGGTGATTTAGAAGGCAAGCCGGGGCAAATGCTGTTGCTTCATCATGTACCTAATGTCTTAAGTGAGCGCGTTTTACTCGTTGGTTGCGGTAAAGAACGTGAACTTGATGAACGTCAATACAAGCAAATTATTGCCAAAACAATTAATACATTAAACGAAACGGGTTCGATGGAAGCCGTTTGTTTCTTATCGGAGTTACACGTTAAAGGTCGTGACGCCTACTGGAAAGTTCGTCACGCTGTCGAAGCAACTCAAGATTGCTTATACACCTTTGACCAACTGAAAAGCAAAAAAGGCGAGACTCGTCGCCCACTTCGCAAAATTGTCTTCAATGTGCCTACTCGTCGTGAGTTACCAATTGGCGAACGCGCAATTGCAGAAGGTTTAGCTGTATCTTCTGGTAGCAAGCTTTGTAAAGACGTCGCGAATATGCCACCAAATATCTGTAACCCAGCCTACTTAGGTGAGCAAGCACAAGCATTAGCAACGGAGTTTGACAAAGTTGATGTTGAGCTGATTGGCGAAGAACAAATGAAAGAGCTGGGTATGAATTCATACTTAGCTGTAGGCCGTGGCTCTGACAACGAGTCAATTATGTCGGTTATCAACTACCAAGGTGGTGACAAAGACACGGCCCCCGTTGTTTTAGTTGGTAAAGGTTTAACTTTCGATTCAGGTGGTATTTCAATCAAACCAGGTGCTGGTATGGATGAAATGAAATACGACATGGGTGGTGCTGCAGGTGTTATCGGCACGATGCGCTCATTAGCTGAGCTAGACTTACCTATCAATGTAATTGGCGTATTAGCAGGTTGTGAAAATATGCCTGATGCCAATGCTTATCGACCTGGTGACATTTTAACGACAATGTCTGGCCAAACGGTTGAAGTACTCAACACTGATGCCGAAGGTCGTTTAGTTTTATGTGATGCATTAACTTACGTGGAACGTTTTAACCCTGCGTTAGTTATCGATGTTGCAACATTAACAGGCGCATGTGTGATTGCACTTGGTGCGCATGCATCTGCAGTTTATTCAAGTCACAATCCACTTGCTCATGATTTAACATCAGCAGCAGAACAATCAGGCGATCGTGCTTGGCGCATGCCGCTATGGGATGAGTACCAAGAGCAGCTGGAAAGTCCATTTGCAGATATGGCTAATATTGGTGGCCGTGAAGCAGGTTCGATTACCGCAGCATGTTTCCTTGCTCGTTACACGAAAAAGTACACATGGGCACACATGGATATTGCCGGTACAGCTTGGAAAGGCGGTAAGAACAAAGGCTCAACAGGTCGCCCTGTTCCTATGTTGACTCAATTTTTACTTAACTATGCAACCGAACACTCAGAGCAACCGAGTAATTAATGTCAGCCGTACATTTTTATCTTTTTGATGAAACTTATGAGCAGGTCGAAAATGTACCTGCTCATATTGATTTTGCCTGTCGTTTAGCGGCTCATTGTTACAGACAAAATCAAAAAATCTTTATCTACACGGGTGATCAAACCCAAGCCAATCAAGTTGATGAATACCTATGGCAATTTGATGCACAAAGCTTTGTTGCGCACAATTTGCAAGGCGAAGGCCCTAAATTTGGCAGCCCAGTTGAAATAGGTTGCGAAGTTCCTAAAGGTTCTCGACAAATTCTGATAAACTTGTCGCCATCTATGCCTGATTTTGCCAAGCGCTACCCTCAAGTTTTTGATTTTGTTCCACATCAAGAGGAATTAAAACAAGTAGCACGAGAGCGTTACAAGCAATACAAACAATCAGGCCACCAATTAACAACTGAACCCGCCTACCCTGCGCAATAGTGCACGATAAGTCGAGCTCAGATAATATAAATTTTAACTGATATTTTTTGATACCAGCCATGGAAAAAACATTTAATCCGCAAGCGATAGAAAGCGAGTTATACAACTCTTGGGAAGAAAAAGGTTACTTCAAACCATCAGGTGAAGGTACACCTTACTCAATTATGATCCCGCCACCAAATGTCACTGGTAGCCTGCATATGGGTCACGCTTTCCAAGATACCATTATGGATACCCTTATTCGCTACAAGCGTATGAAAGGTAACAATACTTTATGGCAGGTTGGTACTGACCATGCGGGTATTGCAACACAAATGGTTGTTGAACGAAAACTTGCCGCAGAAGAAGGTAAAACACGCCACGATTTAGGACGTGATGCTTTTATCGACCGCATTTGGGATTGGAAAAAAGAGTCTGGTGGTACTATCACCAAACAGCTTCGTCGTTTAGGTGCATCTGTTGATTGGGACAGAGAGCGCTTCACCATGGATGAAGGCTTATCAGAAGCAGTTAAAGAAGTATTTGTTCGTTTACACAAAGAAGATTTAATCTACCGCGGTAAGCGCCTTGTAAACTGGGATCCTAAATTACACACAGCAATCTCAGATTTAGAAGTTGAAAACAAAGACAAACAAGGCCACATGTGGAATTTCCGCTATCCATTAGCCGATGGCGTTAAGACCAAAGACGGCAAAGATTACATTGTAGTCGCGACAACTCGGCCAGAAACCATGTTAGGTGATACGGGTGTTGCGGTTAACCCAGATGATGAGCGTTACCAAGATTTAATTGGTAAAGATATCCTTTTACCTATTGTTAACCGCCGTATTACGATTGTTGGCGATGAACACGCTGATATGGAAAAAGGCACTGGTTGTGTAAAAATCACGCCTGCGCATGACTTTAACGATAATGAAGTCGGTAAACGTCATCAATTGCCAATGATCAACATCTTCGACAAAGATGCAGCTATTTTAACTCAAGGCGAAAGTTATACCTTCGATGGTAAAGAACTTGAGCTAGATGCGCCGATTCCTGAGCGTTTCCACGGTTTAGATCGCTTTGCAGCACGTAAAGCGATTGTTGCTGAATTTGAAGCGTTAGGTTTATTAGAAGTAATCGATGATCACTCACTGACGGTACCTTACGGTGACCGTTCTGGTGTGGTAATCGAACCATTACTGACCGACCAGTGGTATGTGCGCGTAGCGCCATTAGCAGAGCCAGCTAAACAAGCCGTTGCCGATGGTGAAATTAAGTTTGTACCACAACAGTACGAGAACATGTACAACGCTTGGATGAACGACATTCAAGATTGGTGTATTTCACGTCAGTTATGGTGGGGCCACCGTATTCCTGCATGGTATGACGAGCAAGGCAATGTTTATGTTGGTCGTGATGAAGCTGAAGTGCGAAGTGAAAACAACATTGCTGATGATGTGGTATTAACACAAGACGAAGACGTTTTAGATACTTGGTTCTCGTCTGCCCTTTGGACTTTCTCAACATTAGGTTGGCCTGAGCAAACTGAAGATTTAAAAACCTTCCACCCTACTGATGTACTAGTGACTGGTTTTGACATCATCTTCTTCTGGGTTGCGCGTATGATCATGATGACCATGCACTTTAACAAAGACGAAAATGGCAAAGCACAAGTACCATTTAAAACCGTTTATGTAACCGGTCTTATCCGTGATGAAAACGGCGATAAAATGTCTAAATCTAAAGGTAACGTACTGGATCCAATCGATATGATTGACGGTATCGACCTTGAAAGCTTAGTTGAAAAGCGTTGCGGCAACATGATGCAACCGCAACTAGCGAAGAAGATTGAAAAGAACACACGTAAAACATTTGAAAACGGTATTGAAGCACACGGTACAGACGCCCTTCGCTTCACACTAGCGGCTATGGCATCAACGGGCCGTGATATCAACTGGGATATGAGCCGTTTGGAAGGTTACCGCAACTTCTGTAACAAACTTTGGAATGCCAGCCGTTACGTATTAATGAATACAGAAGAGCACGACTGTGGCTTTAATGATGCTGAAAAAGAGTATTCACTAGCCGATCGTTGGATCTTAGGCCAATTCCAAAATACGGTTCGAACTTATAACGAGCACTTAGATAACTATCGTTTCGATTTAGCCGCTAATACAGTTTATGAATTCACTTGGAACCAATTCTGTGACTGGTACTTAGAATTAACTAAACCCGTATTATTTAAAGGTAACGAAGCGCAGCAACGTGCTACACGTCATACTCTTGTGACAATACTGGAGCAGTTATTACGCTTAATGCACCCGCTAATGCCTTACATTACAGAGACTATCTGGAAGAGTGTTGCGCCATTAGCAGGTATAAAAGCCGATACCATTATGAATCAAGCTTTCCCTGAGTTTGATGCCTCTAAAGTCGATGAAGCAGCGATGGCTGATTTAGACTGGGTGAAGAGTTTTATCGTCGGTATCCGTAATATTCGTGGTGAAATGGATATATCGCCAAATAAACCGCTTAATGCCTTTATCAAAAATGCAGGTACTGAAGATATTCGCCGCTTAACGGCAAACCAAAGCTTCTTACAAGGTTTAGCTAAGTTAGAAACAATCGATGTACTCAGCGAGAGTGATGAAGCCCCAGCATCTGCTACTGCATTAGTTGGTGAGATGGAAATTCTTATCCCAATGGCAGGTTTAATTGATGTTGAAGCAGAACTTGCACGTATTGAGAAGAACATTGAAAAAATCAGCAAAGATTTAGGTCGCATCCAAGGCAAGCTTTCAAATGAGAAGTTTGTTAGCAAAGCACCAGAGGCGGTCATTGAAAAAGAAAAAGCTAAGCTTGAGGAAGTACAAACAGCTTTAGCTAAGTTAGAAGAGCAAAAAGCAACCATTCAAGCGTTGTAAACTCTCTAGATCATTATGAATAAAAGCCGAATCTTATGATTCGGCTTTTTTTCTGCTATTGCCTATTGAGGATTAAAATAGACCTTACCACCTAATCATCATTACATTCTGATAAGTTACTACCGAAAAACTCTTTTATAAAATGTAAAAAAAGTAAACAAATATTTCAAATAGTTATTTTAAAATAATGGAAATACCGTTTACCCTAGCAAAAATAGTTACAAAATGGAGTAGTAATCGCTATGGATTTCAAAAACTCAATAGCACTAAAAAAAATCAGCCTAGCTGTCTCAATTGCACTATTATCAGCCTGTGGTGGCGGAGGTGGCGGAGGCTCAACTCCCAGCTCTAAAAAACAGCCTCAATCTTATTCTATTCATGGCGCTGCAGTTAAAGGCCCTTGGCAAAACGCCAGTGTCAATTTAAGAAATTTAGACCTCAATATCACAGATGGTTTAGGAGGTATTGTCAGCAGTTCAACCACAGGTGATAACACCTTTATAAATGGTTTAAATATCCAAGCCCCGTTAGCTGATTATTACCTTCTTGAATTTATTGCAACTGATGAAACGGTTGATACTTCAACTGGTAATAAACCCGTTTTTAACAAGCTATACAATTTAGTTGAGGCAAACCAAATAACAGCAGGTCAAGCAACTTATGCCACACCATTATCCACCCTCTCTTATTTTGTAAGTTTAGAAAAAATGAAATTGGGTTTATCTTATGCTCAAGCAAAAGTTGAATCTGAAGCACTAATAAAATCTATTTTTAGTTATGGTCAAACACTACAAGCAAGTATTACTCAAACAAGTCCAATTTTAAATTCTGGAATGAGTACAGACCAACAAACGTCTTCATTTCAAATAAGGCAAATCAATGAAATACTGGCGAGTCAAATTGAGTCACTTACTAATGTAAACCAAAGCTCAGACATAATATTTCAGCAATTAGCACAAGATATTACTGACGGTAAATTAGATGCATTATCAGAGCTGGTTCCGATAATAGCTTATCAAGCAGATGATGTTTCAGTATTTCAAAACGATGTTTCAAACTTATTAGTTGTGGGAACAAACATCTCTGTTAGTGATATTCACCTGCAAATGTTGAGTGAAACAAGCGTTACAGGACAAACATTTAATGATGATACATATTTAACGACACTAGCGAGTTCAATTGTATTATCTGGTGCAATTTTAACAGCTGATTATGATAATGATGGTGTGCTTAATGCAGCAGATGAAGATGATGATAATGATCAAGTATCAGATATTGAAGATGCCTTCCCGCTTGATCCAGCAGAACACCTAGATACAGACTTAGATGGTATCGGCAACAATCAAGACGATGATGATGATAACGACGGCACCCTAGATAGTGAAGATGAATTACCACTTAATCGAGCAGAGCAAAAAGATTTTGATAAAGATGGCCAAGGTGATAATGCCGATTTAGATGATGATAATGATGGTACAGCTGATACGTTGGATCTATTTCCTTTCGACGCTTCAGAGTGGCTAGATTCTGATGGGGATGGTACAGGTAATAATGCCGATATTGATGATGATAACGATACCATAAATGATACAGAAGATGCTTTCCCGTTGGACCCAACAGAATCACTGGACACGGATTTAGATGGTGTTGGTAACAATACCGATTTAGATGATGATAATGACAATGTGCCAGATTCAGCTGATTTATTCCCACTAGATTCAACCGAATCAGCTGATTTTGATAATGATGGCTTAGGTAACAACACAGATACTGATGATGATAATGATAGTGTCGTTGATGAGTTAGATGCTTTCCCATTCAATGATAAAGAATCACTCGATACAGATTCTGACTCTATCGGTAATAATGCTGACACTGACGATGATAATGATGGTGTGATTGATGATAAGGACGCCTTCCCTCTTGATGCAGAAGAAAGCATAGATACTGATTTAGATGGTATCGGTAATAACAAAGATAGTGATGATGATGGGGATGGCGTTAGTGATGACGAAGATGCCTTGCCTCTTGATAAAACAGAAACCTTAGATAATGATGCTGATGGCATAGGTAATAATGCTGACACCGACGATGATAACGATGGTATTAACGATGACGAAGACGCTTTTCCGCTAGATGAAGATGAGTGGCGAGATAACGATCAAGACGGTCTCGGTGATAATGTAGATGATGACGATGATAATGATGGTGTAAAAGACGCTGAAGATGAATTGCCATTAGATGCATCTGATTCTAAAGACTTTGATCGTGATTTAATTGGAGATCTAGCCGACACAGATGATGATAATGACGGGATTTTAGATAATAAAGACCTCATCCATGTCAGCTATTCTTTAGATGAATATTACACAAATGAAACTATCAAAATCCGTGTTCGAGGATTTGATTCCAAGGGTAATCGCCTATTATCCAGTGATGGGTGGCACCTACAATATTACAGTTATGACCTTTCTAAAATAATTGGTTATGATCATTTAAACCAACCAGAATATAAGCGTGTAGAAAAATACACTACAAATGGTTATTTCAACGGGATTTTTGACAGCTTGTCACAAGAGTGGGAGATCAATTTCCCATCCGTTGAATACTCTGGTGATTTTAGGTTAGATATCTCAGTTTATTGCTCTCGTGGTGGCAATGATTGCTCTCCAGAAGAGGATGTTTGGATCGATAAAAAGCAATCACGTAATTACACTTTATTATGCTCAAGTGGTGAAGACGTTTGTGAACCTATTTTAGATCCTGAGCCAGGAGTCAATATAACTCAATCTGAAGGCTCATCCTATTTGGCCAGTATTGCCCAAGAATCTAATGGTCAATTATTAGCAGTATACAGGGAGTTTTCAAATAGCAAAGTAGTAAACCAACTGAGATACTCAACTAGTAATGGTCGTAGCTGGCAGGCATTTTCGAACCCAAGTGTGCTGGAATCAGATACAACAGCCAGTCTAATAGCCAATGCAGACAATGATTTTGTTTTAGCGACCAATTGTAGAAATTATTTAGGAATCTGTATTTTAAAATCAGATACAGGCGAAAGATGGTTACAACAAGCAAGCATTAATTTATCCTCCTATGAAGATTGCTCTTCAGGTTGTAGCTATTCACCCGCAAGTAAATCAATTACTCAAGCACCAAATGGTGATTACTATTTAACCTATAGTGTTTTCAACCCACAGCTAAATAAAAATCAATTGCATGTATCAACTTCCAATAATTTACTTCAATGGACCACACCGATTGAAATTAGTACTGAACAGGAAGCCATCGAACCTAAAATAACAGCTATGGATAACGGTACGCTTCTCTTGAGTTACCGCGCTGTTAACTATCAAGAAGAAGATGGAAACTTCAGTACTTTACTTGCTTCGCAAGACGGAGGGCAAAGCTGGCAAGAAGTCAAAACTTGGAAAGGTTATATATCTAACTTTAACTTTGTTAACAATGAGAGCAGTACGGATATATTCTTCTTCTCTTGGGGCATAACAACTAAAGTAACCATCTCGGACAATTTAACCTTGTCTGACGAAAGTTATTATACTCATAACGAAGGCTTCGCTCCCATCTACATTAAACTAAACGATGGCTCTCTTTATAAAGCCTATAGCTTAGATTTAAATGAGACAAGAGATATTTTCTTTGTTCCTTTATCAGAGGATTAACATTAACTTTTAAAAACATGTGCCACTGAACAATTTACATCTAACAGAGGCATACTGTTCATAGAGAACAAAAAAGCCGAATCAGATGATTCGGCTTTTATCAAAAATCAAAGCTGTTATTTAGCAAGTTTGCGTCTTAAGCTCACACCTAAAACACCTAAACCTAATAATAATAAACCGCTAGGTGCTGGAACTGGGTTAACAACACTACCAATACCAACTTGAGCAAATAAAATCTTACCACCTGCTGTTAACACTTCACCATAACCATCACCCCAGAAAGTTACTGTTGTAAAAGTGTTTGTATCATCGATAGCACCAACAAATACAGTATCGTTACCGTTACCGCCACCATTAGCAACTGTTGGGTTATCGTTGTAGCTATTTGCTGTTGCAACTTGCTGCACTGCACCACCATCAAATTGAATGTAAAGACTTGATGGTAAACAACATGTACCCCAGTCACCTACTTCAAAACCTAATGCGTTAATTGCATTATCGAAAGTAAATGTAATACCTGATGTTTCAGGGTTAACTTGTGTAGGGTCAATATTGATCATTTGACCACTCGAAGTATTAGCACTTGCTGATCGAACACCAGTAGTGAAACCATCTGTTGTTTCAATAGTGAAACCACCTAAATCCCAAGAAGAGCTAGTAGTTAAACCAGATAATGTTAAATCAGCTACTGAAGCACCAGTTGAAACAACCGTGTTTGTGAAAGATGTTTGACCGCCAACGATAGTGTCATAGAAAGTAACTGGAACGGCTTGAGCTTGTGCGCTGACAAGAACGGCAGCCGCAGAAAGGTATTTTGCGAAAGTGTTCATTTTTAATCCTTATTTGATTTTATATATCCAGCCGATATTAGTTTTATTTTCGGCATAGCATTTTTAGTACTCCTTCACCACGAGGAACCGCTCGTACAAAAATGTTGCACTTGATAAGCAAAAAACAAACCACCAATAAAATAACAAACAATATCAATAGCTTAAAAAATAAAACCGTAAACATATAGATACAAAAAGTAACAAGTGTAAAAAAAATGAACAGTAAATAGGGGCAGAGATAAAGCGATATCTTAAGAACAAAAGGGAAAAGGGTATGCCGACTAACAAAATAAATGCCAGGAGTGAGGGTGTGAGGTTAGGTCACCTATCCTGCCAGTCGGCGTTTTTTCAGTGCTTTACTCTTCCTATCGATGTAAAAAAACCACTGAAAGCTGCATCAAAGTTTAAAAGGGCTGAGGGAAAGCCCATCAAGTTTTTGACGCATTCTAGATAAAGCAAACTGCGTGCCATAAAAACAACGTTTACTTTATTAAGAATAAAATGGGCTGGTGTTAATCAAACACCAGCCTAAGGCTCAACACTTGGAGAGAGTGAGCAAAATCTTAATGGTGAGTCACTCAAAAGACGAATAGCTTACTATTAAGACTGATTAATTTGCTTTTAAGTTCGATAATAAATGCTTGGTTTCACATGATAAGTAGCGATGAAACCAAGCGCTTTTTGACGTTAACCTGGCTTTATCCTAATAGTGATAATGCCGCTTGTGGACGTTGGTTCGCCTGACTTAAAACCGTTTGGCTTGCTTGTTGTAAAATCTGATTACGGGTTAATTCTGCTGTTTCTGCCGCAAAGTCGGTATCTTTGATACGCGAGCGTGCACCTGATACGTTTTCAACAACGTTTGATAAGTTACGAATCGTTGATTGGAAACGGTTTTGTAATGCACCTAAATCGGCACGTGTTCCACCTATTACTGAAATTGCACCATCAATTAACGTTAACGCCGCTGACGCTTGTTGCTCTGTCGCGACCGAGATTTGACCAATACCTAAACCCGATGCACCAAAGCCGCCTTGACGAGATAAATTAACTGAAATGGATTGACCACCATTTGCACCCACTAAGAAAGCGGCTGAGTAATCACCTCTTAATAAGTCAACGCCGGCAAACTGAGTCGTGGCACCGATACGACTGATTTCTGTTTTTAATGCTGATACTTCTTTTTGCAGGGCTAAACGGTCTGATGAACCATTGATACCGTTTTGTGCTTGAATCGCTAATTGACGAATACGTTGTAGTGAATTCGTGATTTCTTGCATTGCACCTTCAGCTGTTTGTGAAAGTGAAATTGCATCGTTTGCATTACGAATAGCTTGGTTTAAGCCTTGAATCTGCGATGTCATACGGTCGGTGATTTGAAGACCCGCAGCATCATCCGCTGCACGGTTGATACGGAAACCTGATGATAAACGTTCAAACGACACGTCTAAACCATTACCTGATGTCATTAACTGACGCTGAGCATTTAACGAGGATACGTTAGTATTTACAAATAAAGACATGATTCTCTCTCCAAGATTTTTAAATTAAATGCCCGTATTTTTTTTATTGTTTTTGTGTCGGACAATTAAGTTATCGGTGGTGCTTGAATAAAAAAGAGAGGAAAGTGTTGCCGATTGTCGGCAAATATTTGGCCCGTTTAAAAACGAAATTGCCGGGGTAAATCGCCCCGACAATCTAGCTAAAAATAGGCCCTAAAATCTATTAGTGATGAAAAGTATCACTATTAAAACTAAAGCCGGTATTATCAATTAATACTTGCGATAAGCTTGATTGCTCAATCAGTACTTTATCTTCGGCAAAAATGAAGGGGTCATTTAAGTAATAATAGAAATCAGCATCTCTCAAACGTTCAAACTGCTCTTGAATAATTGCAGCCGCAGTTTGACCTACCGCCATACCAGGCTGATGTGATTCAGCAATTAAACCAACCCACGCGTCGATATTATTGATATCACCATCATAGGCTAAAGCCAATTTAGCAGCGATTTCAGGGTTATCGTTAATTTCTTCAAATAACGAAATTTCACTTCCCTGCTCCACTTGTGAACGAATAGTCACATAGTCAGACAAACCATGGTCACGACCACGCTGAATGTTCAGCATCGCTAAATCATTACCAAAAATCGCCGTACCAGTGTGATCAAAAAATAGTAAGTTTCGAATCGCATCGACAAGGTGAATATCAACTTGCTGCTGTGATGTTTCAGCTAAGCCTTTTAAGAAGTAGTTTGCACCGTACTCGGCCACTAACTCAGGGTTAAAGAAAGCATTAATCAGCGGTATTTCACCATTAAAGACTCGACCTCGACTGATCATAGTGGCTGGTGAGTTATCTGATTGTAAAATGGCTAAGTTGTTTGGCAACATAGTGTGACCAAAACGAAATGCAGCTGCAGCAAATGTATTGCTGATAGCTGGGTTTACATCAAACTGATAACCCTGATATTCAGACACTTGAATACCGAGTGCTGGTAACCAATCTTGGTATGTAATTTTTTGAATTTTACCGGTGACAATACGTTTTGTACGTTGGTAAATTTCTTCATCGTCGCGATAGCCTTGCTCCCAAACCATAGCAGCAATACGATTGTGTTCACGTACCCATAACGTATGCATTGCAGTTAAACCCGTCTGCTCGTTAGCTCGAATATCACCAGCAACAAATACAGCTTGACGTTGCCCTGCTCTGTCGGTATCTCCGGCCATACGTGGAGCGGATAAATCTAGTTCGACAGGCGCACCCAACTCATCAAAACGCTCACCTGTTACCGTATTGAAAGGTAAAAGATGCTCAATTTCACCTTGTTCATTTATACGTGTTGAAGTTTTTAACAAACCTTTCTTGAAGCTTCTTAACCAGTTTGCTGATTCAATATCAGAGCCATAGATCATTGAGCCATCTAACCAGGCGGTAATATGGTTCATTTGCTCACGTGGTGTATCAATACCGGTTGTTTCATCATAATTTGAGCGCTCAAAGTGAACCGCTGGGAATAAATCCCCTAAAACTTGGTCGATAATAACCGTTTCGCCATTGCCATGGGCTTGATTGATATCAGCATCAATATCTAGGTCGTGATCGATAAATTGTCCCCACTGAAAAACCATTTGACTTAACTGATTTAAGCTAGGCATATCTTCAGCTTGTGCTGCCACAATATTTGAAATTTCACGAGGATTCTTTCTGGCTAATTGGCTATTAGGTGAATGTTCAACTAACTGACTCAAACCATCCTGATAGGCAGAAGGAAATACTCTGAGTAACTGTATACCTGCTGCCCCTAATCTAGGTTTTACAACGTTATTACAAGTACCATCAATAGCTCGTACCAGTACCCGCTCACAGATAGGGTTATCAAGAGGAGGCTCTTGTGGAGTAGACTGAGAACTAGCGAAAGAAGCAAATGAGCTAAAAGTTAATGCACAGCAGGCCCACTTCGCCTGATTTAGAACGTATTTCATTGTTATCCTTAATATTTTTATTTAAAACCGGGCGCTAAATTAGGTGAGTTAAATGACAGAAAAACGACTATAAAAAGACAAAAAGATTAAAAATAAAACAAATAAAATCAATAAGTTAAAAACAAAAAATGTATTTTTAGACGGTGTTACCACTTCGTTAAATGGTTAACCTAAAAATGCAAAAAACTAACATTTTTAATATTTCATTTTTTGAAAGCTTTTGTCTAAAAGTGTAAAGTAGCGTCAGTTTTAGGTGTCTTGGATGAAATCACTTTCATGCCAAGGTGAAACGGGAATCAGGTGCCTAATCCTGAGCTGCCCCCGCAACGGTAATTGCAAGTTTTTGGTCATCACCACTGTAAGTAACAAATATTTATGGGAAGGGACTAAAAAACGCTTGAGCATAAGCCCGGAGACCGGCCTAACACATAGCAAATCAAGCTTAATAGAAAACTGCGGTGGGCGGCTTTTTAGACATTTAACTTATTTATTACGCTAAGTAGTATCAGCTGCGTCTAATCTCGTCTACTGCCTAACACTAGGTTTAGGTGGTCCATGTTTACTCAACAAAGTAATACTCGTCTTACTGAACGAGTTAATCAAAATAGCGCCAAGATAGTTATTTTTCTGCTACTTGCCTCGCTGATGTTGTTAACCAGAGGATATCATTTTGCCTCTAACTTACATTTGCCAAGTGCCACACTTGCTTGTTTTTTCCTAGCTGGCTTTTTTATTGCACGAATGAAAAGCTTTTACGGGTTATTCAGTCTAGCGGTGGGTATTGATCTATTGTCTAGCTATGCCAGAGGCTCTTTTGGCGATTGTATTACCGTCTCTTACCCCTTTTTAATTGTCGGTTACTTTATTTGCTACCAGTTTGGTAAGTGGAGTTACTTCAATGCACAAGCGAGAGGAAAAGCGCTGGCAGGGGCTAAAAGTTTCGTCTTTTTAGCCATTTCTAGTAGCCTGGCTTTTTTAACATCTAACGGCAGCTACTACTTATTGTCCGGTAAATTTACCGATCTAAACTGGGCAGAATATACCGCTAGAGTGGCAAAATATTATCTCCCCTACGTGCAGAACCCATTTATTTATGTTGGTTTTGCGTTGCTAGTCTATTGGCTCTTTTCAAAAATTAAAGTCGCTGATGCGCTATTAAAACAGGACTAAATGATGAAACTGTGTCCCGCTTTAATTATAAGTGCTCCCTCTTCCGGTTCAGGAAAAACGACAATTACCGCCGCATTGGCCCGTTACTATCAACAACAAGGCAAAATCGTTCACGTATTTAAAACCGGTCCAGACTTTATTGACCCAATGATATTAACCCAAGCAAGTGGCTTTGCAGTTAAACAACTGGATTTGTGGATGGTAGGTAAAGATGCTTGCCAGGCTTTACTTGCAGAGTCAGCTTCACAAGCCGATTTAATTTTAATCGAAGGTGTGATGGGTTTATTTGATGGCCAGCCATCTACTGCTGACCTTGCCGCATTTTTTGATATTCCAGTTCTGGCAGTTATCGATGCCAGTGCCATGGCACAAACCTTTGGTGCCATTGCCTGTGGTTTAAAAAGTTATCGGCAAGATTTTCAACTTGCAGGTGTTATTGCCAATCGAATTGCGAGTCAGCGCCATGGCCAAATGCTAGCAGACAGTATGTTGTCCGATATTGATCTAGTGGCACAATTTAACAGGCAAGCAGAAATCACTTTACCCGAAAGACATCTAGGTTTGGTTCAAGCGAAAGAATTAGCTGATATTGACGACAAACTCAATCTAGCTGCCCAGCAAATCGCTCAATCGCGTTTGGCCGATTTTAGCTACATCACTAAAATAGCCGGTAAGGTACAAGCCAAGGCAACTAACTCCAGTATTCCAGCAACCCAAACATTAAAAGGCAAAACCATTTTAGTCGCTAAAGACCTTGCCTTTAATTTCTTATATCAAGAAAACCTTAATGTATTGAGAAGTGCAGGCGCTGAGCTTATTTTTATCTCGCCACTTAACGATAAGGCACTACCGCAAGCGGATGCATTATACCTACCAGGCGGCTATCCAGAGCTTTATGCAGAGCAATTGAGTCAGAACGAAGCATTCATTCAGTCTTTAAAAGCATTTGCCTATAGCCAGAAGCCCATTCTTGCTGAGTGTGGCGGTATGCTTTATTTACTGGAACAGCTAAAGCTTGATGACGGAACCTGTATCGACATGTCGGGTGTGTTACCGGGTTCAGGTCAAATGCACAAGCGCATATCGAGTATTGGTATGCAAGGAGCGGATTTTAGCCTGCTCACTGGGCAAAAACACCAATTAACGGGTCACAGCTATCATTACTCGAGTGCAGAAATAAATCTCCCAATTAGATTAACCGGCACAACACATCCTTATAAAACACACGGTGAGAATATCTACTGGCAAAATAATATTCTCGCCTCTTATATTCATTGGTATTTTGCTAGTAACCCTGACTTTGTTTGCTCCTTTTTCAATGCCAATATAAAGACTCGATTTAATGACTGATTATCGCCAAATAAAATACCCTGAACGCATTGTTTGCCTGACAGAGGAAACAACCGAAGCATTATATTTAATGGGGGAGCAAGACCGTATTGTCGGTATTTCAGGCTACACTGTCAGACCTGCACATGCCCGCAAAGAAAAACCAAAAGTTTCAGGTTTTATCAATGCAAAAATAGACAAAATAACTGATTTAAAGCCCGATTTAGTACTGGCCTTTTCTGATATGCAAGCGGACATCGTCAAAGACTTAATCAAACAAGGTATCAGTGTGCACTGTTTTAACCAACGTAGCATCAGTGAAATTTTTCAAATGATTGCCACACTCGGCGCCTTAATAGGCAGGCCCGATAAATCAGCAAAACTGATTGCCGATTTAGCCGCTGGCGTTGAAGAAATTAAACAAAAGGCAGCATTATTGACTGAAAGGCCAAAAGTTTATTTTGAAGAGTGGAATGATCCCATCATTACGGGGATTGGCTGGATCAGTGAATTAATTCAAATTGCAGGTGGTAACGATTGCTATCCAGAGTTTGCTAAGGAATCATTAGCAAAAAATAGAATTGTGGCCAATAACCAAGATGTCGTAGCTAGGCAACCAGATATAATCATTGGTTCTTGGTGTGGCAAGCGTTTCGTCCCCGAAAAAGTAAAGGCCAGAGAAAATTGGCAAACGATTTCAGCAGTACAAAATAACGAACTGCACGAGATAAAGTCTGCCGATATTTTACAACCTGGGCCAGCGTGTCTAACCGATGGGCTACAACAAATTTATCAAATTATAGAGAACTGGCACCAAAAGCAGAGTAATTAAATATGCAAACTTGTCACCAATGTGGCGTTCAATTTAGCTGTGATGTTGAACAGGCCAAACAAGGAGGCCACTGCTGGTGCATGGAATTGCCCAAACTGACTGAGCTACTCAGGCAAGCATCGTCTGAAATCGAATTATTAGAGGTTGAAAAAAACCAAGCAAAGCGCTGTATTTGTAAGCAATGTTTATCGAAGCGTTATGGGGATCGAATCAAGCATTTAATTGCTCATTTGCCAACCGAGCAGCTTGTAAAACTTGCACAACCTTATCGGGATGACAAACCTCTACTCGAACATATCGATTACCAAATTGAAGATGGTAATTACGTGTTTAACACTTGGTATTTATTAAAACGCGGACGTTGTTGCGGCAATGGCTGCCGCAACTGCCCTTATTAGCAATATCACGAGCTAAGTAACTAATTGTCCTCTAGTTGCTTAGCCTGAATAGCGGTTAATGCGATGGTATAAACAATGTCTTCTACCAAAGCACCACGTGATAGGTCATTAACGGGCTTTCTCATGCCTTGTAGCATAGGGCCAATACTGACTAAATCTGCACTTCGCTGCACCGCTTTATAAGTAGTATTGCCCGTATTTAAATCAGGGAAGACAAATACCGTCGCTTGACCTGCAACTTTAGAGTCTGGTGCTTTTTTTCGCGCAACATTTTCCATCACTGCGGCATCGTATTGCAAAGGTCCATCTATCAATAAATCAGGCCGTTTCTGCTTCGCCAATTCTGTAGCTTGTCTTACTTTCTCTACATCATCTCCAGCACCGGAGCTGCCCGTGCTGTAGCTGATCATAGCGACTTTAGGATTAATCCCAAACGCTTTGGCCGAATCTGCCGACTGAATTGCTATATCGGCTAGCTGCTCTGCCGTTGGGTCAGGATTGATTGCACAGTCGCCATAAACAAATACCTGTTCAGGCAGCAACATAAAGAAGATCGAAGAGACTAAGCTACTATCAGGTGCTGTTTTAACAAGCTGTAATGGAGGACGAATAGTATTAGCCGTTGTATTAACGGCTCCCGACACTAAACCATCGACTTCGCCTTGCTGTAACATCATAGTTCCTAGCACCACAGTGTCTTTGAGTTGCTCCCGTGCAACGACATCTGTCATACCCTTGTGTTTTCTGAGATCAACTAAAGGTTCTACGTATTTGTCGGCAATTGATGCTGGCTCAACTATCTTTACGTAATTATTGAGGTTAACACCTTGCTGTTCCGCAATACGTAAAATCTCAGCTTTATCACCGAGCAATACAGTACGTGCAATTTCTCGCTCTCCACAGATAGCGGCCGCTTTAATCGTTCTTGGCTCATTACCTTCAGGTAGAACAATGGTTTTGTATGCTTTTCTAGCCGCCTCGGACAATTGATACCTAAATGCAGGCGGGGACATTTTCTTAATACCGACATCAGTCGCTTGCAGCGTTTCAATCCACGCTTTGTCGATAAAGTTTGCAGTGTGATCTTTTACTTTTTCAATACGTTGTAAATCATCAACTGGGACTTCAAAATTAAAGCGTTGTAAATCAATGGCAGTACGCCAAGTATCCCCCTGACTCAGAAGAACGGGTACCCCTGAAGATAAAGCTTGTTCGCACAAACTCATGATATCGGCATCAGGCTCGATACCACCAGTTAAAAGAATTGCACCTATCTTAGTACCATTCATAACCGATAAACACGCGGCAACAATCACATCAGAGCGATCACCTGGGGTAACGACCAAAGTGTTGGGTTTGAAATGATCCAACATGTTGTTCACCGTACGTGCGCAGAAATTGACCGAACGCAAGCGCCTGTGTTCCATATCCCCTTCGTTAATCACTTTAGCATTCAGTGAAGCTGCTAAGTCTTTCACTCGCGGGGCTATCATATCAAAGTGCCAAGGAATGGCGCCTAGCATCTTAAAGCGCGCTCGACGAAAGAGTGGGATAGACTGTAAATGAGCAAGTGCCGCTTGATACGTTTCATCATCAACAGGCTCACTTGCATCTAGACTCAGGCGGCCATCTTTCTCTAGCGGAGCAGCCACTTTATTAAAAATACAGCCCAGTGTTTTTTCACTCTCAACACCGCCATAATTTGCAGCTGTTACCTCCAGCATATCTTCAATTTTGTCATTGCTAAGGTTTTGTGGCGATAACACGAAAATGACATCAGCACCTAAAGCAGTAGCAATTTTTTTATTTAATCTACCTGTGTAGTTTTGGTTAGGTAAAGGTATTAAACCTTCAATCACTAAGACTTGATCATCTTTTGTTTGAGATTCAACACGCCCAATAATTTCTTCTAACAAAACATCGGCATTATCATCTGCCATCATTTGCTCAACGTGAGCAACATCAAAAGATAAAGGAGGCTTGATAGAGGTCGTTTGTCTGATAATTTCAGTCGATTTTTCCGGCCCCTTTTCGCCCGTTCTCGGCTGTGATACAGGTTTAAAAAAGTTAACGGCAATACCTTGCTGCTCAAGCGCCCTAACTAAGCCTAAACTGATAGAAGTTAAACCAACACCAGCACCAACTGGGACTAACATTATACGTGAAGCCATGATTATGCCTCCTCTGATGAAATACGTACCGCATCTTGAGCAATCACCAACTCTTCATTTGTCGGTATGACTAAAGCTTTGGGGCTTGATTCACGTGTAATTATACCCGTGTTGCCAAAGCGAGCAGCCAAGTTGGCTTGTTCGTCTAATTCAAAACCAAATATCGTCAAGTGATTTAATACGGTTTGGCGAATAAAGGATGAGTTTTCACCAATACCACCGGTAAACACTAATGCATCCAAACGCCCAAGTGGTACGGTATAGGCGGCAATAAATTTAGCCAACTGATAACTAAAGACTTCGAGCGCCAACTGAGCACCTGGGTTATTTTCAGCTGCAGCCTCTTCTAGTGCTCGGCAATCGTTACTGAATTCTGAAATGCCCAGTAAGCCACTTTGTTTATTAAGCACTTTATCGATTTCATCAATGCTATGGCCTAACTGTTGATTCAGATACATGACAATACCAGGGTCTACATCACCCGAGCGGGTTCCCATGACTAGGCCAGCTAGCGGTGTTAATCCCATACTAGTATCAACAGATTGACCATTTTTAACGGCAGATACTGAGCAACCATTGCCCAAATGCGCTGTAATTAGATTTACTTCTAATACAGGTTTATTAAGCGTTTTAGCGGCCTGCTGAGTCACGAAATAATGGCTGGTACCATGGAAACCATAACGACGAATACCATGTTGTTTATAAAGAGCTTTTGGTAAAGCGTACAAATAGGCTTGTTGCGGCATTGTTTGATGAAAGGCGGTATCAAACACGGCAACTTGGGGTAAATGTGGAAAGCTCTTTTGCGCAGCTTCAATTCCCAGCAAATTAGCCGGATTGTGCAAAGGCGCGAGCTTACTCATTTCTTTAATCGTCGCTTTAACTTCTGCATTGATCAAAACAGACTGGGTAAACTGCTCACCGCCGTGAACCACACGATGCCCAACTGCAGATAAACAAGTATCAAGATCTTGTTGGTGAATGAGTTTTACCAATTGGTCAATTGCCACTTGGTGCATCGCATCTGCACCTAGAGAAAGTCCTTGCTTTTTGCCATCTAACTTCCATTCAATGCGTGCATCATCCGCGCCTAAACACTCAGCTAATCCAGTTAAAATATTTTCCGCGGTATCGGTATTAACAATTGCAAATTTTAACGACGAGCTGCCGCAATTTAACACCAATGCAAATTGGCCTTCGGTCATAGTTACCTCAAAAGAATTGAATTGATATTTTGATCAAGCTTAGAACAAACTTGGATAAAAACTAGCTCGTTAGAACAGCGAGCAGCTTTATCAAAAAGACAGGTATATTTTACTGACAATTGGCGGGTGAGACTTGTGATAAGTCAAAGAATTAAAACAATATTACAAATTAGCGAAGGATATTAACGTCAAGATCAAAGCTTCAACGTTTGCGCTGTAAAACTAGCCGAGTACGATATACAAAGCGAACAGGAACAAACATTGAAGCGGGATAAAAGGCTTACTGTCTACTGAAATAAACCCTGTATTTGTGATTTATATTGCTCAATAACAGCAACATCAGGGCTTTGCTGCTGTTTATTGAAACCTTGAGTCAACGTCATCATTTGTTGCATTTGCTTTTTCATCATGGCTTTTTCTTCTGCTGTTAGTTGCTCATTCGCTTCTAACTGCTTCAAAGTATCAGACATTTGATTGGATAACATGCCAGCATCCGTTGGCACATTTAAACTCATCATCGCTTGTAATACCTTTACTTGTGTTGAAATAAATTGCTCTGGCGTAAAGCCATATTGTTGCAATTGATTAGCAAAAGACGCATACAAACCTGAAGATTTGATTTGTGCCATGGCCACTTCAACCACTTTTTCAGGTGAGTTATTTAAAAAATCGATACTTTCTGTCGATAACTTATCGGCATTCGCCGTCAACCACTGCTCAGCTTGCGGAAACGCCTTAATCCACTTTTCTACATCATTACCTGTTAAGTTTTTAGCCTGTAGAACACAGCTAAAACCCAGTAGCGTTAATGCAATTAGTAGCTTTTGCATGATTATTCCTTATTTAGATAGTTGGTGTTGATACTTGGCTCGACTTAAGCTCTGCTTCAATATCTTTTGCCAAAATATTTAAACTTTGCTCAATGGCAGTGACCATTGCTGGGTAACCTGCTTGAGCTTGATTCAATATGTAATTAAAACTCCGCCATGATGTCGTTTTGGTTAACGCATCACCCTGACGATTTTTTTTTAATTCTGTTAACTGCCAACGACCGCTTAAAAAAAGTTGACCCGTTACAGAACCATGTAACTTAGTCACTTCTACTTTGACTTGAGCAGCTGATTGATTGGCATCGATAGTAATATACTGCGATAAATAACGCGCAATCCCCTTTTCTAAAGGTTCTGCCCATCTGTGATAATGAGCAAAATGAAGTTGTTCTTGCTCTTTTACAACTAACTTATCTTGTTGTAAATAACCCGGTAGTAGCACTTCAAAATGAACATAGCCCCCGCGAGTTGATGACTCATCATCAAGCAAGTAACGCTTTACTTCAGGCGTGGGTTCGCTCGCACAGCTAGCCAACAATAGTCCGCTACATAATGCAGCCCATAGTTTAATGTTTTTAAATGACACTAGTTTTGCTCCTGACCTAATAATTCACCAGGAATGACATCTGCTTGTTTAGGCTCGGCAAAAATCAATGAGTTTGGTTTAGTTTGTAATTCTGTAGTCACTTGGTCCACACTGCGCAATGTTGAAGTAAGCTGTTTCAATGTGACATCAAGCTGCTGATAAAAATCAGATTCAGGTGCATAACCACTCATCATATCCTGCATTTGACTAACCAGTTGCTTCAATTCTTTTGGTAAAGACTTCACATCTTCATTACCAATATAGCCATTTAAGTCCATGATCAGCTTATCAGCTGAAATCAACATAGCGTTTAATTTAGCCAAACTCGTATTAGCTTCATTGAGTGTTTGATTAATCGGTAACTCATTGAGCTTATCTACAAAAATACCAACACGGGTGATAATGCGATCTAAGTCGTCATTAGTACTAGGGATCAGTAAATGCGGCCCTACTTTTTGTATTTCAGCTTTTGCTAACTCAGGATAGTAATCCAATGTAATGATACGCTTGCCCGTTACTAAACTGGCATTTTTAAGTGCAGCTCTTAAGCCATGAGTCACGTAATCACGCATTTTATCATCGAGTAAGGCTTTGGATTCTGGTGTATCAATGCCTAATATTCTCGCTGCATCGATTTTAATGATCACAGGAACCATGACCGCAGACATCGCTTGTCTTTGCTCTGGCGTTAAATATTCAAAGGAAACACCTTGTACCGTACCGACAGGAATCCCCCGATATTCAACAGGTGCTCCAGCCATTAAACCTCGTGTCGATGAATCAAATAACAACAAATACTCATTCGAGTATTGATAGGGGTGAAGATTCATTTGTTGCTGGTTTTTATAAAGCTTGTATAAGTAACCATCATCTACAGGTTGACCTAGCGGTACATTGGTCGGAACATCAAACGCCACCCCACCAGATAAAATCGTCTCCATCGACTCAGCTGTAAATTCCATACCCTCTGGTGTTAACTCAAACTTAAAACCACTGGCGTTAAAAAAACGAGAATTAGTCGTCACAAGTTTGTCGTAAGGCTCTCTTATGAAAGCTGTCGCTTTGAGTTGACCTTGCTCAACAATTTTAATTTGGTTAACTTGTCCAACTCTAAAACCGCGATACATCACAGGGTCACCTGCTGACAGTGAAGTCGTGACATCGGATGAAAGAGTGACATGAATACCCTTTCGGTTACCGCGAATAAGTGGTGGGCTATCCAAACCGACAAATTTATCGATACCTGTGTAACCTTGACCTGGCGCTAACTCAATATAAGCACCACTAAGCAGCGTTGATAAACCCGAGATGCCTTTTGAGCCTATTCGCGGTTTTACCACCCAAAATTGAGTATCCTGCCTGAGTAAGTCAGTTGCTTTGGGATCGATACGAGCAAAAATAGAAACCGTCTCTAAATCATCATTGAGTTCAACTCGCTCAACAATACCCACT
The DNA here is from genome assembly GCF_013328345.1 of Marinifaba aquimaris. GTDB lineage: Bacteria > Pseudomonadota > Gammaproteobacteria > Enterobacterales > Alteromonadaceae > Marinifaba > Marinifaba aquimaris. The sequence continues at coordinate 42,129 of NZ_JABULX010000002.1, forward strand.
TCAACATTTAAAGCTTTAATTTGCGTTTTACCCGCTTCGATTCCCTCGGCGGTGGTAAATTCGATACGTATCTCAGGGCCACGGTCGACATAATATTGAACAATAATCCAGATACTTGAAATCAACGCGATAATTGGAATTAACCATATCGTTGATATTTTCCGGCGTGTCTTTACTACCGCTTGTGCAGCGGGAACTGTCTCAGACAAGTTATTTATCTCCATTTTGATATTGATCCCAAATTAATCGGGGATCAAATGCTTTTGCCGCCAACATAGTGGTTATCACAACGCCGGCAAATGCTAAAGCAGCAATGCCTGGGGCAACGGTCAAAATACCGCCGAGTTGGAATAAGGCAACCAGAATCGCGACTACAAATACATCTATCATCGACCAACGGCCGATAAATTCAGTTAACCGATACATCAGCGCACGTTCGTGCCTATGCGTGAATAAATTGTATTTTACCGATACAACCAGCCAAATCAGTACCAGTATTTTTATGATGGGAATGACAATGCTGGCAGCAAAAATGACCGAAGCAATAAAATAGCCGCCCTGCTCCCACAGCAAAATCACCCCGCCGACTATGGTCGAGCTCGACTCTCGGCCAAAGTTAGTGGTATGCATAATAGGTAAAAAATTAGATGGCAAATACAACAGGACTGCCGTGAGTAACCAGGCAATGGTTTTTTGTAAACTGAGTGGTGTTCGCATGGCGAGTCTGGCATGACAACGTTGACAGTACTTGTGCTTGGCATCATTAAGTAGCCCACAAACACGACAATTTTGTAAACCGACAGATTTAGCGGTAACAGATTTTACTGATGAAGGTGCTGGCATCGTTTTGCCTGATCTAAGTAATGCCAGAAACGGTATTTATCTAAGCTAGAAAGTGAAAGCGTTAATGCTATCACAAACAAGATATAAGCCCAGAAAGATAAACCTAATTCAACTTGAGCCATGGAGGTAATCTTTGTCAAACTGGCGATCACGCCAATTAAGAACACTTCAGCCATACTCCAGTGCTTTAATGTAAATAAAGCGCGGGCAATAGGTATGCCCCCTTTAACAATTTGACGGCTGAATATAAGAGGCCAAAGTACATAAATCACCCCTAATACCAATAAACTAGGGATGAGTATGATAAATGAAAATACCAATAAGGCTAAAATCTCACTTTGATAATGGTACAAAGTTTGTGCCGATTGCCACAACGTCATAGTGAGCTTATTACCCTGTGCAGAAAAACCGAGAAAAGGAAAAAGATTGGCAACAACTAATAAAATAACAGCCGCAAAAGCATAAGCTAATGCGTACTGTAAGTTATTGCTCGATTTTGCAGTGATTAAACTATGACACCTCGGGCAAAAAGCCGACTGTTTGGCCGTCAGCTTAGGTGTTTCAATCAATAAATCACATTCAAAGCACGCGACATAATCTTTGCCGACCTTATCACAATCCATGGCTACCACTACTTAAGTGACGCACTCTCAAGTAAGTCTTCATCATGATGTTTGGCTCCAAATAAGGTTTTGATATCACTCAAAATAATATAAAGGCTCGGTACTAAAATGAGCGTGATAACAGTAGCAAATAGGATACCAAACGCTAAAGATACTGCCATAGGGATCACGATTTGCGCCTGCAAGCTCTTTTCTAACACGATAGGTACTAAACCAAAAAACGTAGTTAAAGAGGTTAATAGTATAGCTCTAAATCGTTGAGTGCCGGCTCGTATGACCGCATCAATTAATCGCATACCATCCGCTTTTGCGCGGTTGACAAAGTCCACCATGATCAGCGAGTCATTCACCACAACCCCAGTCAAAGCAATAATACCGCACATGGATAAAACGCTTATCGACAGACCTAATACCAAGTGCCCCACTATCGCACCGATAATACCAAAAGGTACAACTGACATGATAATAAGCGGTTGGCTATATGATTTAAGCGGAATAGCCATCAAAGCGTAAATAACAATAATGGCAAATAAGAAACCTAAACCTAGGCTTTTCATCGCATCCTGTTCATCTTTTGATGATCCAAATAGCTCAAATTTAACACTTGGGTATTTGGCTAAAATATTGGCAACTTCATTACTTTCAATTTCAGCAGCAAGTTTACCCGGCTCGACTAATGACTTATCAACGCGAGCGGTTACATTAATCGAGCGCACATAATTAATACGCGTGATGTTAGAGTACCCTTTGGCTATTGTTACCGAAGCCACACTGGTAAAAGGCACACGGTCACCATTTGGCGTAATGACTCGCATATTTTCCAAATCAGCGATAGAGACCCTTTCTTGCTCTGGGTAACGCACCATGACTTTTATTTCTTCACTATCGCGCTGAATTCGCTGAGCTTCAACACCGTAAAACGAAAAGCGAACCTGACGAGCCAAGTCAGCTAGGGTAATACCCAAAGATTCAGCTTCAGGTTTTAGCGCTAATAAGATTTCATCCTTACCACCACTGAAGTTATCAGCAATATCGTAAACGCCTTTAAACTCAGCTAAACGTTGCTTAAATTCAAGTGCCGCCGAGGCGACTTCATTTAAATCACTTCCGGTGAAAAGGAAGTTTAAATCGGTACCCGCTCCACCTTGAATCGCGGCATCAAAACTGACGGATTTAACGCCAGGAATTTCATCAAATGCATCACGCCATAAATTAGCAATTTCAAAGCCGTCTGTTTCCCTGTTTTCACCTTTCAAAAGTTCAACAATTACCACACCAGAGGTTTGAGATTGGCTAATGCTATTAACATGTTTAACAACGTGTTCGCCATTAGTGGCCAAATAAGCTTGATCAACTTCTTCAAGTGCTTGTTCAATTAACATGATGGCTTTATTGGTTTGACTGTCTGGCGTCCCATCTTCCATCGTCAATTCTGCGCGAATATAGTCACTTGGCAAATTAGGGAAAAAGACAAAACGCACTAACCCGCTGCCAACTAAACCGGCACTAATTAACAAAGCGCCGACAAACACAGAAAGCGTGATGTAGCGATTAGCAATCGCTTTTGTCAAAAATGGTTGGTAATACTGATTAATGAAATGGCTTAGCCCTTTGCTAACTTTGTTGCGAGCACGCGTTAAAGCATTGGGTTTGGGTTGTCTGGTTTTCATCCCTGCAAGATGAGCAGGTAAAATCCATTTGGATTCGATTAAAGAAAAGATCAAACATAGAATGACGACCATACCGATAGATTTCCAAATCACCGAACTTGGCCCGTCAACAGTTAACATAGGGACAAAAGCAACAATCGTCGTCAGTACACCAAAAGTTGCAGGCATCGCAACGCGTTGTGCCCCCGATATAATTGACTCTACACTAGAGCCTCGGTGTTCCACCTCATTGTAGACACTTTCACCAATGATAATGGCATCATCCACCACGATTCCCAGCACTAAAATGAAAGCAAATAAGCTGATCATATTAATGGTTACGCCCGTGTATGGCATCAGTGCAATCGCCCCTAAAAAGCAAACGGGTAAACCAATAATGACCCAAAATGCTAGGCGTAATTGTAAAAACAGTGTCAGGATAATAAAGACTAACAAAGCACCAGCAAGCATATTGCTGGTCATCAAATCCATTCGACCTTGTAAGTAATGAGAGGAGTCTCCCCAAGTAGCGAGCTGAACGCCATCTGGCAGTGATTGTTGCTTTTCTTTCACATAGTCTTGAACAGCTTGAGCAATAAGCAGATCATTTTGCTCGCCGACTGACTTAACTTGGATACCTAAGCTGTCTTTGCCATCAAAACGACCAATGACTTCTCTTTCCTCAAAGCCATCTATTACAGTAGCAACATCACGGATACGCAACTTGCTGCCATCGGCTTGAGTGATTAAGACAATTTCAGCAAATTCTTCACCGGTATAAGCTTGGGCATTAGTTCTAAGTAGAATATCGCCATTGGGGTTTTTAATCGCCCCACCAGGTAAATCAATAGAAGAGGCTTTAATACGATCGCTAATTTGATTAAGCGTTAAGTTGTATTCTCTTAATTTAGCTTCGCTAATTTCGATGCTGATCTCGTAATTTTTTGCACCGACAATTTCTGCTCGACTGACACCATCTAACGCGACAATTTCATCGTAAACTTCTCGTGTTAAACGTTTTAGAGCATGCTCAGACATATCCCCTGCGAGCTGAACAAATAATACGTTCTTTTCAGGCTTTATTTCGTAAATGACAGGCTTTTCAGTATTTTCAGGAAAGCTACTAATAGCATCAACCTGAACTTTCACTTCATCCATTACCGTGAGTACTTCATAGCCATCTTCTAATTCAAGCACTACAGAACCAATGCCTTCAGAAGCTGTCGCCGTCACTCGTTTGATACCATCGACCTGTTCGATTGCTCGTTCAAGTTGCAAAATAATACCTTGCTCAACCTCTTGTGGTGCTGCCCCTAAATAAGGCACGCGAATTTGAATGCGATTGAGTTCAAAGTCAGGAAAGGATTGCTTGCGAATGGTATCAACCGAGTACAAGCCAATTAAAATAATCAATATCATCAATAGGTTGGCTGCAACTGGATTACGAGCAAACCAAGCGATAATACTGCCTTGTGTTTTTGCAGTGGTCATCAGCTTACTCCGCTACTCGTACAAGCATGCCATTAACAGGGCTTGAAACTGCAGAGGTGATCACGCGCTCTCCCTCACTCAAACCTTGGTCTATATACATATGAGTGCTGTCACTTCGCACCACATTTACTTGGCGAATTTCAATTTTATCATCGTTATCAACAACCAAGATTTGGTCTGTGCCGATTAAGATATCTCGCGGTAAAACAAATAAATCTGGTTGAGATTTACCCGTTAATTTAGCATCGACAAAACGGCCGAAATGCAAATTATGTGAGTGTGAATTATTCAAGTTATAAGGGTCTTTAATGCGTGCGACCACATAAAACATGCGACTACCTGAATCGATTAACGCTTCACTTCGGTTCAACTCTGCTTGCCAAGTAAAAGCGACTTTATTCGTTTGATAACTGAGCTCGACGGCTGGCTTTTCGCCTTTTTCATTAAGCTTATCAATATCGATAAACAAAGCCTGTTGCTGGGTCAAACTCAAACGCACCTCAGCAACATCAGTACCAAAGAACTCCCCGAGCACCGACGACGAATTAACTTGCTGACCAATATCAACATCGCGTTTTACGACAATCCCATCGAATGGCGCTTTAATTTCAGTACGCTCTAAATTGCGCTGCGCTTTTTCAAGCTTGGCTTGTGCTGATCTTAAGTTCGCTTGTTGTTGTTTTACTTGCGGCTTTCTCAATGCTAAGTCAGTGGCTTGATCCATGATGGATGACCATTCCGCTTCGGCGACATCGGCCCGGGCTAACTCCTCTTCAAGCAGAGCTTGGGCTTGGGCATATTGAGCTTTTGCCGCCAATAAGTCGGTTTTAAAGTCGCTACTGTCGAGCTGGATTAAAACCGTCCCTTTTTTGACAAATGCACCTTCAACAAAATGTGGAGATAACACAGCAACTTGCGCGGTAACCTGAGCGGTTAACTTTGCATTTAGAAAAGGAGCGACTGTGCCTTGTGAAAACAGTTGGTGCTCGATTATTTGCGATTTAGCTTGAGTAATTTCAACCAAAGCAGGCTTAATTTCAGGGACTTCTTGTTGCTGAGGTTTACGCATGCTGAATAAAGACAACATGATAAAAAAAGCTAAAATCAGGATGATAATCGGCAAGCCAATTTTTTTAATTCGCGAAGACATGCTCGTAAATTTCCAATAAATAAGTGCTTTATATAAGTTGATGTAAAAATAATGCAATTAACATCATTTTTACTACTCTTATATAAAGCGGAGTTAACCAGACAGATTTAACAACAAGCAACGATGCTTGGGTTGGACAGTTGAATCAATAATACACTGAGATACAAGAATTTCAGCAATTTGGTTCAATAAAATCAAACAAAACCATTAACTTAATAGGTAGGTAAGTTTAGATATTCCGTTGAAATTATCGCCAATAGCGTAGATAATTTAATCGTTTTTGAAAAATTCTATTTTACAGGGAAATAAACATGAGCTTAAAAAAACAATTCCTTAAATCAAAACCCGTATGTAAAGTCACTTTCCGTTTAACTAAAGAGCAAGCAAAATCTGCTGATAAAGTAAACTTAGTTGGCGACTTTAATGACTGGGACAAAGAAGCAATTGAGATGACTAAATTAAAGTCTGGCGACTTTTCTGTTGTGGTTTCGCTTGAGTCGGGTCAGTCTTATCAATTCCGTTATTTACTAAATGAATCGGAATGGGAAAATGATTGGGATGCAGACGACTATGTTCCTTCATCAATTGGCGACAGCGACAACTCAGTTGTAACTTGCCAAGCTGCATAATCTCACTGAATTTATCAAAAATGCCGCGTTCATCGCGGCATTTTAGTCTCTGCGCCAGAGATAAATTACACCAATGAAAAAAACTAAATACGAAACCTTACTTAAACCCTTGCAAATTGAGCTCGTAAAACTGCAACGCTGGGCAATTGAAACCAAGCAACGTGATGTCATTATTTTTTGAAGTGCACGACGCATCAGGTAAAGGCGGTGTCATCAAAGCCATCACACAGCATCTCAACCCTAGACACTGCAGAGTTGTAGCGCTAGGCGTTCCTACTGATACAGAAAAAGACCAGTGGTATTTTCAACGTTATGTAGAGCAACTACCTACATCCGGGGAAATTGTTATTTTCGATCGCAGTTGGTACAACCGAGCAGGTGTTGAAAAAATTATGGGCTTTTGTACTGAGCAAGAATACAAAGATTTTCTGTTTGCATGCCCACAATTTGAAACGACATTGATACACAGTGGAACAGTGTTATTAAAGTACTGGCTATCGGTTAGCTATCAAGAACAAGAAAAGCGCTTTTCAGAAAGGTTAAAAAATTCATTATAAAGATGGAAATTTAGTCCAATGGATTTGGAGTCAATGTCGCGCTGGCGCGAATACGCATTGGCAAAAGATGTCATGTTCAAACACACAGATACGAGAATTTCACCTTGGCGTGTTGTTGAAAGTGACGATAAACGCATTGCGCGGTTAAATATAATTAGTGATATTTTAAAGTGTGTCGACTATCGTGATATTCCCTATCCTGAGATTGAGCTCCCCAAAATAGCTCACGCCCCAGATAGTTTAGCTCGTCCAAAAAAGCACCACTACCACTATGTTGAATCCATTTATTCGAATAAAGACTAACGACTCGCTGCAGATTGAAATTCACTGCGGTGGCGATTAAATAAAAAGCGTCTTAATCGTTCACGTAAATCTTTTGCCAACTCCATACTATAAGCCGCTTGTCTGTCATCAACGCGAACTATCTTTGCTCTAGCATTTAGAATAGAGCCACAATCAGGCAAGGTCAGCGCAAGTTCTAATTCTTCAGGCGCATCTTCTGGAGAAAGCTGAACACAAAAACCGGTTGAAGAGATCTCGAATAAATCAAATTCAGTATTGGCGAGTAGACAGGTCGCCGTTAACGGGTTTTCGAGTTTGTGACGCCAGTTTCTCGGTGTATCACCCAGTTCAAATATCTCAGGGCTTTTTAACTGCATCTGGAATTGACCAAAGTCGTTTTGCAGAAGCTCGACAGGAAAAACAAGTTGGTGTGATTGATAATTAGCCGTTAATTTTATTTGGCTAGCCAAGTCTAACTTTTCGAGTAATTGTACACCCCGCTCATCAACGCCTAGCTCCATAGCTAATTCGTTATTATTCACAGGTGCGCTTTGTTCAAAGTCCATTTCGCTTATAAATGCTAACTCGTCCTCAGTGAGCACCGAATTTGAAATATCCACAAACTTAACTCTTTATTCGCCGTGTAATTAAGGGGGTGTATAAGATTTGTTCATAATATCACATGTGTAACAAAAAATTAACATAAAAAAGCCCAAGATAGGGAAGGAAGCTATCTTGGGCTTTACAGCGATAAATTAAGTTAAGCTAAGTAAGTGATTTACTCAGGCTTATTCTTGTTTCGGCTTAATTCAATTTTTACTGAATCAACACGGCTATCGTTGCGTAATACATCACTTACTTGTAATAAGTTTGCATCTTCGCTAGCACGTAAAACAGCTGTTTCACCATTTGTGAAAACAAGCGTTAAACCTAAATCTTTTGCTAATGCTTTAACATCTGTATTAGGTGTTACTGCAACGAAGAACGTACCAGTTGCTTTAGAAACTTGGTTAAACGCACCTTGAGCAACTTGGTCACCCGCAAATAAAGCGATAGTATCAGCAACTTCTTGGCCTGTTGCTTGAGTGATAATACGCTGGTACGTTTGGCCATTTACTTCAACAGTTTGGCTTTGTTCGATTTGAACTGGCACTGCCAATTCTTTTAAATGGCCATTTGCCGCCGCTAATGCAGAGCCACTGGCTAAAATTGCTAAGCTAGTTAATGTTACTTTTAACATATTGATCTCTCCATTAATGTCCGAAAATTCTCATATCCCAAGATTTGATAACACCGTCTTCTGCGTTGTTATTTAATGGGATTTGGAAGATGTTGTCACGGTTGATGTAAGCGATGAAGCTAAATACTTCTTCACCATTTGTATCAACGGCACGTAATGTCCAGTCACCTTTAGCATTCTCACCGTAGAATTGGTTAGATGCCATGATTTGGCTATCGAAACCAGTGATTTCTGGGTTTAATGCTTGACCAACTAAACCGTTACGCGGTGTTAATAATACAGAGCGAGTACCTGCAGGAGAAATTAACTCAATTGCTAAGTCAGGTAAACGAGCGTGGTCTAATGTTAGGCGAACTTGAACTTGTTCAACAGTTAAGTTTGACTCAACTTTCATTACAGACTCACCACCAGCTAAAGATGCATCAGGGATAGCAACATCAGCTGTCACATTTTGCCATTCAGTTGTTTGTAACTGAGGTAAAACGCTATTCGTCATACGCGCTTTAGACATTGCAGCGTCTAAATCAGGCGTACCGAAACCATAGTATGCGTGGAAAGCGTAACCGGCAGCATTTTCTTGCCAAGCGTCGATAGCTTGGTAGCTTACTGTTTCGCCTTGTGCATTAACGAAGTCAAGTGCAACACCAGGGTGATCGTTATCTGTTTTACGCGCTGTATCAACAACTAATGCACGAACGTCACGAGCAGATAATGCGTGGTTAGTTGACATAACTGCGGCAATTACACCTGAAGTGTTAGGCGCTGCAGATGAAGTACCGTTCATTGTACTTGTGTAGTCACAGCTTGGATCGTATTCAGTACCGCCATGTAGTTGGTTTTCACCAAGACCAGCAGAAGTATTTGAACCGTCTTCACAACCCATTAAGTCAGTAGTAACCATAGCTGGGAAGTCACGACCGTATTCACCACCTGGTGCACTTACCCAAACGTTTGAACCAACTGAAGAGTAACTCGTACGTTGACCATTCGCGTCTGTTGCACTTGTTACGAAGTTGAAGTAGTTAACGTTATCGTATGATTGGTTAGAGTTATGCATTGGTAAACCTAAGTTGTTACCACCTGCAAAGAAGTCACCTGGTAATACGAAGAAGTTACCAGTGTTGAAGTAACGGTAACCGTTACCTGCAGATTTAACAAATACCGCACCACGACCGTATTGTGCATTTGCACTAACGTCTGCTGTAACTTGTTCAATTAATGCTAATTCTGGGTCAGTTTCAGGAAGGTATGTGATCGGGTCGATCGGGCTGAAACCATAACTTTGGTTGAATACGCGAACGTCTGCAGATTCTTTAGTTGCACCGTGAGAAGCTAACCAAGCTTCCATAGACTGTGCACCTAAGTAGTTGTAACCCACTAATGAAGCGCTTGAAGCAACACCGCGAACACCTTCATTGTTGTTACCAACCGCCGCGATTAAACCCGCAACAGAAGTACCGTGACCGTGATAGTCAAATGGGTAATCAGCTGGATAACCAGTGTCTTCCATAAAGTTAAGACTACCAGTTACCACATTTTGTGCTAAGTCTGGGTGGTCAATTTGAACACCAGTATCGATTACTGCAACTTTCACACCCACACCAGCAATACCAAATGCTTGTGTTAATTGTGTGTTTAAGTCTTGGCCTGGCGTACCTGATGATGCAGAGAAGCCATCTTGACCTGTGTTGTGTAAATGCCATTGTTGTGGGTAAAGCGGATCTGACGCAAGCGCCATAGAAGATAACCCTAGCCCAAGCATAGCTAACGTAAGTTTGTTAAATTGCACCTTCATATGCTCATCTCTTTATTTTTTTAATGATCTGTTATTTTTGCGCTACCACTTATCTCTTTCTCCAGCTAGCCCACTCACCTTATAAAACCAGTTATTGAAAGAAAAAACGCACAATCAACATATATGGCAATAACATTTTTTTAAAATTTCTAACTAAAATAATCATCTTCATATCAGTAAACATTCTGTTACAAAGCAGAAACAAAACTTGAAAAATAAAAGAAAAATATTAGAAGTAATACAACAAAATCAATTTGATAAATTACTGCCAAGCTTTTCACTATCAGATACACTTAACACTATTAATGACGAACAAAGAGAAAAATCATGTTACTTGCAACTCAAGCTAAAACCATGCTTGTCCTTCAAGACAAAATGAATGCCAAAGTTAACCCTGATTGGTTAGCAGTAAAATCTCCTTTTTTACGCGCAGTCGTTATTGAAGGAGCCGAGGCAATTGAACACCACGGTTGGAAGTGGTGGAAAAAGCAAGATTGTGATTTAGCACAATTACAGATGGAACTTGTCGATATTTGGCATTTTTTATTATCTGATTTACTTATCCAAGCCGATGGTGATTTTAGCCTTGCAGAACAAGCCATTTTTGCTGATATCGACCAAGACAGTGTTAGCTTCGATGGTAAAGACTATCCATTTTCCTCATTAACCTTGTTAGATAAACTTGAATTGATGATTGGTTTATCCGCGGCAAAACGCACTAACATAGGCTTGTTTTCGACTTTACTTACCGATTGTCAAATGGATTGGAATGAGCTTTACGCTCAATATGTCAGCAAAAATGTGCTGAACTTCTTCCGTCAAGACAATGGCTATAAAGAAGGTACCTACATTAAAGAATGGGGTGGCAAAGAAGATAACGAGCATTTAGTAGAGATAATGGCAAAACTTGATGCCACTGCTGAAGAATACCAAGACTTGTTATATCAAGAGCTCAACAAGCGATATCAATTACTGAATATTACTTAAGACTAATCAAGGTCACTTAATGCGCTTAGGTGACCTTGTTTGCCATCGACTGCCAGTTGATTGGGTTATCACTGGCAATCGATGAGTGATATGAAATGCAAGAAGCATCAACGAGCGCGTTAATATCACTGATATCCTTTGGCGCATGTTCAGCATTGCCACCTATCAATCGCATCCAAGCATCTGGCTTTGTAGCCTTAGCAGCATTAAGCGCGTGATAAGCCAGTAAAACGACTTGGTTAATCGACACATTTTCAGGCTCTTGGTGAAAAAACGGAAAACTTGCACTACCGATAGTGACAGTGCGCTTGAGCGCTTTATCTTTGTTGTAGACACAAGCTTGGTTAGCAATCTTATCTTTTAACCGACTGGCAACTTCGGGGACCTTATCCCGAGATGAAAAACGCGTCACTATCATAAATTCATCACTGTTAAGACGAATCAGGTAATCCCCCGCTCTAATCTCGCGCTTGATAACACCTGCTACAGCTTTTAAATAGCTATCGCCAAGGGAGTGGCCATATTTAGCATTAATCGATGCAAAGTCATCAATATTGACAATGATCACATTGATATCTGCTTGCAGTGGAATACCACCATTATTACTAGCCGCTTTGTATTCTCTTAGTGACTTGGCTACATCTGCTTTTATTTGCATATCAAAAAAATTTCGATTTCTCAGTCCTGTTAACGCATCGGTTAAATTGAGAAAACGAATTTTTTCTTCAGCAATCACTAAGTTTTGTTGGCTATCGTCTAATTGAGATTTAAGTTCATCAATTTGATTTTTATAGTTTTTTGCTAGCACTGATAAAAAAGCAAGTAATCCCAAAACAGCAATCAAAACAAAAGCTAAATGGTAATAATGGACAGTTAAACTTTCTGTCGTCGCGGCTGTGGTCGTGACAGGAAAAAACAATAACAAACGGCTCAGGTATTTAATCTGCATTTGTTTTCACCTATATGTTGATGAACAAAATTTAAGCTTTACCTTATTTGAATTAAAAATTGAAAGCAAGTCGACAAAAGCGTATTAAAAATACAAAGAAAATGGACTTTTTTTCAACAAAAACTATCAATGATTAATTAGCGCGATATACTCAAATAGATAATAAAAATAAGGAGTAAAGGGATGTCACTTCAAACTATTTTTAGCCCATCTAAACTTTTTTTAATCACCTGTTTAACACTTTCAGCCAATCACTCGTTAGCCGAATCCTCGCCGCCTTGGCAAAATTGGCAACAGGACGAAAGCGCAGAAGCCGCCATTACAGGTAAATGGGACTGGCTGCTGACCTCATCAAATGAATGGATAAAGGGGAAAGTTATTGCGATTTATGGCGATGAAGTTGAATTTGATAGTGATGAATTTGGCATTGTTAAAGTCGATTGGGATGATGTCGCAGAATTAAGAACACATGATTATAAAAGTGTTCGAACCGATTCAGGCGAAATAATTGACGGTAAAATAATCGCAAAAAATGGCACGATACATTTTTACGATGACTCAGGAAAGATAAACAGTTTAGAAAAGTCTCAGCTACTTTCGATGGCCAATTCTGAGCAATCTAAAGAAAGCCAGTGGTCAGGTGATATATCAGCAGGCGCTACTTTTAGAGACGGCAATACCAAACAAACAGATTATACCTTCACTATGGATGTGAAGCGCTTAGGGTCAACATCGAGGTTACTCGGCTCTTATGTTGCTAGTTACAGTGAAGCAGACAGTGAAGAGACTGAGAACTCACACCGCGTGACCGCCTCCTATGACTGGTTCTTTTCAAATAAACTTTTTATACGTATTCCAGAAGTTGAGTACTTCAGAGACCCGTTTCAAAACATAGCTCACAGGTTAACCGTCAATGCGGGTTTAGGTTATCAACTTTATGATGAATCTAAAATGAACTGGTACGTCAACGCCGGCCCTGGTTATACCTATACAGAATTCGATGAGGTAGAAGAAGGTGAAAAAGAAGATGCTTCATCACCCGTATTGGTGCTAGGGAGTTCATTTGAAAAAGACCTCACCTCAGATATCGAATTTTTTCTCGATTACCAAGTCCAAGTGGTCGAAGAAGATGCTGGTAAATACATACACCATGCAGAAACTGGATTTGAAATCGATTTAATCTCTGATTTTGACTTAGATTTAACACTTTATTACGACCGTATCGAAGAACCAATCCCAGATAAAGATGGTGAACTTCCTAAAAAAGACGACTATCGCTTTGTTGTTAGTATCAGCTACGACTTTTAAACATCATCGATGCCTAGTTGGTAAATTAAACCTAGATTCGCCTTTTATCCTTTAACACATAGACTTATAACAAGTATACATTTTAAGTGGTACCCCAATGAAACACCTTGCAAGCGGCTTTTTAATGCTCCTTTTACTATCCGGCTGTGATAAACCCGTTGAAAAAAAGCCACAGCAAGTTGAAGTCATCGTGACTGAACTGGCCAGAGAAAATATCCCTGTTTATGGACACTATATCGCAACAACACAAGCCTCTTTAGATGTCGAAGTCAGGGCAAGGGTTGAAGGTTATTTAGAACAACAGCATTTTTTAGAAGGCAGTTTTGTCAGTAAAGATCAGCTACTTTACTCTATCGATGATGGCCCTTATCAAGCGGCACTAGCCAGTGCAAAAGCAAATCACAGCAAAGCTGAAAACGCACTAGCAAAAGCACAAAGAGACGTAAAACGCATTAAGCCACTCTACGAGCAAGATGCCTCTAGCCAATTAGATTTAGATAATGCTTATGCTGATTTAGATTCTGCTCAAGCCTCGTTAAAGGCGGCAGAAGCTGAATTACAACAAGCTGAATTAGATTTGAGTTATACCCAAATACGCGCGCCAATTGCAGGTGTGATCAGTGATAGTAATGCAGATATTGGCGCATTAGTTGGTGGCTCAGGGGTGTCTTTATTGACCAATGTCCAAAAAGTTAACCCACTGTACGTCGAATTTCAGATGACCACATTAGATTATTTACAAGCACGACGTCGTTTAAAAAGCTACTACGAAAAACTGAAAGCCGATGTTGAAGGTACCTCTGTTGAAGGTCAAATCGCGATTACACTTCCTGATGGTACAGAATACCCACATTTAGGTCAGATGAAATTTACTGCGCCTAGAGTCAACTCTGAGACAGCGACTTTCACCGCCAGAGCAGAAATCATCAACCCCAACCGCGAATTATTGCCAGGTCAATACACAAGAGCACGTATTCAATTAGATGAAATAGACCAAGCCTTGTTATTGCCCGAGCAAGCGGTTCGATTTGAGCAAAGTGGCTCCTATGTGTACGCTGTCTTAGCTGACAACACAATAGAGCGTCGCTTTGTGATACTAGGTCGCAATGTAGAGGGGCAATTTTTAGTACAAAGTGGATTGAGCCATGGCGAAAAGGTGGTACTTGAAGGTACACACAAAGTACAACACGGTAGCCATGTTATTCCGGTTTTAGCCAAAGACGTCGCTGATGCAGCAAAAAAAGCACAACAGGCAGAAAATGCAGCCCAGAAGAAAGTTGCAGAAACCCCAGTTGAAAAACCTGAGAAGTAATTAGGGGGTCTTATGATTGCTCAATATTGTATAAAACGCCCCGTCTTTGCATCGGTTATTTCAATTATTATTGTGTTGGTTGGCTTAGTCTCAATGTTGAAGATGCCGATCGACCAATACCCAGATATATCACCACCACAAGTCACTATTTCAGGTAGCTATTCTGGTGCAACAGCAGCTATTACCGCCGAGTCGGTATCGATTCCGTTAGAGCAAAAGGTCAATGGCGTGCCTAATATGCTCTACATGACATCGAGCAGTAACAACGGCGGTAGCTCGAAAATTAAAATTACTTTTGATGTAGGTACTAACCCAGACTTTGCCGCAATCGATGTACAAAACAAAGTAAAGCAAGCTGAAAGTGATTTACCGGGTGATGTGATCACCGATGGCGTAACCGTTGAGAAAACCTCGACTAGTCCGTTAATGACAATAATACTGAGATCGAGTGAAGCGCGCTTTGACGATCTCTACTTAAGTAACTTTGTAACCTTGCAAATTCAACAGGCGTTAAAACGTATTCCTGGTGTCGCTAAAGTAAGAAATATGGGGGCGCGCACATACTCTATGCGCGTGTGGTTACAACCGGATGCTTTAGCGTCTTATGGTTTAACCCCCTCTGATGTATCCGATGCAATCAAAGAGCAAAATGCCAATGCAGCAGCAGGCTCTTTAGGTAGCCAACCCTCTACCAGTGATATCAATTTATCCTTAACGATTAACGCTTCGGGTAAACTAAAAGATGCAGATGCATTTGGCGATATTATTATCCATGCAACCGAAACCGGCGCGCTTATTCGATTAAAAGATGTAGCAAGAATTGAGCTCGGTGCCAGCGCTTATAAGCTCCTTTCTCAGCACAATGGTCAAAGTGCAGCCATTGCTCAGCTTATGTTACTGCCAGGTGCTAATGCTTTAGAAGTTGCCGAGCAAGTTCGTCAAGCAATGCAAGCGCTTTCAACTCAATTTCCACAAGGGATTGAATATCAAATTGCATATGACACATCGGTATTTATTGAAGCGGCCATTTACGAAGTCGCAAAAACCTTAATCGAAGCACTCGTTCTAGTCGGTGCAGTGGTCTTTTTATTTTTACAAAACTGGCGCACCACCCTCATACCTATGCTCGCCGCCCCTGTTTCTATCATAGGTACGTTTGCCTTTTTAGCGGCCTTTGGTTTTACCATCAACACAATCAGCTTATTAGCTATGGTGTTAGCAATAGGTTTAGTGGTAGACGACGCCATTGTCGTCGTTGAAAATGTCGAACGAATCATTCAAGAGCAAGCCGTTAGTGCTGCCAAGGCGACCTCAATTGCGATGCAAGAATTAACTGGAGCGCTCATTGCCACGTCTCTAGTACTTGCCGCGGTATTTTTACCCGTCGCTTTTTTAGGGGGTATTTCAGGCGAGTTATACAAAGAGTTTGCCATCACCTTAACTGTCGCGGTATTGATTTCGACTGTAGTCGCTTTAACCTTGAGCCCAGCCCTATGCGCTTTGCTGATGCAAAAACCCGCTAAACCTCATGCTTTTTTCACTTGGTTTAATCAAATATTAGATAACCTAACCGCTAAATACACAGACGCAGTAAAGAAAACCATTAAACGAACTGCACGCTCACTAGTACTGTTTTCTGCTTTTGTAGGTATTGGTATTTTTATCATGAAGCAATTGCCCATTGGTTTTATGCCACTTGAAGACCAAGGTACCTTTTATGCAGATATCCAACTACAACCTGGCACAGCTGTAACCCGAACCAGTCAAACCACATTTAAGGTTGAAGCAGAATTAAAAGCACACCCCGCTGTTGAACAAATTATTACTTTAACCGGTGAAAACCTCAGTAATGGCTCAGGTGAAGAAAACGCCTACTTCCAAATAGTCTTAAAACCGTGGGAACAAAGAGATGACTTCGCATTGGTAAATGTGATGCAAGATGTAAGTCAAATCTTGAGTAAATACCCTGAGCTCACTTATCGCGTATTTCAACCTCCTGCAATAGCCGGAATGGGTGAACGAAGTGGTTTTTCTATGGAGTTACAGGATAGAAGTGGAGCAAACTCAGAAGGCTTGGCAGAGCTGGCCAGACAATTTATTTTACGCGCTCAGGCTCTGCCTGAAATTGGTTCAATCAGTACCACATTAAGTGGTGATGTCCCCATGTTAAAACTCGTTGTCGATAGAGAAATGGTTAAAACCTATGGCGTCAATCTCAATGACTTAAACAGTCTATTGAAGCAGCTAACAGGTTCAAGCTCAGCGAGTGATTTCAATATGTTTGGCCGAACCTATAAGGTTAAGGTGCAAGCCGAAGCTGAATTTAGACGCAGGCCTGAAGACCTAGCACGCTTTTATATCAAATCGAGTTCAGGTGCGATGATCCCACTGTCAATGCTGGCCAAAATTGAATATGGTGCAGGTGCAGGTTCGATTTCTCGACACAACTTATTTACCAGTGCCAGTTTAGGTGGCACACCTGCTCCGGGTTATAGTTCAGGTCAAGCCATGGCCGCATTAGAAAAATTAGCAAATGAATTTCTGCCACAAGGTTTTGGCTATGAATGGACAGGCATGTCTTTCCAAGAAAAAAATGCCAGTGGTCAAGCTGGCGCAGCGATGCTGTTAGCGATCATTTTCATTTACCTCTTTTTAGCGGCTTTGTATGAAAGCTGGCTCATTCCCATCCCTGTATTATTGATTGTTCCGATTGCTCTGGCCGGTGCAGCGCTGTTTGTTTATGCGCGAGGTATTGAAAACAATTTATTTTTCCAAATATCCGCCGTTGCGCTAGTCGGTTTTTCTGCGAAAAACTCAATACTCATTGTTGAGTTTGCCCGTACCCTTTACCAAGAAAAAGGTTTTAGCCCTGTTGATGCCTCTATAGAAGCAGCAAAACAAAGGTTCCGCCCAATTGTTATGACATCTGTGTCATTTATTTTAGGTATTATGCCTTTAGTTATTTCTTCAGGCCCTGGGGCACAAGCAAGACAAGCAATCTCAACGGGTACCTTAGGTGGTATGTTGATGGCAACCAGTATTGGCATTGTGCTCGTTCCTTTATTTTTCGTGATTTTTATTAAACTAGCCGAACAACTACGAGCCCGCTTTTTTCCGGTATCGAGCAAACAAGAGCAGGAGGGCTAAACCATGTTCAATCAATATTTAGCTCCATTTCGCCTGAGTTTACTCACTTTAGCCCTGACAGGTTGCGCGGTAGGTCCCGATTATCAGAAAGCTGAGTCATTACCAGTGAGTCAGCAAGAACTCCCCAATTGGCAATTGGAAAATCAATATTTTTCACCAGATGCATCAATAGCAGAACAAGAGTGGCGTAGCTTTTATCAAGATGAACACTTACAAGGCTTAATTGAAAAAGCACTAAACAAAAATATTGATTTACGGATAGCAAGTGAACGAGTGTACCGTGCACAAACAGGGTTAATACAACGCGATGCTGATTACTCACCACAGCTTGCGATGAACTTTGATGCAGACAGAGAAAAAACCAGCGCGGCGCTGACCTCAGATCCTAAAGTAGACAATGAATTTAAATGGACTGGTTATGTCACATGGGAGCTTGATCTGTGGGGTAAGTTAAGACGTGCAAAAGATGCTGCAATTGCAGATCTACAAGCCACACAAGCAGATTTTTACGCTGCCAAAATATCACTTATCGCCCAAGTAGCAGACCTTTATTACCAAATCCAAGACACACAGCATCAAATTTGGTTAACGCAAAATAATATTACGGCTCGAGAAAAGTCTAAGCGCATTGCCGAGCTAAGACACAAACAGGGCGTAATTTCTGGTTTAGATGTGAGTCAAAGCAATGTTGAGTTGGTGCAAGAAAAACTCAAATTACCCGCGCTGCACAACCGGTTAAATTCACAGATGTATCAGCTTTCTATTTTGTTGGATCAGTCCCCTAAAAAGTTAAATATCCCGAGTAGAACGGAGATCAGTTTAAAGAACAAGGGCATTCCTGTTGGCTTGCCATCCACCTTACTCAAGCGCCGTCCAGATATTATCGCATCTGAACGAAAGCTCTACGCAGCTACATCGAATATTGGGGTAGCAAAAGCGGATTACTTTCCGAATATTTCGTTAATCGGTGAAGTCGGAGCTAAAAGTTTAGAGTTTGATACCCTACTCGATAATGCAGAATACTGGGAAATCGGTGCTGACATCCGGATGCCAATTTTTAACTGGGGAGCGACTAAAGCCAATGTTGATAACAAGCGTTCTGAATATCGAGAAGCTATTCTCAATTACCGCAAGTCGATTTTTACCGCATTTAGAGAAACAGCAGAAGCCATTGAAAATGTGCATAAAAATCAGGTCGAATTTGTACTAAAAAAAGAGCTGTTAGCCGCGACAAATGAATATTTAAGAATAGCTCGCTTGCGTTACGACAACGGCGTCGTTTCATACTTGGATGTATTAGATGCTCAGCGCAGCCAAGCACAATCTCAGCAGGATTTTTCTGCAGCTGCACAAGCGCTACAATCATCCTATGTAAATTTATACAAAGCGCTTGGTGGCGGTTGGAATGCTGAGGCATTTAACCTGTCAATAGAGGCAGAAACCCACGTGGAAGATAAACCGGTTGATATGGCTATTGAAGATGATTCGACACATTTAATATCGCAAAATCAACCTGAAGATTTGCTCAAAAGGCAGATTTCAGAGTAAAAAGTATACCTTTAAGAGACAAAAAAGCCCGTCACGTGACGGGCTTTTTTATATCTAAATTCAATTAAGAATCTAACTTATCTGTAGCAACATGATAGTTAGGATCTTCAAGTACATTCACTTCGCACATGTTACCCGCGCGTTTAAGCAATTGCCTACACTCAGGGCTTAAGTGTCGGATATGCAATTGTTTATTTTGCGCTTTGTATTTATCTGCCAGACTATCAAGCGCTTCAATGCCTGAATGGTCAGAAATCTTTGAGCGTTGGAACTCAATAACTACGTGCTCAGGGTCATTAATTGGGTCGAAAAGCTCTTTAAAATGACTCACAGAACCGAAGAATAACGGGCCTCTTAACTCATATACTTTTTGCCCATCTTTATCGACCGATGTTTCAGCATGAATGTGCTTCGCGTGTTTCCAAGCAAATACTAATGCAGATACGATCACACCAATAATTACCGCAACGGCAAGGTCATAAATAACAGTAACACCTGATACTAGGATGATAATGAAAGCATCGGTTGCCGGTATCTTGCGCATAATACGCAGCGACGACCATTCAAATGTGCCCAATACAACCATAAACATGATGCCGACTAAAGCCGCTAATGGGATCATTTCTATCAAACTGGCTGCAAATAATATAAAGCCCAGTAATACTAAGGCAGCAGTAATGCCCGATAGACGACCACGACCACCGGAATTGATATTAATCATAGATTGACCAATCATGGCACAACCACCCATACCACCAAAGAAGCCGTTAGTAGTGTTGGCTAAACCTTGACCAATACACTCTTTATTGCCTTTACCACGAGTATCCGTGATCTCATCAATCAAGCTCAATGTTAATAACGATTCGATTAAACCAATCGCAGCAATAATGAGCGCATAAGGTAAAACAATGAGGAAAGTTTCCATCGTAAATGGCACGACAGGGATGGCGAAACTAGGCAGTTCACCCTGTAAGCTTGCAGTGGCTGCTTGCTCTGCAGGTAACATATCACGGACGTAATCAATAACGGTACGCGCTTCTAAATCTAACCCCATCACTAGCAAAGTCACAGTAACAATAGCAACTAAGCCGGCAGGTACGGCTGTTGTGAATTTAGGTAGGAAGTGGCAAATAGCCATAGTTAAAGCAATCAAAGCAACCATAGTTGTCATCATGCCGCTTTCCATAATCACCATTTCACCCACATCGTTCTTAACCAAGAACTGGCCAAATTGTGCAAGTAAAATAACGATGGCAAGACCGTTAACAAACCCCAGCATTACGGGGTGAGGGACCATTCGAATAAACTTCCCGAGCTTGAATATACCCGCGAGTATTTGAATAAGACCGGCGAGAATAACTGCGGCAAATAAATATTGAACACCGTGCATAGCAACGAGTGAAACATACACAACAGCTGTTGCGCCTGTTGCACCTGAAATCATACCTGGGCGACCACCAAAAATAGAGGTGATCAAGCCCATCATAAAGGCCGCATAAAGCCCGACCATAGGCTCAACCCCTGCAACAAAGGCAAAGGCAACCGCTTCCGGTACTAAGGCTAACGCCACAGTAACACCGGAAAGAACGTCATTTTTAACGTTCGACTGGTTACTATTAATTAAGTTAAACATGAATAGATCTGCTTAAAAAGTGAATGGAAATTAAGGCGCGCGAGTATAGCGAAAAGCGCCCTTAACTTAAAGGAATTGAATATAAATATTGATTAAATTTTAGCTAGATGCAAATAAGCTGGAGGGGGTTAAGCTTTGTTTTCACTTCTCAACTTATTGGGGCGACCACCGGTAACTTTATCCGCACGGCCTTCTTCTTTGGCTTTTTCGGCGCGGCGGCGACGAATCTCTTTGGGATCAGCGATCAGTGGGCGGTATATTTCGATGCGATCACCTTCGTTGATGCTTTCAGTCAGCTTTCGGTTGCGACTCCACACACCGACTTTATTTTTGGCTAAGTCAATTTCAGGGTATAGCGCTAAAATTCCAGAAGCTTTGATACAGTTTTCAATCGTTTCACCTTCATCGACCTCGACGACTAAAAGGCTTTGCTTTTGTGGTAAGGCAAAAACAACTTCTATTTGTATTTTGTTCTGGCTCATAAAATTGAATAACTTTTTTACTGTGGCTACATATTAAGCTAGCTGATTGGCTCGGCTGATGAAGGCTTTAACCATATTATTGGCAACGTGATTAAAGATCTTACCAAAAGCCAGGGCAACTAATTTGTTAGAAAACTCAAAATCAAGCTCTAAACTCACTTTACAAGCTTCTTCATCAAGTGGGATAAACTGCCAAACACCCGTTAGACGTTTAAATGGGCCATCAACCAAGGTCATTTTAACTTGGTTTTTATCAATGAAGGTATTGCAGGTGGTAAACCATTTATTGACAGCGCCTTTACCGATTTTTAATGATGCAGTCATTTCACTTTCATTAGATGAGATCACTTTTGCGCCAAGGCAATCGGGTAAGAATTCAGGGTACGCAGACACGTCATTAACTAAATCAAACATGGTTTCGGCACTGTGCATAACCAGCGCGTCACGTTGTATGGTTGGCATCTACTAACCTCAAATTGCGAAAGAGCGCGGATTCTAACACATAATCTGTATTTGGCAGAAAGATCTGAGAAAGATTTTAATGGCGAGTTAAGCCCCAATCCGTATAATATGCCGCCGAATAGGATTGAGAAAGTAGACCATGAGTAAAGCGAAGAACAAAGCCAAACCACAAAGCAATACCATAGCGCTGAATAAAAAAGCACGTCATGAATTTATTCTCGAAGATAAATTTGAAGCGGGTATCGAGCTACAAGGTTGGGAAGTGAAAAGTATTCGCGCTGGTAAAGTGAATATCTCAGAAACCTTCGTCACCATTCAAAATGGTGAAGCCTATTTAGTCGGCGCACAAATCCAACCTCTTCACGCAGCTTCGACTCACGTTGTGGCAAACCCTGAGCGCAGCCGTAAACTATTACTCAGCCGCCGTGAATTAGATCGCTTAATCGGCGCAAGAGATCGTCAAGGCTACTCTCTAATAGCGACGGCGATGTATTGGAAGAAATGTTGGGTAAAACTAGAGTTTTTCACAGGTAAAGGTAAAAAGTCTCACGATAAACGAACCGATCTCAAAGACAAAGACTGGTCGCGCCAAAAAGAGCGAATCATGAAACACTCTGCTCGCTAATTGAACTCGGCACATGGCTTTAATTACAGATACACCTATCCAACAAGCCGTTGAAACTTGGCTTGTACAAGTTGTCATCGGTTTAAACCTGTGCCCTTTTGCAGCCAAGCCACATAAAAATAAACAAATCCGTATCAGTATCAGTGATGCAAAATACGATGGTGATTTAGCCGATGACTTAAAGGCTGAGCTAGATAAGCTTTGCGTAACCAATGCTGATGAGCTCGATACCACACTCTTGATTGTACCCAATATGTTGAGTGATTTTCATCATTACAACGACTTCCTATTTGAACAAGCAGACGCCCTTCTCGATGAGTATGATTGGTCTGGCACCTATCAAATTGCCAGCTTTCATCCAGAGTATTGTTTTGAAGGTTTACCCGCCAATGACGAGCAGAATCTAACTAATCGTTCTCCATTTCCGATCCTACACATTTTAAGAGAAGATAGTTTATCTAGAGGCATCGATCATTTTCCAGATGTTGATGCGATCCCCGAGAACAACATCAAACGCATCTTAAGTTTGAGCGAACAAGAAAAACAAAAACTGTTCGGTTATTTAAGTCTAGAAAATCTCTAACCAGTTATATTAAAGTAACGTTAATCTCTAACATTTTTATACAAAAACAACTATCCTAATGCAGATTTTAAAATCTAAAAACTAAGGATAGATTCAAATGCGCCAACCCATTATTTGGCTATTCGCCATACTAATGAGCTTTGCTGGCTTTAGTTATGCCCAAGCAACTCAAACAAACTTAACCCCGCAACAACAAATCGAACAAAAAATTAAGCGTTATCAAAAGCGCTATAACGAAATTGAAGCTTTGCGCAGTGAAGTAAAAAACTTAACAGGTAGTGATGCACAAGCACTTAACTACCTCATTGCCCAAAAGCAGCTTATCGCTTTTGAAAGCTTAGATAATTTAGTTGATCAAGCACGTGAACAACCACTTGATGAAGCAACAAAAAAACAACTAGAAAGCTTTTTAATGCCAATTGGTGGATTTATTGCTGATACCATCAAAAAAGAGCAAAAAACATACAAAACAGCATCAGCAAAATTAGACCAATTCACCATTGACGGTTTTGAGCTATATATGCGCCATAACGAAAAGCAAGATTTAGCTTTAACGTTATTAGTAGGTCATTTAGAAAATCTAAAACTGGCTAATTTAGAAGATGCAAAAACAACGGCTTACGTTAAAAAAGCACTGACAGAGCGCGCAGAGCTACTTACAGGTAAACTGGAATTTTTAGATACTGAAATTGGTGAAATAGAAAAACTTTTAGCGCTAAAACCAGAGGAAGCAAGTTTATTAGACAGAAAAACTTTCTCTACAGAAACCTTAAAACTAAGCCGATCGAGTTTAGAGCAAACGATCAGTCACTTACTTGAATTTGATATCAATACGGATTACTACCAACAAGCACTATTAGCTTCAGGTGGAGAAATCAGCTCTAACTTATTACACGCTTCAGTGATTACCAACCTAATTAACAGCTGGTTTGAAGGTTTTGGTGAGTTCTTTGCTCAAAACGGCGGAGAGATTATTTTTAAAATATTCATCATTGCCGTCATTCTTTACTTATTCATCAAGTTATCAAATGTCGCTAAGAAAGTGCTTTACAAGAGCTTAGATAAATCAAACTTAAACTTATCTAGCTTAATGAAAGAGATGATTGTCTCTATCGCCTCTCGCATCATTTTAATCATAGGTATTTTAATTGCTTTAGCTCAACTGGGGATTTCACTAGCACCTATCTTAGCGGGTCTAGGCGTAGCAGGTTTCATTATCGGTTTCGCCTTGCAAGATACTTTGGGCAACTTTGCATCAGGCTTAATGATTTTAATTTATCGTCCTTATGATGTGAAAGATGTAGTTGAAGTCGCTGGAGGTGTATCAGGTGAAGTTAAGAGTATGAATTTAGTTTCGACGACCATTCTTACTTTCGATAACCAGACCTTGGTATTACCTAATAGTAAGATCTGGGGCGATGTCATTAAAAACGTGACCGCACAAAAAGTGCGACGTGTTGATATGGTATTTGGTATTGGCTACAGCGACGATATCGCCAAAGCTGAACGAGTGTTACAAGAGATCGTTGATAAGCACGAGAAGGTTTTACCAAAGCCAGCACGTAACATCAAAGTGCACGTTTTAAATTCATCATCAGTTGACTTTATTGTTCGTCCTTGGGTGAAAACAGCTGACTATTGGGATGTGTACTGGGACATCACGCGTGAAGTTAAACTGCGCTTTGACCAAGAAAATATTTCAATTCCATTCCCGCAGCAAGACGTACATTTATACAAAGCAGACTAACCGCTCCCCTACTCCTCAAACCTTTCGCCAAAAGCGAAAGGTTTGACCCTTTTTTTGCCATTTTCTTTTTATTTAATTGTCTTAATATTTGGATAACACCTTTATTGAGAGATTTGAAATGGCTAGCCCAACTTCGTATAACACCACCAGTAAATGCCTACATTGGCTAACAGGAATACTTGTTTTAGCTTTATTTGGCTTGGGTTTCTGGATGGTCGATTTAAGCTATTACCACGCTTGGTATCGCACCAGTATGGAGCTACATAAAAGTATAGGTGTGATTCTCGCCTTGCTATTTATCTGGCGATTAGTGAATCGGCTGACATCAACGCAGCCCTCGCCCATAGCCAAGCAAGCTTGGCAAAAATTAGCAGCCCACATGACACACTTAATGCTCTACGTCTTGGTTTTCAGCATTTTTATCACAGGCTACTTAATATCAACAGCAGATGGACGCTCAATTGAAATATTTGAACTGATTGCTATCCCTGCATTGATAGCAGAAGGCGAGCAACAAGCTGAGCTCGCTGGCAGTATCCATAAATGGTTAGCTTACAGTGTAATTGGCTTAGTGGTTTTACACGCAACAGCTGCACTTAAGCATCATTTTATCGACAAAGACGTAACACTAAGCCGCATGTGGTTTAAATCAAAACACAACTAAACATTCTTCAACAGGAGCCCGTTATGAAAAAAGTTATCGCAGGCAGTATATTCGCAATCAGTGCGATATTTGCTAACTCAGTACAAGCAAACGACTATATTATTGATACTAAAGGTGCCCACGCATCAATCGAATTCAAAATAAAACACTTAGGCTATAGCTGGTTAACTGGTCGCTTTAATCGTTTTGATGGTGAATTTAGCTATGATGCGAGTAAACCAGAACAAGCCCAAATTACTGTTAATATCGACCCTGCCAGTATTGACTCAAACCACGCAGAGCGAGACAAGCACTTGCGCAGTGGCGATTTTTTATCTGTGACCAATCACAAAACATCAAAGTTTGTTAGTACGCAAGTAAAAGACCAAGGAAATGGAAAGCTCAGTATTACAGGTGATTTCACTTTGCACGGTGTGACTAAATCAATTGAAATTGATGCCCAAAAAGTTGGCGAAGGTAAAGACCCTTGGGGAGGCTACCGAGTCGGCTTCACAGGTACAACCGAAATTGCTCTTGAAGACTTTGGTATAAAAAACACACTGGGGCCAGACTCTGCTAACGTCTACCTTAGCTTAAATATTGAAGGAATTCGTAAATAGCAAAATTATGGCTTGAGGAAATCCTCCTTAAGCCATGTAAGACATTTCCCACACCCGTGTAAGTTTTTCCTTTTACATAACCCAATTTTCATCTGGCAAATAGATAGAAAAACAATAAAAATCAGAATCTTATATATATCAAGGCTATTTTAGAGATGAGAAATTAACGACTTACTGAAAATAGGTCAGTTGCGATCAAAACAGATTAACCTATTATTAAACACATCGGAGCAGGGATGATGACTAGGAAAGTCGAGCTAGGTTGAGGATGACCTAAAAGGATACTCTGGATTTTACGAAGGAAATTGTTTTTTCAAGGACACGAAAAAACGCAGGATGCACTAGGACAAACATGATGTTTTTTCACTCAAGGTAGAGTGAACAAAGGACGCAAAGCTAGGGTGCTTTGCAAAAAAATGGAAAGCTAACCGTCTATAAAACGCTCGCCTCTGGCGGGCGTTTTTCATTTCAGTAGATTAATTTAACAACAATATCTAGCCAATTAACACTATTTAGCTCACTAGTTTATAATTAAAAGTTGTTTGAAATAGAAGTTTCTGGTATAGATAGCCGCCTTAAACTATTTCAGAACAGATGTAGCACGATTAGGAGACCATCGTATGCCTGCTGGCAAAGATAAAAAACCACTTGGTATTATGGCAACTGCTGGTTTAGACCCATATCAAGAAAAGCCAGGCGAAGAATACATGAACACGGAGCAACTTGCTCACTTCAAGAAAATCTTGGAAGCTTGGCGCAGCCAACTACGTGCAGAAGTAGATAAAACTATGGTGCACATGCAAGATGAAGCTGCAAACTTCCCTGATCCGGTTGACAGAGCAGCTCAAGAAGAAGAGTTCAGCTTAGAGCTTCGCGCACGTGACCGTGAACGCAAACTGATCAAGAAAATCGAAAAAACGCTTCAATTAATTGAAGAGGACGATTTTGGCTTCTGTAAAGAATGTGGTGTTGAAATTGGTATTCGCCGTCTAGAGGCGCGCCCTACAGCCGATTTATGTATCGATTGTAAAACACTTGCTGAAATTAAAGAAAAGCAAATGGCGGGTTAAGCCCTTTTCTTTTTATCAGTTAAAAGGCTTCTTTTTAAGAAGCCTTTTTTAATTCATCCAACTTATGTCTCATCCACAATACATTGGCCGTTTTGCTCCCTCACCTTCAGGGCCATTACATTTTGGCTCTTTAGTTGCAGCCCTTGCTAGCTTTTTAGATGCTAAACATCACGCTGGTAAATGGTTAGTTCGCATCGAAGATATCGATCCACCAAGAGAGGAAAAAGGGGCTGATAAACTCATATTAAAGACCCTAGAAGCATTTAATCTTTATTGGGACGATAGCGTGCTCTATCAAAGCGAACGTCATGATGCATATCGCGAGCAATTAAATAGCTGGCTATCATCGGGGGATGCATTTGCTTGTGAGTGCACGCGCAAACAAATAAAACAACAAGGCGGCCATTATTATGGCTTCTGTCGAGATAAAGGCTTGCCTAAAGAGGGTCATGCAATCCGTTTTAAACACCAAGATGCAACCCTTAGCTTTAACGACTGTTATCTAGGCCATTACCAAGCAGATATCAATCAAGCCAAAGAAGACTTTTTAATTCACCGCCGGGATGGTTTGTTTGCCTACCAATTAGCAGTTGTTATGGATGATAGCTTTCAAAATATTAGCCATGTAATTCGCGGCGCCGATCTACTGCCTACCACGGTTTGGCAAATTGATTTGTTTAAAGCACTTAAGGCAAAGTTACCAACCTTTGGCCACGTTCCATTAATGATGGCTGCAGATGGCCGCAAGCTCAGTAAACAAAACCACGCCCCAGCACTGGATATCTCACAATCCTCAGCATTGCTTTTTGATGCATTAATTGCATTAAAACAACAGCCGCCAAAAGCGCTCATTCACGAAAATAATCAAACCATCTTAGATTGGGCGATTATTAACTGGCAAAATCCATACAAATAAAGGTTTAGCTAGCGTTAGAAGGGGACTCTGGTATATTATTGGCGCTAAAATTTATCGCTCAGTAGTAAAGGTTCCATTATCAGACAAGTCATCGAATTATGTAAGAAAGTTGTCAATCGCAGTAAACGCAAAAAAGCGTCAAAAACCGCGGGCAACTTAGCCATAATCCCCAGAGATAACCACCCTATTTCGCGTCGTGATATTCACAAAAACGCGTTAAAGGTTTTATATCGCCTGCACGATGCAGGCTTTGAAGCCTACTTAGTAGGTGGTGGTGTTCGTGACTTGTTATTAGGTTTAAAACCAAAAGATTTTGACATTGCAACCAATGCCACCCCTGAGCAAATTAAAAGCTTATTCTCAAACTGCCGTCTAATCGGTCGCCGTTTTCGTTTAGCTCACATTGTTTTTGGTCGAGATATTATTGAAGTCGCTACATTTCGCGGTCATCACGAAGAAAAGGCCGATGGTAAAAACGTATCAAAGCAGAGTGAAGACGGACAGCTATTGCGCGATAATGTTTATGGCACGATAGACGAAGATGCTGAACGCCGTGATTTCTCAATCAACGCCCTTTACTACAGTATTGCGGATTACAGTATTCGCGATTATTGGCAAGGCGTAGAAGCGATCAATAAAAGACAAATAGAGTTAATTGGTGACCCTGAAACGCGTTACAGAGAAGACCCTGTTCGTATGTTACGCGCGGTCAGGTTTGCAATTAAGCTCGATATGGAAATCGCCCCTGCTACTGCCGCGCCAATAAAAGAGCTGGCACCTTTATTAAACAATATTCCTGCAGCACGTTTGTTTGAAGAAAGTTTAAAACTTTTTATGAATGGTAAAGGTTTAGCCACATTTAAAAAGTTAGTTGAATTTGGCTTATTCCAGCAAATGTTTCCGCAACTGGGTAAAACGGTTGCGGTTGAAAACTCAAAAGGCTATCAACTGTTCTGTTTAGCACTGAGCAACACAGATGAACGAATTGCAAACAATCAAAGAGTAACGCCTGCTTTCTTATACGCAACCATGTTTTGGTATGGTGTGGAAGCACGTGCCACCGAACTGGCCAGCGAAAGTGGTTTACCTAGTTACGATGCGCTACAAATTGCGATAACAGAAGCACTCGATAGCAATAAATATCGAATATTTATACCCAAACGCTTTGCCAGCATGATACGCGATATTTGGTCAAACCAACCGCGTTTACACAACAGACAAGGCAAGCGCCCATTTAGATTACTTGAACACCCTAAATTCCGTGCCGCATATGATTTCTTACTACTGAGATCAGAAATTGAAGGTGGTGAATTAGTAGAGCTTGCTCAGTGGTGGACACAATTCCAACAAGCTAACACCAAAGAAAAGTCAGGCTTGATGCAAGATGTAAAAGATCCAAGCAAAAAACGCGGTCCTTACAAAAAACGCCGATATAACAAAAGGCGTTCAAGCAATAAGCCTAAAAAACAAGATTAATACATTATGACCCAATGTTTTATTGGCCTAGGTAGCAATTTATCCACGCCTGTAGCCCAGTTAAACGCAGCGTTAAAAGCCCTTGAGCAATTGCCTAACCTATCTGAGCTACAGTGTTCATCCTTTTACGGCAGCAAGCCAATGGGACCACAAGATCAGCCAGACTACGTCAATGCAGTTGCAAGCTTCAACTGGCAAGGCGATGCGATTACCCTGCTCGATGCTTTACAAAAAATTGAACTGGAACAAGGCCGAGTCCGTAAATATGAACGCTGGGGCCCCAGAACACTTGATTTAGATATTATACTCTTTGGTGATGAACAAATTTCAACTGATAGATTAACCGTGCCGCATTATGGTCTAGCTCAACGAGAGTTCGTGCTTTATCCACTTGCTGAATTAAATACCAACTGTCAGTTACCGGATGGTACTTGCATTAACGACTTATTGAAAAAAGTACCACTCAATGGATTAACCAAACTTAATTGTGACCAGGTTTCGTAATGAATAAGAAAATCTCCATCTCTACTTTGAATAAAATGAAGCAAAATGGTGAAAAATTCACTGTTTTGACTGCTTATGACACAAGCTTTGCTAAATTATTCGACGAACAAGGTGTTCATATGCTATTGGTCGGCGACTCTTTAGGTATGGTGCTTCAAGGTGGCGATGACACTTTAGCCGTCACAATTGACGAAATGGCTTATCACACGCGTTGCGTCAAAGCAGGTGTAAACTCAACCTTTATACTCGCAGATATGCCATTTATGAGTTATGCCACACCTGAGCAAGCTTGCGATAATGCTGCTAAGTTAATGAGAGCAGGTGCGCAAATGGTAAAATTAGAAGGTGGAGCTTGGTTAGCCGAGACCATTACTATGCTTAGTCAGCGCTCAGTACCTGTTTGTGCGCACTTGGGATTAACACCTCAATCTGTACACGTATTTGGCGGCTATAAAGTTCAGGGTCGTGAAGATGATAGTGCACAACAAATGATTGAAGATGCTAAAAACTTAGTCGCAGCTGGCGCTCAAATGGTATTACTTGAATGTGTTCCGGCAAGCCTTGCAAAAGCGATCACTGAAGCCGTTGATGTGCCTGTTGTTGGTATAGGGGCAGGCGTTGATACCGATGCTCAAGTGCTCGTTATGCACGACATATTAGGTATTAGTGCGGGCCATATTCCTAAGTTTTCAAAGAATTATTTAGCGCAAACTGGCGACATTCGCCAAGCTGTAGCAAGCTTTGTAGAGGAAGTAAAAAACAAAACCTTCCCAGCACAAGAACATACTTTTTAAGGACGCTGCAGACATGTTAACAGTCGATACCGTTGAAAAAGTACGCAATCAAATTTTAGATTGGCGTGCAGATGGTTTAACTATTGCTTTTGTTCCGACAATGGGCAATTTACATCAAGGGCACCTCAGCCTAATTGATGAAGCGAAGAAAAGAGCAGATAAAGTAGTATCGAGCATCTTTGTCAATCCAATGCAGTTTGGTGCGAATGAAGATTTAGATAACTACCCACGCACTCTAGCTGACGACCAAGCAGCATTGACTAAACACGGTACAGACCTATTGTTCACCCCCACACCAGAAATAGTTTATCCAAAGGGCTTAGACAACCAAACGTATGTCGATGTACCCGATTTGGGCAATATCTTATGTGGTAATAGTCGAAAGAACCACTTTCGCGGTGTAACAACGGTAGTGGCCAAATTATTTAATATTGTCCAACCTGATGTTGCTTGCTTTGGAGAGAAAGACTTTCAGCAATTATTTATCATCAAAACCATGGTTGAAGACTTAAACATGCCCATTGAAATTATTGGGGTGCCAACGGTCAGAGAAGAATCAGGTTTAGCCATGAGCAGCCGCAATGGCTATTTACATGAAGATGAGAAAAAACAAGCAACGGCTATCTATAAAGGCTTGATGTATGGCAAGCGCTACCTCAGTGAAGGTAATCGTGACTTTACTTATTTAAAACAAACGATTAGCAGTAATATTGAGCAAGCTGACTTGCGAATCGATTATGTCGAGGTGCTCGATGCAACCACACTGGCTGATGCCAATGCCAATACCCAGCATTTTGTTATCTTAGCCGCAGTGTTTGTCGGTCCTGCGAGGCTAATAGACAATATCCATTTCAGTGTTTAAAAAAAGCGGTTAGTGAATAATCACCAACCGCTTTTTTCTTTATCCACCGGCTAACTTCACTTTATAGCCTTGCTTTTCAAGTTCAGCTTTGATGACGTCTCGCTTATCGCCTTGAATCTCGATGATCCCATCTTTAATTGCACCGCCTGTTCCGCATTTCTTCTTTAGGGTCTGAGCGAGTGCTTTTAACTCTGCGCCAACGAGCGGTAAACCAGCAATAGTGATCACACCTTTGCCTTTTCGCCCTTTCGTTTCACGTCTAACGCGGATGAAACCGTCGCTAAATGTTTCGGCTTGTTGTTCTTTTTTCGGTTCTGAAATGCGACCTTGATCGGTCGAGTAAACGAGGCGAGAGTCTGACATAATGCACCTAATTGCAGAAAATAATGCTGACATTATATCGTTTTTTAAAAGGCTAAAATAGCTTATTCCGCTTCAGCTAAAAAGCTGTTTTCTAATTGATATACATTAACGGCCTGATCTGGGTTCATACCCATTTCCATACACATTTGCCAATATTCTAAGTCGTCTTCTAGGCTCATTAACGCTTGGCTACGTTCAAATACAGCTTGTAGGTGTTCAGTTAAGTGCGCTTTAAAAGGATTGGGTAAAGACATAATTAAACCTCAAATTAAATCGACGAGGATTATGCCGCCCTAATATTAAAATTTCGAGAAGGGTTACTTTACTGTTACATATAATTTAATTCGGCTCAAATTGCTGCGCCCAAGACAGTGCATCTTGGTAGTAAGCAGCAAGTTCATCGTACTCAACTTGAATTTTGCTCGATTCTCTTTGCGTGTTATACCACTGCCCTTGCTCAAAATAACAGATGGCTCGCAATGAGATGGCTAGAGGGTTTTGACATTCATCTTCAGTCAACGCTAACACGATTTCATCACTCAAAGGCAATGTCGTTAATGCCACACACATAGGGCTATCTAATATGGCGTCTAATAAAGAAAAAAGCCCAGTTAAAAAGCCTAGCTCGGCTTGGCCAGGAAAACGTTTAGTACAAACAAGCTCACAATGCTTGGCACGTACAATCGCAATGCGCAGTAACTCTCTGGGTTTTCCTTCAGTCAACAAGCTCGTTACTAATAGCGCAATCAATTTACGTGTCTGTGCTTCACCTAAATAAATAAGAGCTTGTTTGATAGACGTTATTTCTTGCGTAAGCGGCATCACGCCTGAATTGATAAAGCGCAGTAATTTGTAGGTCAAGCTGACATCTTGCTCAAAGAACAAACTGACGGATTCAACATTGAGCTGTTGCTTTGCTATTTCTTTATACAGCATCATCAAGACGTGTGGGTTACCTTCCACATCGTTTCTTTCTTTTATCTCAGGTTTACAGAAAAAATAGCCTTGATAATAGTCAAATCCTAGCTTTCGACAAGCTTCGAATTCCGCTTTGGTTTCAACTTTTTCAGCTAAAATTTTCACCCGTTTTAGCTTTTTAATCGCCGGAATTAAAGGCGCAACATCATCGATAGGCGTGCGCATAATGTCGAATTTAATTAACTTAATAAATTTGAAAAATCGTTTCCATTCGGGTTTGTAGACAAAGTCATCAAGTGCGATGTGATAGCCCTGATGGAATAGCTCTCGACATAACTCAAAGACCTCGTCTGAAGGCTCAACATCTTCTAAGATCTCAATCATTACTTTATTTTTAGGTAATAAGCTAGGTAAACCCGACTCCAATGAAGCTTGGCCAAAGTTAATGAGTACAGGTTTGTTTTCACTATAAATTGATAGCCCTTGATTAAGGTGCGTTCGCATGATGAGCTTCGATGTTGCTTCATGGGCATCAACGTCGGGGAAAAAGTTCTCTGGTCCGTCTCGAAACAGTAATTCATAAGCGACAACATTTTGCTGCCTATTAAAAATGGCCTGCCTAGCCGTATAAACCTTCATTTAAGTTTGCTCCATGCAATGTCTTTCAACCAAGCCTTCTGTAGTAAGCTAAAACTTAATATTACTGATTGCAATATCATTTTTTCAATAAAATCTGTGCCTTAGCAAAATCAGGCGTGTTTTTATTAGCTTGGTGATAATCTTTCCAGCCGTAGTAGCTACCGACGAGCAAATCGAGTTGGAACAAATTATTATCAAATGCGCCTCCCTCATCAGCCAAAATAGCTAACCGGCTCCTCAGTTTGTCATCCCCTTTTTGTTGGTAGCTCAACATGATCAGTTTACCTAAACCAAGCGCTTTAACATTGCCTGCCAAACTCACTTGTTCTCTTAACGCTATTTTACTGGTGATTTCTTTCCCATATCCCATGATGCTAGGTACTTTGGCGAAATACCAATAACGCGCTTGTTGATCTTTGCCTAGGGCATAATCATAGCTAATGCCATTATTGCGATGAACATTGTAATACTCAGTGCGATCACCAAGATCCAGCACGCCAGTACCCTGTAATAACACATCATGTAACGCGGCTTCAGTCAGCCATACCATAGGCTCAGCGAGCTTGTTTTCATCCAATACCCCCTTCATAACCTGCTGACGCGTGTATTTAAAGCGACTAAGCTTGCTGCGTTTTTCCTGTGCTTGCTCAATAGTGAGTCCTTGTTCATCATAAGGTAAGCGATAAAGTGCATGATTGTAGGTAGAGGTTTTAACGGGACTCGCTTTAAGTAGCTTAGTGTAGTATTTAGTAAGCAGAAGTTGATCATCAGGTATCGCGTTTAAAATTCTAGCTTTTCCTTGGTGATTAGTTTCTTCAGCGTATTTTTCTGCCTGCTTTAAATCAGGTTGCCAATGATAAACATTGAAATGTTGCTTTAAAAAATCAGCCTGTTTTAATCGACTAGCATTTCCCTGTTGCTTATCTTCAGTTACCACCTGACAAAGAAAGTTAAGTGTCTGTTTAACCTGTTCAAGACTAAGGCCCGGGATGACAGTACCTGGATGATTGGCTTTTTCATCATAGGCACGTCCTTTAGCTAAGTAGGTTTTGGTGGCTGTAGCAACTTCACATAGAGCTTGTTCATCAAAGCTTAATTCACCTATTTCAGCATTGGGCTGTAAAGTGAATTTAGCTTGCGAAAAGGCAGAAAAAGAAAAGCTAAACAAAATAATAAAAAGCAGGTGTTTCATCGGTTTTTCAATACATTAGAGTCGTCAATGACGTTATAACACAAAAAAAAAAGCCCCTGCACAGGCAGAGGCTTAAAGTAAGTAAAAAGAAGTAATAAATTATTTTTCGTGGCGTAAAACTAAACCCACACACGCTAAAACTAATAAACCTAGAAGAGCGACAGGCATAAGTGTTCCGCTTTCAGTGGCGTTCTCCATTGCGAATGCAGAAGAAGTACAACACGCTAGCATTGATGCAGTAAAAAATCTCATGATGATTCCTTGTCTTTAATTCGAGTCATTACAGTTTATCTAAACGACATGAAGTTAATGTTAACTGGTTCTCATATAAGAAAAAACAGTCTTCCTTGAAACGATAAAGTCGATACTCACCACAGTATCGACTCATCCAAAATCTATAGTTTTAGGGGCTATAGAAATAGGCATCTTGCCTGAGTTCGTTGCTTATTTTATAACGACTCAAACTCGCTTCAAGTAACAGATGTTGTTTATGTTAACTGGGTCACATTAAGAGTGAAATTAAGCTTCAGCTTGCTGGTTATCGTGGTGCTCAGCGCAACCTTTACAGCTGTTGCATAACTTAATATTCAAAACATGCGCGAAAATAATTAACGCAGAGCCAACTCCCACAATTAATGGTTCGTAAGCACTGCCAAATGTTTCGCGGTTAGCATAAACAAAAATACCTAAAGTGAGCGAGTAGAAGGGATATAAACTGCGATGGTGTTTGTGAAACCCTGAAAATAAGGCTACAAAACCAATCGCAAATGCAACAAGCAGGCTCACTAGTTCATAAGCATGAGAGGAGAAAAAGCTTAGTCCTAGTAAAGGTAAAACAGGAATGAGCACGGGCAAGAAAATACAATGCATCGCACACAACGAAGTGAATACGATACCAAGCTTATCCAACCAATTACGCTTATTGTCTGTAATGTCTGTTGATTGCAAATTAAGTTCCTACTAACTGACTTAATAGTAAAATGGGGCGTGATTATAACACATTAACTATGTTATATCACAACGCTTGAACAGCAATTATCAGGATTTAGTTAAGCTATTGTTTTACTTAAAATTGTTCATCAAGTTTCAAAAATAAACTCATGCCCTGCTGGCGGGTATTTGGCAAAATGGTCGCAGTTGATACGAAAGGATTCATATTTTTCAACACTGAGTCAACACATGCAGAATTAACATCATCGTTAGTCACCCTTCCATTGTTACTCAGTTTTAGGGTAAGCGGAGTGGCATCTTCTAGTGTCAAGGTAAAACGCGTTGCTTGGCCAAACTCAATGGCATTATTAATTGCATCATGAAGACAGAAAAAGAGCTTCTCTGTTAATTCTGAATCAGATAAGACAACAGGCTCGGGCACATTAACCTCTATCGTTGGAATATTGGCCACTAATGCATCAATCATTTCTTTCAAATCGCGCTGAGATGAATCTCTCAGCTGAGTGACCGCGGCTTTTAAATCTTGTGTGGTCTTTCGAATTTCAGTTTTGATTAAGTCTAAGTTCTCTACATAATCTTGCTGGGGAGCTTGTTTAGCTTGCTCGACTCTAAGACTCAATGCCGTTAGTTTAGTTCCAACATGATTGTGTAATTCTTTTGATATTCTTAGCCTTTCTTCCATTTGATGCCTTTGGTCAAGTACAGAACGCATCGCTAATAGCTCACTGTGCTTTTTTTGTAGTTCAGCACGGTGTGATCGCTCTCTAATCCTTGATGTAGTTGAGGCAAAGGCAAACACTTCAAACACTAAGAAAGAAATAAACTTCATGATATGTTCAGTTTGTAAGCTGCCAAAGATAATCGCAAAAATATAGACAGTATTAATGCCTATCAGCACCAGAGCGGCTTGTCTGGTCTTATAAACTTCAGGTAAGACGGCAGCCCAAATTACCAGCAAGATAGGCGTGATCCCTTCAGGGTTGAGTGGGATCATTAAAATTAAGCAGCATATTCCCTGAATCAATAAACCACCACGCAAGCCACTCAGATGCGCGGGGTTAAACCTAGCGTAAGAAAACCACAAGAAGATGGCGAGAAAACAGATATATAAAAATGCGTGATAGGAAGAGGAAGCCCAAATGGCATGATCCAACAAAAATACAACTAGCCAACTAAAAACGCCGCTAAGAACCAGCGTCAACTCTTCCTTGTTCATCTTCTTCCCTGTAATAAAGCTTACTCGAAGTAAATCGAATCTCTGTATTGCTTAGGTTTCTGGCTACGGCTATCATCCAAAACTAACAATTACCTTAGTTTTAAATCATGCCAGCTGTAGAATTTACTCGAAACCTAGATCAGTTTTGGATAACTGACGATATCAATAAGTATGATCTTACCTCAATTCATAGTGAAATTGCGAGTACATACTGGGCAAAAAACATCCCCTTTTCGATATTTAAGCGTTCAATTGAGAACTCAACCTGTATAGGTTTGTTCGATAAATCAGCAAATAACAAGCAAATTGGCTTTGCTCGCTTTATTACAGATAAAGCGACATTCGCTTACTTAGGCGATGTGTACATTTTACCTGCGTATCAAAAGAAAGGGCTAGCAAAGTGGATGTTATCAAACGCACTAGAACACCCTGATTTACAAGGGCTAAGAAGGATAAGCCTTGTAACTAAAGACGCTTTTGGGTTATACGAAAAATTGGGGTTCGATAAAGCTGATAATGCATCAGGCTACATGCACCAATATTTTGATAATCGATATAGCAATGACTAACACACTAGCGCTCAAACAGGCCTTTGAATCGGCCTTTGTTTCGTCAAAATTAGTCGGCCACCGATTATTAAGTTTTTTTAATAATTCAGAAAAACTAGCGAACACTTGCCTCACGCAATTTATAGAAAATAAACCAAATTCACGCGTGCTTTGTATTGGTGTTGAAGCAACTGGTTGGTTACCTATCACCTCATCCACCTATATCAGTGCCAAGCAATATCGGCATTATCTAGGGCATGAATTTGACCTCATTATTTTTAATGGCAAAAAACAATTTCACCCAGATGCATTTGCTGCACTCGCAGGAACACTTCGTGCAGGCGGCCTATTCGTCTGTACTATGCCAGCCAAAGTAAAATGGTCTGATTATACCGATGAAGATAAATTAAGATGCAGCCAATGGCCTGAACAAGGAGGCTTTACATCCTATTTTCTTTGCAGATTAAAAAATCAAGTCGAGTCTTTTTCTCTACACAATAGAG
Organism: Marinifaba aquimaris; assembly: GCF_013328345.1. GTDB lineage: Bacteria > Pseudomonadota > Gammaproteobacteria > Enterobacterales > Alteromonadaceae > Marinifaba > Marinifaba aquimaris. The sequence goes on from NZ_JABULX010000002.1 coordinate 80,386, forward strand.
TGCTTGATTTTAATCAGGACGATGAAACCGCAGCACTGTCTTCACTCCAGCGGTTACAGGCAGTATTAACTCAATCATCGAAGCACCAGAATACTGAGGATTCATGGCATCAGAACAGCACAGCAACCGCAGAGCAAGCTGGCTTTATCGATTTAGTGAGTCAAATTAAAGACCACCAAGCGTTTGTATTAACCGCAGATAGGGGACGAGGAAAGTCTAGTGTACTGGGAATGGCAATCGCTAAGATAAAGTTACTTAACCCAGAAAAAAGCGTCATCGTTACAGCACCAAGAAAAGACTGCGTTGCGCAAATTCAAGCTTGGCAGCAACAAGGCCGTGGCAAATCAGCTACTTTACCTTTTTTCGCTATTGATGAAATTATTACCAAACGCCCAAAAGCCCAGTGCTTAATCATAGATGAAGCGGCAGCTATACCCTTTGAGCAACTTAAACAGCTAACGGAGCAATATCCTCAAATTATAATTGCTACAACACTGCATGGCTATGAAGGTTCAGGGCAAGGTTTTTCGCAAAAATTCATGCGTTTTTTAGCGGCGAATAAATCACTTATTGAATATAAACTCTACCAGCCAATAAGGTGGCAACAAGGAGACAAGCTAGAGCGTTTTTGTAATCAAGCTTTTTTACTTGCAACAGAACAAAAGCAACTATTACGTCTTGATGATTGTGATTTATCAACGTTAACTTTTAATCGTTATTCAAAGCTATCCCTGCTAAACGATGAAAAAAAGCTTTGCGCGATTTTCAGCCTCTTGATTGAAGCACACTATCAAACTACACCCGCTGATTTACGCTATATAATGGATAGTCCAAACCTCATCGTATTTACAGCCGAACTAGATGATGAACTCATTGCTGTTTCATTAATTTCTAAAGAAGGTAATATCGACGCGGATTTAGCACTAGAAATAGCAAGAGGTCGTAGACGTGTTGCCGGTCACTTAACACCACAGACCATCGCGGCTCAACTAGGTGAAGTTGAGTTTTGTCGACATGCCAATTGGCGAGTTGTGCGTATTGCCGTCTTAGAACAATTCAGGCAACAGCATATTGCTTCCAAGCTGTTGGCATATATCGAACAACAAGCTAACAATAGTCAAATCAGCTATATGGCGACAAGCTTTGGTGCCGCAGCATCATTAGTCAATTTTTGGCAACAAAATGACTATCAACTGGTGCGCTTAGGTTTAAGCCGCGAAAAAACCACAGGTGAATTTTCAGCATTGATGTTAAAAACATTAACAAGTAATTTTAATAGCCTGATAGCTCAACTTGTTAACAACTGTGCTTACCAACTTAGCTACCATCAAAATTTGAGTTACCAAAGTGTTTGCCGCGAGCAATTAGCAGCATGGCAAAGCACATTAAGGCAACAACAAACATTTCCACTACTTAATTTTGAAAAACAGCACTTAAATCACTTTGCTTTTCACTTCGCTAATTTAGCAAGCACACGCGCTTTAATAGCTAAGTTACTTAGTATGTTGAATCGCTCTCATATTTCAGTTGAAAGTTACTCACTGCTAGAAGCTATTGCTAGAGGTGATAATGAGACGAAACTAGTGCAGGAATTTGCTTTTACGGGAAAAAAGCAGCTAACACAAAACGCCAGGCTTGCAACAGGCGAAGCACTTAACCAACTTAAAACCCTACTCTAGCTAGGTATTAATCAAACTCAAAATACTTACAATTCGCTGTGTTTATGACTTTGTGACAAATTTGTGTTATAAAGTGCGCCCTTTTTTGACCGTGAGTCCCTTTTTAACTTCGATTTGGAGCTGAGATGCCAACAATTATGCCTGATATTGCAAACCAAGCAAGTGCCCTTCAAGAAGGTACTTTAGATTGGGTTGGTATGAGTGAAATTGAAGTGCCGCTTACGGTTTCTGCCCAAGGTGAAGCGGATCGCCCAGTCAGTGCAAGAGTTGAAGCATTTGTTAATTTAATCGAACCAAAAGCAAAAGGCATTCATATGTCGCGCTTGTTCCTTCAACTTGATGAATTAGCGGCCGAGAAAAGTCTTTCACCAAAAGCACTTACAGAATTACTGAATGGTTTTATTGCCAGTCATGATGATTTAAGTAATGGCGCATACGTTAAATTTAACTTTGACTATCACTTAAGACGTAAATCTTTGCTCAGCGGAAAACAAGGCTGGAAAGCTTATCCAATTGAATTAACCGCATACAAAAAACAAGACCAGCAACATTTAGAGCTATCTGTCGAAGTACCTTACTCTTCAACGTGTCCATGTTCTGCTGCGTTGGCGAGACAACTTATTCAACAAGCCTTTGACGATAAGTACCAAACCACCGACACGTTAAATAAAGAAGATGTTCGTCAATGGCTAGGCACAACTGAAGGTATTGTTGCAACGCCTCATAGCCAAAGAAGTATTGCTGATGTCAAAGTCAAACTCCCTGCAGACTTAGAAGCGTTGCCAATAACTCACTTGGTCGATTTAATTGAAACAGCAGTACAAACACCAGTTCAAGCAGCGGTAAAACGCGAAGACGAACAAGAATTTGCGCGTTTGAATGGTCAGAACTTAATGTTTTGTGAAGATGCTGGCCGCCGAATAAGCCATGTGCTTAATTCCGATCAGCAATTTATCGACTTTTGGTTACGCATCAATCACTATGAATCTTTGCATGCGCACAATGCTGTTAGTATTAATACAAAGGGCATCCCTGGTGGCTATCAAGCAAACTAGTTAACCCCAATCTACGCGCTATTAACATCTCCCCCATGTTTTTAGCGCAAATGACTAAATTTTCACTTTCCAATTCCTTGATTATTATTCAGCCTTCTGATTTACCTAGATCTCAGGCGCACAACACAGAATAATCTAGCAATTTTTATGAATACTTATTCACTAAGTTTTATTCAAATCGTCACTTAAGAACCATTCTCATTAATCAATTTAGGTTACAAAAAAGCAAGATAACAACAACTTGGCGACAATTACCCCATTTTTCACCGAAATTAACCTTTAGTTACACTTATTAAATATTTCTGAATAAATCTGCATTTTAATTGACCTGAACGGCTAAAATGAGTACTCTATTAGGTTCTTCCATATTTTAAATTGATGAATGAAAAGTACGTATACGGCTAATAATCATTCTCTAGCTGGGGATACCTGACCCTAGCTAGTTGGCGATTTGCCAGTTTAAGTCGTAGTAACGGAGGTTTTTAAATGAAACTATATGATGCAAGCCAATCGAAAGATAACTGCGGTTTTGGCCTTATCGCTCATATGGATGGCGAAGCTAGTCACAAACTAGTAAGTACTGCCATCACTGCGTTAGATCGCATGAAACACCGTGGTGGTATCGCTGCCGATGGTGTAACAGGTGATGGTTGTGGTTTATTAATGCAAAAACCTGATTCTTTCTTCCGCGCTGTAGCAGAAGAAAATCAGTGGTCACTTGCTAGCAACTATGGTGTAGGTACAGTATTCCTAAACCAAGACGCAGACAAAGCAGCTTTCGCCCGCCAAGTAATAACTGAAGAACTAGAAAAAGAAACATTATCGATTGTCGGCTGGCGTGTAATGCCAACGGATGAATCTATTCTTGGTGAAATCGCTTCTGAATCAGTACCTGTAATCGAACAGGTATTTGTTAACGCGCCTCAAGGCTGGAAAGACGTCGACTTAGAACGCCGTTTATACATCGCTCGTCGCCGTGTAGAAAAGCGCCTTGAGAACATTGAAGATGATACTTTCTATATCGCTTCACTTTCTGCGCTAGTCACTATTTTCAAAGGCTTGGTAATGCCTGCAGATTTACCGCGTTTTTATAAAGACTTAGCGGATATTCGCTTACAATCAAGCATCTGTGTATTCCACCAACGCTTCTCAACAAACACGTTACCTCAATGGAAACTAGCTCAACCATTCCGCTTCTTAGCGCACAATGGTGAGATCAATACGATCAAAGGTAACCGCCAGTGGGCTGATGCACGTATTGCGAAATTCGCAACACCATTATTACCAGACTTAGAGTCTGCTTCACCGTTCGTAAACAAAACGGGTTCTGATTCATCATCACTTGATAACATGCTTGAATTGTTATTGGCAGGTGGTATGGATTTATACCGTGCAATGCGTTTACTTGTTCCACCAGCATGGCAACAAAACCCAGAAATGCCAGAAGAGTTAAAAGCTTTCTATGAGTTTAACTCAATGCACATGGAACCTTGGGACGGTCCAGCGGGTATCGTATTAACCAATGGTCGCCACGTTGCATGTAACTTAGACCGTAACGGTCTTCGTCCTGCGCGTTACGTTATTACTTCAAACCGTTTCATTACCCTAGCTTCAGAAGTAGGTATCTGGGATTACACACCTGATGAAGTGGTTGAAAAAGGTCGTGTAGGCCCTGGTGAAATGCTAGCGGTTGATACTAAGACAGGTGAGTTAAAGCACTCGCGTCAAATCGACAACGAATTAAAAGATCGCCACCCTTACCGCGAATGGTTAGACAGTAACATCAGCCGTTTAATGCCATTTGAGCAGTGTGACGCAGAATTAATTGGTAAGCGTAGTTACAACGATGATGAACTTGCCGTTTATCACAAGCAATTTAACTACAGCTACGAAGAAATCGACCAAGTCATTAAAGTACTTGCTAAAGATGGTCAAGAAGCCGTTGGTTCTATGGGTGATGATACTCCTATGGCTGTGCTTTCTTCTAAAAACCGCTCAGTATACGATTACTTCCGCCAAATGTTTGCTCAGGTAACTAACCCACCAATCGACCCGTTACGTGAAAACCACGTAATGAGCTTACAAACGTGTATTGGTCGTGAGCAAAACGTATTTAGCGAAACAACTGGTCACGCAAGTCGCGTATTATTTGAATCGCCAGTATTGATGTACACAGACTTACAACAATTGCGCGAGTTTGATAAAGAACATTACGGCGTAGTAAATATCGAATTAAACTTCGACCCAGCTGAAAAAGATCTTAAGCAAGCAGTAGAAGATATTGTTGCTCAAGGTCTGAAAGCCGTTAAAGAAGATAATGCTGTAATCTTAGTTTTATCTGATCGCAATATTGAAAAAGGCAAATTACCAGTACCTGCAGCTATGGCAACAGGTGCATTACAACGTCAATTAGTTGAACAAGGTTTACGCTGTGATTCAAACATCGTTGTTGAGTCAGCGTCTGTACGTGACCCACATCACTTTGCGGTATTACTTGGTTTAGGTGCAACAGCCATCTATCCATTTGCGGCTTATGAAACAATCGAACAATTAGTTGAAAAAGGCGCCTTAGATATTGATGCTCGCCAAGCCTTGATGAACTACCGTAAAGGTATCAATAAAGGCCTATTTAAGATCATGTCTAAAATGGGTATTTCAACAATTGCCTCTTACCGTTGTTCACAGTTATTTGAAGCTGTGGGTATCAGTGATGACGTTATGGAGCTTTGTTTTAAAGGTGTTACCAGCCGTATTCAAGGTGCAGGCTTTGCTGACTTCCAGCAAGACTTATACAACCTTGAGCGCATTGCTTGGCTTAAGCGCAAGACAATTACTCATGGTGGTTTACTCAAGTTTGTACACGGCGAAGAAGAGCACGCTTATAACCCTGATGTTATCCAAACATTGCAAACAGCGGTTAAGTCGGGTGAATACTCAGACTATATTAAGTTCGCCGATTTAGTTAACAAACGCCCTATTCTTTCAATTCGTGACTTATTTGAGTTAGCGAGTGATAAAGAAGCAATTTCAGTTGATGAAGTAGAACCAGCTGAAAACCTATACAAGCGTTTCGATACAGCTGCTATGTCAATTGGTGCATTAAGCCCAGAAGCTCACGAATCATTAGCCATTGCGATGAACCGTTTAGGCGGTAACTCTAACTCTGGTGAAGGTGGTGAAGATCCTAAGCGCTATGGTACTGAGAAGAACTCAAATATCAAACAGGTTGCTTCAGGTCGTTTCGGTGTAACACCACACTACCTTACAAACGCTAAGATTATCCAAATCAAGGTTGCACAAGGTGCTAAACCAGGTGAAGGTGGCCAGTTACCGGGTGATAAAGTTAACCCTTACATTGCAACACTGCGTTTCTCTGTACCGGGTGTGACACTTATTTCACCTCCACCGCATCACGATATTTACTCAATTGAAGATTTAGCTCAGCTAATTTTCGACTTGAAACAAGTGAATCCAACTGCACTTATCTCAGTTAAATTAGTATCTGAGCCAGGTGTTGGTACGATTGCAACTGGTGTTGCTAAAGCTTACGCAGATTTGATTACTGTTTCTGGTTACGACGGCGGTACAGCTGCATCACCATTAACGTCAGTTAAATACGCAGGTTCACCTTGGGAAATTGGTGTTGCAGAAACACAACAAGCCCTTGTTGAAAACAACTTACGTCACAAAATCCGTTTACAAACAGATGGTGGTTTAAAAACAGGTTTAGACGTAGTTAAAGCGGCTATATTAGGTGCTGAAAGCTTTGGCTTCGGTACTGGTCCTATGGTTGCTGTAGGTTGTAAATTCTTACGTATCTGTCACTTAAACAACTGTGCGACAGGTGTTGCAACACAAGATCAAAAATTACGTGACAACCACTACATCGGTGTACCAGAAATGGTAATGAACTACTTCAAGTTCATCGCCCAAGAAGTACGTGAAATCATGGCATCTTTAGGTGTTGCTAAGTTTGAAGATTTAGTTGGTCGTACAGAGCTATTAGAAATTATTGATGGCTATACGGCTAAGCAAAGCCGTTTAGATCTAAGCCCAATTTTACATGACAACGTACCAACTGAAGCAACAGCACGTTTCAATACTGAAGCGAAGAACGAACCGTTCGACAACGCTGTTCTTAATAAGCAAATGGTAGCGGACGCTGCTGATGTTGTTGAGAATAACGCTGGTGGTACATTCAACTACGAAATCTGTAACTTAGACCGTTCAGTAGGTGCTACGTTATCAGGCAAAATTGCATACAAGTACGGCAACCAAGGTGTAAGTAACCCAATTACGGTTAACTTCACAGGTACTGCTGGTCAAAGCTTTGGTGTATTCAACGCTGGAGGCTTAAACCTAGTATTAACAGGTGACGCTAACGACTATGTAGGTAAAGGCATGGCTGGCGGTAAGCTAGTTATTCGTCCACCAAGAGGCGTAGCTTACAAGTCAAACGAAAGTGCCATCGTTGGTAACACATGTTTATACGGTGCTACAGGCGGTAAATTATTCGCTGCCGGTCGCGGTGGTGAGCGTTTCTGTGTTCGTAACTCAGGTGCCCTTGCTGTTGTAGAAGGCACAGGTGATAACGCATGTGAATACATGACAGGTGGTATTATCTGTATCCTAGGTAAAACAGGTGTTAACTTCGGTGCAGGTATGACAGGTGGCTTTGGTTACGTATTAGATGAAGACGGTACTTTCGAATCTAAAGTAAACCCTGAGTTAGTAGAGACAGTCGACTTTGAAGACAAAGCGATTTTAGTTGAACACTTACGTGGTTTAGTTAACCAACACTATGAAGAAACAGGTAGTGCGCACGCATTAGATATTCTAACTCGCTTCAATGAGTTCTTACCTAAGTTCAAACTAGTTAAACCGAAAACTAGTGATGTGAAGAGCTTATTAGGTCATATCAGTCGTTCTTCGGCTGAACTTAGAGTTGAAGTGCAGTAGGAGATTAAAATGGCTAAAAATGTTTTCCAATTTGTCGACGTAGAACGTATCGACCCGCCAAAAAAGCCGGTTGAGCAACGTAAAATTCAATTCGTCGAAATTTATCAGCCTATGACAGGCGACCAAGCTGCTGGTCAGGCTGATCGCTGTTTAGATTGTGGTAACCCATATTGTGAATGGAAATGTCCAGTTCACAACTACATTCCACAATGGTTAAAACTAGCGAACGAAGGTCGTATTATTGAGGCAGCTGAGCTGTCTCACAAAACAAACCCATTACCAGAAATGTGTGGTCGTGTTTGTCCTCAAGATCGTTTATGTGAAGGTTCTTGTACTCTTAACGATGGTTTTGGTGCGGTTACTATCGGTTCAATCGAAAAGTACATCACTGATGAAGCATTTAAAATGGGCTGGCGCCCAGACTTATCTGATGTTGTTAAAACAGATAAGAAAGTGGCTATCGTTGGTGCGGGCCCAGCTGGTTTAGCTTGTGCAGATAAATTAATCCGTAACGGTGTACAACCCGTTGTATTTGATAAGTACCCTGAAATTGGTGGCTTATTAACTTTCGGTATCCCTTCATTCAAACTTGAAAAAGATATCGTTAAAAAGCGTCGTGAAGTATACGAAGGCATGGGCATTGAGTTCCGCCTAGAAACTGAAGTTGGTAAAGACGTACAGTTTGAAGACCTACTTGCAGAATACGATGCAGTATTCTTAGGTATGGGTACTTACAAGTACATGAAAGGTGGCTTTGACAACGAAGACGCACAAGGCGTTTACGATTCATTACCTTTCTTAATCGCTAACACTAACCGTGTAATGGGCCTTGAAAAAGATCCAAGCGAGTTTATCGATATGGCTGGCAAGAAAGTTATCGTTCTCGGTGGTGGTGATACTGCGATGGACTGTGTTCGTACATCAGTTCGTCAAGGTGCAGAAGAAGTTTACTGTGCTTACCGTCGTGACGAAACTAACATGCCTGGTTCGGCACGTGAAGTTCAAAACGCGAAAGAAGAAGGTGTTAACTTCCTTTGGAACTTACAACCAGTTGGTGTTGAAGTTGGCGAAAACGGCAAAGCGACTGGCGTTAAGTTTGTTAAAACACAAATGGGTGAGCCAGATGAAAACGGCCGTCGTCGCGCTGAAACGGTTCCAGGTTCAGAGCACGTAATGGAAGCAGATGCAGTTATCGTTGCATTCGGTTTCAAACCATCACCTACAGGTTGGATGGCACAACACGGTATCGAATTAGACCAATGGGATCGCGTAATTGCCCCAAGTGATGCTGAGTTTGCTTATCAAACTTCAAACCAAAAAGTATTCGCTGGTGGTGATATGGTTCGTGGTGCTGACTTAGTTGTTACCGCAATTGCTGAAGGCCGTGACGCTGGTGAAGGTATCTTAGACTACCTAGAAGTTTAAGCTAGCTACTGCAATTAGAATTTAAAAAGCCCGCCTTTTTCAAGGCGGGCTTTTTTATTGCTAAATAAAGTGGTTAGTTAAAAGCGACTTGATACCAATTAAAACGCGTTGTACCACTTTCAAATAAAGGTTGATGCGGAAGAAACTCTTCATGCTGAGCATATAGAGCGATATTTTCAGCCTGTTGCCACTCCACAAGCACTAAATAATCAGGCTCAGATTGAGCTAACTTTGCTGGTTTTAATTTTAATAAAACACGCGCACCTAACTTTTCTCTTAATGAATCCGTTGCTTTTAAATAACGGGCATAATCTTGATTATCCGCAAGCCATACCTGTGCTAGCGTATAAAACTTATCTCCCTTAGGCTTAAATTCAAATGGCTGATTTAGGTCAACTCGAATTGCATTGGTGTTGTGAAATTGAGTCACTTTTTCAGTTTGGTAAAAACTAACTTCACTCACTTCATCACCAAACAGGGTATTAATGACCTTGGCACTTAAAGCAGGGGCAGGTGCGTTTGTTTGTTCTGCTGTATTAAACTGTAGATATAAAGATGCAGGCTGCTCTGCTGCATAACAAACGATACTTGATAAAAGTAAGCTAGCCGAGGCGATTTTTCTTATTAACTTCATTATCTTGCCTTTATGTAAATAAAAACAAGATTACCTTTGTTTATTCAGATAGTCGTCAATTTAGGACGAAAAGACTAGACGACAACAATGTTGACCACCAGTCACCAAGGTGACAATTCTTATCTGCAAAAAATTGATTATCTAGCGTTCAGATCAAAAAAGCCCGTTTTAAACGGGCTTTTAGCGAGAAAATACTGCGCTGCTACTCTTTTAATAGATCGTGTTTAAGTTCGTCGTAAACCGAACGAAAATAACCTGCACACGCCACTAAAATAAATACACCGCCTAACAGTTTGATATTCGACAAACTAACTACAACTGCAAAATTGTTGACGTTGAACAAACCAGTAAAGATAAAATAAACACCAACTAACATGCCCAAAGACAAAAACACCAGCCTCATTTTTAGCATTGTTATTGTTGAGTTTTCCGCTGACATATAGCTCATTGTATGTTGCCTCTAATGTGCTTCAAAGCTTCCCTAAGCCGATCAAAGTAAACTTCCTTTTTAAGGGATATTAGCAAGCATTGAATAATTTTCAAACAAATAATGCGTTTAAAGTTAACAATGATGTAAACTGATTGTTATAAGGAATACATCTCAATATAACTACAACAAAGACAACGCTGAGATTAGTTTTATTTTCAAGGATATATAACATGTCAAAACCTGTAAAAAGCCTATTAGTACCCAGCTTACTTCTTATGTTATCGGCCTGTGGAGGTAACGGAGGCTCAGGCCCAAGCCAAACTTTCACTAATAGCAATCAGCAAACAACCGAAACTCAAACCGATACTGCCATTGATGAACGTATTATCGGTGACGTCACTTATTTAGCGACTGAATTAGCCAATGAAGGTGATGAAGCCCCAGCTGGTACTCGACTTTTTTATCGAGAAAGCTCTAGCTTTTCTTCGCAATTTCAATCTGATAGAGCAAACCAAGTAAGTGAAATCATCAGTGATATTGCCGGCCAAATAAATATCAAAGACATTGAAATATTCTTAGAGTCAAATGACTTCGCTACAGATGTTCTGCCTTCAAATTCAACAAACACCTTGTTTTTACATTTAACTGAAGCTGACTTTTCTGATGCGACATTTGCATTCGAATTATCAAAAGCGATTTACAAAGCGCACCGTCATACATTTATCCAAACAGATACACAAGCAGAACAAATGATAAGTGATGGTTTAGCCTCCGCCTTTGCCATTGCACTGCTAAATACCAATACCCCAAATGATTTATTGCCTCAAGCAGGCAGTGACCTAAACACAGTCAGTAATACCATAGACTTAACCAGTAATGAGCCATTGCCCGATGATGATTTTGTCCCTCAAATAGGTTATCAAGCCGCCTTGATATACATGTTTGATTACCCTGGTAGCGACCCTGCAAACTTGGTTTCAATGCCAACATCAGCATTTGAAAGTTATTTAGCCTTACCGTTAAATCACCCATTACAAGAAAAGAAAACAACTGAAGAGCTGCTACTTAGAACGGGGAATTTTCCAGACCAACAATCTGTCGAGTTTATTACTCAACAAGGCAGAGATAACCCTGGGACTTACTTCTTAGAGGGTTATAACAAACGCAAAATGATTGCTCTGACCTTTGATGATGGTCCTAACAATAACTACACAGTACAAATTCTGGATATATTACTCGAACATGACATCAAAGCGACGTTCTTCTGGACTGGGCAAAACTTGAATACCAATCGCGCTGTTGCATTGAGGGCAATGGAAGAAGGGCATGTTATTTCTAATCACACATGGGATCACCCTCACTCACCCACTTTGACGGCGGATGACTTATGGCAAGATCAAATCGAACGAACAAATGATTTGTTTGAAGAGTACCTTGGATTTAAATCGCGCTTATTCCGTCCTCCGTATGGAGAAATCACTCAAGAACAGGTCAATTACTTAAATGACAGAGGGATGAAAACAATCGCTTGGTCTGTTGATACACGAGATTGGTACACTCGCAATTTTTATCCAGGTTATCCGGCAACGACAGTTGAAGATATTGAACAGACCGTGATCAGCCTAGAACACGAAGAAATGATTGTTTTGATGCACGATGGTGGCGCGATTAGACAAAACACGGTTGATTCATTAGAAAACATCATTGAACACTATCACTCGCAAGGCTATGAGTTTGTTACGATAGAAACCTTGTTAGGAATAGGTAATAAATATTAACAATTGACTAGGGAAGTCACCGGTTAGCAATTTAGTGACTTCCAAAATTATGTTCTACGCTTTTAATAATGGAATATTAGTTATTTTTTTAAGTGAATAAGAAGTCATTAGTTACCCGATACATATGGGCTTTGTTTACCATAGCTATCGCGTTGATAATATCTGAAGCATCTGTTCAGTACTTACTTTGGCAAGGTAAGTTAGACTCTGCCGTTATAAATAAGGCGGGTATGCAAAGGATGCTATCGCAAAAAATAGCATTATCCATATATCGCATCGAAATAGGTGAAAACCAAGAACAAGCCCGGTCTGAACTCTCACAAGCAATAACTAAGTTTAAAGAAAACTTAGAATTTTTAAATGAAGCTCAACAAAGCCAATCAGTATTAATCCAGTCCAATTTAAAGCAAGGCAATCCCTCTCTAGAACAACAAATAAAGCAATATCTAGATAACGCCAGTTTGTATTTATCATCACAAACGAATGCTCGTGCACTTTCTCAATTTAGTACCAAACAAACAGAAAAATTATTAAAGAATCTAGATAACCTTGCTAGCCTTTACGAAAAGCAAGCAGATGATAAAGCGCAAACAGTCAGTAATGTTCAAATCGCGCTGACATTGTTTATTTTGTTATTACTCATCTTTGAAGCCAAGTTTATCTTTGCCCCAATGGCGCGCCGTATTAGCAAATATATTGCGATGTTAAAAACCTCTAGAGCTAATGCTTCACTTTTGGCCAAGCAGGCGCAATCAGCAAATATGGCAAAAAGTCGCTTTCTCGCCAATGTCAGCCATGAACTAAAAACGCCGCTCAATGCACTAATTGGCATGCTGACATTATTAGAGAGCCAAGCAGATTTAGCTAAAACCCAAGACAATGTTAATCAAGCAAAAACGGCAGGGAAAAAACTAGAAAAGCTGATCAATGCACTACTAGATGTTGTCCAACTCGAAAACAATCAATTAACACTGCAAAACAAACCAACAATTATCAAACAGCTTTTAACTGACATTGCCAAACAAAGCGAAATAGACTGTCAAAAAAAAGGCTTAACCTTCAAATATGAGTGCAGTGATAACCTCGCTCAAGTTATCAATACAGACTCATATCGGCTTACCCAGGTAATTGAGCAACTTATCAATAACGCCACTAAATTTACCGAGCATGGACAAGTCTGTTTATCAATCAAACAAACTTCAGTATTAAATCAAGTGAGCTTGAACATTCGAGTAAAAGACACAGGAATAGGCATAGCTGAAGATAAATTAGCTGAAATTTTCCATAGCTTTAATTTACTCGATGATGGAAAACAAAAAATTCACGAAGGTTTGGGGTTAGGCCTTGCGCTCAGTCAATGCATAGTAAAAAAAATGTCAGGTCAACTTAACGTCGATAGCCAGCTAAATCAGGGTAGTGAATTTTCCATAACGATTCCAATAGAGGTTCTTGAACAACAAGGCACAATAAAGGGAGATGAAACTAAAACGGATACTAAGCCAATAAACCGTCAGAGCAAAAAGGTATTACTAGTAGAAGATAACCTAATCAATGCAGAAATTGCAGGTCAGATCTTAAAAAGTGAAGGCCACACAGTGACCAAAGCAGAAAATGGAGAACAAGCAGTTGAGCAACTCAAAGGCGAACTTTTTGACTTAGTGTTGATGGATATCCAAATGCCCGTAATGGATGGAATTGCAGCCACTAAAGTTATTCGACAAGAGCTTAAACTTAACATACCTATTATAGCCCTCACCGCCAACAGCTTTGATTCAGATAAAAATGAATACAAAGAGGCAGGAATGAATGCCTGTTTAGCTAAACCCATAGACAAAGATAAGTTACTGCAAGTCATTCAAGCCAGTTAAAACACTTAATTTTGATCTTGGCACGATCTTCGCTTATTCACTATCAAGCAAAGTTAATAACAATTTTCCGTCAATATTTTGTAGAAGATAGCGAGGCAATGAGTATGGAATTAGTGATCACCTTAATGATTTTACTATTGGTAGTATCGGCAATTGCCATTCACCTGACTCAATCAAACAATACGCCTTTTCCGTATAAGAAAAAGATTCAATTATTCAGCAATTCAGAACGCGCATTTATGTTAATGCTAGAACGAGCAGTTGGTGATGAGTTTAGAATTTTACACCGTGTTCGATTAACTGATTTATTGGAAGTGCGCCAAGGAACAAACAAACGTACTGCACAAACAGCTAAGTTAAAAGCAAGTGGCAAAGTGCTCGATTTTGTATTGTTAAACAAAACTGATTTATCCCCTATCGCTGCCATTGATTTAGTCAATGCAGAAGGTTACAAACAACGTCCCGACTGGTTCTTAAAAGGCAGCTTAGATACCGCTGGCCTGCCTCATGTTCGAATTAAGATTAAATCCGGCTATACCCCAGCTGAAATTCGCCAGTGTATTGCAGCTAAACTTGGCCCAAATAGTAAGCTAAGCCCGTTAAATGTGAAGAAAGTGAAAAGCAAAGGTCCAACGCGCCCTATTCGCCCATTACTGCAAGCACATATCAATCAAGCAACGGCACAAGAAGCGCAAGCGGCAGCATAAAAGTTCTTTGGAGAGAGAGCGATTGCCGTATATGATGTTTAATATCATATACGGCATTTTTTATTTAAGGACGTTTAATGACCATAGGCATCATAGGCGCAATGCAGCAAGAAGTAGATATATTGCGCGATCAACTCTCAGGCCTTCAAACTGAACAACACGGCCCAATCACTCTCTACAAAGGGACGCTCAACCAGCACAATGTCGTACTTGTACTCAGCGGTGTAGGTAAAACGGCAGCAGCAATGGCGACGACGATTCTAATTGACCGCTTTAACCCAGAATACGTTATCAATACGGGCTCTGCTGGTGGCTATGCTGAAGATCTTGAAATTGGTGATTTAGTGATCTCAAGTGAAGTGCGTCATCACGACGTCGATTTAACCGCATTTGGCTTTGAAAAAGGTCAAGGCTTCGGCTTTCCAGCCGCTTTTCATTGTCATCAAGACTTAATAGAAAAAGCACTCAGCGCTGCTGCAAAGCAAACAGAACTCAAGACCAAAGTTGGTCTTATTTGTTCAGGCGATAGTTTTATGGACTGTCCAGAGAGAGTGCAAAAAGCACGTGAAGATTTTCCACAGATGATTGCCGTTGAAATGGAAGGAGCAGCAATAGGTCAAGTTTGTCAGCAGTTTGACACCCCTTTTGTTGTTATACGCGCATTATCTGATATTGCTGGTAAAGAGTCACATCAAAGCTTTGACGTATTTTTAGAGCAAGCGGCTAAGCACTCTTCTAAGCTCATTCTAGATATGCTTGAAGCCTAGATGAACTTAAACTTTGATATCAGTAATTTACCCAGTTTTAGTATTTATACTGGGTTACTATTAATTGTTTTAGTGATTGACCATTGGGTGGCTATTCCACAAAAATACCACCCCATCTATTTTTTCCGAATTCTCCTTACCCGCTTATCAGACAAGGTTCACCCTAGTAACAGCCGTTCTAAAAAACAGCAATATATTTCCGGTAGCCTAGCCATATTAGCTGCTGTTCTGCCCTGGGTTTTATTGTGTTATTTATTTATCCCGTTTACCGAATATCCATTATTTTTTGAAGCAGTGATACTTTGGCTAAGCCTAAATTTACGCTCACACAAAACAGCCATTAACAATGTAGAAAAAGCTCTCCACTCTGGGCAAAAAGCCCTAGCCAAAGATAGGTTATCGGACTGGTGTTTAAGAAAAACGGACAACTTATCTTCTGTCGGTCTAATTAAAGCTAGCTGTGAAAGTTTGGTTTTAAGGAATTGTTACTACAATCAAGCGATTGCACTTTTCTTTTTGTTGTTAGGGCCTTTTGCAGCACTTGCCCTGAGACTCACTCTTGAAGCTAACCAAGTGTGGTCTGCTAAAAAACCTCGATTTATTCATTTTGGCCAACCCATTCGCTGGCTAACTCACTTTTTACTTTTACCAGTTACTTGGATAACAACCTGTATAAACTGCCTTTTGGTTAATCCAGTAAAACTGTTTGCAATCATTCGTCAAGCCCGGCCAAGTTGGCAATATGCGCTATCTTTAAAACTGTTAGCGGCAGCCAGTTTAGCAAGCCGCTGTCAGCTTGGAGGCCCAGTTATTTATGATGAAGATAAAATAAGACGAGCCAAGCTGAGCCAACACCCATTGCCCGATATTAGTCGAATCAAAGCAACCACACATTTTTGTGTTAACCAAAATTTACTCTTATTACTAATGGTGCTTATCGCAAATTGCGCTATCATCTATTTCTAATATCAAGCGATTATAGATTTCACGTGCAACTTATTCTTTTTATTTTAATTTTTCCTTTTTTAGGGCTATCTGAAAACGCTCAGGCAAGTCAACAATCAGCAATTACTTTATCCATTAGCAAAGCCGATTTAGATGAGTATCAAAATTTTGTAAAAGGTCGCCCAGCAGAAGAAATCGATAATTTTCACGGTGTTTATTTAAGAGAAATTGTCGAATCAATTTTGATCCAAAAAGCACTCAAACTGGGAGGTTATGACAAACCAATAAAGCTTCAACCTGTTATCAACTACAACCACAGCCTGCAACTGGTCAGTGCAGGAGTAATTGACATTAGCGGTATTAGTTTGTGGCACTACGATGCAGTGAAAATTGACCACGATGTCTATATTTCTCGGGCGATAATCGAGCAAGGTGACTATATTGTTGGCTTTTACACAAAGGCCAATAACAACAAAGCGTTAAACGCCAGCAGCTTATCTGAAATTCAACAACTCGCTGCCGTATCAAGCCGAAAGTGGTTTACCGATTGGCGTACATTGAGAAAGCTAAGAGTGAGAACCATGCTTGATACCTTTCCATTTGCCAATATGGTCAAAGCCGTTCACAGCGGTAAAGGTGACTTTACGCTAGCGCCCTTCTCTTCTAACTCTGATTTAAGCATAGAGCAAGATGGCTTTAAGCTAATACCTATTCCCAATATCGCGATGGCTCTAAATGACTCCAGGCATGTCACCATCAGTAACAAACACCCGGAAAGTCAGTTAATGTTAGAAGCACTGAACAAGGGGCTATCCCAGTTAAACGATGACAATAAAATCCATCAAGCTTTAGCGCAAAGCGGCTTTTACAACACGCAAACAGCTGATTGGCCCGTGATAAACTTATAAAAATTTTCCTGATAATAGCCAGCACATCTTTGATATACTATGCTCAATTTCAATCTGAAAAGCATTCATTTCGATCTTGAAGCTAAATCACTGGTATTCAATCATATTTAGCCTAGTATCGCGCCTCATTTACAGGAGTATTATTCGCCAATGGCAAAGTATGATGTATACGGCTTAGGTAACGCCTTAGTCGATAAAGAATTCGAAGTCACCGAGCAATTTCTAGCTGATAACGGTATTGAAAAAGGCTTAATGACCCTTATCGAAGAAGATACTCATTTCAAATTACTCGATAACCTAATCAACACCTACGGCATTAAAAAACGTGCTGGTGGCGGTTCAGCAGCTAACTCTTTAGTTGGTTTAACTCAATTTGGTGGTTCGGCTTTTTATGCATGTAAAGTCAGCCAAGATGAGTATGGCCAATTTTACAGCCAAGATTTAGCTGATGCGGGTGTTCAAACACGTATCAGTGAATTAGCAATTGAAGGCCCAACTGGTAAATGTATGGTCATGGTGACGCCTGATGCTGAGCGCACAATGAATACCTACCTAGGTATTACTGCCGACCTTTCAGTTAATGAACTTTTCTTAGATGAATTAGCACAAGCGGAATACCTGTACATTGAAGGCTACCTCGTTCCTTCACCAACAGCATGTGAAGCGATTGAAGCGGCCAAAGCCAAAGCTAAAGCCGAAGGTATCAAAGTTGCGATGACCTTCTCTGATCCAAGCATGGTTAAGTATTTCAAAGAAGGCGTCGATAAAGCACTAGGTAATGAGGCAATCGACTTACTTTTTTGTAATGAAGAAGAAGCATTAACCTTTACTGAAACAGACTCAGTGGCCGCAGCAGCGCAAGTATTACTCAAGCGTGCGAAAAAAGTAGTGATCACTTTAGGACCAAAAGGCGTATCTGTATTTTTAGAAAACAGTGAAATTACCGTTCCTGGTCACAGTGTTGATGCAGTTGACACTAATGGCGCAGGCGACATGGTTGCAGGCGCTTTCTTATATGGTGAGACACAAGGCTGGGATGATGAAAAATCAGCAAAGCTCGCTTGTAAAGCCGCATCAATTGTTGTTTCGCATTTTGGTCCTAGACTAACGGCTGAGCAACAAAAAGAGATTTTAAACGCATTTTAACTTTGCCAATTGGGCAAAGCCTATTTATTTAATGCCTCACGTAAGCCGTGAGGCACATCCATAATCTATTGGAGATACAAATGACAACTGACTATAAAGTCGCCGACATTTCCCTAGCTGAATGGGGTCGTAAAGAATTAACTATCGCTGAAAGTGAAATGCCTGCATTAATGGCATGCCGCGCGAAGTACAAAGACAGCCAACCACTTAAAGGTGCAAAAATCTTAGGCTGTATCCACATGACAATTCAAACAGGTGTATTAATCGAAACACTTGTTGAATTAGGCGCTGAAGTTCGTTGGTCATCATGTAACATCTTCTCTACTCAAGACCATGCAGCAGCAGCTATTGCAGCAGCGGGCATCCCTGTTTTCGCTTGGAAAGGCGAAACAGAAGAAGAATACGAGTGGTGTATCGAACAGACTATCAACAAAGATGGCCAAGTTTGGGATGCAAACATGGTATTAGATGACGGCGGTGATTTAACGGCTATCCTTCACGAAAAATACCCTGCATTATTAGAGCAAATTCACGGTATTACTGAAGAAACAACAACGGGTGTTCACCGTTTACAAGAAATGTTAGATAAAGGTGAATTAAAAGTACCTGCTATCAATGTAAATGACTCAGTAACTAAGTCTAAAAACGATAACAAATACGGTTGTCGCCACAGCTTAAATGATGCAATCAAACGTGGTACAGACCACTTATTGTCTGGTAAAAAAGCCCTAGTTATCGGTTACGGTGATGTAGGTAAAGGTTCTGCACAAAGCTTACGCCAAGAAGGCATGATCGTAGCAGTAACTGAAATTGATCCAATCTGTGCAATGCAAGCATGTATGGATGGTTTTGAAGTTGTATCACCTTACAACAACGGTATCAACACAGGTAAATTAGAAGACATCAACACTGATTTACTTGGTAAAACAGACTTAATCTGCACAACGACAGGTAACTTCAATGTATGTGATGCCAACATGCTTCAAGCGCTTAAATCAGGTGCTGTTGTATGTAACATTGGTCACTTCGATAATGAAATTGACACAGCTTACATGCGTGAAAACTGGAAGTGGGATGAAGTTAAACCACAAGTTCACCAAGTATTCCGTTCAGATGACACAAGCGATTTCTTAATCTTGTTATCGGAAGGTCGCCTAGTGAACTTAGGTAATGCTACAGGTCACCCAAGCCGCATCATGGATGGTTCTTTTGCTAACCAAGTACTTGCGCAAATTCACTTATACGGTGAGAAATTTGCTGATTTACCTGCTGGCGATAAAGCAGCTAACATCACTTTAGAAGTTCTGCCTAAGAAACTAGACGAAGAAGTCGCTGCTTACATGGTAGAAGGCTTTGGTGGTGTAGTTACACAAATGACTAAAGAGCAAGCTGATTACATCGGTGTAACAGTTGAAGGCCCATTCAAGCCAGAGACTTACCGTTACTAAATACGGCTTAATTAACACCACAAAAAAGCGCTTGTTTTCACAAGCGCTTTTTTATTTGCCTTAACCATGCGCTATCAGACTAAGTTAATTCTGTTTTGATTACAGTCAGTAATTGCTCCCTAAACCAAATACGAGCCGCACTATTCTCTGTTTGTTTATGCTCCACCAAGTATATGGGTAATGGCGTAAAGTGCTGTTTATCAAACTCAAATAGCATTCTAATATTTTCTGTATTTTTAAGTCTTTGCTGTAGAATACTTAAAGCCCCCGCCCAACAACAACGCTTGGTCGCCCACTTCAAAGTACTGAGATGCGGTTAAAGTAACGGGAATCGACCATTGGTCTTCATTCCAGTTGTAGTTGGACTCTGACGTTAATTCGAAAGTCATCGCCCATTCTGTGGTGTAATGATAGAAAGGTTGGAAAAAGGTATTGCTGTAGGTGTCACCTAAACTGCCTTCAGCAGAATAAATGTGATTAATCAGAAAGCCCCAAGTAACGGGACCATAAACGGTCAATCCAACATACGACAAGCCGATACCGTGCTCATCTAGTCCTAAATAGTCGTCTGTCGCGCTGTCGAATTGAAAAACGGGGCCAAAACCGTGTATCCACCAGCCATCAACAGCCTGAGTTGGTGAAAAAAACAAGCTCTCAGTAATATCCCCCATACCCGATTGAGTGCCACTGCCAGGAAAGATATCTTGCTGGTCTATAAAAGGCACAATAGTACGTGTGATCAGGTTCCAGTCATCGTTTAATTCAAAAGGAATAATGGGTTGAACAAATACATTATGGCGGGTGCCTTTATCATCGGGGCCGATATTTTCATTGTACTCGTATTGCACAGGTACCATGATCATTGTAGTGAGAGGATTAGCAATTTCTTGTGCTAAGGATTGAGAAGAGCCTTTTTCACTACTGTGTACAAACGCTGAAGCCAAGATGGAATTCAAGGCTAGACAGCTCAATAGGTTTTCCAGCATCCTTTCATTTTACTAACCACTTTTATTAGATGAGTTCTTAGTAGGGGTTAGTTAAAAGTATAGTCAGAAACTTTAAAAGTGTATGAAATATAAATAAAAAAACCTGCACTCGGCAGGTTTTTTTAATCTCAGAACAGCAAGTTAAGCGAGCGTAATTTTAGCAAATTTGCGCTTACCTACCTGATAAACCGCAGTAGAGCCTAACTCAATTTCTAATTTGGTATCAGAAACCTTTTCTCCATCAATTTTGACCGCACCTTGTTTGATCATTCGCATCGCTTCAGATGTACCACCAACTAGGCCAGCGGCTTTTAATAAACCACCAATCATCATATTAGCGCCCTCTTCAACAGTCTTTTCTTCAAGATCATCTGGGATGGCGTTTTTCGAGAAACGTTGGATAAAGTCTTGGTGAGCAGCTTCAGCAGCAGCTTCATCGTGGAAACGAGCAATGAGCTCTTTCGCTAACTCAATTTTAATATCACGAGGGTTAGCACCATCCGCCATTTTTTGTTTTAGTGCATCAATTTCACTGATTGGGCGAAAGCTCAATAAGTCGTAGTAACGCCACATTAATTCATCACTGATCGACATCACTTTACCAAACATTTCATTTGGTGCATCTGTGATACCTATGTAGTTATTCAGTGACTTAGACATTTTCTGAACGCCATCTAAACCTTCAAGTAATGGCATCATCAGTACTGTTTGTGGTTTTTGACCTTCTTCTTTTTGTAATTCACGGCCCATTAGTAAGTTGAACTTTTGATCGGTACCGCCTAATTCGACATCCGCTTCAAGCGCAACAGAATCCCAACCCTGTACTAATGGATATAAGAATTCGTGAATAGCAATGGCTTGGCCACCTTGATAACGCTTTTTGAAGTCATCACGCTCTAACATACGCGCAACAGTTTGGCGGGCGGCTAACTTGATCATGCCCGAAGAGCCTAACTGCTCCATCCATTTTGAGTTAAACTCGATACGTGTTTTAGCAGGATCTAAAATCTTAAAAACTTGTTCTTTGTACGTCTCTGCATTGGCCAGTACTTGCTCTTTGGTCAATGGCTTACGCGTAACGTTTTTACCCGTTGGGTCACCAATTAAACCAGTGAAGTCACCAATTAAGAATATAACTTCGTGACCAAGCTGTTGGAATGTACGTAACTTGTTGATTAAAACAGTGTGACCTAAGTGTAAGTCAGGCGCCGTTGGATCAAAGCCAGCTTTAATTCTTAATGGACGGCCTTCTTTTAGTTTTTCGATTAATTCCGCTTCTACTAAGATCTCTTCCGAACCGCGTTGGATCTCAGCCAGTGCCGTTTGCACATCTGTCATAATTCTTCTCTTTGAGCTTATTTGCCGCATATTGCGGACACAAATCATTTATAAAAATGCCGCTGATTTTATAGCGCTGCAGGCATTAAGGAAAGTAGTTAAACTGGTAAATTAGTCAAAATAGTTATATGCTCGCGAGCAGAGTACATTTAATCCTCAGCTTGGGTCTCTAGTAAATGAAAGAGTTTTGGTCGCGTTTACCGCATTTACACAAAGTTTGTATTGGCTCAATTAGTGCAATTGTCGTAGCAGTAGCAATCTGGCCAACAGACGAAGCACAAGCTTCACGAAATACGGTTAATGACGATAGTATTTCCCAACTTTTTGAAACGGGTGTGGTACCGGGACAACGCTATGCGCTGCCCATTCCAGAAACCAAGCAAGAAGTTAAAGAAATCACAGAAAACGACGTCAGCTATGTTAATAAAGCGGTCAAAGTTCGCAAGAATGACAGCTTGGCCAAAATATTTTCACGCCATAAAATTCCCGCTAAAACGCTTATTCAGGTAACGAATGCAGGTAAACTCGCGAAAGATCTAATCAGAAAACTACGTCCTGGCGATGAACTCACATTAACCCTCACTGAAAATAATCAACTGCACGGTATTATTTACCCATTATCAGCAACCGAAACACTTTACATAGAGCGACAAGACGACAAGCGTTTTGCTGGCCACAGAGATGTTAAACCGGTTGAAACAACTGAAGCTTTTGCCTATGCCGATATCGCATCTAATTTTTGGAATGCAGGTGTTGATGCTGGCTTAACCGAAGCGCAGATCATGAATTTAGCAAATATCTTTGGTTGGGATATCGACTTTGCTCTAGATTTACGAAAAGGCGATCACTTTAATGTCATCTTCGAAAAACAGTATATCGCTGGTGAATATATTGGCCCGGGAAAAATATTAGCGGCTGAATTTATTAACCAGGGCGAAAAATATGCCGCAGTTCGACACAGTGATGGTAATTATTACACCCCCGCAGGTAGAAGTATGCGAAAGGCCTTCCTTCGCGCGCCAGTAAACTTTAAATATATCAGCTCTAACTTTAACCCCCGCCGTTTGCATCCAGTAACGGGTAAAGTACGCCCTCACCGAGGTATCGACTACGCAGCTCGTACCGGAACGCCAGTTGTTTCAAGCGGTGATGGTAAAGTCATTAAATCGGGTTACAGCCGATTAAATGGTAACTACATCTTTATCGAACACGGTAATACCTACGTCACTAAATACCTTCACCTTCACAAACGCCATGTGAAAAAAGGTCAAAAGGTCCGCCAAGGACAAAAAATAGGTACAGTAGGTGCAACAGGTCGTGTTACTGGCCCACATCTGCATTATGAATTCCTTGTTAATGGCGTTCACAGAAATCCAAGAACCGTTAAACTGCCTAAAAGTCAGCCGATTGATAAAAAAGAAAGAGAAGATTTTCTTGCTCAATCGAGCAAAATGACAGCGCTGATGAAGAGTAATAAACGCATCTTATTAGCAATGCAGCAAGATTAATCTCGCTGCATTCTCAAAGAAACACGCTAAATACATATTTTTTTTACATTTAATCAACAGTAGTATCGAAGCAAAATTGGTACTACTGAATCGTCATTTTACTCATTTAAATACCTCAACCACCAACTAAGCTACAAGCCTTAATTTATCTGGCTTTAGCCTAATTGAAACTCAAACCTGCATTACTTAAAAACGCTAAGCAATTGAAAGAATTAAGATTAATTTAGCGACCGCTCAAATAGCAACCAAAAGAAATAAAGTTAAAAAAATGTTAAAAAACTTTTGTATATATGTATTCTTGCGTCTAGGTTTAAATAAGATTTGAATACTTTGTAATGGTTTACAGACTTAACAAACTTGTTATGACGAAGTTCCAATCTCCAAGGATGAGCAGTACGAGAATCGATAATTCCTAAAATAATAATGTCCCTTTTATAAGTAGTTGGGACAATGAAAAATGGAGAACGCGATGTCTATATTTAAACGAGGTAAATTAGTTGCAGCAGTTTCATTAGCACTTGGCTCATTGAGCGCAGGTCAAGCATTTGCTGCACAAGGTTGTACAAACATTAACGAATACCCAAACTGGCCCCAATCTGATTGGCAAGGAACGCCAAGTCACGCTAACACAGGTGATTTAATGCAATTCAATGGAAAAGTTTATAGTGCTAACTGGTGGACGAGTTCAGAACCAGGAAGTGATGGTTCATGGGCCTTTGTTGACGATTGTGGAAACGCTACTGATACCTCAACCGATACAGCTACTAATACCGATACAGCCACAGAAACTCAAACTGATACGCAAACAGCTACTGAAACCGCCACCGAAACTCAAACGGACACAGCGACTCAAACAACTACAGACACAGCAACCGAGACTCAAACGGAAACGGTTACCGACACAGAAACGGCAACAGATACCGATATTATTATCGATGTAGGCGAGCTGTGTGCTGATTTCAATGTCTATCCAAATTGGACACAAGGTAGCTACGCTAATAAAGGCGATGTGATGGTATTCGATAACATTGCTTACAGCGCTAAATTTTATACCGATACTATCCCAGGTTCGACAGATGACTGGGAACACTTAGTCAATTGTGATGGTACAGAAAAAGGGGCGCCAGCCATTTTATCCATGCCTAACCCTAATGATCCTATTAGCTTAAAAGTTTCAGGCTGGCCTAATCAAGTAGTTGTCGCCACACCGTCAACGGCACCTACAACTGTTTCCGTCGATGCAATTGCTGCTGCAGATGTTACCGATCTAGCCGCATTAACAAGTGCATTCGAAGCAGCTATCCTAGCGGCACAAAACGCAGGCACTAAAACCATTATTATCAATGGTGATATCTTAGATTCTGCAGTCGCCGATAAAGGTGCAGCACTTGGTGTTATTCCAGTCAAAGAGGCGCTTAGCGCAGCCACTACTGCCATTAGTGCCACAGATATCAATGCGCTAAGTAATAATGCCAAAGGTTTAGCTCAAGCCTACAACTTAATCATGTCGACGTTAGCAACCAACGCCGTATTTGGTTGGGAGTTAACAATTGGCAGTTTTGCCAACGATAATCACTCAGGCTATCGCAGTGTTTGGAACTCAGCATCTAAAGCGACGGCTGATTTACTGTATAAATTTGATTTGTATTCAGGTACCCACAGTGCTGATATCTTGGCATTCACAAAACCGACAAGCACACCCACTTTAACTGCCGATCAGTGGGATAATGCACTGCGCTTTGTTAAACAAGTATCTGATTTTGTTAAAGCACCTGCTTTATTAGCAGCACCTTCTTCTCAAGCAGGAGATTACTTCTTAGGTGCAACATCGGCTGAACGCAAACTCCGCCATGCTGCACATCACAATGTATTTGCGGTTTTATTAGACCAAGATAATACAAGTTTAAGCAGTAAAATTGCTGATTATGCAAACGCAGCTATTCCGCTTTATCACGAGGGTAACGGTAGCGCTATTGATACCGGCTTGGAATTAACATCCATTGCGGCATTAAATTCAGCATTAATTTCAGCTGAAGCAGCTATGAATAACGAAGCGTTTTTATATGAAGTGGCTCAGGGTTCATATGCACCATCTACGGTTTATAAGTGGAATGACTTCCTACAAGGTTTGAGTTCAATGCACAATGTCGGCATTGCCGGTAACAAATTCTGGCTTTACGACGAAGGTGCCGATGATGCAACAAATGCAAAATACGCCAAAGTAGCAATTGCCGCATTCCTTGCACAAAGTATGAAAGAAACCATACGTTACGATGCGTGCGATGAAAATAACTGGTCAATTAGTACTGGTGACCCTGTAGATTATCCATTGAGCGCTTCTTGTGGTCAGTTACAACAAGACTATGCGAGCTATGGTGAAAATCCAGTCACTGGCGTTGATCACCCTTATTCGTGTCCTCGTGCTCCTAAGATGGAAGTCACTGCAACTACACACGCCAAATGGTATGGCGCCCCTGCACCATTATTTGCAGCCCCAGATTCAGTGCTTGAAGAAGCAGGTATCCTAGTTAACGGAGCTGTAGGTCAATGGGATTACATGGGTGGCTGGTGTTCAACTCCTGCAGACCGTATCGATACCTCAAAAGCAGGTTGGGAACGCGATCAATGTAAATTATATGCTGGTCAACAAGCGGGCCAATTTGTTCACAATGGGTCAGCAGGTAAGTCGGTTGAAGGCTGTGGCTGGTGGGGCCGTGGTGTAATTCAAACTACAGGTCGTCAAAACTTTGGTACGCTCAACCATTTCTTAGGTCGTTCACATGTTGATCCTGCGACAGTGGGTACAGTGCAAGAAGGTATAAATGTTGCGGCAGCACCTGCCGATCCTTTATATGCAAACCTTGATTTCTGCTCTAACCCTCAGCTTATTTGTACATCAGAAGAACACCCAGAGCTTAAGTGGATTGCCGGTTTATTCTACTGGGTTAACGATGTACAAGGCTACAACGTTGAAAGTGGTCCTTACGCCGATTGGAACTACCTAACAGAGCTAAAGGCGTATGTTGATGGTGGCTTACAAGGCACTAAATTCATTGATGATATCTCTGGTATTGTAAACCGCGGTTGTCCAGATTCAACTTGCCCAATTAGTGGTGAAGTTGATGGTGTTGAAGACCGTCAAGCGAACTTCTTCTTAGTACTAGAAAAACTAGGTTTAAGTGTTAAATAAGTTCAACGGTTAAACAATCACCCCCAAGTAAAAGCCGGCCTAGCGCCGGCTTTTTTGTTAGCAAATTATCATTTCAGACCTTTCCGACACCCTTTTTATCTCCCTAATCACATTAGATAAATGAAAAACATCGACTAAAATAAAAACAATATAAAACAGGGGTTAAATTATGTGTAAGATGTTTTTTATTTTATTTGTCGTTTGGTTGTACCTCAGCACGATCAGCACAGCTCAGGCTGCAAATCGAATTCAGTGCAGTAAAGGCAGTATCAAACTTGGCGCCAGCAAAGATCAAATTATCGATAAATGCGGTAAAGCGAATGAAAAAATCAAACTAGACAGAGATTATCGGCAAGATTACTGGCCATCAGGTAAAAGAGAGCTTTGGATTTATCAGTTAGATAAAAGAGGCTTTGCTAAGCATTTATATATTGTAAAAGGCAAGCTTGCCCTGATTGAACAGGGCAAAAGAATCAATTAACAGCGCTGATTAATAATGGTCGCTGTAATCCTTATGCATATCCATAAGTTGATTAGTGGTGTTTTTCAAACGACTTGAAAGTACTTCTAGCATACGCATAGCAATACTAGAGTTCTCTTTAATAAGTTTGCTAAAGCGCTCATAGTCATAAACTAAGATAGAGACATCGGTTAATGCTTTTGCGGTACAAGTGCGTTTCGACTCAGTCAAAATCGCCATTTCACCTAAGAAATCACCAGCAACGAGCTTAGCTACTTCCACCTCTTTGCCTTCAACTTCTCTAGTCAAGACAATCTCACCGCGGCCAATAACGAACATTTCTTTACCGTCATCGCCTTCTTTAAATAAGACTTTTCCTTTTTCTAATGAACGTACGTTGTCCATCAATTGCTCCTAATCGAGAGTAATGGTGACCTTCTCCATTAAAGAGGTCGCTAAATTGTTATCATAATAAGCGGCTTCATTTACAAAAGCCGTATAAACAGTTTTTTCACCCTGATAGTAGATCGTTTCACCTGTTATCAACTGAAATAGCGGATCGCCAGGGTTCAACGCTTTAAAGTCACTATCTTGAATATTCTTGTGCACCATACCAATGCGCTCACCTTGTTCGTTAACAGGCAATTTTAAACTTTCAAGAAAACGGTATGCTTCTGTTTCTTTCGGTAAATCAGGTAATGAGTCAGTATTATAAGCTTGAGCAAAATCAAGTATATGTAATGTTAGCTCTTCACTTTGCTCGAAAATATCTTGTCTTAAAACCGCTTGTGGTACAGGGCCAACTTCAACAATAACCCCATAACGACCCGTCGTAGCCAATAGGTGATGCTCTTCATTTGCTTTGTGATCTTCATCGCGAAATATAGTCACTGAAGGCATTTTCAATTTTAAGTAAGCGGCCAATTGATTATAAAAAGGGCCTGCTTGTGGCATTAACAATGTCGGCCCCATATTACTTGTCGTAGTATGTAGGTCGATAACTAAATCAGTTTTTGATGCCCCTTTTGGACCAAGCTCGGCATTGATCACCTTAGCACGATTTTGTTCGTATCCACCTAAGGTTTCATCAGCTAAATTATGACTTGCAAATTGACGGTTTAAATCTTGATCGACATAACGGCGATTAATTTCTACCGCCTTGGGATTAGCCAGTAATGTACGTGTATTAAAGCTGCTTCTTTGAATTAACTCTGGCTGTTGCTGCCATTTCTGTAACAGATAATAGCCTGTTATTTCATTGCCATGTGTAGCACCGACGATAGCCACTTGCTTAATTGCCACTAATTACTGCTCCTCACAAAAAATCTTAAATACTCTAGTTAATTTAGCAGAACTTCCCTGCTAATAATAAGTATTTTCAGCAATAACTTAGACAGTGACATTTAAACAAGTTGCACAACATTTTGATTCCGACCGTTACTTTTTGCCTTGTATAGGCAACGATCAGCTTGTAATAGTAGATCTTCAGGGTTGTGTTGTAGGTGTGGCTGCTGGACACAACAACCAATACTGACAGTTAATTGCTGTGACACTTCCGAACCTGTGTGACCAATCGACAGCTCTGCAATGTTTTGTTGAATCGATTTCATCAACTCATTTGCGCCATCGAGCTCGGTTTCAGGAAGGATTAGTACAAATTCCTCACCACCGTAACGGCACACCCAGTCTCGCGGGCGTTTTAAGGTTTGTTTAAGCGCTTGAGCAACGCGTTTGAGTACCAAGTCTCCTTCACCATGGCCGTAGCTATCATTGAATTTTTTAAAGTAATCAATATCAACCCAAGCCAGTGCAAAAGAAGTATTAGTGCGTTGTGCACTAGCCCACTCTACCGCTAAATGATCATGTAATTGTCTGCGATTGGGAATTTCAGTTAGCGCATCGATATTTGCTAATTGCTCCAACATCTTGCGTTGACGCACCATATCCAGCTGAGTTTGGATACGCGCTCTGGTGATAGTGGGGTGAAAAGGTTTAACAATGTAGTCACATGCACCCAGTTCAAATCCGCGCTCTTGCATATCGATATCATCACGAGCAGTGACAAAAATAACAGGAATTTGTGACCAGTGTTTAGACGACTTCAGCACCTTAATCAGTTCAAAGCCGTCCATTTCTGGCATGACAATATCAAGCAAGATGAGATCGGGGGTAAACTCTTCAAGTAAAGTTAGGGCAGATTTAGCAGAATTGGCCGTTACTACTTTTGCTAAGTGATTAATCAAGTCACCCAATACTATATGACTTGAATTTTCATCATCAACTACTAAAACTTTAGCTAAATTGGTATCCGCTAATACTTCCATCTTGACCTAACTGACACTTTTGTTTCACACATGTAACTACATTAACTGATCTGACCACCATAAGCCTAGTCCTATTTTGTAACTAGGCCCCGATGATTAAGCTAGTGCAGCTTTAATTCGACCAACAATTTCGACTAATTGACCGCGCGGGCAACCAAAGTTGATGCGGGCAAATTGCTCTTCACCAAAGTCACGACCTGGAGAAGGTCCAACCCCAGCATCTTCCCAAAACTTCTGCACGTCATCTACACCGAGTCCCGAACAATCAATCCACGCCAAGAAAGTAGCATCCGATTTTTGCATGCTCATGCCTTCAATAGCATTGATTTCTTGATATAAATATTCTTGGTTACCACGTAAATAATCTAGCAATGCATCACGCCATGCCAAGCCACCTTTGAATGCAGCTTCTGTTGCTACTAAGCCTAAGACCTGCGCCCATGGCACAATCCCCATACCTGCGTTACGAAACTTAGCACGTAAACTAGGGTTTGGAATAACTGAGAAAGAAACACCTAAACCGGCAATGTTAAATGTTTTACTCGCCGCCATTAAGCTAAAAGAATTATCTTTAGCAGCATCAATTAACGGCATAGGAATGTGTTTAGTTTCAGGGTTTAAGATCAAATCACAGTGGATTTCATCAGAGCAAATGATGACATCGTGACGTGCACAAATATCCGCGATTTTAGTTAATTCACTTTCAGTCATAACCGAACCACAAGGATTCATTGGGTTACAAAGAATAAATAATTTAGCTTTAGGGTTTGCAGCCTGTTGCTCTAGATTATCTAAATCTAATTGGTAACGGCCATTAATAAGCTGACTTGGGATCTTACCAATTTCGCAGTGATTTAATTCAGGCGCTTTTAACATCGGCGGGTAGTTGGGTGTTTGCACCAAAATAATATCGCCCGCGTCACAAAATGCTTTTGCTGCCACATTAAAAGCAGGTACCACACCTGGATTCCAAACTAACCAGTCTGCTTGAATAGCCCAGTTGTGCTCACGTTTGATCCAATCAACCGTGGCTTGATTAAGCGATTCGTACGGTAACGTGTATCCCAGAGGACCGTGTTGAGTTCGCTCAACGATTGCATCAATCACGTCTTGCGGGGGAGAAAACTCAGTATCAGCTACCCAAGCAGGGATAATATCTTTACCTTTGTATTTATCCCACTTAAAAGAATGTGTGGGTTTGCGATCTATAATGCGATCAAAATCAAATGACATGGTTAATCCTAATAATGGAAAAGTTATTGCTGAGTATTGTTACTTTTCATCGAAAAGAGAGCAAGACTCCGGCTAATTTTTCAGGCTAAAAGACTCAGGACGAGCGATAAAACCTTGATAAGCATCAAAGTGATAATCTTTCAGTAAGCCAAGCTGTTCTTCTGTTTCTACACGGGTTGCGATCACTTTGATATCTAAATTGTGTATCGTGGTACACAATGAACCAACAAAGTAAGCATCGTTTTCACTGTTCATTGCCATTTGTGTGTAAGCATGATCAATTTTAACGTACTGTGGGTGTATAGATTGCAGGTAGGCAAGTGAAGAGAAGTTTCGCCCTACTCTATCCACACCAAAATGAATATTCATATCGGTCAATCGACGACATAAATACTCAATGTGTTCTAAGTTATAAATAACACTCTCTTCACTAAATTCAAAACCAATATAAGGTGCGATACCTTGGTTGCTTTCTAACTTAGCGACAAGCCAATCAATAAACTCTAAATTCTTTAACGCCGAAGCAGTTAAGTTAATGGCGTACACTTGCTCTTGGTTATGTTGTAAATAATCGATAAGTAATTCAATGACTTTACGGTCAAATAAAGTGCCTAACTCAAATTCATCAAGTACAGAGATAAAAGCCCCGGCATGAACTTGTTCCAAATTATCTAATTTAAGCTTGGCAAATGCTTCAAAATGCAACGTTGACCCAGAATCAATCAAACTCACGGGTTGCCTTGAAAAAGCTAAAGACGAGCTATCAATAGCTTTTTCAACTGCATCTTTAATATCCAAACGGGCAAAGTTGTGACGCGATTCATTCGATTGCTCAATTAACTTAAACTGTGTTGTTTCTTGCCTCGCTAACTGCATTGCGTGGTCAGCAAGCGCTAACACACTAGAATTGTCACTTTTTTCGGTAATGTAAACGGCACCAATATTACAAATTCGCTGTTGGCCAAAACACTCTTTTAAAGACGTGGTGTGCAGCTGTAAAGTTAACTTACTCACCAGTGCCTGACCCTGCTCTTTATCTATATTGCTAACAATCAAGGCAAATTCATGCGCAGATAAACGACATTTGACCGAGCCCGTATGCTCAGCAAGCTCATTTTCAAGATGATGAGCAATTTGTTTCACCGCTTCATCTCGAGCTAACCAACCTTGCTTGTGATTAATCTCATCTAATCCCAATACTTCAATAAAGATGACCAAACCTTCGGTTTGTTCTTCTAGCCAAGCTAGCAATTGGCGATTGAAAAAAGCTCGATTACCAAAGCCTGTCGTCGCATCTTGGAATGCTTGTTCCTTTAATTTGTTATGAAGTCTCGCTTCTTCAGAAAACTGCTCTTGCAACTTTGCAGTCATCTTATTAATCGCTTCGGTAACCGTTGCAAACTCTAAGGTGTCAGGAATAGGCAGAGGTTCTCCAAATTTGCGCTCTTGAACGGCTTGCGCTTTTTCTTTGATTGCTTCTAACGGTTTAAGTAATCGGCGAATACCCGTAATAGCCAATAAGATGAGAATAGATGACAGCAAAGCAAGCCAGCTCGACATATCTACAAAAGCACGCCAAAGTTGTTGGTAGGCAAAACCAGGGTGCCCTTTTATTGTCAATTCACCCGTCTGCAGCCAACCAGAGGTGATCGTATTGTTCACACTCGGTACTTTTATAAGATCTAATGCTACAAACCAATCAGGTACACCAGATACCTTAACAGGTACTTGTTCTTTTATTAATTTGTCTTGGTTTAACATCCTGACCGCAATCACTTCATAAAAGCCACCATCAAAATAGGTTTTAATCGTCGATTGCACCAATACCTCATCTTCCATCTCGAGCGGTTCAGCCAAGGCCATACTCAAAGAGGTTGATGTGTTGTTAAGATCAGACTCCAACTGATTGACCAAGTAATGTCGAGTATTGGCAAACTCTAGCCATAAAACACCAACTAAGTTAGCGCTAAAACTAATTAAAATGACCACTAAAAGTTTGTTAAATAATGTCATGTTTGGGCCTTATTCAAAAAAGTCTGTCAGTTGATATCGCGATGTCAGGTCACTCCAGCTATCTAGCTGTTGCGAACTCCCAACCAATTGTCCTCTTCCCTTTTGCTTATTCAGCCATAGCTTTTGCGCATTAAAAGAGAAAACAGGCACGAGATCTTTTCGCGCCGAGGCAGGTTTAATTTCGCCATCGATATTATCTAAGATAAGAGGCATAGCAGAAGGCTTAGGGTAATAAGCCAATACCATGTGAAATTGGTTTAAACTCAGCGCTTTAACATAGGTAAGCCTGAGCTTTTCAACCGGCATTCCCAGCTCAATTAATGTGAAGTATTTGGCGATAGAAAAGTCTTCACAATCACCGGCTTTTTCGCCAATAAATTCAATGGGGGTTGCCCAGTAATCATTTTGCTGCCAAAGCTGCTGATCAGTTGTGAACTCAAAAAAGTTAAAGAATTGATTTACTCGCTTGATTTGCTCAAGCTCATCTTTATCGTGGTTTTGTTCTATGATTCGCCGCCAAGCTTTTGTGCGTTTGACGGCGTTTTCATCATAGGTAGTCTGCATATAGTTAAGTAGTTTATCTAAATTCAGTTTATCACTGGCGGTATGAGCAATACCCAAACCCAACAGCAGCAGTAAACTGATTAAAGAAAAAATCCTCAACGATTTTTATTCCTATAATAGACAATCAAAATCTAATAGAGAGCTACCAACCAATCACATTTTGTGGCCCTTCTTCAGGGGCTATTTGTGGTCTCTCATCCATAATAAATATATGCCATTTATCGGCAGTTAATGACTCTGTCGATTCAGCCTGAATAAAGACATTTCTTGCATCCACGATATCATCTTCATTCACTTCTCTGACACGCTCAATCGTTAAGACTTCAGATAAACTGATATCTACACGTCGGTTTAACATGTGAACTTCTTCGCTGTCACCTTGTTCCAGCAGCTCAGTTTCACCTTTAGCCACAGTATTAATCTTTGCTGGTTCAATTTCGTAATCGCTGATTAACATCGCTTTAATTGATTCAGCTCGACGCTTACTTAAACGCATATTGTAACTATCAGAGCCTAACGCTGATGTATGACCATTAACCACAATACGCTGAACGTTATAGTTATTGATAAAATTAGCTAACTCAGTCAAACGGTCAAGATAAACAGGTTGAATATCTGCACTATCATGTTCAAAACGCACAGTTAAAGAGTAATCCACATGGCGTTCTTCTAAAATAGGACAGCCCATTTCATCAACGTAAAAATGACTTGGCGTGTCATCACATTTATCTAAATGGTTAGGGACTAAATCTAAATCAGCATCTTCTAGGTTCGCTAATAAGCCATCGCCTTCATAAACTTGGCTATCAATAAAGACTTTCGAGTGAACAGGCGCAGCTAAAGTCACGTTTTGACTTTCAATCAGTGACTTAAGATAAGCCATGCGGCGTTGACTCTTTACTTGGTCGTAAAGAATATCGGCTTCGTTCGTCGCGATACCTTCGAGCTTAAAATACCACTTTTGGTCCGCCGGTAATTTGCGAAGAAAACGCACAAAGCGCTCGCGCTCTTTGTGTTCTAATTCATAGCTATCGGCTTCAAATTGAACTTCGTAGTCTTGCTTTAAAAGCTGATCTTTGACTTCAGAACAACCTGAATTATCAACTCGACGCCCATCTTTCGTATAGTTACACAGATCACGAGCTAAAATCACACCATCTTTATCCAAGTCCGCTAATTTGGCGTACTCTTTATTATCTATGGTGTTCCATTCTTTAACTTGGTCTTGGCTTGAACACGCAGTCAGAGCAAGTGAAGCAAGAATCAGACTAAGCTTTTTCATTACTCAATTCCCTGCCAGTAAACAGCGCTGTTGATACGTAAACCTTTTAATAAGCGCCCCATTGAATTAAGTACACGGTACTTAGCTACGATATAATTTGCTTCAGCATCGATATAGTTACGACGCGCTTCGAACAGTTCATTCTCAGTATCAAGTAAATCAAGCAGCGTGCGACGACCTAAATCAAATTGCTTTTTATACGCTTGTTGCGTTAAGTAACTTTGCTCTACATGTAATTGCAGGTGTGTAATTTGGTCTTCTGTAAATTGATAAGCATTCCAAGCAAACTTGGCACCTTCAACAACTTGGCGCATAGCAGAAATCTGTAGTTCCTTAGCTTGCTCAATTTGATAAGCGCTTTGCAGCTCTTTCGCTTTGTCTTGTCCACCACGGAATAAGTTGTAGCTAAAGATTAAATCAGCTCTTAATTCATCGCGCTCAACATTATCGTTGTTGTTGTCATCCGTTACGCGATTGCTCAATTCAAGTGTCACTTTAGGAAAATAAGCACTTTCGCTTTGACCTAGTTGCGCTTGTGCAGCTCTTACATCAGACGATGCCGCCAATAAAGTTGGATGAGAGTCTTTAGCTAAGTCTAATAATTGGCCTTCAGAAGCAGGTAATAAAATTTGATCGGCAACAGGGGATACTAACTCTCCTGGCATTTCACCAACTAGACGAACGTATGCGTTAACGGTATCAGCGTAATTATTTTTGCTGCTGATTAAATTAGCATGTGCTCTAGCTAAACGACCGCGAATTTGCGAAAGGTCGGAAGTTGTACCTAAACCGCTTTCTGTACGAAGCTGAATTTGTTCAAAAATTTCTTGATGCGAATCTAGGTTTTTTTGTGCTAATTCAACTAATTGCTTTTGTTTTAACACTTCAAGATAAGTTGAAGCAATTTCTAAAGCCGTATTTTCAGCTTGGTCTAACAATAAGTATTTTTCAGAAGAAAGCTCGTGTTCAGTACGGTTGATATTTTCAGAGGTATAAAAACCATCAAAAAGTAATTGTTCTAATGTAATGCCGTAGCTAATTGGTTCGATTTCTTCATCTTCAATATTGGCACGAGTTTGTTGTGAGTCTTGTTCACCCACACCAACGCTTGCTGATAGATCAATAGACGGATACCAACCACCTTTCGCTTCTTTAAATACTTGTTCTGAGCTGCGGTATCTGTGATAAACCGCTTTTAATTCAGGGTTAGTATTGAATGCTGTCGCTACTGTTTGTTCTAGTGACTTAGCGTGGGCTAGGTTTACAGATAAACCTAAGCCAAGCGCTGTCATAGCGCTAGCAATGTATTTAAGTTTCATGGCAAATTCTCAAATTCTTCTTATTTTTCCCGAAGTGCATTTTGCTTGGCACGGATGATCGGCTTCAACAAATAGTCCAGCACAGTTTTCTTGCCGGTGATGACATCAACTGAAGCAGTCATACCAGGGATAATAGGTAATTTCTCATTATTTTTATCGAAATAGCTATCTTCGGTACGCACTCGGATCAGGTAATAGCTATTATCTTTTTCATCTTGGATTGTATCTGCACTAATGTGCTCAACGTTGCCTTTTAAGCCTCCATAAATGGCAAAGTCGTATGCAGTTAACTTAATAACGGCATCTAGTTCAGGTCTTAAAAACGCGATATCTTTTGGTGAGATTTTCGCTTCGATTAACAAACTGTCCTCAATTGGGACAATTTCCATCAAATCCATTCCAGGTTGAACGACACCACCAACGGTCGTTACTTTAATCGTCTTTATTTTACCATGAACCGGCGAAGTTACAGTGGTCCTTCTAAGCCTATCCTCAACAGAGACTAATGCTTCATCTAAACTGGCAAGTTTAGATTCCACCTCTGCCAGTTTTTCTTGGCTTTCACTTCTAAATTTAAGTGCCACCTCTTGGCGTTTTTTCTTCACTTCGCTCATTTCCGCAGCCAATTTTGGCAGTGAAATTCTTGCACTCGCTAACTCACCTTTTACTTCATTGGCGGTACGTTCTAGTTTGATAAGTTCAACTTCAGAGACCACACCACGCTCAGCAAGCGGGCGAGTCAACTTCATCTCTTTATCGACTAGGTTGTACGAGTTAGCTAAGTGCTCTACTTTCGATGTTAATTCATCAAAAGCAGCTTGTTTTTGATTAACTTGTTGATCCAAGATCTCAAGTTGATTAATCAAATTTCGAATGCGCTCAATGTAATAAGCACGCTGTCTTTCAATCACCCGGCTTGATGCGATTTTTTCAATATCAGAAAAATCTAAATCAACCGGAGTTGCGTCAACAGAGTAATCACCTTTCTCTGTAGAAATGGATACACTCGATAGCTCAGCTCTTAATCGAATAGAAGCGGCAGCAAAACTACCCCGTTGCGTTTCTTGCTCTCGAAAGTCTGATAAAAAGCGAGTATCGTCTATCGTTAGTAATGATTCGCCAACATTAACAGTCTGGCCTTCTCTAACGAGAATTTCTTTTACAATACCGCCTTCCAAGTTTTGAATAACCTGGATTTGTTGCGACGGTATTACTTTCCCCGTACCAACCGTTACTTCATCAATTTCAGCAAAGCCAGCCCAACACAGAGCAAGAAAAACAAAAGCAACAATGGCATACAATAAATGTCTCGACGCTCTGGGTGATTTCTCTAAAACCACCCCATCAAGTTGATCAAAAAAATCGAGCTCTTGGCGATTTGCTTTTGGTTCAGTTGTTTTAATATTCATTATATCTGCGCCTTAATTTTGCCGCTCTTAAGCGCATCTAAAATAAATGCTTTTGAACCATCGGCGATTACACGCCCCTGATCCATCACAACAATACGATCAACTAAGCTGACCATAGACATCTTATGAGTGATAAGTACTAACGTTTTATCAGCCACAATATCACCAAGCGCATTACAAATGTGATTTTCAGATTGAGAGTCCATATGACTGGTTGGCTCATCTAAAATCATAATGGGTGGATTAAACAATAACGCGCGTGCCAGTGCGACGGCTTGGCGTTGCCCACCCGATAGGTAAGCACCACGCTCCCCTACTTGTCTATCTAAACCGTCTGGATCTTTATCGGTAAAATACGTCACCCCTGCTAATTTAGCAGCGCGCACAACTAACTCTTCATCAATGTGCGGTACACCTAGTGTAATATTGTCTCGAATCGACCCATAAAACAGGTTAATTTCTTGCGGTAAACATCCGACTTTTTGCCTAATATCAACTGGACTTAACTGGTTAATATCAATGCCATCTAAGCGCAGCGCCCCCTCTGAAGGCTTATAAAAGCCCAACAAGAGTTTTTCTAACGTTGATTTACCTGCGCCAATTCGCCCAATAATGGCTACTTTCTCTTTAGGTTTTATCTCTAAATTAATCCCAGTTAACACGTTATGTTCAACTTGAGGATAAGCAAATGAGACGTTCTTAAAGCTAACTTGGCCTTCCAGATATGGGCGATGTAAGTACTGGTCTAAACTCTCTTCTGGCAAAGACATCACTTCATCCAGAGATTTAAGTGCAATTTCAGCTTGGTTGTAACGCGTGGCAAGAATGGCCATCTGTGAAAAAGGAGCCAAAGCACGTCCTGTCAGCATCACACCCGCAATTAACGCACCTAAACTCATCTCACCATCTGTGATCAAATACACACCCACGATGACGATCATTATGGTAGCAATTTGCATGACAAATCCTGTGACCGAACTCACAGATGTAGAAAGTTTCTTAACAGATAAGTTCCATTGAGCAATATTGGCAACAACCTTTTCCCACTTGTGTTGAAACTGACTCTCAGCATTGGCAAGTTTTAATGTCTCAATACCAGATAATGTTTCAATTAAGTGAGCGTTTTTCTCTACGGAATAACGGCTACCCACTTCAACTTCGTGTTTAATTTTCCCTTTAACCCACCACGAATAGCCCAGCATAATGACAATGGCTGTAACAGGCACAAGGGCAAGTGGTCCAGCGACTAAAGCAATAACAACAATAAATAAGATTGAGAATGGAATATCAATAAAAGCGGCAATGGTAGCTGAGGTTATAAAATCTCGGATTGACTCAAAATCTTGGATGTTTCTTGCAAAAGCACCAATAGACTTGGGCCTTGCAGCCATATTGATGTTCAGTACTTTTTCAAATAACTTTGAAGATAATAAAATATCGGATTTTTTTGCAGCCAAATCGAGCAAATGAGCTCTGATCTCTTTGAGGATAAAATCAAAAATCATCACAACAAAGATACCGATACTAAGCACCCACAATGTATCCATGGCCAAATTGGGAACTACTCTATCGTACACATTCATCACAAACAGTGGGCTAGCCACGGCAAATAGGTTGATAAAAAATGCTGCAATTAATGCATCGCGATATATGCCTGATGAGATATTAAGCGTCGACCAGAACCAATGCCCTGATTTAGTTTTCAATACTTGTTGGCTACGCTCGTCAAAGCGATATTTTTGTTTGACTAAAAAGGAATAGCCAGAATACAACTCAGCGAGTTCAGTTAACTCGATATGATGTTCACTATCTGGAATATCAGCCCATGAAATTTTTGCTTCATCTTCATTTATCGATAGCAAAATAGCGACTCGATTGTCATTCAGTAAAAGTACGCAAGGCAACAGCGGATTTGGAATACTGTCTAAAGACTTTTTAACTAACTTAGCAGAGATACCTGCACGCGCAGCTGCACGTGGAAAAAGTTGTGGAGTAAGAGTGCCATTAACCAATGGTAACCCAGAGCTTAAGGCTTGTTTAGAGAAGGGTTTACCATAGTACTTACTAAGGAAGACCAGGCTACTTAGCAGATGGT
Organism: Marinifaba aquimaris; assembly: GCF_013328345.1. Classification (GTDB taxonomy): domain Bacteria; phylum Pseudomonadota; class Gammaproteobacteria; order Enterobacterales; family Alteromonadaceae; genus Marinifaba; species Marinifaba aquimaris. Next base: position 119,856 of record NZ_JABULX010000002.1, read on the forward strand.
CTTGGTGCTCAGCATGTAAGGGGTGATTAGCAAAAGAGTTAGGCATTCTATTAATTATTATTAGTAATGAAAGAAGTGGGCACCTGAGGAAGGTGCCCGATATTGTTTAACCTAGTTTAAGGTTGCCATCATCGACAAGTGATTTCAGTAAGTCAGTATCACCTGCTAAATCTAGCCCTTCTAAGCGAATGGTTAAGTCATGTCCGCCATCAGCATCTTTGTCGACTTTGATGATGGTGTCTTCCCCTTGCTTCTCGAATGTTAAGTAATTATTAAGTGACGCTTCATCATTTGTCGCGCCTACCAGTAAATCACTTAAATCAAGTACGTCACCTTCTGAAGCATTAAAGTCAGAAATCACATCATAACCGCCATCAGCACTATCCGCATTGAAGTCAAAGGTATCCGCTCCAGTATCACCCTTAGCGGCATCGTCACCTGCACCCATATCGATAGTATCATTGCCAGTGCCACCGAAGATAAAGTCATTACCTGCGCCAGCAGCAATATTGCCAGAATCATGAATAATATCATCATCTTGAGTGGCGACATCTGTTACCACAGCCTGTTTTGATAATGTCAGGTTGCCAGTTGCCGTATTACTTACCTGACTGCCATCACTGATACTAAACTCATAACTTACCGTCGACTTAGCGGATGCTTCATCTTTAAAGGCAAAGAAGATCTGATCATTAGCCACCATAATCAAGCCATCATCACTAGAGAGGGTCTCTAAATGAACTTCAGAACCATTAGTGCTGCTCGATTGCATTACCTGGCTTTCTGTAATGTTATCAACTTGTTCAATAACAAATTCAACATTGGTTAAGAACACATCACCACCAGATGTAGCCCATGTTGTAAAAGTATGCGTTGGAATATTTTCATATTTGAAATATTGACTCGTTTGCGGGTCATTATCACCATCTAGGTTCATATCCGTACCAGCGTACTTATCATCAGGGTTAACGCCATCGCCAAAGAAGCTTAGATCTTTATTCTCACTTGCACGGCCGGCATCAACATCATAGAAATTCATTTCTAAGTTAACTTGACCTAATGTTTCATAAACGCCTGTATCAAAATCTAACTGGAAACGCTCTGTAAAGAAGTTATCTGCGGCAGTATTAGTATCAGAACCATTAGCTAAAATACCTAAACCATTAGCCGCACTGTAGCTCAGATCACCTAAAGTGGTGTTAACACTTAAATATTCCCAATTTGCATTGGCAACGGCTTGTGCTGAACCTAACTCAGTCGAGTAATCAAAATTGAGTTCAGTTGTCGATTCTGAGACATTTCGACCGACCGCTTCTAATGGTGGAGTAACAGCTTGAACCGTAACACTCACGGTTGCAGTTTCAGAAACTCCACCAGAGGTGACTGTATAAGAGAATGAATCGTTCCCAGAGAAACCTTCAGCTGGAGTATAAACAACCTGACCATTACTGATAACCACAGTGCCATTGCTACCTTGAGTAACACTGTTTAAGCTTGGTGTACCTTCAAATGTATCATTAGCCAATACATCAATCGTTACCGAAGTATCTTCATTGGTACTGGCGGTGTCACTTTCAATATCGGCTACCGCTGTCAAACTGATTACACCCGTTGCCGGAGTGCTATCGGCTAAGCCTTCATTATCAACTGCAACATATTGGAAATTCGCCGAGCCGTTATAATCGGCATTTGGCATGAAGTAGATAGTGGCTGCATCGGCTGTAGCGCTAATCACACTGCTTGTAGTCAATGCCGTTGTCATCGCACTATCACTATAGAAAGTGCCTTTGTCGGATAATGCCGTTAGCTTGAAGCTAGCAATAGAACCGTCAACATCCGTGCCCGATAATGAAATAGCGACTAGATTATCTTCTGTACCTCCGATGCTAACTTCAGATGTAGCCGGTTGATCATTGACTGCTGTCACATTAACGGTGACGGTCGCCGTATCTACACCACCATTGCCATCACTGACACTGTAATCAAAACTCGCTACACCATTGAAGTTCTCCGCCGGTGTAAACGTCACCACACCATTATTCAATACCACGGTGCCGTTTGATGGACTACTGACACCGGTCACCGTTAAGGTACCGCCATCGGTGTCCGTGTCATTACTCAATAAGGTGCTGACATTAATATCAATCGCCGTATCTTCATCGGTTGTCACTGAATCATTATTTGCAACCGGGTCATCGTTTAACACTGCAACATCTAAAGTCACTGTCGCTGTATCGACACCGCCATTGCCATCACTGACCGTATACGTGAAGCTCGCATCGACTAACGGTGGCTCACTACCATCATGGGCAAAGGTGTAATCGCCATTGCTTTGTAAAGTGACCGTACCACCGGTGACATTAAAGCTGTAACTATTGTTGGTAAACGTAATATCACTACCATTAATTTGCGTGATACTTAACGCATCATTTTCTAGGTCGCTATCATTACTTAAGATATTACCTGAAACACTCGCCCCTTCATTAACCGTGATGGTATCGTCAACTGCGTCAGGCTTATCATTCACAGCCGTCACATTAACTGTGACCGTTGCCGTATTCACACCACCATTACCATCGCTGATGCTGTAATCAAAACTCGCCACACCATTGAAGTTTTCCGCCGGTGTAAACGTCACTACACCATTATTCAGTACAACAGTACCGTTTGATGGATTACTGACACCAGTCACTGTCAAGGTATCATCTTCACTGTCGAAATCATTGCTCAATAATGTGCTGGCATTGATATCAATCGCCGTATCTTCATCCGTCGTCACTGCGTCATTGTTAGCAACTGGGTCATCGTTAACTGGCGTCACATCCCATAAAACATTTGCGGTATCAACACCACCATTACCATCACTGACCGTATAAGTGAAAATAAGCTCTTGACCTGCTGGCTCACTACCATCATGTGTGATCGTATAATCACCATTACTCTTAAGAGTGACTGAACCATCAGTGATGTTGAAGCTGTAACTACCATTCGTGAAGGTGATATTACTACCGTTAATCTGGGTAATCGTTAACGTCTCGTTTTCTGGGTCACGATCATTGCTTAACAGGTTACCCGAGATACTACCGCCTTCATTGAAGATAAGAGTGTCATTTACTGCATCTGGTTTATCGTTGACTGCTGTCACATTAACGGTGACGGTCGCCGTATCTGCACCACCATTGCCATCGCTGACACTGTAATCAAAACTCGCTACACCATTGAAGTTCTCCGCCGGTGTAAACGTCACCACACCATTATTCAATACCACGGTGCCGTTTGATGGGCTACTGACACCGGTCACCGTTAAGGTACCGCCATCGGTGTCCGTGTCATTATTCAATAAGGTGCTGACATTGATATCAATCGCCGTATCTTCATCGGTTGTCACTGAATCATTATTTGCAACCGGGTCATCGTTTAACGCAGTAACATCTAAAGTCACTGTAGCTGTATCAACACCACCGTTGCCATCACTGACTGTGTACGTGAAGCTCGCATCAACTAACGGTGGCTCACTACCATCATGGGCAAACGTATAATCACCATTACTTTTCAAGGTTACCGTGCCACCGGTGACATTGAAGCTGAAACTGTTGTTGGTAAACGTAATATCGCTACCATTAATTTGGGTAATACTTAACGTATCGTTCTCTGGGTCGCTATCATTGCTTAAGATATTACCAGAAACACTCGCCCCTTCATTGACTGCGATCGTATCGTCAACTGCATCTGGCTTATTGTTCGCGGCTGTCACATTAACCGTGACATCAGCCGTTTCTGTCACGCCACCTGAAGTGACGGTATACGTGAAGGTGTCTTGACCAACAAAACCTTCTTCTGGTGTGTACACCACTTGGCCGTTAACAATCGCAGTCGTGCCTTTGCTGCCATCGGTCGTCGCGCTGATCGTCGCACTGCCATCAAAGCTGTCGTTATCTAATACATCAATAGTCACGGCCGTTTCTTCAACCGTGCTCGCCGTATCATCGGCAATATCGGCAACCGCATTCACGGTAACCGTACCCGATGCAGGGCTTGCATCTTGTGTACCTTCGTTATCCACGGCGGCAAAATTAAAGTTCGCCGTTCCGTTAAAGTCAGCATTCGGTGCAAAGTAAATCGTCGCCGTATTACCTGACGCGGTGATTTCTGAGCTGGTATCCAGTGCCGTTGTTTTCGCGGCATCCGCGTAGAACGTACCGTTCGCCGATAAGGTCGTTAACTTAAAGTGTGCCACGCTACCATCGCTATCACTACCCGATAACGTTACGCCAATTACGGTATCTTCATTACCAGTAGAAGATGCCGCGCTCGTCGTTGGGGCCACATTCGGTGCAGCCGTCACGTTAACCGTGACATCAGCCGTTTCTGTCACGCCACCTGAGGTGACGGTATACGTGAAGGTATCTTGACCAACAAAGCCTTCTTCTGGTGTGTACACCACTTGGCCGTTAACAATCGCGGTCGTGCCTTTGCTGCCATCGGTCGTCGCGCTTATTGTCGCACTGCCATCAAAGCTGTCGTTATCTAATACATCAATCGTCACGGCCGTTTCTTCAACCGTGCTCGCCGTATCATCGGCGATATCGGCAACCGCATTCACGGTAACCGTACCCGATGCAGGGCTTGCATCTTGTGTACCTTCGTTATCCACGGCGGCAAAATTAAAGTTCGCCGTTCCGTTAAAGTCAGCATTCGGTGCAAAGGAAATCGTCGCCGTATTACCTGACGCGGTGATTTTTGAGCTGGTATCCAGTGCCGTTGTTTTCGCGGCATCCGCGTAGAACGTACCGTTCGCCGATAAGGTCGTTAACTTAAAGTGTGCCACGCTACCATCGCTATCACTACCCGATAACGTTACACCAATTACGGTATCTTCATTACCAGTAGAAGATGCCGCGCTCGTCGTTGGGGCTACATTCGGTGCGGCTGTCACATTCACCGTGACATCAGCCGTTTCTGTCACGCCACCTGAGGTGACGGTATACGTGAAGGTGTCTTGACCAACAAAGCCTTCTTCTGGTGTGTACACCACTTGGCCGTTAACAATCGCAGTCGTGCCTTTGCTGCCATCGGTCGTCGCGCTGATCGTCGCACTGCCATCAAAGCTATCGTTATCTAATACATCAATGGTCACGGCCGTTTCTTCAACCGTGCTCGCCGTATCATCGGCGATATCGGCTACTGCATTCACCGTTACCGTACCCGATGCAGGGCTTGCATCTTGTGTACCTTCGTTATCCACGGCGGCAAAGTTAAAGTTCGCCGTTCCGTTAAAATCAGCATTCGGTGCAAAGTAAATCGTCGCCGTATTACCTGATGCGGTGATTTCTGAGCTGGTATCCAGTACCGTTGTTTTCGCGGCATCCGCGTAGAACGTACCGTTCGCCGATAAGGTCGTTAACTTAAAGTGCGCCACACTACCATCGCTATCACTACCCGATAACGTCACGCCAATCACGGTATCTTCATTACCGGTTGCAGTGGTTCCGCTCGTCGTTGGTGCTTCGTTATAATCTAAAGTAACAGTTGCACTATTACTTTCAAACTCACCGTCAGTTACTGTGTAACTAAAGCTAAGATCACCACGAATAGCTTCATCGTTATAGGTATCGACCGTATAGCTACCATCTTGCTCTATAGTAACTTGATAACCATCTAAAAATACGGTGTAGGTGTTTGCTTGCGCATCAAAAGAGACATCATTACCAGTTACACCGGCAATCGTTAAACTATCACCCTGTGCATCAAAGTCATTAGCTGTAATTAAGTTACCTGTAGTACTTGTCTCAACATCAATCGTGTCATCCACAGCTGTTGGCGCTGTATTGACCTCGACTTCCGGTACTTTTAAGGTAACGGTTGCACTTTCAGACTGCGCTTGGCCATCTGTAATTTGATAGGTAAAACTGAGGACTTCTTCTGGTTGACCTTCAGGCTCGAAAGTATCAATGGTATAGCTACCATCTTGATTTAAGTTAACGGTGTAACCATTGAAGAAAATACCGTAAGTACCAGAGCCTGCGTCAAACTCTACTGATTCTGCATCTACACTTGAGATAGTTAAAGTATCGCCATCCACATCAGTATCATTCGCAGTAATAATATTTCCGCTCTCATTACCAGAAACGGTTAAATCAATTTCGTCATCATTTGCTATTGGTGCATCATTAACCGCAGCAATATTTAGTGTACCTGTAGCAGGAGACGTATCCTCAGTACCGTCATTATCTACTGCTGCATAAGTGAAGTTAGTACTGCCATTAAAGTTATCATCAGGCTTAAAGTAGATAGTCGCACTGTTATTTGTAGCTGAAACAAGGTCATTAACATTTAAAGCAATTGTTGCTTCTGAATCAGAGAAAAATTGACCATTGGCAGAACTACTCACTAGGCGGAATTGTGCCACTGAGCTATCGCTATCAGTACCGGATAATTCAACAGTTACTAAGTTATCTTCTATCCCTTCAGCCGTTGTGTTATTTGTCGTTGGAGCTTGATTTACTGGCGGCTCAACCGGTGGTTCAGGGGTCGTTGGATTAAAAACAGTAACGACAGCATTTGCCGTCGCAATTCCACCATTGCCATCACTAACGGTGTAAGAAATACTATCGGAACCAGTAAAGTTGTTATTAGGCGTATAGGTTAAAGTGCCATCATTATTGATCACAACTTGACCATTAGAAGCACTTGCCTGAGTGATTGTTAAGTCATCACCATCTACATCAATATCGTTCGCTAATACCTCTACAGAAATGGCTTGATTGATCAAAGTACTTGCTTGATCGTCATTTGCTACAGGGTCATCGTTAACTGGGTTAACCGTAACGCTGACACTGCCTTCGACTTCACCACCATTCCCATCGCTAACAACATAGGTAATTTGGTCTTCACCATTATAGTTTTCATTAGGTGTATAAGTGATCGTATTGTCGTCATTAATAACAACAGAACCATTTACTGCCTGAGCAGATGAGATTGTTAATACATCTTCATCAATATCAGTATCGTTAGCTAAGACATCAATATCGATACTGACATCTTCATCTGTTGTTACCTGTTCGTTATTGACTTCAGGGTCATCATTTACAGGATTGATTGTAATATTAACTTGCGCTTGTGTTTCTCCACCATTGCCATCTGCAACAGTCAAAGTAACGGTATCAGCACCATTATAGTTTTCGTTAGGCGTATAAGTGATTGTGTTATCAGCGTTGATCACAACAATGCCATTTTCAGCTTCAGCTGTTGAAACTGACAGCTCGTCACCGTCAACATCAAAAGCATTTTCAAGCGCGTTGAAGGTAAGCTCTGTATCTTCATCAGTGACAAGATCTTCAATCTCAACAACTGGCACATCATTAACTGGGTTTACAGTTACTTGCGCATTGCCTGAAACCGTTGTTTGTCCGTCAGAAACTTGATAGCTGATAGTATCTTCGCCATTAAAGTTTTCATTTGGCGTGTATGTCACGGTACCATCTGGGTTTAATGTCACTACACCGTTAGTTGCAGTAGCCGAAATAACGGATAAGTCATCGCCATCTATATCCGTGTCATTAGCCAATAGATCGACTGTCAAAGCAGTATCTTCATCTGTCGCTAAAACTTCATCCGCCACAGTTGGGGCGTCATTAACTGGTGTCACGGTAACATCAACGGTACTAGTTGCTGTTAGTCCTGTAGAATCCACAACCGTGTAAGAAATAACATCTGTACCATTAAAATTTTCATTAGGCGTGTAAGTGATCGTTGAATCTGGGTTGATAACGACCGTACCATTGGAGGCTGTTGCTTGGTTAACTGTTAATGTCGAGTCATCTAAATCGGTATCGTTAGCGAGCACATTAATTGTCACATCAGCATCTTCTGCAACGGTTGCAGTATCCGCTACTGCGACAGGCGCAAAGTTTGCGTTAACGGTACCAGAGGCATTGGTAGCGGTACCGTCAGTTCCAGTAAAAACAGCGGTAATATCGTTTGTGTCTTGAGTCAGTGGAGCAATTGTACCCTGCGTTAAAGTCCAAGTGCCGTCACCATTATTGGTGGCATCATAAGTAACACCATCAACAATAACCTGTATTGTTGCTGATGGTTCTGAAACTGCACCCGTGATCTGTGGCTGTAAATCATCAGTCTCAATACTGTTAATCGAGCCTTGAGGTGCAGCCTGTGAAGTTACACTCGATACAATTTGATTGGTATTATTTGTTTCGGTGGAAATATCGCTTCTTAAATCCGCTAATGCATCTGACTGGTAATCAGCTTCAGCAATAGTTTCGGCTGTACTGAACTGAACAACAGGCGCACCATTGTTACCAGATGAGGTTTCTCCCGCTGCTGTCGCTTCAATATTGGAAAAATCACCTTGCTGGATGGCTTCTTGAATGGCTTCAATTTCTGACGCTAAGTCGGTAACAGGTTCTGCGCCAGCTACATCGACTTGACCGAAAAGTAATTCTTGATCATCTTCAGTAAGGACTTTGACTGTCGTACCTTCTGGCAATGAGAGTTCAATACCAGCTGCTAATAGTTGCTCAGCTGTAAGCGGCACTAATTGACCATCTACAACCGCGAAGGCTGTTCCATTAATCTCAACGACTCGTCCTTGCTGCGGTAAAACATGCTTAGTTGCCATTACTTCTCCACCCATATTGTAACTTCAAATTTCAATTCTTCTTGTAACTTAACGCGAGTTGACAAAAAGATCGACTGCAAAATATCACTTAATAATGATATATCAAGAGAAAGAACCAGGAAACAATGAAGGATAGGGATTGACAAAAAAGCCAAAGAACATTAAGGAGCAGTTGCAAACTTGTAAATACAGCGTTAACAGCCAAGCTTCGAAACAACAAAACAGTAACAGTTCTAGCTTGGCTAACTACTTAACGTAAGTGGCTTAAAATATGAAAAAATAAGCCAGTAATAAAGTCACTAAGACGATAGAAACGATGAATAAAGTATAAGTCCAATCGAATCGAGGATCGATTTCCATATCGGGTTTTAATGTTGGGTAATTCGCCGTTTCGAATTCAAGAGGTCGAGTCACATCACTGACGCATGGTAATTCTTGTGTACTTGAACTGGCCATTTGTTGATGCTCAGTAACACCTTGCTCCAAAATATTAGTCAGTTCACAATAATAGTCGTCAAGCGAAATTGACTGGCTAGCTAACCTTGCTGCTAAATGATTTAGCTTTTTACTGTAACCAGATACGGTACTAATTTCTGCTGCTGTTACTTTTTTATCTCGTTTACCATTCACAATGATAATTGAGACATTATCTCTTGCTCCGCGGTCGAATGTCTTTTGCAATAAAATATCAATGGCCTGTTGTGAACATTGCCATTGAGAGACTAAACGATAAATTTCATTATCCGTCACTTCTGCAGTTAAGCCATCGCTACACAAAACGAAAAAATCACCACTGTCGTATGGGAGTAATGCATGGTCAAAATACAAATCTTCATGCGCACCAACTGCCCGAGTGATAACGTTAGAGAATTTACTATTAGCGGCTTCTTCTGGCTTCATATGGCCTTGGCGCAACATCTCTTCAATGTAACTGTGGTCCCAACTGATTTGTTGGATGCGCTCTGAGTTAACACGATAACAACGAGAGTCGCCAGCCCATATTGTAGCTAGCATACCTTGGCAAACCGTCAAGGCGATAATAGTTGAACCTATATGCTGTCCATCTAAAGATTCTTTTGAATAAACCTGCAACTCGTTGTTGAGCTGACGCATTGTTTGTTCAATGAGTTTGATTCTCTCACTGAGCTGCTCTGGCCAGATGACTTGTTCAAACGCAGCAACTATCGCCTTACTCGCTTTATCACCATCGCGGTGTCCACCCATTCCATCGGCGACAATCCAAACCTGCTTTTCGTCATTGGTATAAATAGAGTCCTGGTTTACCGAGCGTTTTTTACCAACATCAGTAACCGAATAACTCGACCAAGTTTTCTGCATTAGACTCCAGCCTCAACTAAAAAAGAAGAAAAGGTATCAACTGGTGGCATACCAGAAAAATAGCGATACATAGGTGCGATGCCTACGCCTCCTGTCATCCACCAAAGCGTTACTTTGGCTTGCTGCAAGGCTAATAATTGCTCAAGAAACGCTTCATTAGCCTGATTAAAGTCTTGATCAACAGAATCAGAGAAACACCCAATCTCAGATGAAGAATAAGTCGCTAAGGAAGGGTGAGAAGCGACATTAAGATCACCTGATTCTGGATAGAAAGATTGCAGTACTTCTAATACTTGCTCAAGGTTGGGATCTTTTTGTCCCAACAGAGAAATTAAAAAGTCTTCAACCTTCTTGTGATTTTCATCGATAGCACAGCTCCAAGCGAACATATTGACGTTTTGCTCTGCTTCACATAGAACAATAAAAGGATAACAACGCCCGGCTTTATCAACACTTTGCATCATCAAACCTGTTACCGCATTTGGGCTTGCTACTCCAGCTTGGAAAGAGAAACACCAAATCGGGCTGTGCAAATACCTTGCATGCCAGTGCTCACCAAGTTGAAACATAGACACATCTAAGGATTGCTTGAGCCAATTATCAAAAAACTGGATCAGTTCAGGTGCTACGTTACGATAAATGAAGTCACCAAAACTGGGTAATTTTCCAAAAAAACCAATCTTCATTTAAATACCTACAACGCGGTTAAACACTTAAATTGTGAAAGTTGTCTAACTTGAATTGGATTGACGCGATCCACGCCAGTCAATTCGTATTTAGCGAGATAACCATCTTTTTCGAAAGTGATATTCACTTTGTGGCTATTAATCACATCGATTTTAGCTTCATCTAATAACTTGAAGAAAGAGAACAAACCAGTTTGGCTGACACTTGTCTCTGAACCATCTTGTCTGACAAAGGTAAAATCACTTCTCGCTTCAAGGCTATCACCAGGCCATGTAAAACGAGTGGTGATAGGACGACCAAATTGATAGCTCATTCGCTTATCGTTAGCGGTCATTTTAAACTTAGCCACTCGTGCATCGAGATAAATAGGCTTAAGTGCTAATTTCATCTTGGGCTGAGTTGTCGTTGTTGCAAATAAATCGCCCTGTACACGCATTACTTTTTCAAAGAAAGGTAAAACCTTAGGATCAAATTTATAATTTTGAGCAACCTCTTTTTTCCAACGCCAAGGTCGAGTTGACGTATCGACAAGTGATTTCAAATGCGTTTGATAAAACTTAACTAACTCACCATTGGTAGAAAACAATTTTGCTAACTCACGACTACTCACCTCACTGCTAGCATTTTTAGCAAATGGATATTTGAAAGCAGTCAAAGATTCACATTGGGGTAATAAGTCATCATTCCAGATTTTACCAATCTCAATTTGATGAGCTTCATCATTAAAGCGTTTAGCACTATCGGCCAATGCCGTTAACCACAAATTCATTGGCTCTGGCTGTTGATACGCCAAACTCGTTAAATTTTTCACCAACTTTAAGTCAACTTCAGGCGTTTCGCTCATGCGGGTCGAAGCCAATGATAAGCTCAGAGGTGTTGAAACCGCATTTAACTGCCCCAAGAAAGCTTCAACACTTTTTGCTTTGGCAAATTGATGTAAAGCATCAAATGCGTTACTGATACGCATATGAGGTGCATTAATTTGAGTGTTATCGGTAAACTTCTTCGATCTGGCGCTCGCTTTATTAGCCAACGCAACGGCTTGAGTAAACTTGCCGCTGGCTAAGTTAGTTTCTTTGGCAATACTGTTCACCAACGTCATCAGTGGTGAGCTAGCTGTTGCAGCTTGCTTAATCGCACCTTCTGCAGATAAAGCAGTATCAAACTGCTTTACTTTTGTTTGATTGATCAAGGTTTGCCATGAGTTGATGTAATCTTGCGTATAAATATCAACAAGTTGGCGAGTCAAAACAGGTGCATTAATATCGTTTTGCTCACCTAGCAACCAAGATTCTGATTGCAGCAGTTTAACAAACTTAGCGATTTCCGTAGTCAGCACTTGAGAGAACTGCTCTGCAGTAAACAAGCGAGATAAAACCGCTGAGCCCTGATTTTGATTGGACAGCATAGTGCGCCAATCTGAACCAGCTAACTCTGCTAAGTCAATTAAGCTTCCTTCTTTGGCATTAAAAGCTAACTTGAACTCTTGGTAGTAAATATCGGATAACGATTCTGACAACAAGGCAACACGCGTCTTAGTAATTAAATCATCGTTAAGGTTTTCTAGACGTATCCCTTTATCTATTAGCTGTTGAGTATGCTCAGATAAGTAAATAACTTCAGCACTGCTGAAGCGAGATGTATCTTGGTAGCTACTCAATAGCCAATTTGATAAAAATTCAGCATCGCGCTTTTCGGCATTAGCCAGCATTAAATAGGCTTTTAACGCCTGATAAGTAGCGGGCACACTTTGCGCTTTTTCGATACTTGTCTCAATGTGTTTTTTGATAAAAGGCAGCAGGGCCGTTTTTAATAAACGTTGATAACTCGCAGAAAATGCATCTTGCATATCTGCTGACTGGCCAAGTCCCATGCCTGCCATTGCAGTGCTTTGAGTTTTAATGGTTGAAATATTCGTAGAAAAATCATTCAACGCAGGTAGATAGTAACGAATGTCTGAGTTTTCTGGTGGATTTTTATAACGCACATCCCAGCTTTCTATCGCCGCTTGATTGGCATCGATAAAACCAACATTTTTTTGATAGCTGACGCCCCAAGCACCCAATACTGCAACTGATGCTACACTAGCTGCGATTAGGCCAAGCTTCTTATTGCGCTGCTTGCGCTTGAGATAATTAGCTTGAACACCAAATAAATCCGCTTCAGGGAAAACAACTTGCTGTAATAGCTCTTTGATGAAATAACTGCGCTTGTCATTATTCCAAGCCATTTGTGAGCTTTGCTTTAGACCAAAAGTTTGAGATACACGATTGATTAGTCGATCAATTGGCGCACCGCTTTGCGTGCCACTCGTGAAATAAACACCGCGAATAATACCGTTATCAATACCGTTTTCTTGTTCTGTTAGCTTGTTAACAATCTTATTTAACGTCGGCTTTAAAGACGTTAATTGATCGCTAAAACCATAGATCATTGCTTTGCGACTAGGGTCTCGCTCATCGGCCATACGTTGCCATTGACGACGAGATACTGATTGCATCAATTCATCAAATTGTTGGTTGAACAATGAGGTAACTTCACCGGCTTTACTCTGTGCTTCCTCAAAAGTAAAACCAAAGGTTTGTTCACGCTCGTGGTGTGAAAAGTTTTCGTAGAATTGGCTAAAGCCAGCAAGCATATCTGATTTGGTGATCACGACATAAACGGGAAATCGCGTTCCAAAAAACGTATTTAATTCAGAGACACGTTGTTTTAATTGGATTAATTGCTGGCCCAGTTCGAAGTCATTTTGCGTCAGCAAATCTTGCATACTCAAACTGACCAAAACACCACTGATTGGCTTTTTTCGATACTTTTTAATTAAACTGAGAAAGTTTTGCCAACCAGATTCATCGGCTTTTTGATGACTATCACGCGATGTATAACGGCCAGCAGTATCAAGTAATACCGCTTCTTGGGTGATCCACCAGTCGCAGTTTTTAGTGCCGCCGATACCTTGTAAAGCTTGATTAGAAAAATGTTCAAATAACGGAAACTCTAAACCAGAGTTAGACAGCAATGTTGTTTTACCGCTACCTGGTGAACCAATCATCATATACCAAGGAATATCGAGTAAAGCATTCGACTGGCCTTGTTTGTCTTTTAACAAGCCAAGTGCATGTTCGAACTTGTCTTTTAACTCTTTAGATTCGGCATTGATAGCCTCTTCAACACCATTATCAGCGGTTAACGCTGACATCATTTCTTTTTGTAGCTTACTCTTTTGTGTGTATTGGTAAAATTTAACAATCAAACAAATTAATACCACAAAGCCTATCGCGACTAAGCGATTATTTACACTGGCAAATGGGTAACTCTCTGCAAATCCAATGTACGGACCGATAAACCATACGAGTAATGCAGTAAACAGCACGATTAACGTCGGTACAAACCAAGCACTTTGATTTAATTTTTTTAATAATGTCATGTGCTTATGACCCTTTTAAAACTAAAAGTAATTCCACTCGACGATTCAAACTTTGCTTAAATTTATCGTTAGTATCATCGTATAAAGGCTGGGTATCAGCGACTCCTCGGGTGATCACATTGGCAATGGGTGAGTCAGCAGTGTTTAACCAAGCGGCAATAGCTTCAGCTCTTTTTCTTGAAATGACCCAGTTGGAGTCAGCTTGCCCAGTTGAATCAGTATGGCCAACCACTAAAACGGTATCAGCATACTGTTTAATATGCTCAACCAATGTATTGACATCAGGTAGCGCTTGACGGTTGACTTTGCTACTACCAGAACCAAATAAGCTTGAACTTGTTAAACGAATAACAGGCATTTGATCTTGGCTATCAATCGATAAAATTTGCGATTCTTGTTCCGCTACAAAAACAGTCTCTAGCTTGGTCGTAACACGCGCTAGGATATCTTCATCACTCTTAGCTTTTGTGATGAAGTCTTGCCAACCAATGCTTTCCAGCTTCGCATAAATAGGCTCTGCTTTACCTTTCAAGTTAGATAACAGGCCAACATAACTCGCAGATAAAACAAATGCTAAACCGATAAGTACCAGCCATGATGGTACTTTTTTAGTAACGGTTTCATTATTTGCTTGTGCGCCTTGCCAAGCAGGAGATAAATCACGAGGTACCGGTCTGAGCTGATTAATACTGTGATAAAGCTTTTGAGAGAAAGATAACAATATTTTTTCACCATCTTGAGCCACTTTATATTTACCTCTAAAGCCAACAGATAGACACACATAAGCCAACTCAACTAAATCCAGATTGCGTTGTGCCTGTTCTAATAACTTATCAACGATCAGGAAGAACTTTTCGCCCCCCCAGGTTTCATTGTGGTACTTGCTCAAAAGTGTTTGCTGACTCCATGTCCCTTCAGCCCCCCAAGGTGTTGAAAGGATAAACTCATCGAGTAGACAGCAAATTAAATAACGAGAGGTTAAGACTTGTTCTTGATCTCCGCCTTTTTGTGCCAGTTCTTGTTCAAATTGACCAATTAACTTTTCAATATCAACTCTTAATTGCTCTATTGAATTTTGAGGCTCAAGGGAACGAAGGTTCATCGCTAGCGCTAACAGCTCACCACTTGAAGACAGGATTCGGTTTTCACCATGAAATGCTAAGTCTTGCATTGGTGTAGGCTGTGATGGCGCCGCTTGATTTGGATTAAACCCTGGCGATGGAGGCGTAACTGGCGGCACAGCAGGACTGGCAGCAGTATTGTCAATTGGCCCACGTCGGCCACCAGGATTGGGAATTATCTGGGTTTTAAATAAATCATCAGACATGAACTAGTTACCTCTGATCGCCCATAACTCTAGGTCTAGGTTCGGGAAGTTAGTCCCTATGTGCAGGGCAATACCACCAGATTGTGTCAACGCCTGCCAATATTCACCTTGTTGTACTAACTCAAAATAAACGTAACCACGCTTGTACGGAATTTCACGAGGAGCAACTGCAAGTGAACTTAATTGAATACCAGGTAATTGAACATTGACTAGTTCTTTGATTTGCTCGACTGCCCCAACTTTCACTTGAGCAGGGAAATACTGACGAAGATCATCAACAGATAAATCAGCACTCACCGCTAATACAAAGTTACCCGAAGCAAATAGCGTCGCATCGGCAACTTGACCAATACGGATGCCATACTTCTTCTCTTCGAGTGGAATTGCGATAGAGTTTTGCTCTAAAACAACAGAGAATAATTGACGTAAATGCTTGATTAATTGATTGAAAATATCCGAGCTATTTTTTTGTTGGTATGTGGGTAATTCTGGTACGAGCTTATCTTCATTAATAAACGTACTCATGTCACCAATCAGGTAACACCACTTTTCAAACAAGTCTTTTGAACCAACAAAATCAGCTTGGCTGTGATCAGATAAAATAGGTAAGTGACGATTCAGTGTTTGTAACATTAAAAAGTCTGTTACCTCTGACGTAGATGCTCGCCCAGCTACAGATACACGTTGAGCCAAAGCAGTTACTCTGTGCTGACAAAGTGTCACTAATTCAGAGATGAAGCTAGAAACATAATCACATTTCTTGATGTTAATCATGCTAGGTATAAAGTCAGCTTGTAATTTGATCTTGCCTTCAGCTGAGATATCTTCAACCACAGCAAATGGTAAACAACAGAATTCGCTTAAGTCGTCATTCTCGGTAAGCAGGGAAAAGTTAAACCCAGCCACTTCAATTGCTTGAGATAGCGAGTTTTCAGTATTGATGTCACGGATCTCAATTTCAGAGACGCGATTGCGGTATCGCTGTAATTCATCGCCTTCTCGTGAGATTTCAGTATTACCATGTCGACGTATATTAACGGCTAAATAAATTCTCTTTCCGAGTAAGCTTTCATCAACATCAATAGCTTTTGGAATACCATCTTGCTGACCAAGGTGGAAGTAACTTCCATCAGGTAAGATCCCTTCAGCTTTATCTAAACAAATTTTGCCGTTCAATAGTTGGCTAGTATCGACTTCAAAGTTAGCAAAGCCCCAAGCATAGGGTGAAATGAGGCCAAGCGTTTTCGATAGTTGAGCATCGTGATAACGCGTTTGTTGTTGGAAATGCTGTGGCTGCAGCATCATCCCCTCTGTCCAGACAACCTTTTTTTCCCATGCCATAATTTTACTAACCCTTATTCTTAAAGCTCGATAACACTAACAGATACTTTTTCTACTTTAATTTCAATCGCAGAATCGCGCCAGAAACTCTCATCAGGTACAGAGATAACACTGCGCCAATTCACACCATCAATTGCACGGTAGCCAACAGCGACACCGATAAATTTAGAACGCTCAGAGATTTTTAACGCGACTTCATTATTAGTGTCTGGGTGAACTAAGTATTCGTTCATATCAATGAATTCTGCACCAAGCACATTTTGCTCAGGATCGAATAAGGCATCATAGCTAGCATTATCAAAGTTAACGCGATTCGTTAACTGATAAACCCTAACCAACACAGGAGAAGGACGATTAGTGAAATCTGGATTGATGTCATTCGTCGCTCGGATGTAATAATTAAAATCCATTGTCGGTTCTGTTGGCGTGCTAGAACAGGCAGATAAAAATGCAACGAGTAGTAAAGTAGTCGCTTGAACAAGCTTCTTAAACATGATTTTTTTATCCTTTTTGATCATTTTTTATTTTTTCAATTTGTGCTTGATACGCTTCAGCAAAGTATTGACCTAAAACGTGATTTAAGTTTTCTTCAACGGATGCTTTAGCTTTATTTTGTCTTGCCGTAAATTCTAGCCAACACGCAGATGAAGAAACTTTGCCTAATAAACTTCGGCTATTTTGCTTAGCATGAGCTTCAATTGACTCAGGGTCTAGTTCATCTAAAACCCCTGTCATAGAAGATTGCAACCCAGCTAAAAAGGCCATTTGATGATATTGCAGATCATTCACTGCTTCATCATAAGAATCTTTTGCCGACAGATAACCACTTTTCTTTTTCAATAATAGCGCTTCTAAACAATCTGTTGGATCAATAGAGAATTTAAGCGGGTTATTAGAACGCGGCTGAACTGAAGTGACAGCTAATCGAGATTCTTGCTTGAAAATAGAACGCCCATTTAACAACGACATCAAACCTTGTGTCGTTGAAGTTAAAATGGCTGCGATATCTGTCGCAAAAGCTTCTTTGTCTACGCTGTCTTTAAACTCTCTTGGCAGTTCTAACTTTTCAAATAAAGTATCAAAAAAACCATCATTTACACTTTGTGTAGATACTTGTTTTGGTTCGACTGTATCAGCAACAGGTGCCGAGGTCTCTCCCCAACTTTGGGGGTCGACAACAGGTTTTTTTTCAACGACAGGTTGAGAAATTGGTTCAGGAGCTAGTGCAACTTCAGCTCTTGCTACAGGAGCGGCTTGCATAAACTCAGGAGTTTCAGCTTGCGGTTCTGATACGGGTTCAGTTTCAGGTTCAATAGTCGGCGATAAATCAAACTCAATTTCTAAACTAGCAGGCGGCTTGGCGACATCTTCATTAAGTTTAAAGTCACTCTCAGTTTGTGGAGTAACGTCAGCAGATTGAGCCTGTGCTTGCTCCAAATCTTGCTGGTTCCTCTTCAACGATTCTAAATCAAACTCTTTAACTGCCGGCATAATGCCAGACAACTCCCAATCATCTGGAATGGCGGCATTATTATTATTTGCAACCGGCTGACGTTCTTGGCTAGCCGCTTTAAAAGCATCGGGTAATTCAGACTGTGGAATAGCTGCGGCAGAAGGTTGAGCATTAGACGCTGCAAAAGGGTCAATCTGTTCAGTCGCTGGGGCTGGGGCTGGAGCAGGAGCTGGTTCGAAAGTAGGTGCTGGCGATGATGATGCGCCAACTTGATCTAAAATTGATGATGGTGCAGGTTCTGCACTAGGTGTTTGCTGATTAATCATCGAAAGCGGATCAGCATTTTTTGATGGTGTCGAAGGCGCAGCCGCTTCCCCGCCCATAACCAATCCTAATAAGCTATCACCGCCTTGACTTGGCGAAGCGGTTGGTGCGCTGGCAACAGATGATGTAGATAAGTCGATTTCTGTTACTTTAACTTGGTACTGACCAATGAGAATAATGTCGTTAAGCGCTAAAGTGTAACTGTTATTTTTGCCAACGGGGTTGTTGGTTGAATTGATAAAAATACCATTGGTACTGACATCGACAAGAACAAAACTGTTATTTTGGAATTGAATTTGACCGTGAACATTAGAGATAAAACGATTGGTATCAACTAAAGTCCAGTCACATGCTTCAGAACGGCCAAAATTGCCGCCTTGTTCAGTAAAAGTTTGAGAACTGTTTTGCCCAACACTGCCACCAGAGACAACTGTCAGTAATAACTGAGCCATATAAATTTCCTTTTCGATATCGAAAATGAAGTGTAGTAATAATTTTGCCTGTTAATGGCGTTATTTCAAATAAAGCCATCAAATTGAGTTTACTTTATTGCAAACTCTTATTCTGTTAATTGACGCACATATGCTAGCAACAAACTATGGAATCATTATGAAGTAAATATCGCCTTTACAGAAAGACAATTTTACAGTTTTACCAATAGTTTTAAATTTTAGCTAGCATGATACACTTCTTTGTTATAGATAACCCCATGAATCTATCGATGATAACCTAAAAAGTAGTTACGAAAAATGGATGCATCTTCAATAAAAATAAATGGTTACCAGATAAAAAGTACACTTGGCCACGGCGGCATGGCGACGGTTTATTTGGCGATCCAAGAAAGCTTTGAGCGTGAAGTCGCAGTTAAGATCATGTCGGCGCAACTATCCTCTGATCCGTCTTTTGGTGAACGCTTTTTGCGCGAAGCAAAAATAGTCAGTCGCCTGGTTCATCCGAACATTGTGACGGTTTACGATGTAGGGGTACAAAACAACCATCACTACCTATCAATGGAATATATCGATGGTCGTGATTTAAAAGATAAACTTGCAACGATCTCTTTATTCCACATCATCAAGGTTATTAAAGAAGTTTCTCTGGCATTAGATTACGCGGGTAGAAAAGGTTACGTACACCGAGATATTAAGCCTGAAAACATCATGATTAATGATGAAGATGGCCGCGCTATTCTTATGGACTTTGGCATCGCGAAAGCCTTTGACTCTGTTAGTGAAATGACACAAACAGGTACTGCAATTGGTACGCCTTATTATATGAGTCCAGAGCAAGCCAAGGGCACTGAAATAGATTGGCGCTCTGATTTATACAGTTTAGGTGTTGTTTTTTACCAACTACTAACCGGAAAAGTACCTTTTGACGGGGATTCAGCAGTTACTGTCGGTATCAAACACTTAACCGATCCTGTCCCTGATTTACCTGAATTTTTGCAAGCAACATTTAAACCCATCATAGACAAATTGATGGCTAAGTCTGCAGAAGACAGATTTCAAAATGGTTCAGAGTTAATCACAGCACTTAATCAAATCAATGAAGCCGAACTACAAAGGCTCAATAACGAATTTGTCAGTAATACAGATAGAGACAGTGGTCAACAGATTAACCATTATGTTGATACGCCTGTCACGGGACGTACTCAAGCCAGTGTTGATCAAGATGCGACACAAATTTTACAGGTGCCGCCACCAGTTGGCGCGCAAGAGAAAAAAAGTAAAACACCACTTATCATTGGCTCTGTTGCATCGCTGGCCATCTTAGCAGGCGCAGGGGTTTGGTTTAACCAAGCTTCAAAAGAGAGCAAAGATAAGCAGCCACAGGTTGTGACTATAGAAGAGATAAAGACTGAAACGGCTGTTGCAACCACCTCCCCCACAGTTGAAAAACAACCGACAGTTGCGCTGCCACAGCAACAAAAGTTAAATGAGCTTCAAGCCCAATCACAACAGTTAGAGCAGGCACTTGAACAAGGTTTGACTATCGAGTTAATTGATGAGCTAAACCAAGTCCAAAAACTTATCGCCATTTTAGATAAAAATCATTCGAGTCTATTGGCAAGAGAGAAAAAGCTCAAACAAGCTTACGTCGAGTTAACTTATCAGCAAATAGACGAAGGCGATTTAGAAGCAGCAAATAAAACGCTTTATAAGAAAATTCGCCGTCACCCCGAGACGGAACACTCAGTCACTGTGCTTAAGTTAAAACAAGAAATTGACAAAGCATTCAGGATATCTGAGTTGCTCAGTGAAGCAGAACGTTTATTTGAAAATGACTATTTAACAGGTGATGGTAAAGACAATGCGTTTTACCAATATCAGCAGATATTAAAAATAAAACCTGACCACAAAAAAGCGATTCAGGGTATTGAAGCAATTTCTGCGCGATATTTAAAGCTGGCAGATACATCAGTCAAAGCCAAGCAATATGACAAAGCGCAAAGCTATATCAACAAAGGCTTAACGGTAACCAAAACACACAAGCCTTTATTTGATGAACTACAGAATCAAATTGACTTAAGCCTTGCAGAAAAAGCTGCACTGAAAAAACAACAGCAAGCGAAAGTTAACCGTTTTCAAGGCTTATTAAACAAAGCTAAAAATGCTTATGATCAAGATAACTTGATCCCACCAGAAGAAAACAATGCTTTTGATTACTACCAACAAGCCCTGAAGATGCAACCTGACTCATCACAAGCAAAAAAAGGGTTAAAGCGTATTGAAAGCAAGCTCGCAAAATCAGTACCTTACTTGCTGAATATTGAAGACTTTGAGCAAGCAGAAGACGTAATCGTTCAAATGCAAAAGCTCTATCCGAAAAGTAGTTTAGCTAAGCAGTTAAAAGCTAAGTTAACTCAAGCGAAAAAAGCCAGTGCTGATGCCAGTGCCCCACAAATCGCTAAAGTGATGATTAAAGGGGAACAATTCTCAAGCTTGTCTGGTTTTTACGACGGTACCGTCAATGCTAAAGGACAAGTCTATGTAGGTATACAATTCAAAAACTTTGGTGGCGCAACAACGATACTGCAAGCAGAGTTATACGATGGTGCTAAAACGACAAAGCTTGGCACGACCCCCGTTATCATCACTAAAGATACAGGGACAAAAGTATTTAAAGTCGCAGGCCCAGTTTCAGGTTTTAGCTCGGGCGGTTATGTCATCGACTTTATCCGTAATAATCAGCGAATAGAATCAACTCGCTTCACGGTAAAATAATAAAAACGAAGGCTTTTTAATGAAGTTTAAATACACAAAATTGGCTAGCTTAGTGTTACTAGCAAGTATAATTTCCTCAACAGCTTTTGCGACAAGTCAAAATGAAGCTATTTTGGAACAGGCGCTAGAAAATGCAAAAGTTGAGAATCAGAATTTAAAAAACAACTTGAGGCTTGCTAATCGAAAGATTGCCGAATTGGAGGGGTTAGTCGGCACTTTAGACAGTGAAAAAAACTCACGAGTATCAGAATCATCGAACCTTAAAGGCCAAACCCGCACCTTTATTCAAAACCAAATAGACGCGTTGAAAACATTCCTAGTTGAAGGTGGTTTACTCGACTACATGGGCAGCGAACTCATTGCGCGTAAAAGCCTAGACGATGACGATGTTACTTTAGTTGATGTTGGCCATGCGATGAGTAAATCTGGAGTGCTGACAGGCATAGGTGCTTATGTCAAACAACCTGGGTCAGTCAGAGTCAAATTACTACGCCCTATCGACAAAAAGCTAGTTGTGATTTGGCAAAGTGAGACGATTCGTTTTACACAAACAGGCTTAGTTAAAAAGCAATTTGCCAATACGGTCAGTGTCGATAAAGGCGATATTGTCGCCTATGAATTTAACGATAACGTACCTATTGGCTATACATCTGGTACCGGCTCAACCTTGTATTCACATAAAGATTTAAGCTTAGGTAGTTTGATACGCCAATCTTCATTGAAAGGGTCTCGTAGTAAAAGAGCCTACTCTATTGGTGTATTTGGTTTGTTAAACTAAAACATCACCATTTTTCAAAACAAAAAAGCCCGAGCTTGTTACCAAGCTCGGGCTTTTATTTAATGCTGTTAACAGCTAATTATTCTGCGTTGTAGGCATCATCGTGAACACCGGCTACAGCACGACCTGAAGGGTCAGCCATATTTTGGAAGCTCGCATCCCAAGCTAAAGCTTCTGGTGTTGAACAGGCTACTGATTTACCACCTGGTACACATTCAGCGCATGATGGGTGCGGGAAGTGACCTTCGAAGATAGTACGGTAGTAGTATGCTTCTTTAGTGTCTGGCGTATTGTGCGGGAAGCGTTTTTCAGCATTCGCTAATTGATCATCAGTTACGTGATCTGCACAGTGCTCTTTTAAGCTGTCGATCCAGCTATAACCTACACCGTCTGAGAACTGCTCTTTTTGACGCCATAACACTTCATCTGGTAAGTAACCTTCTTTAAAGGCTTCACGTAAGATGTTTTTCTCTGGCTTACCATTTTTACACATTTTCGCTTCAGGGTTGATACGCATCGCCACATCCATAAACTCTTTGTCTAGGAATGGTACACGTGATTCAACACCCCAAGCCGACATTGCTTTGTTTGCACGTAAGCAATCGAACATATGTAATTTGTTAAGCTTGCGGTTAAGCTCTTCGTGGAATTCTTTCGCGTTTGGCGCTTTGTGGAAGTATAAGTAACCACCAAAGATTTCGTCAGCACCTTCACCTGAAAGTACCATCTTAATACCCATCGCTTTGATCTTACGCGCCATTAAGTACATTGGCGTTGATGCACGAATAGTTGTGACATCGTAAGTTTCTAAGTGATAGATAACGTCTTTAACGGCATCAATACCGTCTTGGATTGTGTATGTCATCTCGTGGTGAACAGTACCAATCGCATCAGCAACTTTTTTCGCTGCTTTTAAATCTGGTGCGCCTTCTAGACCTACTGCAAATGAGTGAAGTTTTGGCCACCAAGCTTCACCTAAATCGTTGTCTTCAACACGACGGGCAGCGAATTTTTGTGTAATTGATGAGATAACAGATGAATCTAAACCGCCCGATAAAAGTACACCGTATGGTACGTCTGACATTAAGTGAGACTTAACTGACTTTTCTAAAGCCGCGTTAATGTCTTCTGGCTTAGCTTCGTTATCTTTAACCGCGTCATATTCCATCCAGTCACGTTGGTAGTACTGACGTAACTCACCATCTGCTGAATGTAAGTAATGACCCGGAGGGAATTCTTTGATTGATTTACAAACCGGTACTAAGGCTTTCATTTCTGAAGCCACGTAGAAGTTACCGTGGTCATCCCAACCCATATAAAGTGGGATAATACCCATGTGGTCACGGCCGACTAAGTATTCGTCTTTTGTTTCATCATAAAGGATGAAAGCAAACATACCTTTTAATTCGTCGATGAACTCAATACCTTTTTCTTGGTATTTAGCTAAGATGATTTCACAATCTGATTTAGTTTGGAATTCGAAGTCTACTGTCAAATTCGCTTCTAGCTCTTTGTGATTGTAAATTTCGCCGTTGACCGCTAAAACGTGATTTCGATTTTTATTGAATAGAGGTTGGTCGCCAGAATTTACATCAACAATCGCTAAACGCTCGTGCGCTAGAATTGCATTATCGCTTGCATAAACACCTGACCAGTCTGGGCCACGGTGGCGTAATAATTTAGACAGCTCTACTGCTGACTTACGAAGTTCTGCTTGATCTGTCTTCAGATCAAGAATACCAAAAATGGAACACATAGAGTTCTCACTCCCTCTTTTTATTCAATAGCTTTTTATATTTATTCGAAATCACTGTGGAATAAAATCCACAGCATGCAATTTGCCAGTTTTGAAATAAATAGCAACACTAAATGTAAAGTTTTTCCCTTTACGTTATGTCTATTGGTTATAAAGCTTCATAAAAACGTCACGCTTGCATAAATCCAGATTAAAAAAACATCAAAAGCTGCTGATTAGAAAACAATTTGGCAAAAAATAGATGAATAACAATTCACATAAGAAAAATAAAAAACCAAAAAGAGAATAATTCCACTTTAACAAAGAGTAGGCTTTAAACTTGAAACGCCAGCCCTTTTATAAAAATCTAGACAACAAAAAAGCACTCAAAAGAGTGCTTTTTATCAAACATAATTTATTGGGAATTATAAATTATTGGGTACCGTTTCTACTCATTTGTAATGCCCAAGCTGATGAGAAATCAGTATGGTTGTAGTTAATACGTCTTGGGTGGCCTGCTTCATTTCTTAATCGGTTTTCAGTGAATTCCCAACCTGCAGCAAAAGCCAAACCTACTGTTTTAGCTTCTTCTTCCCAACCACCGCGGACGACACGTTTACCAGCCATCATTCGCCATGCATGAATCAGCTCATGACCGACCATTATATCTTCACGTGCAGCAGTCCAATCACCTTTGTAGTTTTGCTTACCGTGCCACCAGTGATCATTCAAACCTTCAGCATAAATTTGAGGCGTTAGGCGTACTTGAGTAGGGATGCCTTTCCCCGGAGATAAGTAATCGTAAAACATAAAGCATATTTTGTAGTAAGTAGCATCATCACAAATTGTACGGCCAAGTGAGATATCGACGAGCTCTTTGATTGTCTTACCAGAAATTTGTGAAATGTATCTCCAAGGGTCGTCAATCCTAACAGCCAAACGAGACATAATATTATGGAGTTCACAAGAAACGGCTTTTCTGTATAAAACTTCGTTGTAGCCCAAGTGCTGTTTAAACTTCTTTTCCCAGTACTTTTCAGCAGGTGTTTTTTTGCCTTCACTAGAAGTTCTATCTTTTTCTCGAACGAGTAAGTTTTGTACACGAGGCCTAAAAGAAATCACCATACGATCGTACTCTTGTTGGGCACAACGCGTATCTTTTGCTTGGGCACAGCCATCGTATTTCAGTGTTTTACCACCTGAGAAAATGTGACACGGATACCCTGTGTCATCAATGGCAGCAATTAGCTTTCGGCCAGTAGGTAGGCGTGCTAATTTATCAAGAGCTTTTGCTACGCCTGAAGTAAATTGGTTTCCATCTTTTTGATTCAGGTTTGAGCCAGATTGCTGGCCATTAGAATACATCTGTCTACCCTCAACTGGGTGAATCGAAATAGATCGACTGTACTGTATCATTGGCATCGCTGATTCCTTATATTATCCGTGGCGCTTAACTTCGATGTTTATCTAAGCGTAGTAAAAAAGTCTAATAGTAAAATGTGTAAAAATTGAGTAAATTGCTACAAATATTGGCTGTTTCAGATATTTCTTACAGCCTTGATATTTAATGACCAAGTTCCATTTTTGAGCTTTAATTAAAAAATTATGAAGCAAAATCATTGTAAAAATTGTCAAAAAATTATGTCGCTAGCTGAGTATAGACACTCGCCATACTGTTCATCAGGCCCTTGCCAACTAGCGAAAGTTCAAGCGCAATTAAAAGCTCAAAAACAAACAAAAACAGCGTTAAAGCAGACCGTTGCTAATCAGTACCAAAATGCAGAAAACGCCATAAACGTATCTGCAGAGCATGTACTGCTAGTACCAGCCAATACCACTGCATTATCTGAATTAACTGAAGAGAGAAAAAGGTCATTCTTGGCGCATCTTGCTTCTGTTTATCAAAACATTGAGTCAAGTAGTAAAACCGACAATTACCTTTATGCATTTGTCACCAATGAAGTGACAAAACAAGACATTGATGATTATCAACTCGACAAAGCCTGTGCTACCTGTCAGGGGCATTGTTGCTTACTCGGAGGGACTCATGGCTTTCAAGATCCCCTGTCACTGAAACATAACTTAGTTTACATCGAAAAGTTACTTGAAAAAGAGGTCTCACTCACAGAACTACTATCTCTTTTCTCGCGTTATTTCCCTCACTCAACATCAAAACTAGGTTGTGTATTCCAAGGTGAAATGGGGTGTACTCTTCCTACCAGCCTTCGCTCCTTAACTTGCAACCGATTCTTTTGTAAGGAAATTGTCGAATTTACCCGTGATCAGCAAAATAAAACTCCCTTTAGCGCAAAGGTCGCGGCAATAGCTGACAATGAAATAATAAGAACCCAAATTCACTAAATCATGCCGTGGAAATTCAAACCCCAAGCGCGGTTTTTTTGCACTTGGAAACCAGCATTTTGCAGTGCTTGAATAAAGTTTTTGAATTCATTCATATTGTGCAAAGTAATGATGGTGTTATTGCCATAACCTGTAATGGAGTTTTTCGGTACAAAAGCGGTGAAAGGAAAACCCTCGCCTTCATCTGTCATCTCGTCGCCCGTGATCGCGCCAAAAATAGTCGGTCTTAAAGACTCCATATTGTGATGAACTCGGCGAAGATAAGCACCATCAGTGCCATTTGCTGCCCCCATAAGCTTGTTCATTAAATTCACACAACGCAGCACACGAGGCGTTAGATTACCCATATGGGCATGTTCATGCTCATGCTTACCAGGCTTTTGATTGAGTCGACCTGTATGCAAACTCATATCCATTACTTTGTCTAAATTAACCCCAGCTTGAAATACTTCTTCACCGTCATAGTCACTATGAGCCATTTTCGATTTATTGCCGTAATCAGCCCATTTAGGACAAATTGTTAATAAATCATAATCACCAGTAATAGGTTTACCGTGAGTGACCATTACTCGAACTGGTTCAAGATGGGCATACGCCGTCTCTCGTTTAGTTGGCTTTTTGACTTTAATAACGTATTTGCTCGGTAAGAAATAAATATCGTATTTATGATTATTTTTGATACCAACAAAATGGCGAGTAGCCCCTGTACTGTCTTGGCAAACAATGAGTTTATCTTGGCTTTCTAGCAAATCAGAGTAATGCTGAATTGCGGTTCGACCACCTACAGGTACACTTTTTTGCAGTACTAATTCATTAGCATCGAGTGATAAAATAGCAGCATGCTGATGGTGATGTTCAATACCATTTAAATTAGCTTTGGTGCTTTTGTTCTCTGCGGATAAGTTACCGACTTTTTTGGAAAAACGCCCTTCCAATGGAACAAAACCAGCCTGGGGCCCCCAGTCAGCACTTTTACCTTTTAAATGAAAGTTCTTTGAAGGGTGATTTCGCTCTAACCAGCGCAGTGACCATTTACCAGTAGATCGGAACATGATCACTTCACCAAGCGTTTCAGCGGCTTTAACACATGCTTGCATGTCTAATTTGGTCATACCATTGTCTTTATCTAGATATGACCTTTCTAAACCCAATTCCATTTATAACGTTCCTATTGTAATTCAGTTAGTTGCCGCCGTTGTACGAATACTTCATCGTTGTTTCTTTGTTACCCCAGAACTTGTACCAAGGCTTTTTACTTATCAGTGCATTTTCACCTTTGCGAACAATCCTAAGTAGCCCTTTAATAACCAAGTCATCACTGGATAAATTCTTTGCCCAGCCATTTGAATAAACTCGACCATGCTTTTTTATCGCATCAAGATAACTCACACCATTGTTGAATTTTTTCTGGCTCAACACACTGCCATCGGCAGTGATCAGCTGTAAGAAGCGCATCTTGTCACCACAAATATTCGTGGCATAGGTAATACCACCAATGACTGGTGCATTTTCGGTTGCTTCTAAAAACATATCGTTAAAGTGATCAGCTGTACCTGATAATGCCGAGATACGCGCAGGCTCAGGTAATCGCCAGTACTGCTTACAATCTTCAATAAAATTATTGATGTACTTGCGCTGCTTAAACATGTAAATCAAGCGAATAATACTCTCAATAACACCCGCAATGGCATTAGCCACAACAGAGGTACCCATACTAATGAATTTTAAGCTTGCTGAAATTGCTGCTTTAACAACCGCGAATAAGCCTTCAAGCATTTCATTATTAATTAACTGACCAACCGCTTTTACAATGGTTTGGCTGTGCCCTTTTACTAGTTTTACTTTCCAGCCTTTCCACCACAATTCGATTTTATTAACCAAGGTTTTACCAAAGGTATATAAACCCCAAACACCGCCAGCAATATCAAAAATGAAAGGCGACATATTGGTAAATAAAATCTTTGCAATCATGCCACCTACGCCATCACCGTCAGAACCAAAAGATAGCTTTTGCATGATTGAGTTAACAGCGCCTGTACACCACTCCATCAACTTACCGGCTTCTGACTTCCCCATACCACCATCTTTAATATAATGATAAGAAAGGTAGCCACCCGAGCCGACGCCAGCTAAGCCCAACTTATTGATATTCATAAAAGAAGCAATCGTCGTCAATGGGCTGACTTTGTTCATATTGGCCCAAAGGTAGATGACCCCTTCACGCGCATTGGCCATATCATCGTTAAGATCGACCGTATTAACATTACTTCTAACGCGAGGCATTATTCTTCACCTATCTTGATTGGTTATTCACTATCTTCAGTTTACGAGCAAATATCGTTAATGCCAATATCACCAATAGTAAGAGTTGGTTAGCAGCAGCGTCTCTAGTAATTAAGGTCAATAAATTACTCATAACTCACATATGTTACTCAAGCCAAAACTACAACTTGATTAAAGGTCTCAGTTTACTAAAAAAGAAAAGACAATAATTAGATACGGTTCACACTTTAGATATTAACGATACAGGTACCGCTATACTATCCCTTGATTTGGGGATAGCTATTTATTCAAAGGATGGTGAAAGTTTTTATATAAGAAAGGATTTTAATGAAGAGTTAGCATATGGCGCTGATGTAACAACGCCATTAATCTTATTCAGCTATAAGTAATTAATACTTTAAATCCAAGAGCCTTCGTAAAAGACTTCAGAGGTGAATACATTTTTTATTTTTATGCCACTATTTTCCATGTCATAGCAGATCGTGCCATATTGAGATTGGTTCGACAGTGTATTTTGATGCGCACGAATATCTCTATATCGAGCTTGTGCTAGGGCGAAGCGCTTAAACTTTTCCTCGTTTTCACCGTTAGCTTGAACCGCTGCGATAACATCGTAATTCCCTCCGTTGCTGTTGAAGGAAATCAAGAATTTTTGTCCTAATACCCGCTTTTGTTCAGAGGTTAAAGTACTGACCCAATTTTTTAGATTCTTGTAGTCTGGAGTCTCAAGTACTGTCCTTCGTTCGTATTCAAGTTCCGCATGCTCATCGGTTTCAACTGTAATACAGCCTTGTAATTCATCAAAGCCAGTCGCACCAGAGCGGCTTGTAACTCTGACAGTTCGATTTTCTCCTAAATTTTTAAAGAGTTTGTATGCCAAACTTGTAGATAATAGTTCAGGCGCGATTCTCGCTTGCTGTCCCTCTCGATATGCCATCGTCCGAGCAGCGTAACAAATCATCAACTCAATTTTGTATTTGTCATTTCGATTGGGAAGTAAATAAGTCAGAAAAGAAGAAACTTGGTCCCATTTAGCGAGTGGTTCTTTACCATAAAATTGGCCACCATAAACATAATCAGTACAATTCATATGCCCATGAGCAGAAACGAATATTTTCCATGCCCCTTGGCAAGCCAAGCGTATTGCATTCAACTCTTCCTGAGAGATACTTGAAGACCAATTCAATACCCCCAGTTTATGAACCCTTAGCATTTCAAAGACGTCATATTGAATAACTTCATAGCTGTTTCCAAAAAAACGCCTAAATCCATTACGGGAATATTTGGTTTTAAGGCCATCACCTAGTTTTTCTACAGCTTGTTCATTTGCGTCTTTAAGTAAGTTTAAATAAATTACTTTTCTACTCATCATCTGTTCCTATGTGAATCGGCGAAGATTAAAATACTAAGAGATTGCTGATGACTCACCCAACCCAAGTTTATCTTTAAAGCAAGGTGAGCCATTTAACTGTGCTAGACTATCGAGTAACTGAACTCTCCATCTTTTGCAGTGACTTCAACTTTAGTGATTGGTGTACCTTCAAGCATGAAAGTTAAGAACTGCTTACTCACTTCAGGAAGAAGCGTATTCGTTAAGATGGCATCGATCATACGACCGCCACTTTCCAGCTCTGTACATCGACTAACAATCAACTCAACCACGGCATCATCATAGTTGAATTCAATACCTTGGCCTTCTTCAACACGCTTCTTAATGCGATCAAGTTGTAAGCGCGTAATGCTATTAAGCATTTCATCAGACAGTGGGTAATAAGGAATTGATACAATTCGACCTAGCAATGCTGCTGGGAAAATCTGTAATTGCGGCTCGCGTAGTGCCTTAACTATACCTTCAGGCTCAGGCATCAAGTCAGGGTCTTTACACATATTCATAATAAGGTCACTACCTACGTTTGATGTAAGTAGGATCAGGGTATTTTTAAAGTCGATTAAACGACCTTCCCCATCTTCCATGACACCCTTGTCAAATACTTGGAAGAAGATCTCATGAACATCAGAGTGCGCTTTTTCTACCTCATCAAGTAATACAACTGAATAAGGTTTACGACGCACGGCTTCAGTTAAAATACCACCCTCGCCATATCCAACATAACCAGGAGGAGCACCTTTAAGCGTTGATACCGTATGTGCTTCTTGGAATTCACTCATGTTAATCGTGATAACGTTTTGCTCGCCACCGTATAAAGCTTCAGCTAATGCAAGCGCGGTTTCAGTTTTACCAGTACCTGAAGGACCGCAAAGCATAAATACCCCGATTGGCTTATTCGGGTTATCAAGACCAGCACGAGATGTCTGGATACGTTTAGCAATCATATCCATACTGTGATCTTGACCAATAACTCGCTGCTTAAGCACACTCGGTAAGTTCAAGACAGTGTTAATTTCATCATTCACCATCTTACCTACAGGAATGCCAGTCCAATCGGCAACAACAGCGGCAACGGCTTGCTCATCACAGGCAGGAAGAATAAGCGGTGATTCACCTTGTAATTCTTCTAATTTGGCATGATGTTGATCAAGTTCAGCTTGAGCTTCGCTAATAGCCTGACTGTTATCAATCGTTGCTGTCTCTTCATCTTGTTCAGATGCTTTTTGCTCAGTAATGAGATCGCGCAGTTTACGACGTGACTCAAGTACACTATCGACCACTTCTTTTTCAGCCTGCCATTTCTCAGCAAGCTCTTGTTCACGGTTTGTTTCAAACGCCAAGCATTCGGCAATATCATCCATGCGCTTTTGATTAACAACGCCAATTGCCGCTTCTTTTTCTAGAACATCTTGCTCAACTTTTAAGTTTTCGATGCGTTGTTTACAGTCTTCTAATTCAGCTGGTGTTGCAAACTGACTCACGGCAACACGAGCTGCTGCTGTATCTAATAAACTAACGGCTTTATCTGGTAATTGACGAGCAGGAATATAACGATGAGATAGCTTTACAGCTGATTCAATAGCCTTATCTAACATCTCTACGTGATGATGCTTTTCTAACATGCCAGCAATGTTGCGAAGCATTAAAATAGCTTTTTCTTCGTCTGGCTCTTCTACTTTAACCACTTGGAAACGACGTGTTAAAGCAGGATCTTTTTCAATGTGCTTTTTGTATTCTGCCCAAGTCGTTGCACCAACTGTTCTCAGTTCCCCGCGTGCCAATGCAGGTTTCAATAAGTTAGCAGCATCGCCTGTACCAGCGGCACCACCAGCACCCACAAGAGTATGCGTTTCATCAATGAACATGATGATAGGTGTCGTTGAAGATTGCACTTCTTCAATAACTTGTTTTAGACGGTTCTCAAATTCACCTTTCATACTGGCGCCAGCTTGTAATAGGCCAATATCAAGCGCGAGTAACTTAACATCTTTTAATTTCGGTGGTACATCACCTTTGACAATACGATGCGCAAACCCTTCTACAACAGCAGTTTTACCGACACCTGCTTCACCGGTTAAAATAGGGTTGTTTTGACGACGACGCATCAAAATATCAATAAGCTGGCGAATTTCTTCATCACGACCAATAATAGGGTCTAGCTTGCCAGAGCGAGCTTGCTCTGTCATGTCAGTACAATACTGAGCTAACGCCTCTTCTTTACCCATTTGAGCAGGTGCCATTGCATCATTGCTCGTACCAGGTTCGCCTTGCGCTAAGTTCGTGCCATCTGTTGAGCCTTGGCCATCTTCTGGCGAACCAGATACGATGTCATGAAGGTTATCACCAAGTTGCTCCACTTTTACTTTGGCAAACTCAGCCGAAATGCTTAACAAGGCATTTTTAAGCTCACGCGTTTTAAGCATACCTAAAACAATATAAGCCATACGGACTTTGGAATCACCGTAAGCTAAGCTACCAAACACCCAGCCTCGTTCAATTGATTCTTCAATATGGCTAGATAAATCTGAAATTGAGGATGCACCTCTTGGTAACGCATCTAAAGCGTCAGTCACATCTTTTGCTAAACGCGCGGGTTCAATATCAAAGTGTTGAACAATTTTATGTAAATCGGAATCTTGTAATTCTAAGATTTGTTTAAACCAATGCACTAATTCAACATAAGGGTTACCGCGTAATTTACAGAAAACGGTTGCGCCTTCTACGGCTTTGTAGGCAAGTGGGTTTAACTTACCAAATAAACTGACTCGGCTTATCTCTGACATGTTGTTATTCCTTTTAGCAAGAAGCTGTCTGATAGACGGTTATAGGAGCACATTGCTGTAGGTGAGCTAGCTCACTTTGACTCCATGAATTAATGCCCAGTTTAGAGCGACCTAAATGACTGGTGCGAGTTTGTTGCGGTTTCAGCGAAATGCTGATTTGATATTCAAATTCTTGGCCAACAGCTCGACGCACAAGCTTATCGAGCATTTTTAAATATTGTTTATCATCGACTAATCGAATGTACTCATCATAATCCAAAGGGCCGATGTTAATTTTAAAATTAAAGCAGGCTTGGTAGGTTCGTTGGCCGAGCATGGCATCGTGGCCTAGACTGGCATTTTGGTGACCGAGTTTAAGTACTTCCTGCTCGTTAAGCTCATACCAACGCCCAACAAATTCATCAATACTCACAGGCAATTGTAAATACTCAGCTAATAGTTGAGATAACACTCTCGGGCTGCGATTTTTTTGACTTAATAACCCTGATAGGTATTGGCTGACAGGCTGTTTGAAAAAAGCTTCTTCTTCAAGCTCTGGCTCACCTGCTAACGCTGCTAAATTTTGCTGAAAGTGATCTTGTTCAGGTCTGTCGTGACTAACAGCAGGCTCGGCATCAGCCCATGCACGATAAAATAATGAGATGAACCTATGGTTAAAAATATCCAAAAATTCATTAAACGTAGCATCTTGGTGACGAAAGTTACGCTCGATAGCGTACTCGGTAAAATGAAGCGGTAATGGGCCATTAATACCTAGCATGCCCCAATAGCTGTTTTTGACCTTGTGATCACCCGTAGCTTTATTTTTACTAATTTCAGTAAAGGCTGACGAGTAAAAATGCATAAGTGGCGTTTGACCAAAACGCGCGACATCTTGTTTAGGTGAAATAGAATAACCAATACGCTCAGATAATGGCGCATTGGCTTCTAAATACCTCAATAATGACTCGAATTCAAAGTCGAGTAATTCATCATGATTATGAGTAAGTTGATCTAGATAGGATTTCGCTTGCCGATTCGTATTGGCCATCGGTGGATCTCCCCTCTTGTTGATGAATTTAAGATCAACTGAGTAAATGAATTAATACTTACGTATTGAGCAAAGAATTGCTCAAGTACCATGCCTAACATGTAGCAACTACTACCTTCATAGGCGAGCTCATCAAAAGTGATACTTATCGCCACGCCACGACCAAAACAAATAGGGCCTTTAATCGGTAATCGCGCAGTAATTTGCTCGGTTTGAACATCAATAATACCGTCTATTTGTTTGCCGTGAGCAAAATCACTCTTATCAAGCATCAAACTTAATAACGTTTTAAGACTATTGATCGCTGGACGA
The DNA here is from genome assembly GCF_013328345.1 of Marinifaba aquimaris. Lineage (GTDB taxonomy): Bacteria > Pseudomonadota > Gammaproteobacteria > Enterobacterales > Alteromonadaceae > Marinifaba > Marinifaba aquimaris. Next base: position 154,290 of record NZ_JABULX010000002.1, read on the forward strand.
TGATCTCCATCAGCTAAACCTAAAAAGTTAATCGATAACTGATTGATTAAATCCCAAGATGTACTGCCTTGACTGGCAGGTGCCTTAGGTCGAGTAGGCTCACCTACACAGCGAACGGATTCACACGGTGCTCCCGTTTCTATTGTAAAATCAGTATGCCCTTTTCCTAAAGGCATCATGAGCGGTAAATCTCGGTTACTGCACATAATATCAACCGCTAGCTGCCTTAAATCATCAGAAAATGGCGCTCGTTTAGGGTCGACCAAATTGATAAAAATTTCAGTACCGATATAACTCGAGCGATGACCAAACTTTCGTTGGTTTGCATTTAGATTTCGAGTTTGGCGCTTTTGGGTAAAGAAACCTTGTGGTTTATTAAAGTTATCATTATTGGTGCTGTACAGAGGGGTGAACTCAACCGTAGGCTCAATACCAGTATTGAAGCCTTGGATATGTTCAATACTGCAAACTTCAAAATCTAGAGGCCTTAACCTGTCCGGTACAACATGAAAATCATGGTGACTTTTATCGACTTTAATACGCTCGGCACGCTTGGGAAATAAATTAATAGCAGGTGTGCAATTGAGCGCAAAATTATCGGCTGAAACTAAGTTTTCGAGGCGATTATCATTGTGGTCGAGCAAGAGTAAAAGCTCTATTTTTTCTTCATCACAATGACGAAGTGTCGGAGCCAGGTTTTCTAATTCTAAAAATAAAAATCGTTTGGTAAAAGCAAAGTATTCTTTTAATAAACGAAAGCCATCAAATTGGCGATTAGAATATGGCAAAAGTGCCTGTTCTTGATTGAAGCCTGTGGGGGTAATTTGCGTTTTAGCATGTTCACGTCGCCACAAATTATTACCCGTTTTGTATAAAGCGCCAATATAACCCTTTGTCAGAGCCTCAAAAAGGTAAAGCGGAAATGATTCTGTGCCGCGAATGTGTAAATTTAAATGGTTTAGGTCAATGTCAGAAAAACGCGTACCTGGTGCCGACTCTAAAGTCACTAAAATAGCACTTTTAGGTGTTTTGACCGAATGAATACTGACCTTATTGGTATAAGCTGACAAAGCTTGTGAGTTAATATATTCAGCAGCGGTCAGTTTAATCGGCCACATGGTTACATCATGAGCGGTGCGATATTCACAAGCGGTTTGTTCACCTTTACCTAAAATACTGTGCAAAGGGGTATTGCGTGACAGCGTAACACCTTGCGCTAAGCTTCCCTCTTCGTAATCAGGGTTAAACTGAGCAACGAGCATAGATGGGATAGGCTGTAAAAAACTGGGAAATAATAGCTCAGTCAGGTGTTGGGTAAATTTAGGAAAGGACGCGTCAAGCTTTTGATGTACTCGCGCAGATAAAAAAGCAAAACCTTCAAGTAATCGCTCGACATAAGGGTCTGAACAATCAAAACCCTCGAGGCCTAATCGACCTGCGATCTTTGGATACTCTTGAGCAAATTCAGCGCCAGATTCGCGGATGAACTTAAGCTCTTGGTTATAAAATTCTAAAAACTTGGCATCCATATTACTAACTTAGGCTGGTAACCTGAACATGACCATTTTCCAGGTCAACTTCGGTTTTCAAAAACAATTGCAGTGGTAAGGGCTGAGCCCATAAATCGCCACTAATTTCAAAAGAGAGTGTGTGATTACTCATCTCTTCTTTGTTTACATGCACTTTAACTTTTAAAGTGCTGGCAATAATTCTAGGCTCGTATTGCTTTACACACCGAGCCACTTCTCTTTCTATTTGCTTAGCATTAAAAACAGCTGAGGTTCGACCGGCCAATTCAGGGATGCCGTAGTTGATCGTCGATGACTTAACATAAGGGAAGTCATCCATATCAATACTCGCATCAGCTGAGACAGAGTTGAGTAACCAAGCAATGTCACGCTGAACAAGCTGTCTTAAACGATTGACAGAGATCACGCGTTTTTCACGAGATTCAAACTGCTTATCCGGTTCATCATCGGTTAGACGATCGAGCAAAGAGAGCTGTAACCGCTCTTTTTGAGATAACTCAGGCATCTAGCTTAATTCAGCTCAAGTTTTTCAATGTTTAACATTGGGTGCTCATTGCTGTCAGTAATGAAGACTCTTTGACCTTGACCAATGAAAAAGTTTTCAACTGGCTCTACCCATTCACAACTGCGAGATAGCTTCTGACTATCATTAGTTTGCGCAGTAATTGGATATCGAACAGGCAAAAACACGACTAATTTACCACGGTTTTTCAGCGTTACATGTGCACCGCGCCAAACCATGTCTCTTAAATCTTCTACGGGTTCAAATTCAATTGAGGTAACATTTTCTAGTGGTAACCAGTAGTAGCTACCGTTAACGATAACTTCAACGACAGGACCAAAACGCAAATCGCCATCAGTGATCCAATTGAAGGAATCTTGCTCGTTAATTTTACCAGCTAGTTCAGGCGCAACTTCTGTCCCCTGGTTGATTAAACCCGCAGCAGCTTCGTATTCACCTTTGGCAGCATGTTGAAAAGCTTTAACAAAATAAGCCAACCATTCAGAGGGCTCACCAAAGCACGTTGGTTCTTTATCACCAGCAAAAACAGCGGCTCGCTGTTGCTCACATTCGATTAATTGCTGATAGGTATTGACCATAGGGATCGCACTATCGGACATATCTTTGATAACATCGAGCTGGTTTACCGCTTTTTTCCAATCTTGCGTTATGCAACTTAATTGAAATAAGAAAATTCTCAAATCGACATTACTTGGGTCTTTTCTTATTTCACTAAATAGCTGTTGCTGACACGCCTCAAGGTCACCTTGCTTTAACAAGCTTTCTGCATTCATGATGTATTACCGATACGATGTGTTGATAGATTAGAAAGAGGATATATCTCAGCATTCACCAGGAATGCTGAGATATTAGATTGGCTATTAAGCAGGAACGTTACCAGGTACATCCCACTTGAACTCAACAGCAGCACCGCCAGTACCGTCGTCTTTTTGAGTTTTGTAAGTTGATTTGATTTTAGCGAAGTTTAACGTCACATTTTCAGTTAAACGATCTTCACCGCCGGAACCACCTGTAGAGTATGAAGTAACCATTACTTCTTTTAATTCAATTACGAAGTACTCAAGTGGGTTACCACCCGCTTTACGAACAACTAATTTAGCAGTAGCTATGTGCTCACCTGTTGCAATTTTGTTCATTAATGTTGCGGTTGAATTATCAACATACTTAGTGATGCTAATATCTTGGAAGTTTGCTTTACCTGCACCACCACCTTTACCTTGGTGTAAAGTGCCAGTTTGTGATAAACCCCAACTCCAAGCTAAGATGTCGATTTGATCTTTATACGCTTTATCTTCTGATTCACCTTTAATGCCTTCAAGCACTAAAAACATATCTGCAGCCATAGTATTTCTCCTTGGTTTAAATTCTTATTAAGCCTTTTCAGAAGGCAGTTTTGATACCAAACGTAAAGAAGCAGTTAAGCCTTCTAATTGGTAGTGTGGTCTTAAGTAAAATTTTGCACTGTAGTAACCTGGGCTACCTTCCACTTCATCAACAGCTACTTCTGCTGCTGCAAGTGGACGACGCGCTTTAGTTTCTTCAGTAGAGTTATCTGGATCACCGTCAACATAATTGTTGATCCATTCATTTAACCAACGTGACATATCGTCACGGCTCTTAAATGAACCAACCTTATCGCGAACCATACATTTCAAGTAGTGAGCGAAACGACAAGTTGCAAACAAGTATGGTAAACGTGCTGATAATGCCGCATTTGCAGTTGCATCTGGGTCATCATATTCCGCAGGCTTTTGTAACGTTTGAGCACCGATAAACGCTGCCATATCAGAATTCTTACGGTGAATTAGTGGCATAATACCGCAAGCTGAAAGCTCAGCTTCACGACGGTCAGAAATCGCAACCTCAGTTGGACACTTCATGTCTACGCCGCCATCATCACTTGGGAAAGCATGAACTGGTAAGCCTTGAACGTCACCACCTGATTCAATACCACGGATGCGTGAACACCAGCCGTACTCTTTGAATGAACGGTTAATGTTTACCGCCATTGAATATGCAGCATTAGCCCAAGTGTATTTAGAAGAGTCAGCACCTGAAGTATCTTCTTCGAAGTTAAATGCTTCACAAGGCTCTGTATCTGCGCCGTATGGTAAGCGAGATAGTACACGAGGCATAGTTAATGAAATGTACTTAGCATCATCAGTTTCACGTAATGAACGGAATGAAGCATAATCTGGTGTAGAGAATACTTTTGTTAAATCACGTGGGTTTGCTAACTCACTCCAGCTGTCCATCTGTAATAAGCTAGGACCAGCAGCAGAGATGAATGGCGAGTGTGACGCCGCACAAATCTTAGACATGTTAGATAACAAATTAACATCAGCTGGGCTGTTATCGAAGTAGTAGTCACCAACGATTGCGCCTAATGGCTCACCACCAAATTGACCGTACTCTTCTTCATAGAATTTCTTGAAGATTGGGCTTTGATCCCAAGCAGTACCTGCGAATTTCTTCAAGTTTTTAGCCAATTCTTTCTTAGTGATGTTGAAAGCACGGATCTTTAACGTCTCGTCAGTTTCCGTGTTGTTCACTAAGTAATGTAAACCACGCCAGGTGCCTTCTAATTGTTGGAAGTCTTCATGGTGCAGGATTTCATTTACTTGCTCTGAAAGTTTTTCGTCAATCTTAGCAATGATAGATTCAATTGAGTGAACCGTGTCTTCAGAGATAACATTTGCATCTTCTAAAGCATAACCGGCTAACGTATTGAATGCTTTTTCAACTTCATCAGCCGCACGGTCTGATTTAGGTTTGAATTCTTTTTGTAATAGAGAGGCAAAACTACCGGCATCAAGTTCTTCAACAGCGCCTTCTTGGCCGCCTTCTAGTAATTCTTCAGCCATTATTATTCTCCGCCTTCTTCATCTTTTGGTTTTGCTGATTCAGTTAACGATGCTAACAATGCAGGATCTTTTAGGGCTTTAGCGATTAATTGTTCTGCACCTTCTTTACCATCCATATAAGTCACTAAGTTAGCTAATTGAGTACGCGCTTCTAGTAACTCTTTTAAACCATCAGTTTGCTTAGCGATGGCCTCAGGAGTGAAGTCGTCCATACTTTCAAACTTCATTTCTACTGCTAAATTCCCTTCGCCAGTTAACTTGTTTGGTACAGTAAATTGCACGCGAGGTTTAGCTGATTTTAATCTGTCATCGAAGTTATCAACGTCAATTTCTAATAGCTTACGCTCAGAAATTGGCGCTAGTGGCTCTTCAGGGTTACCACTTAAATCCGCCATTACACCCATAACAAATGGGATCTGTATCGTTTTTTCGGCACCGTATAATTCGACATCGTATTCAATTTGAACACGCGGTGCGCGGTTACGGGCTATAAATTTTTGACCACTGGACACATTATTCTCCTTATTTGAGTGTATTACCGCTACCAGTCACTTAGCGAAGTCGCTGAACTGCTAGCTGTATTTGTTTCTGTTGTTTCAGTCGTAGGTGCTGATTCAACTTGTTGCACAGGCTGCGCTGTATTTTGCACAGACGATTGCATATCTTGTTCTGACATACCACCTAACGCTAACAATTGCTGTAGCGAGTCAGGCGAAATATCTTTAATGATGTTCAAGAAATCCATCTGAATAAAGCGCTGCGCTCGATTCATAAGTATAGGCACAGGACTAGATGGTTCAAAATCGCGATAGTAAGTTAAAATAGCTTGGAAACATTTCTCTACATCCGCTCTTGAATGAAGTGTTAATTCATCTAGGTTGCTGAATGAAGTTGCACCAGCAGGAGCTGTAGGTTGCACATTAACAGGCGCTGCTGCCTGTGGCTGAGATGCAGCCGTTGGCGTCAGTTCAGTCACGTTAACGTCCTCAACAGCAGCAGGTTGTTCAACTACAATATGCTGTTCTAGATGCTTGGCTATTTCACGGCAAGTTTCACAAACTTTATCAAAATTAATGTTATAACTATTACCTGCTTGTGAAATGAAAGTTTGATTAACTTTCTCTAAATGTTCTGCACTTTGGTTAACCGCATTGAAAATAGCCGTTAATTCCTCGGCATCCGAGTCGTGTAAAATACCTTGTACTTGCGACTTGGTTAAAGTGGTTTCGTCACCATTAATAATGTTTTCAATCACTTGCAGAGTGACTTTACCCAAACCTTTAATCTCTGCGATGGTTGCATGTTTTAAAACATCAACAACAAAGGCTTTGTCATTTAAATGGCCTAACGCTGAAATGCGTTCAAGTGGGTCACCATCGTCTTCATCTAAAGGTGGGTAAACATATTGCCACTGCGTTTCAACTAGTTCTGATAAACCAGCTAAACATTGCTCAAACTTGACTAAACCTTCAGTGTTTAAAACTGATTGAGTCAAAATTGAAATAAGTTTCAAATCACGTGTTTGATCAAAGTAGCTCAAAGCTGTTTTTTTAACATCTCGCCACTCTGGTGGCTCAGCTGGAATAGTCGTTTGGCCATCAAAGCGTTCTGGCGTGCCTTCAGCTTCGAAAAAGAAGTTCTGAAAACCTGCATCATCTTCTAAGTTAGCGCCACATTCTTCGTCTACTGTAACCGCAGAAGTGATCAGCTCTTTATAATCCATGCTTGTTGTGACCTATTTAATACTTAAGCAGTGCTATTATTAATGCTCTGAGCTATTTTTGATGGAGGTACCGAGCCGCAACTCTATACCAATGTATTTCAAATAGCGATATTATGTTTTAACTAGTCTTCTTGTAAGTCTGTTTTAAACTTCATTTTACAAGTCGTAGATTCATTTAAGCACAAAAATAATTTTTTGTATGGCTGAATCAAATTAAATATGCAAAATATCCTACACTAAATTAAAAATTATCCACCCCCTAGGATTAGGGGGGTCAAGCGTTTTAAGTTAGTGCTAGTATGAACTGCTTTTTTCCCAGCACAAGCAGAATTTCAAAGGTATTCAGAGAATTGTTAAGGCCATCACAAAATGAGATATTGGTCGGTACTTTTTGTAAGTAAGCCGTTTTACTTAATGTTAGTATGAATTGCTATTTGCATGGCACAAGCAAAAAAATAAAACGTAATAAAGGAAGTGTTAATGCTGTCTCAACATCACAGATTAATCGCTATATCTACTCCTCTTGGTGAAGATGAGTTGTCTTTTTATAAAGGTACCTTAACCGAGTCCTTGGGCAATACTTTCCATTTTGAGGTTGAATTAGTCAGTGAAAATGACAACGTAGCACTTGAAGACTTATTGGGACAAAACGTCACAATAAGAACTGAAACACTTGACGACACACGTTACTTCAATGGCTTTATTACCGAGTTTGAACAACTTGAAAATCACAATAGCTTAAGCCATTACCGCGCAGTCATTAAACCTTGGTTATGGTTACTCAACTTGAGTGAAAACTGCCGTATTTTCCAAGAGCAAAGTATCCCAGATATTATTAAAGATTTGTTTGATGAGCTGGGTTTTTCCGACTACGAGTTACAGCTAAACGGCACGTATAAACCCGTGGATTACGTTGTTCAATTTAATGAATCTGACTTCAATTTTGTCTCTCGTTTAATTGAAGAGTTGGGCATTTACTATTATTTCAAACACATCAACGGCAAACACACTCTTGTTTTAGTCGATCAAAATGCCACGCTACCCGATTTGAAAAAGATCGCGTTCTTACCTTTAGATGAAGAATCAACGATCAATGAGGAAGTCATTTTTGGCTGGAAAAACTTCAAGCAAGTCAGAACATCAGCAGTGCGTTTAACTGATTATGACTTTGAAGTACCGAGTAAAAATTTAGAAGCCGTTTCTTCTGTCCCGACAACCTCGACACTCTCTGCCATTGAGAAGTTTAATTACCCCGGTAAATACAAAGAAAGAGCAAATGGTACAGATTACACTCGTCTGTTGATGGAGCGTGAAAATGCGCTTTATGAAAGTAAAACAGGCCAATCTTACCGCCGTGATTTATATGCTGGTGCTCACTTTACACTTGAAGATCACCATCGCGACGATCAAAACAATGAGTATTTGATTTCAGAGCTCAGAATCGAGTTACTTTCCAATGAATACCTAAGTTTAACAGGTCAAGAAGATACCGCGGTATGCCGTGCAACTTTCAAAGCCATTCCAAGCAATGTTGAATTTAGAAGCCAGCCAACGGCTAAAAAGCCGCGTATGCAAGGTCCGCAAACGGCGATCGTCGTCGGTAAGAAAGGCGAAGAGATCTGGACGGATAAATACGGTCGAATCAAGGTGGCATTCCACTGGGATAGACAAACACAAAAAGATGAAAATAGCTCATGCTGGATCCGAGTATCCCAAACGTGGGCTGGAAAAAACTGGGGTAGCATGCAAATTCCGCGTGTTGGCCAAGAGGTATTAGTCGACTTTTTAAATGGTGATCCAGACCAACCAATTGTCATTGGTAGTGTTTACAACGGAACGAGCCTACCACCGCAAACCTTACCAAAAGATGCTCATATTTCAGGTGTTAAAACCCGAACGACAAAAGGTGGTGGCGCCTTTAATGAAATCACGTTAAACGACAAAAAAGGTGAAGAAAAGGTCAACCTTTTTGGGGCTAAAGATGTAGCACTCGAAAGTACTGAAAATACAAACTTCACGACAGGTAAAGACCATCACACCATCATCAAAGGCATCAATCACGAATTGGTTGAAAAAGATAGCCACCAAATGATCAAAGGCAAACACGTCAGCCAAGTTGATAAAGATGCTGAAGTCACGATTAAAGGTAAGCAAAGCAGTAAAGTAGATGGCGATGCGGGTGTCACTTATGGCAAGAGCTTTGCCGTTGCTGTCAGTAAAGATACGAACTGGAAAGATGGTGCTAATTTCAACCACAAAGTCGGTCAGAAATATTCACTGAGTAGCGGCATGGATATCCACCTCAAGGCGGGTACAGGTTATGCCGTGCAAGCAGGAACCACTGTCCATATTAAATCAGGTGCGAGTTTAGTTTTAGAAGCATCGGCTCAAGTAAGCTTGAAAGTCGGTGGTAGTTTCATCTCCATCAACCCTGCGGGTGTTCAAATCAAAGGCCCTATGGTGATGATCAACAGTGGGGGTGCAGCAGGCTCTGGCTCTGGTGCAAGCCCAAGTTCACCTAGTGCCCCAAGTAAACCAGGTGCACCTGAAGAAGCTCAACCTTCAGATGAAGCGGGTAAAGGTGGAAAAGACGATGCATTAAAAGCAGATAAAGCCGCAGAAGCTAAGAAACTATCGCTCAAATCCACTAAAGCGGGTGACTACAAAGAACCTGAATCAGGTTTAACCACTTCAGGTAGTAGCAGTTCAAGCAGTAGTTCTTCATCATCGTCGTCAACTAGCTCATCGAGCTCATCTTCAAGTAGTAGCTCAAGTAGTGATAGTTCAACGACATCTAGCGCAGCTAAAAATGAACAAAAAGAAGAAGAAAATACTGAAGAAGAAGTCAATTGTAGTATCGAAAGCTTTGATGCTAAATGCAGTAGTAATCGCAAAATTGATCAAGGAATACGCTTATTAGATATCGTGCCAAAAACGGATAAGTCATCTAATGATACCGACGGCTTAGTATTTAATAATGAAGATACCAGCACTTCAGGCTTTGCCGTTAAAAAAGAATATGGCGGCAAAAAATCCATTTCAGCCGAACTGAAAATAAACAATGACTGTGGCACAGGTAAAATAAAACTATCCGAACACGGCGACTGGAAAAAAGGCAACAAGCAAAGTTACGATGTGCAAGCAATTGAGTTATCGGATATAGACGATTTACCAAGTGCAACATCAACTAACTACACATTGGCTTCAGGCTGTGAGCATGATTATGGTCAAAGTATTCAGGTTCGCCTCTACCCTTCAGAGCAAGTATCAGCAGATGTTTCTCTAGAATACTTAACTGCGGCGATGGACAAAGTTAACAAAGCCTGGGAAGAATGGGGTAAGAATATTTTCTCATTCTCAGCTTTAACACTTAACCCTAAAATAGTGCCACCAAAAGGTAGTCTGAGCTACAGCAAAGGCTGGAAAGAAGCTAAAGACTGGCGCGCCTATTACAACACAAGCTATAAAGCATCATTAGCACCGCTTATCGGCACTGAAATTGAAGTACAACTCAGTTTAATTGAAATAGCGTCTTCGGCAGCAGGCATTCCACCTATCTTGGCTCAATTGGAAACCAAGTACCTAGCTGATGTCATCTTGTTATTAGGCGCCGGTGTTGAACTTGAATGTTCAGGTCAAAATGAAACGCAATATTACAGTACAGGTGATGTCGTTACCGAAGGTCAGCTAAAACTAGGGGTTAAAGGTAAAGTGTGGTTAGGCATGATGCCTAAAGTCGGTAGTGATACCTTTATCTCTGTTAGTGCAACGGGTAAGAGTGAATTAACACCTTATGGTGGCGGTACCATGACGGCGAAAAAAGACGGCTTGTTTATTGAACCAGAAATTAAAATACCCGCACCGACGCTTTCGGTTACTTTCGAAGCCAGAGCCTTTAAGGTTTACTCGAAGAAAAAGGCCAAAGAGTGGAAGCCGTGGGCAAGTGAATACACAGTAGAAACGGATGAATATCAAATTATCTAGAGCATGATGAAAATGGAATTTAATTTGATGACAGTTTTAGTCATCATTGCCGCTGTCGCTGCAAGCATAGGGTTATTTAAACTCAAAAGTAGTGATAACTGGCAGCAAGCTCAAGCAGAGCTTGAGTTTATCGATTTTGAGCGTGTTTCAACCTACAACCAAAGCAGTGATAGAGACGTTAACGAGTATTTAATTAAATTGCGCTACCAGTATCAAGTGCAAGGCCAACAATATTCTGGCGATCAAGTATATGCTGGTCTTGGCAATGCCTTTAGTAAGCAAAAAATGGCTGAGCAATTGGTCGCTCAATACCAAGGAAAACAACAAATAACGATTTTCTTTAATCCACAGCAACCAAGTAAGTCTGCACTAAAGCAAGCTAACTTATCGAATACCGCTATGATTTGGTTATTGGTCACTATCTGGGGGATCGGAGCTTTGATCATTTTTGCCTATAACAAATTTTTTGCGCATTAACTTTTGCCCAAAGGAATAACCGTGCAACCATTTTATTTTATCGAATTTTTTTCATCAGGTGTTAAAGCCGAATTCTTCATAAACCATTTTCCGGTGATGACTGAAGAAACAGGGTATCAAGCCTCAACGACACATGTGGTAAACCGTTGGTTAGGGCAGAAAAACAACCATTTTAAGTTAAAGCTAGACCTAGCTGATTACAACAAAATGGGGAAAGAAGCACCTGAAGATATCCCAGAAAAACAAAGTATTTCCGTTACCATTTTTTCTGGCGTACAAACAGAAAAAGGGCTAGTTAAAGAGAACGTACTTTGGCAATACAGCTGGCCTGATCCCAATGACGATGAACTGATATTAGACCAAGCCAGAGTCATTGAAGAAACAGTCGAGGAAACGATTCCTGTTCCACTGACTCGCTTATGGCAATACGCCGAGCCCATCAAACAAATTGATGTCCAAGCACAGCACGATATCATGATGGTCCTCAAAGGTATTCGTCAGTCATTTTCGCAACATGACTATGAAAATGCATATCAGTTTATGCGCTACCGCTATGAGGATGAAGAAATTGCGGAGTACATGCCTGCAAATCACTTCAAGCCAACCATAATCAGTATGTGGCAAGATCACTTACCCAAAACTAAATTATTAGAATACCCACCTGAGGCCGTTAAATTTGCCCTGTTGGACAATCAAAGGGCGGTGCATATTCAGGTGACAGATCAAGATCAAGCCCTGACATTTGAGGGTGAAGACGATACCTACTTCGGTATTGATTTATTCTTGTGTAAGGTCAACCAGCATTGGATCGTAATTAGGTAAACGTTATGGCGATACAAGTAACAATGGGCGCAAATTTGATGTGCACTATGGGCGTTGCACCGAGTGCATTAATGGTTTTGCCCACCAGCTTCACGCTAGTGGACAATAAACCAGCTGCCAACATTATGGACTTCAAACCCTTTGTCAACATTATGCCTTTTGGTATGTGTAAATCGCCATCTAACCCCGCGGTTGCTGCAGCTACAGCTGCGGCCATGGGCACGCTAACCCCTATGCCATGTACCCCAATGCCTGTAGGACCTTGGATGCCAGGCTCCAGTACTTGTATGGTGGGTAATTTTCCGGCGCTCAATAACAATTCGAAATGTATGTGTGCCTTTGCAGGAACTATTTCAATCACTAACCCCGGTAGCACAACCACTATGATCCCATAGTGTTCAGTATTTAGCCAAATTAACTTTGGCGAATACGCACTACTCGCATCACTTCAAAGTCTAAGCCCGCTACAGACTCTTTATCAATGTAGTAAGTCATATTCACTCGTGCGCCTTTTAAACTCTTATATAGCTTTTTTCGCTTGTATTTAAACGGTACATCACAGCCTTCAACCATCACGGAATTAATAAACCAATCGTCTTTTTCTCGTTGGGTATGTGAGATTACTTTTTGGTTATTGGAGTGAATCAGATTTTGATTTTTCTCCAACATTTTATCGACATCTGTTTTGGCCATTAGTTATAAAGCTCCGCAGTTAATTGCCAAAGTGGTTGTCCTGAATTGTGATATTTTTGCTCAAACGGCGTAATAGCCGTTTCAAATTGATAAGGCTTTAATTCACTATCCATCCCAGCTAATTTGAGCGCATAAGCGAACTCTTCAAGGTATAGTTTCCAATTCGATCTCAACTCTATGGTTTTACCCAGTTTGATAATTTCAGGAAAAACCGCCGAACCATGCCATCTTCGCTTCACATGAGCCGATTTTGGCCAAGGGTTTGGATAAAGGATAAAGTGTTTATCCACTTGCCAATTAGCTTGCACCGCCAAGCGGTAAAAATCATTTAAATCCGCTCTGGCTAAAATCAGGTTATCGGGCTCATTATTATCACGCTCTCGGCTTAATCGGTCAGCCGACTTATCAATGCCTACAACCCAGTGGTTTGGATACAAGTTTGCTAACGCTCTTGAGCTATCGCCAACACCACAACAAGAATCAAAAATAATAGGCATCGACTTGCTTGCCAATTGCGCTTCAACCTCAGCAAAGGCTTGCTTGGTATGTTCAGCAAAAGGCTTGAGAAATTTAGTCGCAAAATGCTTGTTGACGATATCCGTTAAATCTTCATGAATACCATCTTGGTTTGATTCAATTACCCGAGAGTTACCTTCAGACATACTCACTCCTATGAACGTAAACCAATACCGCGACGAATTAAGAAAAGCGCGGTAGCAAATAAACCAACAACTAATGTGATAAGCACGCCAAAGGCAATACTCAATGACACATCAGAGTATCCGATAAAACCATATCTAAATGCATTGACCATATACAAAATAGGGTTGAGTTGACTGACTGTTTGACCAATTTCAGGCAACATAGATAAAGAATAGAAAACGCCCCCCAAATAAGTCAGCGGCGCTAAAATAAAGGTTGGAATAATGCTGATATCATCAAAACTTTGTGCATAAACCGCATTGATAAGACCGCCTAAAGCAAACGCCATCGACGTCAGAAGTGCAGTAGCAATAATGATAAACAAGCTATGCACTTGAATATCAACAAAAAATAATGCAACACAGGTAACGATTGAGCCCACTAATAGGCCGCGTAACATCCCCCCGGCAACAAAGCCGAGAATAATGACAGCAGAGGGTACTGGTGCCACTAATAGCTCTTCCACATTGCGCTGAAACTTGGTGCTGTAAAAAGAGGACGCCACATTTGAATACGCATTGTTGATCACAGATAACATGATCAAGCCAGGCATAATAAATTCAACGTACTGAAAACCTTCTAACTCACCCACTCGCGAGCCGATAAGTCCACCAAAAATGATGAAGTAAAGCGTCATCGTGATGGCTGGCGGCACTAGCGTTTGCACCCAAATTCTTAAAAATCGATTGCACTCTTTTCTCACTAAAGCCTGAAAAGCAATGCGATTGCGGTTGATATAATCCATCATGATGCTGCGCCTTTTGATTGACTGTTTTCTACCAAGGAAACAAATAGCTCCTCTAAACGATTCGCCTTGTTGCGCATACTCAGTACTTGAATATGTTGAGCTGAAAGCTGCTCAAAGATAGCGTTAAGCCCAGCAGTTTTAGGTACATCGACTTCGAGAGTATGTTCATCTACTAAGCGTGATTCAAAGCCATCTAATACCAATGAAGAAACATCTTGATCAAGATCGAGAATAAATGTCTCGACATCGAGCTTTAACAGCAAGGCTTTTATCGTAGTGTTTTCAACAATCTCTCCGTGATTGATAATGGCGATATTACGACACAGCATTTCGGCTTCTTCTAAATAATGGGTCGTCAAGATAATGGTAATACCCTGCAGGTTTATTTGTTTGAGGAAATCCCACATCGAGCGACGAATTTCAATATCTACACCTGCCGTAGGCTCATCTAAAATTAACAATTTAGGTTCGTGCATCAGTGCACGAGCAATCATCAATCGGCGTTTCATCCCGCCAGATAAACCACGAGCAGCTTGATTTCGCTTATCCCATAAGTCGATTTGTTTCAGGTATTTTTCCGCTCTTGCTAACGCCGTTGGTTTATCAACGCCGTAATAACCGGCCTGGTTAACCACTATCTGTAGTACGGTTTCAAACTGGTTAAAATTAAACTCTTGCGGTACGAGGCCAATGCAAGACTTAGCTTTATCTAATGCACTGTCGATATCATGGCCAAATACTTGAACTTGACCCAAGCTTTTATTGACCAGTGAAGAAATGATACCAATAGTAGTCGACTTACCTGCCCCATTAGGGCCAAGTAATGCAAAGAAATCGCCAGCCTCAACGGTTAAGTCGACACCTTTTAAAGCTTGTGTACCGCTTTGATAAGTTTTGGTTAGATTTTGGATAGATAAGGCTTTCATAGTCCCTCTTCTCTAGTCCCTGCGCAATAAAATCAATGATGCTTTAATTATGTCACAAACAGAAATGAAGAAAAATGTAAGCTAAGAATGGATTAAGATGACTAAGCGAAAATTAAGACTATATAGCGAACTCCATAGGCTCAACTTGGCAGTTAAGTTTGACGGCATCGTTTAACATTTGGCAATAGTCAATCGCCGCTTGCTCTGTTTCTAAAAAAGCTAACATCAGATGATATTTGCTGACCATTTTATCCTTAGTGTAAAAGGTATGGTGTTTAAACAATGGCTTATAGCGCTTATCCAAACCTGCCCAATATACTTTCAACATTTTTAGCGAGTTAAAAGTTGCATTTTTCACCACGAAGCCTTGGCGAATTTCTTTTTTCTCAAGCGTTATATCCATTCCCATAACAACATCCCCCTTAGCTGAGAATGCAACATCAATGGGTTGCGGATTTTTTAATTTATGTTTTTTTAAATAATCAGGGTTAACTCTTAATTTATATTTTCCTGGTTTAATATCTAAGAAAAGGAAAAAACCATCGTATTCAGAGCGGGTAACGGCTACGACTTTGCCATTTAGGTCAACAAGTTCCAGCTTCACCAAATCGGCAAACTCTGCTCCTTGTTCTGTTTGAATAAAAATACTGCCTTCTAATTCCGAAGTTCTGACAATGGGGACATCTAGCATAGTTAAATAACCATTACGCGGGGTAATTGCGATACCTTCAGTCAATGGTCGCATAAAAGGATCAAGCGTATTTTCATCGACAACAATATCTGTTGTTCTATTGGCAGGCATGGAAACTAGTAGTGCTAATCCATCATCATTAGTATGAGTTCGCCTAAAATTCTGTAAACCTACTATTTTAGCTTTTGGAATTTCTGGTTCACCGCGGTCAAATAAACCGTTAGCATTTAAATCTTCAAAAACTCTAACTAGCATAGAGCCGCCGCTTGCAAAGCGTGCTCGATTTAAGAAATAAATATCTTCTTCTGCATGATAACCAAAGCTGAAGTTAGTCGAGAATGATAAATGCCAGTCATCATTTGAGTTATAGGAAATATTAGTATTGGTAGAAAGGTACTTTTGTCCCCAGTTTAACCCGAGTCTTGCCGTATCTAAGTCGAGTAATAAAGAACGCTCTAAACTTAATCTTGTGGTCAAATTCTCATTGATCGACCAATCAAAATCGCTTTTAACACTGACCAATTCAGTTTCAGGTTTAATCGAATAGTTCATATTTAACCTGGTTGAAAAACCTCTTAATCTAGGGCTTAAGATGAATTCACCACCACTAAATATGGAACTAAGCCCCTCTGTTTCACTTTGATTCCAGAAAAAAGTATGGCTGACTCGATTAGAAAATATTGTCGCACCTAAAGAGTTTTGAAAATATTGACTCTTAACAAAATCGGATTCTGAATATGAAAAGTTATTTTGATAATTAATATCGAGTAGATCAAAAAAGCCAGAAAAGTTTGCAGAAACACTATCTACAGTATCAAACTCAATACCTTCTCTTCTTGATACCTTTTTAGTCTTAGTATAGTTGGCATTAACAGACTGCCCCCAAAAGTTAGTTTTCACTGAAGTAATAAGTCGATTTTCATCAAGATCGTTAGCAACATATTCGAATTTAGCCAACACTTCATCCATTATTGTGGCATCAACCCCTACGACGTATTCAGCATCGACATTACTCACCAATGGATTATCTATATTTTCACGATCAAAAATAAATGAATGGCCGAAGTAACTTGTTAAATCATCATTTAAACCATAAGAATACTTACCCGACAAACTGTAGTAACTAGTCGGAGGTTCCCGATCAGACAAATCAATTAATGGATTATATGCTTCATTTAGGGAAACATCGTATGAAAACTGGCCTTCATCAAGCGCATTGCCATTAAAGTAAATCGCTTTTTCTTCTGTTCTTCGCTGCCCTTGTGGCCCATAAAAGACAAGTTCGAAATTATTATCGCCAAAAAATAGCTCTATATCATAAAACTCATAGCGACCATCAGCCAAACTAAGCTGGTTAGCGACTAATATATTATTGCGATATAACTCAACATCCCAGCCAGGTTGAATATCGCCGACAAAATCTGTCGTTGAGTTATCTCTCACGCCCCCTTGCTGTAACCTAGAGATTCTGAAACCACGTCCTTCAACTTGCCCTTGTTGACCACCGTAAGAAACAGCATTGACATCACCAAACTCAAATCTTGATGCGGCAAGCGGGCCAAGTAAATCATTATCTTGTGAATCTCGAAATAACTTTATTCGGGCATTACTGAGACCACCGGAAAAATTAGAACCCGATAAATAATACTGCGCCCCCAAAAAGGCTAAATCCTGACTACCTAACACTGAAAAGTTATAGTTCGACTTACTATTTTTAGATTTAATGTAACTTAATTGAGTATCAAATAACGGCGTTGAAGAAGCACTATAGCTATTATCCACTTCAGGTAGTATTGATTCAGCACGCGCTGATGAATGCTTGATTTTGCGATCTTGTCTGGCTAGTTTCTCTTGAAGAGGTAGCGGTTCTTCAGAAGATACTGAGACCAATAAGTCATTAAACTGATAAGCTAGCTTGATACCAAGCCACTTTTCAATATCTGAAGACTCAACATATAAATCATCAGTCAGCTCATATCTTTCACGGTTTAATAAAAAGCGACCTTTTGCGGTTTCAATCTCTAGCGTCTGTCCATCTTCCCCAAGAGTCAGTTTGAAATTGTTAGCTTCTTTTATATACCATCCATTCGCGTCTAAAGGCTCAATTGATACATCGATAGGAAAGTCCAATAACTCCACTAAAGTGGTTAAACCAACTCTAGCTCCATCTTCTGTTTTAATAGCTATAACTTCTCCTATGCTATAGCTATCAATAATAAGAGTAATGAATAACTCTTCTCCAACAGGGATTCCTATTTGAGAATCGTCAAGGCGAGCAGCCTCATTGAGTTCATTAGCAAATAAAGCTTGTTGAATCAGTAGAATCAGTACTAGGCATTTAAAAATAAATTTCATCACCTAATTCCTATCGGTATCTTATTTTCAGAGAAACTTAATACGGTAAAGGCGCACTAATTTTGCCATCGACAACATTATACTTTTTTGCAAAAAGTAACTGGTCTTTGAATTCTTTCTGGCCTTGATATTGTATCTCTAGCACGCCAGAATCAGCTTGGTACTCTGGCCAGTTGAGATAGATTTGGGCATTATCGACTTCTCTAAAAATATTATAACCATGCCTTTGAGCGATCACTTTTTCGGCAGTTGAACCATTCGGTGTAAAATTAGCAATCACATTACCTGTTGAACCAAAATTACCTTCACGAAGCACACCTAAAACTATAGTGGCACCGTGCGCTTGTCCTTTAGTCGGATGGATTTTCACATCGTTTAAATCCAAATTAACCTTGGTTTTTCCCTTTTTAACTATCACAGGTAAAGAAAAGCTTAACCTAACAGCAACCGATGTTGTTTGTCCTTTCTCACTGGCTACTTTTTCATCTTCAATGATAGGGGTGAGTTTTAGGTGACTTCGATATTCGCCTTCAGCTAAATCTTTAGGGCGCCTAGCCAAAATTTTGACTGTTTGCTTGCCATTAGGCGCTAAAACAACTCGTCTAGGCGATACCCGAAGAATTTTTTTAGCGCTGTACTGATAGTTTTCAACTACAGCATAGCCACCAGCAGGCTTAGCAAGCTTATCCTCTATAGCTATCTCATAAGACATGGTTTTATCTGAGTTATTTATCATACTCAAAGTGGCATAACGTTCCCTATCATCTATTGCCACACGATTAGGAGTAAAAAGCAGGTTGGCATGACTCCATGATGAAAATAGTACCAGTGAGAATAAAAAGAATATGTTTTTAAGTTCCAGTTTCATTCTTGCTCCCCAATAATTTAAGTTATTCTTCTATTTCAGTTTAAGCTGTTATAAAAAATACAATGCAAAAAGCAAACCAAAAATATAAATATTGTGAACGTAAGTATAGAAGTAAATTAATAACTTACATCTATCTCATATATGGCTTGATAAGCGATGCTTTGATAAGGGAGGCTATTTCCAGTACTGCGTAATGTGCCACCGATTAACAAACGAGCAAAGCCAGTACCGTCAACTGAAATTCTATTCGCAGTATCAATATTAACTAATTCAAATTGCTCTGTTGTTGTGACCATTCCTGATTGGTAAGTATAAGGTGTGACAATATTTACGCTCACATCTAATTGGTAGTAATGCGGGTAATCGTAAAAGTGGATTTCTCCTGGGTTCCCAGGTTCTAGAATAAAAATTTTATTCGTATTAGTAATATATCCAGATTGAGTGATGGTGATCTCACTTACTGCGCTATTATCTGCAATAACAATCCGGCCAAAGTTAAGCGGTTCAACTAAAACACGGCTTTCAGCAAAAGAAAAAGATGTATAAAAAACAAAACCAAAGAAAGTTAACAAACTTTCTTTGGTTATACATTGTTTGAACTGTTGACCAAACATCGGACTTACTAGATAAGCTTAGTAAGAAACCTCTAAGAAATACTGACCAGTATATGTAGCACCATCGGTGTAGGTAGTTGCAGCTGGTACCGCAGATGTATCAGCCGTTGTCGCTATTGTAGCACCAATTGCAAAACTTAAATTACCAGAACCATCAGTTTGCACTGTACCTGTACCTGCAGCAAAAGCAGTACCCGCGGTACCCGTAATAACATCTAATGTCCAAGTGCCTACTTCAAATACGTGAGAGTTAGGCGCACCCGTTGATAACTGAACACCCGCACCAATATTACCAGCAGTACCATCTGAACTCACATTAACAGTAACTGTTTGATAATTAGGTAAGCCCGTTGCGTCAAAAACGGCTGGAGTACCGCCACCAACAGCAACAAGTTGAGTACCTGTACCTAAAGTAGGTGTACCATAACCAGAACCATCAGCTGCTAAAACTACTGTTGCTTGTTGCGCTGTTGCTGATTGTGCAGGATCAGGAGTTGCGAATAACGTGCCAAAATCAAGTTGTTGAGAGTTCGTAACAGAAATTGCATTTTGAACAGTAATTGTTGCAGTGTATGGCTGGTAAGCAGCAGAAGCTTGAATTGATACTAAAGAAGCAGCTGCAATACTTGTCGCGATTAGAGTCTTTTTCATGTTTAAATCTCCGAAATATTAACTTCCATCCGTTTGCTTTCCATAAATTTAAAACAAACGTCCATTAATTAAAGAAAATCAAAGACCAACTAGAAAAAGTTTCTAAAGCTGATCCGATTCATCTAGGTTATCGTCCCCTTTACGATCAACTTTAATAAACTTGCTTAAATTAACAACTAAAGTTACATAAAGGAAATTGTTAGATGAGTTTTGGTATAAAAGACTGATAATTGGTAGTCGAGAGTGTGAAATTAAATTTTCAAATGTAACTAGATTTGATCACATTAAGATTAATTAATCTTTATAGATTATCACCGTCAAATAGCACTACGGCACAATATTGACGAGATTTTATTTTATTACATGCTGACTTAGCTTCAGCTTGAGTGAAAGGTCCAACTTTGAGACGATTTAGCCTTACATTATCCTTTAGCGTTGCTTTAATTTTAGCTGCTTTACCTGTAACAATCGATGAGAAACGATTTTGATAATTAAACCAAGCTTGCTTTGCTTGGCCTTTAGTACTTAAAGTCGCTAAATGTAAGCTATATTCTTGCTTTTGATTACTCTGTTCTGCTATTTCAGTCTGGTTTTGCCCTGAAGCAGCAATTTGCTGCACCTTTTCATCAACAGCTTTAGCTTGAGTATTCATAACAACCATTGGGGCAATCGCTACATTGTCTCTAATAGGAGCTTTTTCGGCGTGATTAGCTGTAGAGCCTGTTGTTAAGGGTTCATTGTCTTTAAAGCCGATTTTAGTCTTTTTAATTGCCTGTGTAGGCTGAGGCAATAAACTGACATTATCTTTAACTTTGACAGTATCGCCTAGATGAGCTGTCTGAACTATTTTTTTTGAATCGGTAACAGGGGCCGTTTTGACATTATCCTTGATTGTGTATTGTCGCTGATTAAGCTCGGCTGCACCTAACTCAACAATATCCGCTTCTGGCTCAATAGCCGAAACTTCGACTATCGGACTGTCAGTTAATTGCTCCGCACTACCAAGTTCATTGATCAATACTCTTAAGTCAGCCTGTAAAGCCACTAATTTATCGATATCAGGTTTAGCTTTTCGCCACTCTTCAATATAAGCGCGCATTTCATCATCAGTTAAAGGCTGACGTTGTTTAGTTTCTACTTCAGGCGTGCTTGAGCAAGCACTGAGTAAAGCAGTGACAAAAATGAACAACGAATAATTAACTGAAAATACTTTCATAGCCCAATTCCTTTTCAAGCTTCTTATCGAGTTAGGCTCATACCACTAGGTTTAATAACTGGCTTAGCCGTTTTACTATAAGGTAATAACGCGATACCGCTGGCGATGACACTTTGTTTATCTTGGCTTAATAAAAATAGATGTAGTAACAGCTCACTATGCTTACGGGTGATCGAGCCACGTAAAAATAGCGATTGTTCTGCTGAAATAGGTTTCATCATAACGCGTAACCCCATACTACTGCTATGGTGACTAATCGTTTTATGTAAGTGATTGATAAAACCAACTGACACATTATCTTCATCATGAGGCATGATAGGTTCGATATAAACAGCATGTGTAGGCAAGGTTTTATTTTCTGATTGGCAAAATAGTTTATTTAATAAACCATTAATATCTTGGCTAATCACGCTGTATTTAGATTGGCTAAGCGGTTTTGCGTCAGACTCTTCTTCCACCACTTGAGCGTTGATACTGACCTGACAAGTTTCATAGAGAATTTGTGCAGCCACTTCGTCTTCTGAAGGAGTGATGGCAACCATCTCAACTTCTTCTTGTACCGTGTTATCACTCTCCACAGCAACGACAGTATCGTTAGAAAAAAGGTAACCTGGTGAATTAACACAGGCCGTCAGTAAACCTGTTAAACTCACTACGGAAAAGAAAAGCCATGAAAAACGAGTCATTTTTTTGTCGCTCTTAATCATAAATACAAACTAAGAGGACAAAAGCAACTATGATGCCAGGATGTTTTTTTTATCAATCAAGATCAATAATTACATCAACAATCGACTAAATAGAATAGCCCCAACGCCCCATTAATGTTTGTTCAACACCAAGGTGATCCAGTACGCGTGCCACCATAAAGTTGACCAAGTCTTGTATCGATTGCGGTTGGTGATAAAAGCCAGGCGCTGCGGGCATGATTGTCACCCCCATCTGCGAAAGCTTGTGCATATTTTCTAAATGTATGGTCGAAAAAGGCGTTTCTCGAGGCAGCAAAATTAATTGACCGCGCTCTTTTATCACGACATCAGCAGCACGCTCAATTAGATTATCGCTCGCCCCCACAGCAATTGCTGACAGGGTACCTGTACTGCATGGGCACACTACCATTTTTTTCGGTGCCGCCGAGCCAGAAGCAACGGGAGAAAACCATTCATCTTTGCCATAACACTTAATTTGCTCAGGCTGAGCTTGATATCGCTCGGTAAAATAAGCTGCAGTTTGCTCTGGTTTACTGGGAATTTTTAAATCAGTTTCAGTGGCAAAAACCACCTTGGCTGCGCTTGAGAACAATAAGTGAATTTGGTAATTGGCTTTAACCAATGCTTCTAATAAGGTTAAAGTGTAAGGTGCCCCAGAGGCACCAGTCACAGCGACGGTGATTTGATTGTCAAACACGTTTTTTTATTCCAACAACTGACTTTATATGATTATAAATCAAAGACGACTCGGTGCACCAAGCTTAACTCAGTGCATCCAGTAACTTTTGATGAATGCCGCCAAAACCACCATTACTCATAACCAAGATCACATCATTTGCTTTAGCGTATTGTGTCACCTGAGTAATCAGTTCATCGAGCTGCTCAAAGCTATATGCATCTTGTTTACATTCATCACTGATATCAGATACTGGCCAATCAATATTAGGCGGTTGAAACAAGAATACGGCATCGGCATCGATTAACGAATTAGCGATATCGGCTTTGTGCACACCCAGTTTCATGGTGGCTGAGCGCGGTTCTAACACTGCTAATATACGGCCAGAGTTTGCCGCTTGGTTCATATTATTTTTTAAACCCGCTAGCGTTGTCGCAATGGCTGTTGGGTGGTGAGCAAAGTCATCAATCACTTTTACGCCATTGACTTCGCCCTTTAATTCCATTCTGCGTTTTACATTTTCAAAGCGCGATAGCGAATCAATAGCATCGGCGATGCGCACACCAACGTGATGTGCCGCAGCAATGGCCATTAACGCATTATTGGCATTGTGCTCGCCCATTAACGACCAAGTTACCGTGCCTTGGTATTGCTCCTGATAAATAATATCGAAAGCTGAAAAATCATCGCTCTGCGGCTTGAACTGCCAGTCGGCGATTTTACCTAATGGGTGCTCGGCCATGGCATTTGCTGTGGTTTGTTGTTCAGACCAACACCCCATGTCCAATACTTGATTTAATGCCTGGTCATGTTGTGGCGACAATACCAGACCATTGCCCGGCACCATGCGAATCAGGTGATGAAACTGTTTTTGAATCGCCGCTAAATCGGTAAAAATATCAGCGTGATCAAACTCAAGGTTGTTCATAATTAACGTGCGCGGACGGTAATGCACAAACTTACTGCGCTTATCAAAAAATGCGGAGTCATATTCATCCGCTTCGATAACAAAGAAAATTGAATCACCAAGGCGTGCCGAAATACCAAAGTTTTTGGCAATGCCACCGATTAAAAAACCAGGCTGTAAACCGTTATCTTCTAACAACCAAGCTAGCATGCTCGAAGTTGTCGTTTTACCATGCGTGCCTGACGCAGCTAAAACCCACTTGTCTTTTAGTACGTGCTCTAATAACCACTGTGGACCAGATACGTAAGGAATATTGCGATTAAGCACAGTTTCAACGGCTTCATTACCGCGTGATAACGCATTGCCAACAATAACTAAATCGGGCTCTGGGTTTAAGTGTTCAGCGTGATACCCCTGCATTAATTCAATCCCAAGCTCTTCTAATTGAGTACTCATAGGCGGGTAAACATTGGCATCTGAGCCAGTCACTTTGTAACCCAATTGCTTAGCAATTACTGCCAAGCCACCCATAAAAGTACCGCAGATACCTAAGATATGAATATGCATAGAAAAGAAAGCCTTGTTGAAAATAACGATTTAATTGTTCAGAGTAAGTAGGCTAAGCTAAAGCGAAAACAATAACAATAAGATAAGAGTTGAGTTAGATGAAAAAAAAGGAACTTTTACCCGCCCTCGCATTAATGACTTTATCCACCTCTTCATTGGCAGCTAGCCTGCCCAAAGTCGAAATGGCGTTTTGGCAAAACGATGCCTACGGCGCTTACAGCATCAACCATGATGATTTTTGTGTCGATAATACATTTGGCCTTATCAAATATGCTTTACCCGAGTTAAAAAAACGCGGTTTAAAAGCCGCTTTTGGTGTCATTGCCAGTGATTGCAAAGATGAACACTGGGACGTGCTCAAACAAGCCATCAACGATGGCCATGAAATTTACAATCACGCTTGGACTCACGTCACACCAAATGATGATAACTGGTCGAATGACGAGCAAATTAAACACCCACACCAAGTTATCAGCCAGAAATTAAATTACCAACCGACTTTTTACGCTTTCACCATGGACCAAGGCAGTGATGACGCCGTCAATTACCTGCAGAATATGCCGGGCTATGTCGGTACTCGCGCGATAAACTACGTCAACAATACCGGTGTCAACTTCGACGAAGACAAAAATGATTTCGCGGTCCGTTATGACCTTTACACTGTAACCGGACAATGGTCGATTTACGAAAAGAAAAAAGAAGGTAAAGACATCTTAAATATGCATGCAGATATGGCCGCACGCTCAGGTGGCTGGGCCTATCGCACAGCGCACGGTGTAGAAGATACGTCGTGGAATAGTATCCCGCTAGCCATTTACTTAGATCACTTGGACCACATCCAAGCAAAAGTGCAAGATAATGAGCTTTGGGTCGCACCAGTATCAGAAGTCATTAAGTATCGTGCCACGCGCAGAGAATGTGCGATGACGCAAACGGCCATCGATCAGCATAGCGTTAAATTGAGCTTTGACGATAGTCCCGCCTGCAAAAAAGTGGCATCCGATGTGACTTTTATTGTGTACGGAAAAGTCAGCCAAATTGTACAAAATCAAAAAGCCTTAGCCCCGACTGCAAATACCGAAAAACAAGCTATGTTTAACGCAAATCCACTTGATGGTGAGATCACCGTCAAATTTTAAATTGCGTTAATTAGTCAGGTTTTGTAATGCAAAGACTTACCCCTACCCTACGCCACGATGGCGTAGGTATTGAGCTTATCGCGCTCATTCGCACCATTTTAGCCGCTACCAAAGAGATCTCTTTTCGCGTCAGCCAAGCAGAACTCGCAGGTATTTTAGGTTCTACATTAGATGAAAACATCCAAGGGGAAACCCAAAAAAAGCTCGATGTAGTGACCAACCAATTGCTCAAAGATATGCTGCTAGAGTGTGAGTTTGTCCGTGCAATAGCATCAGAAGAAGAGCCCAACAGTATTGCTGCCACACCCAACGCTCCCTTTGTGGTTGCCTTTGACCCACTAGACGGCTCGAGCAATATTGATATTAACGGGGCAATAGGCACTATCTTCACTATTTATCAGGCCAGAGGAGATGTCAGTGATAGCGACCCGAAACAGTTTTTACAAGGAGGTCGAAAGCAAGTATGTGCCGGTTATGTGTTATATGGCGCATCTACTAAGTTAGTCATGACAACAGGTGGCCCAACACGTGGCTATACACTTGATAGAACACATGGCGGTTATCTACTCACCACAGCTGAATTTGCAGTACCTTCAAGCACTCAAATGTTTGCCATCAATATGGCCAATCAAAGATTTTGGCAAGCCGGCTTTAAAGCTTATGTCGATGACTTATTGGCAGGAGAAACGGGTAAAAGAGGTAAGCGCTTTAATATGCGCTGGAACGCCGCTATGGTTGCAGATGTTCATCGAACCCTTGAGCAAGGCGGCTTATTTGCTTACCCAAGCGATAATCGCGATAAAGAAAAACGGGCCAAACTCAGGTTACTTTACGAAGCCAACCCCATGGCGATGCTTATTGAACACGCGGGGGGTAAAGCTTATACCGAGCAAACCGCAATTTTAGATATTGAGCCGACTGACCTACACCAACGCGTTGCGGTTATATTAGGCAGCCAAGATGAAGTTGAAACCTGTCTTAGCTACCTCGCCGATAATCAGTAGCGATTAATCGAACTGATATTATTACCCGCAATAAGTTGAGGTTCAGCTTCAGCTTGTTGTGGGTGTAGCCTATATCACTGATATCGGCGTAACGAGCAATAGAAATACTCACTCGACCAAGTTGCACAGATAAGTGCGAGGAAGCGACATAATTGGTATAAAGCTGGGCAACATTTAGTTCAAAATCATCACGACCAGCGACCTTGAGGTTAGTCATGATGTTTAAATCATCATTAATTTGATAGCTGACTCTCAAACCAATTAATTTATCTTTACTACCTTTGCAAAAAAGTAAAGCCGTTAACAATAAAAAAGGGCTTGATAAGCCCTTGGATATTAACGATTACCTTTCTTTTTTTTCTTACCCTGAACCGCTTTAAAGCGAGGGTTAGACTTACAAATCACATATAAACGACCGCGTCTTTTTACAATTTGGCAGTCTGGGTGGCGCGATTTTGCGCTCTTTAATGAACTGAGTACTTGCATTAGACCGCAGCCTTTAATTTAGTGCGTGCGAAACGCTTGTTGAATTTAGCAACCTGACCATCTTGTTTTGCCACTTTCTGTTTACCTGTGTAGAAAGGGTGAGAATGAGATGAGATATCAAGTGGTACATATGGGTAAGTTTTACCTTCAACCTCAATGGTCTTATCCGTTTTAAGTGTCGAACCAACAATAATGAATTGGTCGACTGACGTATCGTGAAAAGCCACGTCTCTGTATTCAGGGTGGATACCTTGTTTCATAAATATTCCTAAATTGCTCAATTTGATAAAAGTTATATTATAACATTTATCATTTATTGCAAATAAGAATTACTATCAATCGCAATACGATTTTAATCTTTTTGTCACAGAAACAAAAAAGCCTCAACATTATTGAGGCTTTTTAATCGGTAAAGAAGTGTATTAATTACTGAGTTAAATCAATTTTATAAATGGCACCGCGCTCATCAGTCGCTGTTTTCACCATGGGTTTTTGTTGCTTTTCAGCTACAAAATTAGCGACACGCTCAGTATCTGGCACTCGAAAGACCACGTTTAGTTCAGCCTCAGTATCAATTTGAGCAAATGACCAATTATTATCTGCCGTTGGATTAACTGTGCCATTGGTAGTTGATAACTGACGAATATAATTGGCTAATACATCGCGGTTAGCATCTGGGGCTTTAATAACAACATGGTCGCCACCTGTACCTGGGAAATTACCACCGCCACCAGCGCGATAGTTATTCGAGGCAATTAAGAAAGTCATATCATCAGTAACAGCCTGACCTTGATAAGTTAAGTTCTTGATGCGCTCAGCCGATTCATCAACTAATTTACAGCCATTTTCATAACGCGCAGCAGATGTCACATCAATTTGATATTCAACACCGTCAATCACATCAAAGTTGTAAGTAGGAAATTGAATACTAACCAGCTCTTGTTGTTCGCTCGAATTCGGATCAACTTGATTAAACATACCCGCCGAGCACTCAAGCCACTGTTTTAACTGCTCACCGCTAACTTTAAGCACCTGTAAAATATTGGGGTAAAGGTATAAATCAGCCGCATCTTTAAGTGCTAACTCACCCTTCTCTACTGTAACAAAATCACTTTCATTACTGCAGTTTTGACCACGTGAGCAAGCTTTAAAAGGCGCTGCTGCTGATAATACTGGAATGTCTTTAAGCTCAGGATCATTTTCAATTAGTGACTCAACATATTGTTTTTGTGCATCACTGACAATTTGCACCGACGGATCGTCTTGTACCAACGCTAAAAAGCTAAACATATCATCAGACGCCGAGCCAATAGGCTGATTCATGTAATCGCGTGTTGCCTGATCAGCATCCGTTAATAATGCGGTCACTTGCTCATCGGCCATTACCTCTTCTGAGTTAACACTCGGCACAGAGACATGGTGATTAAACACAGTCCAACTATCGTTATCCGTATCATAAGCGAGTTCTAAATCAATAATGCCTAAATGACTGCCCCAGTAACCCGCCATTACTGACGGTACGCCATTGATCGTACCTTGCTCAATATCAACATTTGGCAAGTTGGCAAACGCCGCAGATGGGAAAACGGCATGTTGGTGACCAAATAAAATGGCATCAACATCTGCCACTTGTGAGACGTAGTAGGATGACTGTTCCGCTTTCGCTTCAACATCATATGGCGAGGTGTCTAAACCTGAATGTGGAACGGCAACAATGATGTCTGCGCCTTCTGCTTTCATCATAGGGATATATTTTTCAGCGGATGCTTTGATATCTTTTACGATGATTTTGCCAGCGAGGTGTTGCTTATCCCAAATCATAATTTGCGGTGTAACAAAACCAATTAAGCCAATTTTAATATCTAGCGATTCACCGTTGTGGCCGGTAATCGTCTTATCTAGAATAATATATGGGTTGTAGTAAAGCTGGTCGTTACTGCTGTCGTTATCACCATCATCGACATAAACATTCGCATTGATATAGGGGAAATTAGCATCGTTTACCGACTCTTCTAAAAATGCTAAACCATAGTTATATTCATGGTTGCCATAAGTACCTACGTCGTAGCCCAGCTCGTTCATCGCTAAATACATAGGGTGTACTTCGCCAGCTTCAATACCTTTTGCTCTCATCCAATCGCCCATCGGGTTACCTTGAATAAGATCGCCATTGTCGACCAAAATAGAGTTAGCCACTTCAGCTCTTGCTTGGTGAATTAATGACGCGGTTCGGGTAAAACCAAAACGCGTTTGCTCGTTACCTGAGTAATAATTCACATCAGTAATGTAAGCGTGTACATCCGTTGTTTCCATTAAACGCAAAGATGCAAAGTGCTCAGCGTCTAAAATCGTTGCTAAATCATCTAACGCATCACTCAATGCTAAAGCGTCAAGCTTCTGCTCTGCGTTATTGACCATGTTTTCTAATTCAGTGATTTTTGCATCGACCGCTTGCTTGCTATTGGTATCTAAATTGTCAGCATTGTCTAAGGCAGTTTTTAATTCGCTAATTTGAGCGGTCAATGAAGCTTGCTCAGTATTGTTTTGCTCTAACTGACTTTGCAGCGCTTTTACATCACTTTGTAGCGCGCGTACTTCACTGTCGTTATCATCGCCATCACAACCTGTTAATAAACTCGCTACCGCTATTGCGATAAGGCTTGGCTTGAGGAAAGACTTATACATAACTGGTGTTCCTTGTGTCGTGTTAATTATTATTAGTTTTCACTAACTAGTTGTTTGCTTTGAATATTTCAGCAGGTCCAACCAGATAGATAACAGCAAGGTTCACATTTCAAAATGAAGTTTATGTAGCAGTTATATGACGTTATTTTTGAAAAACGTTAGTCATTTAAATTAAGTGGTCAGTGAACAACAATCAGTTAACAACCCTATTTTTTGTTCATAATTTATACGTACAACTGTCATATCTGCTTCCTAATTTAATCTCGCTATGAAGATTTTCTAGCCACATTAAAAAACAGGAGAAATGTGATGAATTTAAATTGGAAGTACCTAATTACGCTCGTACTGAGCGTCTTCTTTACTAGCTGTCTTTACGCTAATCAATACGAATGGAATAAAGACCCTATCGTCAAAGCCCCAGTATCGGGTGGTAATGGCAAAACGGTCTACTTTGACGTGTCTCACGGCGGCACTGAAGGTAACGCCGACTGGGTTATCGATGGTGCATTTTCAGATTTTGCCGATGCCTTAGTTGCTGAAGGCTATACCGTGGTTGAATACCGCGGTGTTGATTTAAATGGCAATGGCAAGATAGAGTGGATTGATGACTACAACACGCCAGCTAATGCCGATATCAATGAAGCAATTATTACTTATGACGCGATTGCTGCTTCTGATGTATTTGTTTTAGCAGAGACAAATCGCCCTTTTACAATTGCTGAGTACGCGGCACTCAAGCAATACGTTGATGCGGGTAAAGGTATTTTCTTTATCGCCGATCACTACGATGCTGATCGCAATCTCAACACATGGGATTCGACCGAAGTATTCAATGGCTATAACCGTTCAGATTTAGCGAAATACAACCTACACAATTTATACGGTGATTTGCGCAACCCCAAGTCGGCTAATGCTGGCTGGTTAGCAGAAAACTTTGGTATTCGTTTTCGCTTCAACGCCATCGATTTAAAAGCAGGCGTCAGTGATGTCATTGCACCTAGCTTAACAGAAGGTTTAACCCAAGGTGTGGCGCCCATTTTAATGGCTGGTGGTGCAACTTTAGCCATTACTGACCCTAATTTAGCAAAAGGTTTGGTGTATATAGCACCAACGGATAATGCAACAAAATGGAACTACGCCAAAGATTCTGGCATTTACTTTGGTGGTCAAGATGAAGGCCCTTATGTGGCGATTTCAAAACCAAGTTTAGGTAAAGCCGCTTTTATTGGTGATTCATCACCTATCGAAGATGCCACCCCTAAATATCGCCGCCAAGACAGTGGTTCGACGAAAAAGACCTATCCAGGTTGGACAGATCCGGGTCATGCATCCGTATTATCAATCAATATCATTAATTGGTTAGCCAACACTGAAGACTATGTAGGTTTTAATACGGCAGCTCACCCAGCTGGCTTTATGACGCCGATTCCATTAGCCGATGAAGAAAAAACAGACCCGAATAATGGCCAACCTTGGCGCCAACCATCAAATGGCTATTTACCTTGGGATCCATCATCATTTGCCAATGGTAGTTTTGGCGCGCCTTGCCCATTAAATGGTTGCTCAGGCGGCGGAGACAACGGTGGTGGCGACAACGGTGGCGAACCGAGTGATAGCCTAACGGTCGCCCAAGCTCTGAACACAGCTAATGGTACAGATGTTGTCGTAGAAGGTGTCATTAAAGCAGAGCTCAATGGCATTTACGCACTGTTACTCGCTGACAGTAGTAATAACAGCATTACCATCAATGTAAAATTAGAGTCATCGCAAAGAGCTCAGTTCAGTCCAAACTTAAACCCTCAACTTATCGGGCAAAAGATTCGCGTAACAGGCCGTAGAGACACTTATATGTCTGGGCCGAGTATCGAATACGTCTCATCCATTGAACTTGTCTCAGCTTATTTATCCGTTAGCCAAGCGCTGGCCGAGCCCGTTGGTACAGAAGTGGAAGTAGTCGGTATTATTCAAAGTGAATTGAACGGTATCTACGCACTTTTATTAGCCGATGAAAATGCCTCAGGTACAACGATTAACGTTAAACTTGAATCGACTCAAAGAGCTACATTTAGCCCTAGTCTTAATCCTGATTTAATCGGCAAAAAACTGCTTGTCAAAGGCCGTCGCGACAACTACATGTCTGCACCGAGTATCGAATATGTCTCTGAACTGACGTTACTAGATAGCACAGGCGGTGGCGATAACTCAGGTGGAGAGCCGAACAATCCAACAGATGCTATTTCGGTAAGTGACGCATTAGCACTTAGTGAGGGCACAGATGTCAAAGTCATTGGCCAAATTACTTCGGCTTTAAACGGTCAATATGCCTTGGTTTTAAGTGAAGGTAATCAAGATATTAATATCAAGCTGCCATCAGAATATCGCAACCAGTTTAGCCCAGAGCGAAACCCGAGTATTTTGAATCAAACAATTATTGTAGAAGGTAGAAGAGATAGATACATGTCAGCGCCAAGTGTTGAATACATCAGTAGTATTCAATTGGCGAATTAATCGCTTTTAAGCAGATATAAAAAAACCTAGGCAAACCTAGGTTTTTTTATTCGGTAAAGCTATTTAGCTTATTTACCTTCGATGCTTAATAACTCAACATCAAAGATTAATGTAGCAAATGGAGGAATGCTACCTGTACCTTGTGGACCGTATGCTAAATCGAAAGGAATGTAGAAACGGAACTTAGAACCTACAGGCATTAATTGTAAGCCTTCAGTCCAACCTTTGATTACACGGTTAAGCGGGAATGAAGCAGGCTGACCACGGTCAACAGAGCTATCAAACTTAGTACCGTCAATTAATGTACCTGTGTAGTGAACTGTTACTGTATCTTCAGCAGCAGGTTTTTCACCTTCACCTTCAGAAACAACTTCGAACTGTAAACCAGACTCAGTTGTTTGAATGCCTTCTTTCTTGCCATTTTCAGCTAAGAAAGTTGCACCTTCTTCTTTAAATTTAACGCTGTCAGCTTCTTGCTTTTTAGCATGCGCTTCTTGCTGTTGCTGTTGTAACTTCTGTAATAAAGTTTGAACTTCAGCAATATCGATTTGTGCGTTGCCCGCTAACGTGTCAGCAAAACCTTTAGCAATTAAGTCTTGCTCTAATGCAATACCCATTTCAGTTGATTGTTGAACGTGTTGAGTTAAGTTCGTCGCAACTGATACACCTAAGCTGTACGACTGTTTTTGAATTTCGCTTTGCAATTTAACTGCCTCTTGTTTTGTTTCAGTTGGTTGAGCTGCTTTTTCTGCGCCACAACCTGCTAATGTTAGTGCTGCTGCAATAGCACAAATGCTACCGATCTTTTTCATTATAATTATGCTCCAAAGTGCCCTTGCATTAATAAATAGGCTTTTATTATTAACAACTCATTGTGTCACTATGACTAACTATCTGCAACTAAGCCGATGTAGTGTTAATCGAGAAAAGAAAACGGTGAGTCATCTGGTCTACGAGTAAATAAAATTGAATACCGCATAGGGTGATATTCAAAAAGCATTTATACTCTGGACTATATGGATACAAACGAATAAAAAACAATGCCTATGCGCCTTTTTTTAGCTTTTTTTTGTTTTCTTCTACTTAGTGCTTGCGCTGAGCAAGCCGATAAACCGCTTAGTGCTTGGCCTATTTCACAGCAAAATCACCTTTCAGCAAGCTTATCCCCCTCTGGAAAACGCTTATTACTGTCGAGCTTAAGTTCTGGAGCTCAGCTTTATCACTACGATAATCAAGCGCAGAACTGGCAGCCCTTATTTCATTGGCAACATCAGAACGACAGTGAGCAAACCCTATTCCATACCCATATCAGTCCAGATGAAACCGTTGCCTTAACCGCAAATGAAACTGAGTTTGCACTTTGGCGTATCAGCGATGGCCAATCACTGGGGTTTTATAAAATTAGCCTATCGAGTATCAGAGATATCGCCATCAGTGACAAAGCTCAGAAAGTCGCAATTGCCCGTGCCGACGGTGTTATCGTGATCTTTAGCCCTTCCACAGGCCACAGGCTAGAATTTTTAGGCCACACCGAAAAAGTTAACTCCATTGCCATTTCCGCTCGAGGTGATTGGGTTTTATCAGGGGGGAATGATTATGTTGCTTATTATTGGCATGCCGCCACAGGTAAGATTAAACACAGATTTGTGCACCCAAGCCGTTTAACCAAAGTGGCAATAGATGCCAATAAAGAATATCTATTTACCGCAGACAGTAAAAACAACGCACATATTTGGCAACAAGAGTCAGGAAAGCGCTACACAGATTTAGCTATTCACGAAAGACAGAAAGTTTTCAGTACCGTGCACTTTAACAGTCAAAAAGACTTGTTAATCACAGGTTCGCCTAATCGCGACATCAGTGTTTGGCAATTGTCCTCAGGACAGCGGCTAAATCACTTTTTAGCATCGACAAAAGCAGACAGTAAGATACCAAGTGCGGTAATATACGATTTAACCCTAACGCCTATGCTAACGCGCAATGAAAACCAAATTGCTTCCGTTAGTTCGGCGGGTATTGTAGAAATCTGGCCTTTGCCAAAATAATGAAAGCCCTATGACTGAATATGAACCTTTGCTAGAAAGCAGAATTGAAAAACTTGAAATGCAATTAAGCTTTCAAGACGACACCATTGAAACATTAAACCAAGCATTAGCGGCACAACAGGCGCAGTTATTAACCATGCAAGAACAGTTAAAGCTGCTCGCTGAAAAAGTAAAATCGTCACAAACTCAAAGTGCAGTAGTTTCAATGGCTGAAGAAACGCCACCACCCCATTATTAATTCAAGTTGAAGGCTTGATACCTCTGTTGCTTTTACTGGGGTATTAAGTCCTATTCGCATACACTTCGTCAGCCTTTTTTACAGCGTTCTAACCGCCCCAACCAGACTACTTTTTAACCAGCTGTTATTACTAACAATATCGCAAATAGCACTATTCTTGCATTAAGCCCTGCTGTTGATGGAATCAATAACTAAGCAAAAGGGATCTGATCATGCTTACCAAACCGCTAGTGAATACACTGCTGTACCTCGTTGTTATTTTTAGTTCATCTCAAGCTCATGCTGCACTGTTAGGTTATGCCGATGCTGTGGTCGAATACCATTACACGGGAAACTTAAACTGCTCAGCTGGGTTTGGCCAAGGCGGCCTCTACCCACGAACGCCACAATTTGAGCAATGCCTACCTTTTAGTGCAGTTTTAGGTGACGATTTAGGCTACCCCAATACACAGGCAGATTACTTGTCACTTCCGTTAGGCTCATTTATTACGCTGAGCTTTAATGACGAATTCATCATTGATGCTCAAGGAGATGATATTTTTGTTGAAGAAGTGGGAAATGCGCTGGAGCTAGCGGATATTTTTGTCAGCTCAAATATATCAACTAACCCAGCAGATTTTGTCTACCTTGGCCAAGCAGATGGCGATCAGATATCGAGTTTTGATCTGTCGAGTATTAATTTTACTCAGCAGGTTAAGGCAATCAAAGTATTTAGCTTAAATAATGGTGGAGCACCTGTCGCAACAGGCTTTGATATTGCCAACGTCAGGGCATTAAACTACCAAGCAGACCCGACTTTTAATGTCACTGAGCCGGGATACATTGCGACCTTAGTTTTGATTTTGTTGTTTGTTATGTCTAACAAACGACAATTTGAGTTTTGACTAATCGCTATTCTGGTTTAAAAATGCCAATGACAGAGCCAGGCTGTTTAGCGGCTTGGCTCACTTGTTTATCTGTTTGGCTTTTTTTGTGACCACAATCGACACATTCAACCTGTTCAACGTTGTTTTCCATGTAAAGCATTAAACTATCAACTGCTTTACACTCTGGGCACACGGCACCAGCAATAAATCGTTTCTTTATCTTCATTTGTTCAAATACTACTCGCTGATTCTCAACTATTGTAACCGAGTTTGGGTAATGCTGGCTAATCCAGTATGATACGCCCAGTTTTTATCCTTAATACCAGCTTAACCTTATCTATGATCACCTTTAGCGAAATTAGCCTGCAATTAGGTACCCAAGTTCTTCTCGATCAAACCAGCGCAACTGTCCACGGCCAACAAAAAGTGGGATTAGTCGGGCGCAATGGTTGTGGTAAATCCACTTTATTGGCATTGCTAAAAAATGAATTGCAACTAGATAAGGGGGATTTAAGTCTACCTAAGCAGTGGCGTATCTCGCATGTGAAACAAGAAACGCCTGCACTTGAGCGCACAGCTCTCGATTACGTATTGGATGGCGACAGTATTTATCGTCAATTACAGCAGCAGCTTGTTGCAGCCGAAAGTGCCAATGACGGTACATTAATAGCTGATTTGCATCACAAGTTAGATGCCCATGGCGCTTATACGATAGAGGCGAGAGCCGGACAATTACTCAACGGCTTGGGCTTTAGTACACAGCAACAAAAAGCGAGTGTCGCGGATTTTTCTGGTGGCTGGCGTATGCGTTTAAACTTGGCACAAGCTTTAATTTGCCCAAGTGACTTACTACTACTCGATGAGCCCACCAACCACTTGGATTTAGACGCTGTTATTTGGCTGGGTAAGTTTTTAAATTCATACCCAGGTACCTTGTTGTTAATTTCGCACGACAGAGAATTTTTGGATGAAGTGTGCGATAACATTATTCACATCGAACAACAAAAGCTGAACCTATACAAAGGTAACTATTCTAGCTTTGAGAAACAACGCATTGTGAAATTGGAACAGCAACAAGCCTTGCATGAAAAACAAATGCGTGAAAAAGCTCACATCCAATCGTTCATTGACCGTTTTAAAGCGAAAGCATCAAAAGCTAAACAAGCTCAATCACGCGTAAAAGCATTGGCCAAGATGGAAATCATTGGACCAGCACATGTTGATTCTGAATTCCATTTTGAGTTCAAACCCGCAGATAAACTGCCTAACCCACTAATTGCGCTCGATCAAGTCGCAGTGGGTTACAGCCAAACACCTATTTTAGACACCATCAAACTCAATTTAGTACCAGGTAGTCGAATTGGTTTACTGGGGCGAAATGGTGCAGGTAAATCAACTTTAGTTAAATTACTCGCGGGTGAATTAACGCCACTAACAGGTGAGCAAACCATTAGCAGTGGCCTAAACATCGGCTATTTTGCTCAGCATCAGTTAGAGCAATTGCACAGTGAAGATACGCCGTTATCGGCATTAACGCGTTTAGCACCAAATGAATTAGAGCAGAAACTAAGAGACTATTTAGGTGGCTTTGGTTTTAGTGGTGATCAGGCACTCGATAAAGTAGAGAAGTTTTCAGGTGGTGAAAAGGCTCGACTTGTGTTGGCCTTACTCGTTTGGCAAAAACCCAACTTATTGCTGCTGGATGAGCCGACCAACCACTTGGATTTGGACATGCGTCTAGCCCTTACAATGGCTTTACAAAACTTTGATGGTGCAATGATTATCGTCTCGCACGATAGACACATCCTTTCGAGCACATGTGATGATTTTTATCTTGTCGATAGCGGTCAAGTGTTACCATTTGACGGTGACTTAAAAGATTATGAAAACTGGTTAGTTGAACAAGCAAGACAAGTTAAAGCTGAACAAAACGCACAAACCAGCAGCAGTGACAACAAAACCGAGAACAGTGCTCAAGCGCGTAAAGAAGCAAAGCGCAAAGAAGCTGAAATTCGCAAGCAAACGCAACCGCTTCGCAAACAAATCGACAAACTAGAAAAAAGCGTTGATAAGCTACAAGCCAAGCTTGATGAAATAGAAAACCAACTTGCCGATAATGACTTGTACAGCGACCAGAGAAAAGCAGAACTTAATACATTGTTAGAACAACAAGTAACAGTCAAACAACAACTGGCTGACGATGAAGAAGCTTGGATGATGGCAGAAGAAGAATTAGAAACTTTACTTGAGTCACTGCAATAAATGACCATGACTAATGAAAGCTTCTGGCAATACAGTCTGACGCTCTATCAGCAAACACAAATGCAATCGCTCTGTTTGCAGCTGCAAAATGAATATCAGGTCAATGTAAACCTGTTATTGTTTTGCTGTTACTTACAAAGCCTAGACAAAGCACTATCTGCACTGCAGCTTAAAGATATTGAAACAGCACTGTTACCTTTTAATAAGGCTTACACCACTAAGCTTCGTCAACTTAGACAAAACTTGAAAACGGATGAAACATTAGTTGCAACGACCCAGCAAACATTAAAGCAGGCCTTGCTCAAATGTGAGCTGACAATGGAGCAACATGAGCAAGCCATCATAGTGCAAAGCTACCAAGCAACAGAACGCCAAGATACATCAACAATGACACCTGTTGCTTGTTATTTTCAGCAACTTAATATCCAAGTAACATGTGACACTCACTATCAGCAAATTCAACAACTGCTCGCAATAGATAAGTAGATAATCAAATCATGACGAAAAAAACCACATCGACACCAATCCAAGCTATTTTATTTGATATGGATGGCACTATTTTTGACACAGAAGTTATCTATGAAAGTGGCTGGATAGAGACAGCAGAAGCGTTTGGCCAAAGCTTTACCAAAGAAGATTATAAAAAGATGGTTGGTGTTCGTCGTGAAGTCTGTCATCAAATTGCAAAAGACATGTTTGGTCCAGATTTTCCAATGGACGATTTTATTGCCGCGAAAGACAAACATAACCAGCAAGTAAAGGCACAAGGTGTCGCTATCAAGCAGGGTTTTGAAGCGTTTTTCCAAGCCTGCTTAAAGAAAAACTTGAAACTCGGTTTAGTGACATCAAGTCACAGAGCTGTTGTCGATGCCAATTTTGCGCGCCTAACCCACTTCGATTATTTAAAGCACTTCGACTGCATCGTCGCTGCTGAAGATGTAACCCAGCCAAAACCAGAGCCGGAATGTTACTTAAAAGCTGCCAAACAAATAAATGTCGCACCTGAATCTTGCCTAGTTATTGAAGACTCTAACCCAGGATGCCGTGCTGCAATTGCTGCAAGCTGCCCAACATTGATGATCCCTGACTTTTTACCCGCAGAGCCCGATGTCGCTGAGCAATTAGCCGAGCAAGTCAGTAGCTTTGATCAGGCTTACCATTGGCTAGATAACACAAGCGAGTAAAAAACAGACAAAGCCGTTATCAATCGCTATAATTAGAGAGTGATTTGTTTAAGTGATTAGGGGATTACTTATGCCAAATGATATCGATTTTAATGCATCAGTGCGTTCGCAAGAGCTACAGGCTCAACAAAACGTTGAAGCTCAACAAGCACTGAGACAGCAAGAAGAACTGCAAGCTGAAGAAGCACAATCACAAGAGGCCTTACAACAGGCCGAAGAGGCGACCCTAGAGCAAGAAGAAGCGCAACAGGCACCACCTGCCGAACCCATAGTGGTTCAAACGACCGAAACGCTCGAAGCCCAGCCAGTGGAATCTGCCGAAGAGCTAAGCTCAGAAGTGGACGATTTAGTCGAGCAAATAGGCAACCAAGCTGATCTGGCCTTACAATCACAAACCGATATATCTGCCGAAGAAGTTTTAGGTGTTGCTATCTAATCAATAGCTTCACCTAGATTGATACCACTTATGAACGCGGCAATTAAGCATTACCAAACTCAACAACTCGCTGCTGGGCAACCGCTCGATCGCATATTGAGCTTGCATGGAGCGGGAATTAAAGCCTGCCAAAATAACGACGCATTAAAGGTCGAAAAAGTACTGATATTACTGAATAAAACCTTGAATAGAAAAAGTGCCCAACACAATCCAATCACAGAACGCCTTGCCAGTGTTTATGCTAAATTTCTTTATTGTAATCAACAACAAGACTTCCCTTTACTGCAAAGCCAACTGATCAAGCTGCGCAATGCATGGCAAAATTTGCGCTAGATCAATATACAATCCGGAAACATCACCGCTAAGCTAGAAAACTGATCTCGATCAAGTTTTCATTTCGATCTCTGAACTAAAGTTTAATCAGATCAAAGTTGAGAGGAGAAAGACTATGACTGTCTGGCAACAAATTATCAGCGACCCAATTGTTTGGGGCAGCATTTTAGGCATAGGCATTGTTTGCGCACTTTGCGGTTATTACGTTTGGTTGTTCTTAACAAATATCGCTAACGCACCAGAGCCCAAGTAATTTAGTCAACTAGCCCTTTCTTATAGTTTTTGCGCAGTAACCCACTTACTGCGCTTTTTTTATTCACTGCAAACACAGAAAATATCTTCCTCACCGACTTGAATTAGCAAGGCGTAAGCTAGATACTTAACAACAAGCAATAATGCTCTGTTTATTTCCGCTTCAAGCCCATTTTCTACACAAATTAATGATCATTGAAAGTCACTTCAAACCCGTTTGGTGGTTACGCAACAAACATGTGCAAACAGTCTGGCAAAAGATACACAGGCATAAATTAGACTGCCCTACCATTGCCGAACGCATTACTTTACCCGATGGCGATTTTCTTGATTTAGCTTGGACAGAAAAACCCACAGACCAAGATACACGCCCTATTGTCTTTGTTTTACATGGCTTAGAAGGCTCAATAGACAGTACTTACGCCAAAGGCATGATGAATGCCATTCGTGCTAGAGGCTGGATTGGTGTGTTAATGCACTTTCGCGGTTGTAGTAAAGAGCCTAACCTACACGCCCGTGCTTACCACTCGGGTGAAACGGAAGATGTCCTATTTGCCGCGACTTATGTCGCTAACCAATATCCAAACCAAGATATCGCCAGCGTGGGGTTCAGTTTAGGCGGCAATGCCTTAGTCAAATTATTAGGCGAAAAGCCCACTGACCATCCATTTAAAGCGAGTGTATCAATTTGCCCTCCTCTCGATTTAGAAGCGTCAAGTCGGCGAATTCAAAGAGGTCTATCCAGAGTTTATCAAAAGTACTTGTTAGATATGCTGCACGAGAGTATTGCGCGAAAAATGATGCGCATCGATTTGTGCAACTTGCTCAATCTCGATCGCAATAAGCTAAAAAAAATTAAAAGCTTATGGCAGTTTGATGAGTTGATTACGGCACCCTTGCACGGTTTCGACAGCGCTCAAGATTATTATCAAAAAAGCAGCGGCAAACACTTTTTACGAGACATCCAAACGCCCACATTAGTCATTCACGCAAAAGACGACCCTTTCTTGTCTAATCGCTCGATACCTAAACCTTCAGAGCTATCTCACCGAGTGACCTTTGAAATCAGTGAGTTTGGAGGACACGTCGGGTTTGTTAATACTAACCAGCAGCAAAAGATAGAATATTGGCTCGAGCACCGATCACTACAATTTATTGAAAATCACTTAAAAGGGCTTTAAACCACCTCGTAAACTGAGCATTTAATCAGCTCAAGATACAAAATAATCACTGGTCAAATCACTACAGGTTAAGCTAAACTCGACCTTGGTATATTTTTTGTAATTGGTTTAGTTGTGTTGCGTCGTTTTGCTCGAACCCTTTTTTATTCTCTTTCATTAATGGCCGTGAGTGCTCAAACACTTGCAGCGCCTGAAGAAAAAGTGGCTGAGGTAAAATCCGATGGCATCATCACTTTGACAATCCAGCCCGACGTTTACCAAGACTACATTCGCTTCTTAGATGGTCGTAGCCCATTAGACATTAAAGACTTTTCTGAACCTTTTAATCGTCGAGATATCGCCGATGCCATCATTTTTCAGCAAGCATTAGCCCTTGGCGGTGCTAACTTCGATATCGAGTTTGTACTCGGTAACTATTATGCCCGTAACCTTAAGATGCTGAAAAAAGGCTTATTATCAGCCACGTTAGATTCTGTTTGGCAACAGGATTTAAAAAATATTCAAGACCACGTTTATGTCACCGATGCCATTATTGAAAAAGGTGAGTATGAAGCTGGGTTATATACTTCAAACAAGAATATTCATACGCTCAATGCAAAATCACTAGCGGATGTACAAAAATTAAAAGCCATTGTTAACCAAAACTGGAAAGTGGATATTCAAACACTGCAAAGTATGGGTGTTGGCTCTATCACAATGGACGGTCACTGGACCACTATAGTCACTGCAGTTGACAGACAGCTCGTTGACTTTGTACTGGCACCTTTTCAACAAAGTGAAGACTTAAGCTTTTACATCAATGAAAAAATTAGCTTAGTGCCCATTCCTAATATTAAAGTCACATTGCAGGGCAGCCGCCATTTTGTGGTATCGAAACACCACGAATATTCAGAAATACTTTTCCCCGCCATCAACAAAGGTTTAGCCGAGTTAAAAGCAAATGGCAAAGTACGCCAGGCCTACACTCAAGCTGGCTTTTTTAATGACCGCGTCAAAGATTGGAAGACAATTTTTTAATTGCGAGAAAAAGAAAATGGCCCCCTACAGGAGTCGACAAAGACAATTAAACACCTGAAAAGGTTAGGTTTTGTTAGGTTAGGTTAGGGGCATCCTAATGTTACTTTAAGTGTTACATAAAATATAAGTCAGAGTCCCTTCTAAAAGTTACCTAGACATTACCGTTTATCCATCAGTATTTATCAACACTAACTTGATAGCAATAAAGATTGATGACCTAGCCCGTATTTTTGCCGTATTTCCCACAAATGGTCAGACTAAACACTTATAAAAATCTCAAAGCCCGTTATTTTGCCGTTATTAACGGTATTTTTGCTTGATACGGCTAGTGCCATAATTTTTAGTTTGAGCTGGCTTATTACCCTTACTACGTACTTTAGCTAGGTAGGAAATACGCCAAATAGCTCTTTGAATACTTCCTCGCTCATCTCGTTTTAAATTGTAATAACAACGCTTAGGCGTATATTCAGAGCCTTGTAGATTGTTCTCCCAAATATCTTTAACCTTTGGCAAAATTTCTATTGGATGGCGCACCTTATGACCATCTATCATCAAAACATAGTGATAATGTTGTTGTTTTGCTTTTTCCATCTCACGACACCAGATGAAGCCGATACGTTTGACTTGGTACTTAGCTTTTAGCCATTTATTTAGTTTGCGATTAAAGACAGTGATTACTCTATTATCAGGTGTATATTGATAAAGCCTAAGGTCATAGCGGATTACAAGAACTTTACTATGATGACTGAGCATGGCATTTACTTGGCGAATCATCTTCTTAGCGATGTCCGAAAACAAGCCACTGTGTAAACCATTAACCCACCAAAGCTCGTTATCAACTTCAAGGAAACGTGTTTTTATTTGATAAGCCATAAAACTTAATTGGGATATTATTAATTACCTAGTAGGTTGTTAGTAATGACTATCACGTTAAAAGCTTTAGTTTACTAACCTTAAACCACTGAACTTCATTTTTTGATGGGTAAAAAACCTAGAAATGACGCTTTTTAAGGTTTAGCTAAATTCAAAACGACAGCTTTAAAGTAAGCAACTACTAACAAATTGTATGTAATTAATATTGGGGTTATGCTTAAAAACTGACGGTGTTGATCGACCAAAACTACGCACCGCCAGCAAGATCAGAGCCGTTTAGTATCAGCTAGGCGGCTTTTTCTTCTTTGTAATGCCGTATCTGTGCTTCTGTCATAAAAACTATATCCACGGGATAAGGTGGAACAGTCTTTGTAAAAGGGCACTCCACACGTCCATGCGTTAGCTCAAACTGATACCCTCTTTTGACTAGAATAGGGATCAGGCTATGTAAGTTATGAATACCTATGTAACGGGCTTTCCTTGTATTTAGCCTATGCCCTTCAACAATTAACCTCAAAACATAGGTGAGTTGATTCTCATAATTGTAAGGTTTAGGTAGGCCAAGCTCAGCGCATTTATCTTGATGTATCATCATAATTATTGCGCCCCTTACTTAGCTTCTCGTTGTGCGTGTAAATCACTAACAAGAGTTTTGATTTGCTCAGTAGTTTTCCCCTCGACACGCGCACCAACTACAGCTTCAATTTCTTGCTTAATATAAGCGACAGCCCTCTCGCCAATTGAGATAGGCTTAGGCATTAGCCCTGCTTGCTCGTCTTGGTAGAGGCTAGATTTAGAACGCCCGGTAAGTTTTAAGACTTCTGGACGGCGGATTAGTTGAAAGTGATTTTTGTTAAACATTAAACT
Source organism: Marinifaba aquimaris (assembly GCF_013328345.1). GTDB lineage: Bacteria > Pseudomonadota > Gammaproteobacteria > Enterobacterales > Alteromonadaceae > Marinifaba > Marinifaba aquimaris. The sequence continues at coordinate 197,909 of NZ_JABULX010000002.1, forward strand.
CTCCTTTTAATTTGAGTCGAGCTAAATGTTATTGAGGCTAATTAACCTTGTCTGCGACAAACTTTGATAAACTTTGGTTAGTTTGTCATAGTTTTTCCATCCAACTTCTGTTGTCAACAAAATGTTGCTTATACCAACTAGACCTCTTTATAAACTTCTGAATTTTCTCATATGAAACTTCTTCAATAATTATTGAAAAAAACTGAACTAAACGACTATTTAGAGTAATATTTTTTTCTGTCGCTATTTCTACAGGCCATGAGAGACAAATAGCATCAATAACCTCATCCCATACTCCACTGCCATAACGACCCTGCGTATAGTTATGATAGAAGTAGCAATGCTCCTCCAAGCTCTTAAACATTTTTGTTACATCAGCATTCTGGAAATAATCCATTGTATTAGTTAAATCATTACCTAATACAGGATTTAAAATAGAGTATGAGACTTTATATTTTTGCTTTTCATCTAACATTGATAATGCGTTTTGTATTGCCTTAGATGCCCTTTCTATCTCTTGAAGAGCTCTTACTGTCTCTTTTGCTTTTACCTTTTTTGATGTTGGTATAACTATATCTTTCATATTTAGCTCAATCTGCCAAAACAAAAAATCAAAATCGACGCCATCATCTTGAAATAGAGCTTTGAGTTCCTTTTTTTGAAAAGCTGATAATTTTAAAGACAATTTAAATAACCCTTTTGATCGGATGAATATTGCTATTGGGCATTGCTAAAATATGATTCGACCACCATTCCATCATTACCCGCCTACGCTCTAGGTAATCCGCTCGATTATAAGCGCGTCTAACTTCGTTTTTATCAACATGGGCAAGTGCGGCTTCTATCACATCAGGTTCAAACCCTTGTTCATTTAACGTGGTACTCGCCAAACTTCTTAAACCATGCGCAACCAATCTATTTTTATAACCCATACGCTTTAAGGCCATATTGGCGGTGCTTTCATTTACGGGTTTTCTTGGCTCGTTGTATGACGGAAAAATATAGTCTCTATGGCTACTCATTGGCTTGATGCGTTCTAATAAGGCAAGGACAGCCTCAGATAATGGGATAACATGCTCACGCTTCATTTTCATGCGCTCTGCCGGTATCACCCAAAGCTTGTTATCAAAATCTATTTCAGACCATTTCGCTTTAGCCGCTTCATTAGGCCTTGTCATGGTGTGAAGCTGAAACTCAATTAATAGTCGAGTTAAGGGCTTAATACTGGCGTATTTAAGATCATCCATAAACTGAGGCAGTTCATCAGGCTTAATAGAGGGCATACTCTCAACTTTAGGCGCTTCAAAAGCATGGCTGATACCAGATAGCGGGTTATGCGTGATAATGCCTGTATTAAGCGCATAAACCATGATGTTATTTAAGCGCTGGCAAATACGCTTTACCGTTTCAAAGTTGCCTTTGTTAGCAACTGGCTGAATAACATCAATAACAAGTGGGGCGGTCAGTTTACTAATGGGTACATCAGCAAGTTGCGGGTAAACGTGTAATTTAAGAATCCGCTTAATATCTCGTGCGGTCTTTTCTTTGATCTCTGTTTGCTTAATGGCAAACCACTTTTCAGCCACCGTTTTTAAACTATTCGCTAATTTTTGCTTCTCTGTTTGTTGGTGTTCATCTCTATGCGCTTGCGGATCAATGTCATCTACCAATAACGCCCTTGCGTCAGTTCTTCGCTTTCTTGCCTTTGCGAGTGTTACATCAGGGTAAACGCCAAAACTCAGGTTAGCGCGCTTCTTAGTGAATGGTCTTTGATAGGTAAAGATCCAGAGTTTAGAGCCATTAGGTTTTACCTTAAGCGCCAAGCCACCGCCATCAGATAAGTTATATTCCTTATCTCCAGCTTTGGCATTTTTTACTTGTTGGTCATTGAGCGGTGTAACTGTTTTAGGCATTTATGTAACATCAAACATAAGATTGAATATCGGTGTTACATAAAACATTACATCAAAAGCTGAACATTACAAACCTTTATTGATTCTCAATAAGTGACGAAACCCATGTAGATAAAGAGATATGTTTATATTTTTGATTTTTAATGGATGGTAATAAATGAGGAAATGGCCCACCCTACAGGAGTCGAACCTGTGGCCTCGCCCTCCGGAGGGGCGCGCTCTATCCAGCTGAGCTAAGGGTGGAAATATTTAGCGCGGACGATTGTAATGATTTCATCCGATTATGCTAGTGTTATTTGACGATTTACCAAATTCGATAAAAGTAGATGCCAACACTGGTATCTTCACTTTCTAACATTCGCCAGTTAGCTTGATCCGATTTACCTTTTTCATATTCAAAAGCTTGATATTGCGCTTTTAGCATCAAGCTCCAGTCTTGTTTAATGCGATAATTTAGCGCAACACTCGCTTGTGTATTAGCTTCAGAACTCCCGAAGCCAGCTTCTGCACTGGCGTGAAAAACAAGCTGACCATAGATAGGCCAATCCGCCTTTAGGCCGACAGTGGCATCAATCATATCACCCGATAGCTTGTAACTCGTTGTTGCTTGTTCGATCGTTTCGGCCGCACTAAAACTAAAATCGAGGTATTGCACACCAAACATCAAATAAGCAGCTTGTCCAGATTCGCCTTGGAGGAAGCTTTGACCAACAGAGAAAAACGCATCTGTCTGTTCAAAATTGTATTGCCAGCTATCTTGAACAACGTCAGGTTCTGATACATCAAATTGCCTAAAGCCATATTCAATACGCCATAAACCATCCGTCGCGTAATTATTAGCTTGTAATAAGGTACTAAAAAGCTCGCTGTTGTCGTCAGGAGTTAACGTAATATCAAACAATTTAGCATCTGCATTTTTTTGACCTACCTCCACTTTAAGTTCTGGTTCGTGTTGAACAACACCGGTACCAGAGCCATAGTGCCAGGCAGCAAAACTAGCTGGTGAAAAAGTAGCTGTTAGCAGTAAAGGTAGATAAGTAAGACGACGCGACATTGTCCGCTTTCCTTAGTTAAGACAAAGAAATCCCAGCCATTCTACTGAGTTATAAGCAGGCTGGCTAGCAAGATGATGATAACTCAAGTTATACTGAGACGAACAGCAAATAAAGAATAATAAATATGGTAACGGCAATTTATCCAGGGACTTTTGACCCTATCACAAATGGCCACATTGATCTTATCTCAAGAGCCAGCAAGCTTTTTAGTAAAGTTATCGTCGGTGTTGCAAATAACCCGACCAAGAAACCTATGTTTGACTTAACGCAAAGAGTTGAATTAGCAGAGCAAAGCTTAGCTCATTATCAGAATGCTGAAGTGGTTGGTTTTAGCGGACTGTTAGTTCACTTTGCTCAGCAGCACAATGCCAATGTTCTACTAAGAGGCCTAAGAACAACCATTGATTTTGAATATGAATTGCAACTTGCTACAGCTAACAAACGCTTGCACAAAGAGCTTGAGAGTATCTTCTTACCACCATCTGAAGATAATGCATTTATTTCATCGACCTTGGTAAAAGAAATAGCAATTCACGGGGGAGACATCACCGATTTTGTATCAGCTCCCGTTAAAGCTGCATTATTGGCTCAAGCCAGCGATAAATAACTAAAGTAATATTTTTATTAAAGTAAACCCAACAGATAGTAAGTTGGGTTTATGCTTCAAAATAACGAGACTCACGCTCTTCTTTCGCCAGTTTCTCATCAACTAAAACACTGTGAATTTCTTTCGAACCTCTTGGGTATTTCAATACTTGCTCACATAACATAATAATGCCGACTGACGTAATGAGAAATAAACAAATAACGACAAATGTAAAGGTAATTAACACGTTAATACTCCCTATTCCAACAGGTGATTGGACCCGATTAAACAATGCTAATTAGTGTAGTTAGAAGCGACTATTTGGCGAGTATTGCTATGCGCGATAATGGTAGATTTTAACCATTCAATTTTGCAGTTTTTTACTAGGTGATTGAGTTATTGAGCATTTTGATATTTTTGTAAGAAATCGCCCTCACACTTTTCAATCATTTCAACTCAATAAGCAGTGAGAAAAACGGTGTTAACCTCGCAATGTTCCTAGGTTTGGCAGTGTTTACAAAAGACGGTAGCGCGTTGTCCTAAGCGAATTTCTACCAATTCTCTTTGGCAGCTAACACAAGGCAGCCCTGCGCGACCGTATACGTTTAACGATTGGGCAAAGTACCCAGGCTTACCGTCGGCTTTAGTGAAGTCTTTAAGTGTGGTTCCACCCTGCTCAATAGCTTTTGCTAATACCGTCTTAATGCACTGTGTCAGCTTTTGATATCGCGCCAAGCTGATATTATCAGCTGCTCTTTTCGGATGTATACCGGCCATGAAAAGCGCTTCATTAGCGTAAATATTTCCCACGCCCACCACGACTTTATTATCCATGATAAAGGTTTTCACGGCCGTTTTTTTCTTCCGGCTCATATCGTATAGCCGAGTATCATTAAACGCCTCTGTGAGCGGCTCAGGGCCTAAATGAGATAATAAGTCGATCGCTTGTTGACCTACAGCTTGCCATAGCACAGCACCAAAACGTCTTGGGTCATTTAAACGCAATGAAATACCATTCGCTAATACGAGTTCAAAGTGGTCGTGTTTTTTGATTTCGCTATCCGTTGGCACAACAGATAAAGAGCCCGACATCCCTAGGTGTAAAATAATTGAGCCTAATTCCGTAGCAATCAATAAGTACTTAGCCCGTCGTTCAACACCTTGAATAACTAGGCCTTTCGCCAACAATACCTCACTGGGTATAGGCCAGCGCATATTCGGATTGCGGATAATGATGTCATCAATAGTTTGATCTGCAATATGGGGTGTAATACCTAGGCGGGTGACTTCGACTTCTGGTAATTCAGGCATAACCGTTCTTCTACAAAGTTAATATAAGTTGCTCATTGAGATTGGCAGGTAGTTTAAGCCATAACTCGCGCTGCTGATCAAAAACTACAAGCCGCTGCTCACTGACATAGCCTTGCAGTACGTAGCCCTTAGCTTCACCGGCAAACCAAGCAACAGCAACCCAATCTGGGTTAGTATTGCCTTGATATACGCTTTGCTCTTGTTCAGTCATCACTAATGCTTGGGCTTGATACCAAGCTGTCATTAGCTGATTTAACTTGACCAGTTCAACAGTGTTCTCTGGCCTTAAGCGCCATTCCTTACCCACTCTTTCAATTGAATAATTAGGTAAATCTAACGTTAACAGCACTTGCTCTTTAGGCAGCAGTGCCAGTGGGGCTCCCGCTTTTTCTGTGTTCTCTAGCAGTTTATTGTGCACGCCATTAAACAATAAAATCATGATTAAACTGGCAAAAATTAACACATTGTTCCAACCGCGACGGCTCAGTCTTATCATGGCAAGATATCCTTTTAGCTAGTATTGGGGCAGTTTAACTTTCTTACAGGCAATAAAAAACCCGGCAGAACCGGGTTTTTTTAATTCAGTTTGGCAAAAAAGCTTATTTGATTTTAGCTTCTTTAAACACAACGTGCTTACGTACTTTTGGATCGTATTTTTTGATCTCAAATTTACCTGGCATGTTACGTTTGTTTTTGTCAGTAGTATAGAAATACCCTGTGCCTGCCGTTGAAACTAATTTAATTTTATCACGCATTTTCTGCTACCTTAAATTTTTTCACCGTTTGCACGGATATCAGCTAAAACTGCATCAATACCTTTTTTGTCAATGATACGCATACCTTTAGTAGACACACGTAATTTAACAAAACGGTTTTCGCTCGCAACCCAAAAACGGTGCGATTGTAAGTTTGGTAAAAAACGACGACGAGTCGCATTTTTAGCGTGCGAACGGTTGTTACCTACCGCAGGCTTTTTACCAGTAACTTGGCATACTCTAGACATTGCTGTGTCTCCAATTAATTGCTCAAGCGCTGACTTGAGAAATCGCGTACCCTGATTCAAGAGGGCGCAATTTATACCGACAAATTGCTCAAAAGTCAACTTTATTCCAAATTAAATCACATTTTTTAGTGATCTTTTTTCTCGGAGAAAGAATCACAAGCGCCCTGTCTCAGCCAAGGATATGACCTGATTATCAGCGATGATAAAATGATCGAGTACGCGAACATCAATTAGCGCCAGTGCTTTAACCAACCTGTCGGTAATTAAAAGATCAGCTTTACTGGGCTCTGCTATGCCAGATGGGTGGTTATGAGCTAAGATCACTGACGTAGCTCCAAGCTTTAGTGCGTATTCAACAACCACTCTAGGGTAAACAGCTGCACTATCAATTGTACCTTGAAAAAGCTCTACATACTCAATAACTCGATTTTGGTTATCTAAAAACAAACCAATAAAAACCTCATGGCGCCGGTTACCAATTTGCAGTAATAAAAAATCTCTACAAGCATGAGATGAGTCAAGCAAGTCACCACGAGTAATCGCCTCTGTTAAAAAACGCTTTGTCATTTCAATACAAGCTTGCAGTTGAGCGTACTTTGCAGAGCCTAAACCTTTTGCTTGGCAAAATGCATTCAAGTCCGCCTTGAGTAAAGCATTTAGACCGCCAAAACTACAGAGCAACTGTTGAGCTAATTCAACCGCACTACATCCTTTTACGCCCGTTCTTAAAAAAATAGCAAGTAGCTCGGCATCTGATAATTTATCAGCTCCTTTGGCTAACAACTTTTCCCTCGGCCTTTGTTCTGCCGGCCAGTCTAAAATCGACATCAAATAACCTCGTACTGGTCAAAAAATGAGTACTTACTTACCTTTAACAAGCAATTAAGCCTATGCATTAGCCACTTTAATGATTTACACTTAAGGAACTAAAAGGGTGTCACAAAAATATCCCCTTAAAATAAATCTAGCTAATAAAAAAGGTTTTGCAGTGTCATTACTTGAAAATAAAAAAATAGTTTTAGGTATTACTGGTGGCATAGCTGCCTATAAATGTGCTGATTTGACACGTCGACTACGCGAGCAAGGTGCGATTGTTAAAGTGGTAATGACTAAAGGCGCACAAGCCTTTATTACACCACTGACCATGCAAGCGGTTTCCGGAAACCCAGTGATGGACGATTTACTCGATCCCGCCGCTGAGGCCGCGATGGGACATATTGAACTCGCCAAATGGGCCGACACCATTCTCATTGCTCCGGCCACAGCAAATTTTATGGCGTCTTTATCTCAAGGTTTAGCTGGTGATTTACTCTCAACAATTTGTTTAGCGACATCAGCGCCTATTGCTATTTGCCCAGCGATGAACCAACAAATGTGGGCAGCCCCTGCTACTCAGCGTAACTTAGCAACATTGTTAGCCGATGGTCACGCTATCTTTGGCCCAGGTACAGGAGAGCAAGCCTGTGGTGATATTGGTGCAGGTAGAATGCTTGAGCCCCTTGAAATCATTTCTCAGCTTCAGCGTGTATTTACCCAACCTTTGTTAAATGGAAAAAAAATAACCATCACAGCAGGACCGACTCAAGAAGCAATCGATCCGGTTCGCTACCTTTCTAATCACAGCTCAGGAAAGATGGGTTTTGCCATTGCCAAAGCAGCGATAAATCTTGGTGCTAAAGTCACTCTAATCGCCGGCCCAGTAAGCTTGGCAACGCCGGTTAACTGCCAACGCATCGATGTAAAAAGCGCTGAGCAAATGTTAGCCGCAACTCAACAAGCCTGTTTAGATAGTGATATTTTTATCGCATGTGCCGCCGTTGCCGATTACGCACCAGAAACGGTGGCAGAAAATAAAATTAAAAAATCGAATGAAACAATGGCAATTGCGCTCAAACGCAACCCAGATATTTTAGCAACCATAGCAGGCCAACAGGACAAACCATTCTGTGTTGGCTTTGCAGCCGAAACACAAGATGTTGAGCACTACGCCAAAGATAAACTTTCGCGTAAAAACTTAGATATGATCGCAGCAAATAATGTTGCCATTAGTGGTCAAGGTTTTGCTAGTGATAACAATGCCCTATCGGTTTTTTGGAAAAATGGTCAACAAGATCTGACACTCGCCGATAAAGAAACCCTAGCGTATCAATTGCTTGAGCTAATTGAACAAAACTATTCCCCAAAATAACAACGAGAAGTACTTATGCCTGCAACACAAAAAAAGACGGGACAGCGTAAACAACAAATCTTACAAGCATTAGCTCAAATGTTAGAAACGAGCCCTGGCGAACGCATTACAACAGCTAAACTAGCTAAAGCGGTTGGTGTGACTGAAGCGGCGCTTTATCGACACTTTCCAAGTAAAGCGAGAATGTTTGAGGGTTTACTCGAGTTTATCGAAGACAGCTTATTTTCTCGCATCAATTTAATCATGCAAGAAGAGAAACAAGCGGCAGCTCGAAGCGTTAAAATAATACAGCTCGTTTTGTTATTTGCTGAGAAGAACCCTGGTATCTCACGCATTTTAAGTGGTGACGTACTCATGGGTGAGCAGGCGAGATTGCGCGACCGAGTCAACAGTATTTATGACCGCTTAGAGACTCAGTTTAAACAAGTACTGCGAGAGCGAAAGTTACGAGAAGGCAAAGACTTCAAATACACCGAAGTAGTGATTGCTAACCAACTTGTTGCATGGTTAGAGGGGCAAATAGCCCAGTTTGTTCGCAGTGGCTTTGCCAAAAAGCCATCAGAGGGGCTCGCCGAACAATGGTCGGTATTTGAAACTGCGCTTTTTAACGACTAGGAAATAATATGGCACCGTACCAAGCTGTTATCGCGATACTGAGTATGATTTTTTTAGTGGCTTGCCAACAAGCTGCACCAGAGAAAATCAACGAGTACGTGCATACAGACAACGGTGCTTATACAGCCGATTTATCCACCAATGGCCAATATGCCGTGATATCGAGTGCTCAGGGCATTATGACTTGGCAACTCGATAAAAACCTACCCAAATACATATGGCACCACAAAGCCAATGAACTCAATCAGGTGATTTATGTTCACATCGCGCATGACAATAGCGTAGTAGCGACAGCAGAAAGTCAAAAGGTCGCGCTGTGGAACTTGCAAACAGGTCGAAATAAAGGTTTTTGGTCTGTTGCAGAGTCACCTATTGAGCAGGTTAAAGTGTCTAATCAAGGCAAAATATTAGCCGTAGCACTACAAAATGGCGTGATTGAAATTTATAACCTAGATTCAGGTCGACGATTGAGGTTTCTAGGCCACCAAGAGCGTATCAGTCAAATTGATATTTCAGCCAATGGTCAATATCTTTTAAGCGGTGATTACGCGGGTAAAGCAATTTTATGGGATACCAAAACCGCACAGGTAGTTTACGACTTTTCACACCAAGGCCGGATAACTCAAGTCAAGCTAGATAACCAAGGCCGCTATGCATTTACAGCCAATAACTTTAAACAGAGCTACATTTGGGATTTACAATCTGGTGAAAAGCTCAGTCAGCTACAATACCCGATGCGCCAATTGATATTCTCTAGCGTTGAGTTTTCTAATAATGGTAAGTACTTAGCAACGGGCGCACCAAATAAGAAAATAAAATATTGGCATGTACAAACTGGCGAGCTGCTCAGTCAATGGAGCTTTAAGGCTGATGGTTTTGCAGCCAGCGTACTCGACTTTGCCTTTTCGGAAAATGACCGCACCCTACTGGCGGAAAACAGTTTTGGTTTAGCAGAAGAATGGGATATTTCTGAGCTAAACATTCACTAGTCGAAAGTGATATAGCACGCTCGCTGACTAGATTATAATTAACGTCTTTTAGACTTTGTTAACTCAGATCGTTGAGGACTTTTTAACATGATCACATTACCCATTCATTCACATTTCACTAAAGCAAGCCGTTTAATATACGGCTGTATGGGTTTAGGTGGCAGTTGGGATACTGCGCCAATTAACAAAGAGCATATAAAACAAGGGCATGATGTCGTTGATGCGGTATTAGAGATGGGGATAAATATCTTCGATCATGCAGATATCTACACTTGGGGTAAAGCGGAACAAGTTTTTGCTAAAGTACTGGAGCAAAGACCGACATTACGAGACCACATCACCCTACAATCTAAGTGTGCTATTCGCTTCAAAAGTGAAAACCTACCTGGCCGATACGACTTCTCCGAAAGTTGGATCAAGCAATCGGTAGAAGGCATTTTATCGCGTTTGGGTATTGAGCAACTTGACTGCCTACTTTTACACAGACCCGATCCTCTTATGCAGGTTGAAGAAGTTGCAGAAACATTCAGAACGCTCAAAAACCAAGGGAAAGTAAAACATTTTGGTGTCTCTAATATGCACAGATACCAAATGGATTTACTCAATCACTACTTAGATGAACCGCTAATCGCGAATCAAATTGAATTAAATTTACACCAATTAGATTGGTTAAATGAAGGCGTGGAAGCTGGCACTCCAGATAGTGCAAATGCAGGCTTTAATTCAGGTACGTTGGAGTATTGTAAGCGCCATAATATTCAAGTCCAATCATGGGGCGCGTTAGCTCAAGGTTTGTACTCTGGCCGCGATGTCAGTAATAAACCTCAAGCCGTACAGCAAACGGCTCAGCTAGTACAAGCTTTATCAGAGCAATACAGTACAACAGCAGAATCAATTGTATTAGCTTGGTTGATGCGCCACCCTGTTCACATTCAGCCAATTATTGGTAGCACTAATATCGAACGCATCAAAGCCTGTGCCGATGCAGAACGCGTCAGTGCTGAATTGACTCGTGATGATTGGTATCGCCTATTTGTCAGCAGCAGAGGCCGTATTTTACCTTAATACTAAAAAGACCAGCTAAGCTTGAACGCTTAGCTGGCTATATAACGGTATACATGCACTTTCAAGCCCTTACCTTGATGTGCTTCTTTAAACACCTCTGGCGCATGAATCGAATGTTCAAAAGTGCAACTTGGACAGTGTTCTGCAACCGTATCTCGTAAAAATGCATCGTCTAGATCAGGTGAATTCAAACACAACACCACTAAACTATCATCAGCCATAAACTCTGGCAGACGACGGATAATCTTTTTGTAATCGCGCTTGATATCGACACTGCCTTTTTGAAACGCAGGTGGGTCACACACTAAGATGTCAAACGGCCCTTGACGTTTAACTTTACCAAAAGACTTAAATAAATCGACTCCGGCAAAGCTAACTCGAGTTAAATCATGTTGATTGAGCTTATGGTTTTCTCGGCCCCTAGCCAATGATGCTTTGCTCATATCCAAATTCATCACATGTGATGCACCACCTTCAACAGCCGCAATTGAAAAAGCACAGGTGTAAGCAAAAAGATTGAGTACTTTTTTATCTTTAGCGTGTTGGCGTAACCAATCTCGACCGTTTTTCATATCGAGAAAAAGACCGTGGTTCTGACTTTTACCTAACTCAATATGAAACTTTAAAGTGTGCTCTTGGGTCACCAGCTGAGTGACTGGGTCACCTGATACTAATTCGATAGGTGCTCTGGCGCGACATCTGTATTGCACTTGTATTGATTTGGCTTGCGGTATTTGTTTTTCAATAAAAAACACAAGCTCATTTAACCAAGTCGCATCTACCTCTTGATATAACGTAACTAAGATGACAGGTTCAAACCAATCAATACAAACATGACTAAAACCAGAGTAGGCATGACCGCGACCATGGAAAAGTCGTTGGCACTGTCCATCTTTAGGGAGCTGGATGAATTCAAACATCAGAAAAGGCCGCAAATAAAAAAGTGGCGCGAGTTTAGGGGCTAGTGAAGCAAGAGTAAAGAAAAACCAGCCTAATAGATATTGCCAATTAGGCCAGTTTTAAAGTGGAGAGATGGTTAAATTAAACTTGGATGCTGATGGCTTGTTGCTCGTATACTGGTTGGATTCGAACAAACTGTTCAGTTAAATCTCTTTGCTGTGGTGTCTGCTGACTTTGTTGATAACCTAAGGTATCGACCATTTCATTCATGCGATATTTATCAGCCATGTTTTTGTAGAAATTAGCCGGCGTTGTTTGGCTGTCATTACTGGTATCACTACTATCTTCAGCATCTAACCCTTCAATCATTTCGATATATGTTTGTGCTGTTTCTTCTGCAGTTTGCAGCTCTTCGGTGCCTACCGCAGTCATGCGCAATGTATCTTTTTGCTCGTCACTGACCTTAGGCGCGTTTAACTCTTCTTTTTTAGCTTCTTTTGCTTGGTGAAAATCGTATGGGTCTGGATTGATGCCCTTTGCCGCTAATACATCATCTGTGTGTTGACCGTGATTAGGTAACTCTTTTTTGATGTTAAGCTCAGCCTGACGTAATGCCATTTCTTTTTGAAATTCTTGCATTTGCATTTGTGCGCCTTGCTGACTTGCATAATTTTCGATTGCGTACATATCTAAACTCTCCACAGTTAATGTCTCTCGAAATACACTTATTCAGACGACACGAAAACGAATAAATTCCAACCTTTACACATCTTTGCAAGCCCATAATTCAACCAATAGATACAGATAAATAACATTGGGCAGGCAAAACGAGTATTACCTAGAGGGAAAACTAAAATAAACACCTTAAGCTGTTGAAAATAAGTAATAAAAAGTAAACCTATTGGTAATAAGCTGCAGTCAACAAGAGCCAAATGCGTCAACCAGAAACAAATGAGAAAAAGTTCAGCCACGTTTGGCACTTAACATTACTTTGCATTGGATTTAAGGTAGGCAGAAAAATTTAGCTTAAATCAGATCTGCTAAGGCGATTTAATTTTATTTTTATGTACAATCGCTACTAGAAACATACATTTGATTACAAAAAGGAAGCCTAAATGAAACTGTTTCAAACTTTACTGGTAGGCCTGTGCCTATTTGCTTCATTTATCAGCCAAGCTCGCGATTTCAGTTCACTCTATCAACAAGTTGACCCATCGGTAGTGGTTATTCATACCAACAGCAAGAACTTGCGTACAACGGGTGAAAAGTTAAAAACCTATACCGCTAATAGCTTAGGTACAGGTGTCGTTATCAATAACAAAGGTTTAATTTTAACTGCTGCACACGTTGTTAATGCAGTAGATAAACTGACTATTACTTTTGCTGACGGTTCGGAATACGACGGTAAAGTACTAGTGAGTATCAGCTCGGCAGATATTGCTTTAGTTGAAGTGTTATCCAATCGAGATGACTTTGCTCATGTGAGTTTAGGTGATTCAGATAAAATCAAAACAGGGGAAGAGGTCTTTGTAATTGGTACGCCATATGGTTTAGATCACACCCTAACCGTCGGCCACTTGAGTGGTCGCCGTACGATGGAAAGCTACACTAAAAGTAAGTTAGAGTTTTTACAAACAGACGCTGCGGTAAACCAAGGTAACTCAGGTGGACCTATGTTCAATACCCAAGGCGAGTTAATTGGTATAGTCAGTCATATCCAGTCTAAATCAGGTGGTAGTGAAGGTTTAGGTTTTGCGGCCAGTATTAATATGGTCAGAGAGCGTTTCTTAGAAGCTCCTGCTGTCTGGTTTGGTGCAGAGTTTACCTTCTTAGCATCAGAGTTAGCAGCAGCCCTTAACGTGCCGCAAGATTCAGGTTTATTAATTGAAAAAGTAGCGCGTAACTCTTTTGCTGAAGAGATAGGCTTAAAAGGGGGTACTGTTGATATTAATATCTTAGGCCACCAAAAAGTAATTGGTGGCGATATCATTCTCGCCATTGGTCCGCACCAAATCAAAGCAGAGAAATCATTGCTGACTAAGGTCAATAATTACTTAATTGATGTTGAAACGGGTGATACCGTTAGAATGAAAGTACTGCGTATGGGCAAAGTACTTGAATTAAAAGTTAAGGCGCCAAAGCCCAGCTTTAACTTCGATTTTGAATAACAAATTTTACCAATAAAAAAAGCCGCATTTGCGGCTTTTTTTGATTCTGTTCAATAACTATTTTCAATACCGGTTAATGACGGTATTAGTCCTGAGGAAAGGTTTTGAAAAACCAGTCATCTAACATGGCATACTCGTATTTGAATGTCTCGCTGTCGCGATAACGATTAATACCAGAATCAAAGCCCATATCTTTGACTTTATCAGTACCTTCTTTAATCAGCTGATGCTCAGCATCATATAGTTGATAATCTAGATTAATTCGCGGGATATAAATAGAGCGGATAACGCGTATCCAGTCTCCGCCGACGGGGCGAACATCACCAGCTAAGTCTAAATCTGTCACCGTCACCACTAACTTTTGTTGTTCGGGCAACTGACTGGCAAGCTTCTCAATATGCTTTTGTAACTTTTCAATCACATGCTCGCGATATTTAACTTTGCCAACCATATTATTGGGCTTGATGTCGGTATAGTCTTCAGGATTTTGCCAGTCCATCTCAACAGTAGCGGCGTGAGCATTGCTAACCAAAGCGAGTGGAATAGCGGTGATGAACGCTAATGTAAATACTAAACCGAGAATCTTTAAACCTGCTTTAATCATTGTCTTCTCCAAAAACTACCTTGGTTATTACTTTAGAGCGCTATCGCGCGGCTAAGTTCAGCAAACCACAAAGGCTTTACGTTTCTTTTCTAAAAGGTAACAACTCACCACTTTATTAGCAGCAAGCTCTACTAACAGATAGTTATTGGAGTAAGTAATTTAGTCTTTTTGATTGATTTGAGCTTCTAATTCAGCAAGCTTTTGTTCTAAATCAACGAGCTTTTCACGTGTACGCATTAACACCCGTGTTTGCACATCAAACTCTTCACGCGTTACCACATCTAATTTATTTAGCTGTTGTTGCAATACTTGCTTAGTTTTGCCTTCAACATCTTCTGCTAGCTGTTTAACACCTGGAGGTAATGCATCGCTGACTTGCTGCACGATTTCTTCAATTTTTTTAGTATCTATCATAGTGATAACCTAATGATTAATTTTTAAAAATTTGTTGCTGCAAGCAATATGCTTGCAGGTCTGCTAATTGTTTACCATGGCAATGGGCTAATTCATCAGGCTCTGCTGATATTTTCAAGCGCCATTTCACCCCTGCTCTATCGGCAACCTGCATATCGGAGTGCTTATCTCCGACCATTACAGATTGAGACATATCGATATTAAATTCTTGCTGTGCTTGCAAAAGCATACCAGGCTCAGGCTTTCTACACTGACATATTTGCAAGTACTGGCCTATGGCCTTTTCTGGATGGTGCGGGCAAAAATAAACTTGGCTCACTTCTACGCCTTTTGCTTTGAATTGCTCACACATCCAATTGGTTAGGGTCCAAAAATCTTGCTCTTGGTAATAACCGCGGCCTATACCCGACTGGTTTGTAACCACAATAATTTTAAAATCAGAAGCTTTTGCACGTTGGCAAAATTCAAAAATACCCTCGGTAAATTCAAATTCAGCTATTTGTGAGACGTAACCGTGGTCAATGTTAATCACACCATCGCGGTCTAAAAATAAAGCCTTCATTTTAGCTCTGAATTTTTTCAATAATCTTGGTGGTTGAGCAACCATCGACAAAATCGATAGTTCTTACCGCACCGCCACTTTCAAGTACAAAGTCAGCACCGACTATTGTTTCGATAGTGTAATCACCACCTTTAACTAATACGTCTGGTTTTACCGCTTTGATTAATTCTAACGGCGTATCATCACCAGCTTCACCAAATGGGATCACCCAATCAACAGCAGCCAAAGCGGTCATCACAGATGCGCGCTCATCCAGCGGATTAATTGGTCTTTCAGGGCCTTTTAATCGACTGATACTGGCATCGTTATTTAAACCTAACACCAATTTATCCCCCAGCGCTTTGGCTTTTTCTAAATAACGCACATGGCCTGCGTGTAGAATGTCAAAACACCCATTAGTGAAAACAATCTTCTCACCGCTTTGACGAGCAAACTCAATATGCTGTAAAACATCTTCAAATGGGCATTGGTAATGAGTATCAGGTTTAAATTCAGTTTGATTTAACCTCGCCATCAGCTCTTCTGGTGTGACACAAGCGGCACCTAGCTTACCAACCACAATACCTGCCGCTAAATTGGCTAACAAGGCAGCATCTTTTGCTGATGCGTTAATAGCTAAACAACAGGCTAGTGTTGCAATGACGGTATCACCCGCGCCTGTTACATCATTCACTTCAAGCACCTGTGCGGCTAAATCATACTTAGCATCTGCTGTCACAAGCGACATACCTTGTTCAGAACGCGTCAACAACATGTTATCGATATTGGCATCACTGAGTAACTGACGAACCGATTGTTCAATCTCAACTTCAGTCGTTGTTTTGCCACCAGCGTCAATAAACTCTTTTAAATTTGGGGTGATGTAATTAGCACCCGCATAGGTTGTTAAATCAGATGACTTAGGATCGACTAAGGTCAACTTACCTTTTGCCTTTGCCATTGCAATCATCTCAGTTATATTGGCAAGGGAACCTTTGTTGTAGTCAGAAAAAACAATGCAATCATAATCATCAACAACAGCATTAAACTTTTCTGTTAGTTGTTGGGCGCTAGCTTGATTAAACGTTTGCTCAAAGTCCAACCTAACCACTTGTTGATGGCGGCTAATCACTCTAAGTTTGGTAATAGTCGGTTGTTCAGATTGACGAACGAGTACAGAGCTGATTTTTTCACTATTCAACTGTTTTTCTAATTCATCACCGTTGGTATCATCACCAATAATGCCAAGTAACGCCACTTTGCCATCAAGATGAGCAATGTTGCGTGCGACATTGGCAGCCCCACCGACTTTGTCATCCATTTGATGAACTTTAACCACAGGCACTGGTGCTTCAGGAGAGATTCTGGATGTATCCCCCTGCCAATAGCGATCTAACATGACATCGCCAACGACTAAAATGTTGGCTTGAGAAAAGCGTTGAAAAAGAGAAAAGTCCATTAATCTTCCTGACTAACAATTTTATCGATGGCATCACATAAAAAATGGCCAATGAAAATGTGTGCTTCTTGGATATGAGCAGTAACATCACTCGGTACAATTAGGTTTAACTTGGCAATATCTTTAACCAGGCCACCATCACGACCAGTAAAAGAAACCGTGTAAGCACCGATCTCATTAGCCGCGGCTAGCGCTAAATTAATGTTAGGGCTTTTACCTGACGTAGTAATGCCAATGACAACATCTTCTGGTTTACACAAGGCTTCTATTTGACGGCTAAATACTTGGTCATAACCGTAATCGTTACCACCGGCTGTCAAAATAGAGGTATCAGTTGTTAACGCGATTGAAGCTAACGCGCGACGCTCACGTTTGTAACGAACAACAAACTCTGCGGCTAAATGCTGGGCATCTGCGGCACTACCACCGTTACCAAAAAAGATGAGTTTACCGCCATTGAGTAATGCCATATAACATTGCTCAACTAAGGTTTGAATGTTGGGATATAGCTTATCTAAAGCATCAAATACAGCTTGATGTTGTTTCAAGCTAGCGGAGAAATCTTGGGCTAATTCTGACATTAGGTGCTCAATATTGTTAAAGACTCTGATTGGAGTATAGACAAGTCGAATATAGATAAATTCTATCAATGACGGACTAAGATTACACCCTAAGGCCTGTTTTTATTTGTTTATCAGGCTTGAAAGGGCAAACTGACCTCGAATAAGTGCTAGCTTTTTGCTTCGAGGTAATTGCTTGATTCGATATTCGAGTTGGCTGGCTTCACTGCGATTAAAACCCGATTGTTGAAACACCACTTCAACAGCGGGGTTAGAACGAAAATACTTTGCTCCTTTACCGGATTTATGCTGCTCAAACCGCCGAGTGACATCGGTTGTAATACCGCAATAAAGGGTATTTTTAGTTGTAGTAATTAAATAGACAGACCAATCTGACACTGTGTTACTTAGTTGCTATATCGCAATTAAGAATACGCTGATAAAGTTCAACATTTCCTTTAGCCATGACATGCGTGGAAAATTCACACCGCATACGCGCGATACCAGCCTCAGAAAAGCTTTCTCGCAATGGTTTATCAGCCAGTAATTGCGCAATGGCTTTTGCCAACCCTTCTTTATCTCCTGGTTCGGCTAATAAGCCGTGAACGCCTTCTTTGACAGCTTCTGGAATACCGCCTGTGCGACACGAAATAATGGGCACGCCACAGCTTGCTGCTTGAAGTAAAGAAACGCCAAGCCCTTCAATATAAGCGGGATGGACAACTAAATCTAAATTGGGCATAACCTTTGGCATGTCAGTTCTAAAGCCAGCAAATTGCACACAGTCCGTTAAGCCTAGCTCATTCACTGAAGCTTCTAATTGCTCTTTTCTTGGTCCCTTGCCGAGTATTAAAACCTGCAAGTTAGGATAAGAAGCTCTTAGTTCAGTTAATTTATCAAGTAACAGCTGGTGGCCTTTTCGTTCAATCAATTGCGCTATTACACCAATGACAACATCCCCATCTTGGTAATTAAACGTCGATTGAAACCAAGCTCGGTCAATACGAGGTTGATAAAGTTCAGTATCGACAGCACTTCTGACAGTAGTTACATGATCAGCAGGTACTTTTTGCGACAATAAAACCTGTCTAATACCTTCTGATATTGCTGCAACGTGATCAAACCAAGCGTATTTTATCTTACTGAACCAAATAGGTTCAGCATTATCTACACGCCGAGTTAACAACACTTTTACACCTGCGAGCTTGGCTGCTAAAGCGCCCCAAACATCAGCTCCTCGGCGAGAGTGAATATGCAGAAGGCTTGCCTTCTCCTCGACGAGGATTTTCTTTAATCGAAAAGCAAGACCAATATCGAGATCGCCTTTCATATCAATTTCAATGACCTTAGCAATATCGCGACACTCATTCGCAATATCCGAGCCTTTTGGGCACACTAAGATGTTGTTGACGTGATAAGCCTGTAATTCGGTTAGTAGATATTTGACTTGTAACGCGCCGCCATAAAGGAACTTACCTGCCTCGACATGAACGATTGTTGTCATAACTTTCTCTATAAATAAGCGCTAGCTTGTTGCCAAACATCTTCAGCCGTGAGTTTTTTCAGGCAGGTAAAGTCACCATCACAGGTAGGTCTGCGACGACAAGGTGCACACTCTATTTCGGTATACATAACTTGAGCATTGTCACGAGTGGTATGAGTATAAGGGCGCGTTGAGCCAAAAATAGCGATAGTTGGCGTGTGTTGAGCAATGCCAACATGAGTCAGCCCAGTATCAACACCTACCAGTAAACGCGCTTTATCAATCACATTAACAGCTTCTAGCAACTTGGTTTCACCGCATAAGTCAGTCACTTCAATACCGTTGGCTTTAGCATCTTTTACGATTCGCTCAGCATTGGGTTTATCGCCCGGGCCACCTAAAATAACAAGAGATAACTGACTTTGCTGAGCCAGTTTGAAAAATTCTTGCCAATAAGACTCAATCCAATGTTTTTGTGGTCGAGTCGTGAAAGGACAAACGACAATGTATCCCTTTTCTTGATTAATCCCTTTAGATTCAAGTAAACGGTCAACAGTTGAAGAAGTCTGCTCTGACACGGGTAAGTGCATGTTAAAACACTCGGTATCAAAGTTTTGTGATTGCGCCATTGCTAAGTATTCAGAAGAAATGCGCGCAGCATCTGGGATCCGCTCAACAACTTGGTTCATCAACATCGCAGTGCCTTCTTTTGAACCTAAGCCAACCTTTTTATCTGCTCCGGATAAAAAGGCCCAAATACCGCTTTTAAGTAAGCCTTGAGTATCTAAAGCCAAATCAAAACCATGTGCGCGCAGCATTTTTATAAAGTCTCGAACCGTTTTAAACCACTCGACATAGCGCTTTTCTCGCCATAGCTTTTGCCACTGGGCACGTGGCCAAATAATGACTTCATCCAACAGGGGATTTTCACTCAATAAATTGGCTGCCACAGGTTCAACTAGCCATGCTAGCTTAGCATTGGGGTACTTTAATTTAATTGAGGGAATTAAGGCTGATGCCATAACCACATCGCCAATGGCGCTGAGGCGAACGATTAAAATTTTTTTAGGTTCTTTGGGGCTCACAAATTAGCCTTATTGATTATTTCGAGGTCTGTAGCAAGTTTAAAAAAAAAGTGTTTTGCTAGCAAACAAAACACTTTTAACAAATGTAATTAAGCAGGAATAAAGGCCGCTAGTAAACCAATTAAACCACCAAATACGCCGCCCCAAACAACCAGCCACCCCAAGTGGGTGCGGATCATATCCTGAATAATATCTTTAACTAATTCTGGGGTGAGTTCATCTAGGCGCTTAGTGATGATGTCGGCTACTTTTTCTTGCATGCCGGATACGACATCCG
The DNA here is from genome assembly GCF_013328345.1 of Marinifaba aquimaris. Lineage (GTDB taxonomy): Bacteria > Pseudomonadota > Gammaproteobacteria > Enterobacterales > Alteromonadaceae > Marinifaba > Marinifaba aquimaris. The sequence continues at coordinate 218,125 of NZ_JABULX010000002.1, forward strand.
GCTGTTCTAATTCTTCTCTTAACAACTCAGAAAATTTATCACTGGTCGATATTTCGATAAGGGAGTTTTGCATTTTTTCGATAAAAGGCTGACGTAAAGGCTCAATAGCCTCAACACCGCCAAACATAGATAACATACTGCCAAAAGAAGACTCTTCAATAGTTTTTACCAATGAATCAAAAGCAGGTGAAAGATCCACTTTACCGATAATAGGCGTCAGGTCGAAATGACTGGCTTGGCCTTTTTGATCAGATAAGAAGCGATCGATATTCTCAACAGTAAAAAACTGCGACATCATCAAATGTCGAATACCCGCTTTAAACTCTTCAAATCGAGCTGGGATAACCCCAGAGCCATATAATCCTGGAACCTTTTCAAAAAGCATATGAACCGCAAGCCAATTTGTCACGGCTCCAGATAAGGCAAATATCCCCATGCTAAAAATTACTGCATTATTTAGCACAGTGCCTAAAATCACCAGTAAAGCTGCGGTTAGGTTGGTCAATAAACTTTTATTCATAATTGCTACTACACTATAAGCATAATTTTTCGCTACCCTAACTTGAGTGGCCTTTTTTTTCCAGTATACCTTAGTAAATGTTAATAATATCGTTAACTTAGCCTGTTAAAACAGGCATTATTGAGGGTTTAACTATGCTTTGATATATTGGCTTGGTAAAACGTAAATCTGATGGTTCAACCCAAATAAGAAAAAGACGAATTAAATGAACATATTGCTCGTAGAAGATGACAGTATCCTTGCTAAAGTAGCCTTAACCGTGCTCTCTTCCGAAGGTTATATTGTGCACTGGTCTGAAACAGCCAAAAGCGCAAAGCAAGTACTTGAACAACAACACTTTGATGTGGTGTTGCTCGATCTTATTTTACCAGATGAGCATGGTCATAGCGTATTAAGCGTTATTACAGAACAGAACATTAATACACCCGTTATCGTGTTAACGTCAGATCACAGCGACAAGCAAGTCGTTAGCAGTCTTAACCTAGGCGCTGACGATTACATCACTAAGCCATTTAATCCAGTCCAGCTACTAGCCCGAATCAATGCAGTGGTTAGACGTTATCGTAGCACGCTACAAACTTGGGAAATCGATTCAGATTTGATTATTGATTTAAACAATATGATTGTTGAACGCGCCGGAAAACCCATCAACTTAACGCTATCCGAGTACAAGCTATTAAAAGAATTAGCTAGCCAACCTGGCACTGCTTTTAGCCGTGAGCAATTAGTTCAGCTGATCGCAAGTAAGGACGACAAAGCGATAGATAGTAATTCAATTGACGTGCATATTCACAGTTTGAGAAAGAAGCTGAATAACAAGCAATTAATTAAAACTGAGCGCGGTGTAGGCTATAGCTTTAACGCCTAGTAACGAAAAAGTTAGTTTTATTAACATAGGGTTACATATTATGACTATCTTGAATGTTCTAGTTTTTTCTATAATAATCAAACTAAGTCTGATTAATTATTTTTGAGGAGCATAGGCTCTTGTTTGACAATACAGTTACATATTCAGTTAATAACAGCACCATCATTTTGCGTGATGAGAAAAAAGAGCTTTTATTAGTTACTCCACCTCAGTACCAAAATATCTTAGTTAGCCGCTACGGCTGCCAGTTTACCGATCTTCAACCTGTGCGTCGTGCAGGGACTAAAAACGTCTTTTTACACGAGGTATTCAAAAGAGATAAAACATTCTTCTTTGTAAAAGCTGGTGAAACAGAATTCCAAATCGATTTAAAATTCACAGAAAGCCCAATCACAACAATGAAGTTCTAGTCCTTTTTGTGTAACTTGTTTTAGGGCATTTACGTAAAATGCCCTAACCCACTTCTTTAGCCCGATAACCAGGAATTGCAGATAAGTCGACTTTATCTATCTGGAATGGCTTTAAAAATATCTCAGCAAACTTCAAGTAAATTTCACTTTCGATAAACAGGTCAAATAGATCTGGGTCAATGTGATTATCTAATTTCATAAAACCAAGAATTTTTAAACACTCAGAAAGCGTTTTAGCCTCTTTGTAAGGCCTGTCTGAAGCAGTGAGGGCTTCAAAAATATCAGCGATGGCCATCATCCTTGCCGGAACAGACATCTGTTCACGTGTTAACCCTTTTGGATAACCAGTACCATCCATTTTCTCATGGTGCCCACCTGCGTATTCAGGTACATTTTGAAGGTGTTTTGGAAAAGGTAGCGCATCGAGCATATCAATACTTATCGTGATGTGCTTATTGATGATTTGTCTTTCTTTTTCATTCAAAGTGCCTTTGGCAATGCTGAGGTTAGTGATCAGGTCTTGATCTAAAATTGCCTGCCTCTGCTCTTGAATCTCTATTTGATATTTTTCAGCAATAGTGTAAACCCTACGCTGCGCTTTTTCCGACATAAACTCACTACCGATATTGCTTTGTATTAAAAACAATAAATCATCGTCTAATTGGCGCAATGCCGCTTGATACTCAGTGAATCGTTCAGCGGGTGCAATCTCACCATTTTTAAGCATCGTCAGTTCAGTTTGTAAGTGCTGAATTTTCATGTCTCGTTTGGCAATTTCAAAACGAGCGACCACATAATCAATGCGATCAAATACCGTTTCAAGTTTAGTCGCTTTGTCCATGACATATTCAGGCGTGGCAATTTTTCCACAGTCGTGAAGCCAGGCCGCAATATTTAACTCATACATATCAGCTTCATTCATGGAAAAGTCTGCAAATGGGCCTTCTTTGGCTTCATTGGCCGCTTGCGCCAACATCATAGTAATTTCAGGTACCCTGCGGCAATGACCACCTGTATAGGGCGACTTTTCATCGATTGAGTGAGCTAACAATTTAGTAAAAGAGCGAAATAGGCCTTCCATTTCATCAATCAAACCGCGGTTTGTTAAAGCAACCGCAGCTTGGGAAGCCAAAGCTACAACAACCCGTTCAACTTGTTCACTAAACGCTATTATTTCATCATCTTGCTGCGCATTGATAAGCTGGAGTACCCCGTTTAAATCACCTTCGTGGTTGGTCATCGGGATAGTCAAAACAGATTGAGTACGATAACCTATTTTGGCATCCATTTGTTTGGCTAACGTCATGTCAAAGCCGTCAAATGGCTGATAGGCATCAGGGATATTAATCACTTGATTGGTATTAGCGGCGAAAGCAACTAAGGCAGAATGGTTTTCTCTACCGTCGATAGTAAGAGGAATTTCTGGAAACGGGATCGTATTACCACTACTACCCCCCATATACATACCTAACGTATTATTGATTAACGTCTCAAATTTTAGTTCTTTATTAGCAGTGACTGAATAAATAGTACCACCATCGGCATGAGTGATGCGCTGTGCTGTTGTGAGGATTTTTTCTAGTAACTTAGTGGTATCTTGCTCAGCAGAAAGCGCAATTCCGACGTCGATCATTTGCTCCATTTGATCGAGAATTTCACTCCGGCTTTCACTGCCTATTACATGATTAAAAGTACTGCCTGTTTTCATTAATCTTTGTTCTCAATCTTCCTGGCGATTATTTTTCAGTATGAATAAATACACCATTCCAGTGCTCGGAAATATCAGCCTGTTTTAATTGGCAAATACGCTCTTTATACAGATTATAGAGCTTAGTACCCGGGTAATTGTCAGATAATTTGTTAAATTCGATTTCAGCACTATGCCAATCTTGTTCAAGGTATGCTTGATATGCTTTTGAATACTGTTCAAGTTCCAACTTTTGACTATCAGTTAGTTCCTTTTTTTCAGCCAATGGTTGATAAACCTTAGTTGCAATATCTTTACCTTTCACTTTTACTTGGTCAACTAACATAAATTCATATGTGTCCTGTGCTAGCTGTTTGGTATTTTCTCCGACTAGAATCTCTACCCCATAAAACTTGGTTAAACTCTCTAATCGGCTAGCTAAGTTAACCGCATCGCCTAACACTGTATATGCGCGTCGAAACTCCGAGCCCATATCACCGACATTCATCTCTCCAGAATTGATACCAATACCGATAGCAATTGCAGGTAAATCTTCTTTTATCAGTTCTTGATTCAGATTTTCGGTCACCTCAAGCATCTTAAAAGCCGTTTGAATGGCATTGGTGGCATGCTTAGGGTCATCTATAGGCGCTCCCCAAAACGCCATCACCATATCCCCAACATATTTATCAATGGTGCCCTGATAAGATAAGATGGTTTTAGTAATGGGTGAAAAATAACGATTGAGATATAGCTTTAAATCATTAGCACTCATATTTTCTGATAAGTCGGTAAAACCTCGTATATCGCTAAAGAGAACGGAAAGTGTTTTACGTTCACCGGCAAGTGAAATACTGTCCGGAGATGCCAGCATTTTATCTATATGAGCAGGCGGTACATATTGATCAAACATGCCTTTAATACGTTTGCGTTGGCTAGATTCATTAAAAAAGCCAACGGCTATATTCATCAGTGATAACAAAACACACAATAAAATGACAGTAGTTAATGGCAAAGAGAGTTTGGCCTGAGTCCATAAGTGATAATTAATAAGTAAACTGATCATTAATAAACAGCTTCCCCAAAAGGCCATTTTTTTAGGGCCGAGCCCCGGCATGACAAGCGCCATGATGACGCCAAAAAGCAGTAAATAACTGACAATTAGCCAATCAGCCATATCTGGCTGAAAAGAAAACAGATCAGGGTTAAGTAAGCCTTCAATAACATTTGCGTGGATCTCTACACCTGGGTATTGAATTCCAACGGGCGTTGCCCTCAAATCAGCAAGGCCAACGGCTGATGTGCCCACGAGCACAATGGCATCAGTGAGTAGGTCTTGTGGGATATTTTGCTGTAGAACATCGGTTGCAGAGATATAGGGGAAGCTATTTCGCGGTCCACGATAAGGAACAATGACCCGACCATGTTGATCAGTTTCTATATTTTGTCCATTAAAATTAAGACTTAGTAAATGATACCAACCTTGATAAGGCTCTACGTTTACTTTAATTTCATCTGCCAACGAGTAAATTCGAGCAACTTCAAGGGCGAGTGAAGGATAAAGCTGCTCTTGATATTGAACAAACAAAGCAGCCCGGCGAATAAAACCATCTCTATCGGGTACAGAGTTAATAAACCCTTCGCCTTGAGCCGATGGTTTAAAAGTATCAACGCTACCTATATATCCATCAAATGGCAAAGCGGTAATGCGAGCCTGATCGACCTCAGTTTGCACTGCTACAATCGATACTGGGGGTATGCCATTAGTATAAGCAGCATCTTGTTCAAATAACGCCCCTAGGACCACATCACCCTGAGCAATACTAGCCGCAAACCGACTATCCGGATCGACCTGCTGTTTAACGGCTAACCAAGTTTCATCATTGTGATTAGGAAAATAAGCTTCCAGTTGGTTAAGCGGATTTAATTCAGGTTCAGAAAAGAGCACATCAAAACCAATTACTATTGCACCAGCATCAAGTAAGTTCTCAACCAATGTCGCGGTTTTAGCTCGACTCCAGGGCCAACGGCCTTCGACTTTAAAACTCGCTTCATCTAAATCTACGATAACAATTTTAGGATCTGTATACTCAGGGCGAAGATGTAAGCTCAGCTTGAGTCTGGCATCATAAAGTAAGCCGTCAAGTCTTTCGAGAACGCCTTTGACTGCTGAGTTTGGCGGGGCCAGTTGGATAAAGACTAAACTTAAAACCAGAAACAAGCCTGCAATTTGCCTTTTGCCGAGCCAGTTTATGCGCATGTGTTAATTATTTCCTAGAAATAGGCTCATACCCTCTTGAGCAGCAAAAATATCAACTTGTCCATTTTGTTGAGCAACAGTTTTTTTTAATTCCAGCTCAATTTTTTCTAATGTGTGATCATCTCTGGTGTGGTCGTGACTGTATAAAGCGCAATGCTTAACCTTTGAAGCTACTGCTAAATCAAGTGCCTGAGTTGTTAAACTATGCCCCCAACCGTGTTTTAACGGTAGATCAGCTTGAGTGTATTGCCCATCATGGATAAGTAAATCAGCCCCTTTTACAAATTCAACCCATTCATCAAAACCAGTTTCTTTGTGCTCAGGTGGGTACAATTCATTATCCGTCACATAAGCTAGTTTTGTGCCATTTTCTTCAATCAAATACGCGGAGCCAGAGCCTGGATGATTCATTTTTTTACGAGTGATCGTGGCACTACCCAATTGCCAACTAGCTATTGATTCAGGGCGCTTTTCGATAGTGATATTAGCCAATAAGGCTTGTCTATCGACGGGGAACCAAGAACCCGACATCTGATTCAAAATGGCTTCGGGTTCATCTGGAGAGGTTAAACCCGGTGTTATTGTGATATTCCGACCCACTTGAAATGCAGGAGTGAAAAAAGGAAAACCTTGGATGTGATCCCAATGGTTATGTGACAGTAACAAATGCAAGTTATCGAGCTTGGGCGCTAGTACTTGTCCTAGCTTTTTAATTCCCGTACCTGAATCCAAAATCAGATGAGTTTTATCAGATAATTGAACATGCACACAGGCGGTATTCCCACCATATTTAGCATATTCAGCGCCAGGTGCCGGGGTCGACCCCCTTACACCATAAAACGTAACTTGCATTTAATTTCCTTACGCACTTACTTAACTGACTTTTACTGTGTAGGTTTTCGTTGTTGCATTGCCTTCACTGTCAGTAACCGTGACTGTGATGCCATACATACCTGGGCTTTGGTTATCAGTGTAAGTAAAACTCACACTGCTACCTTTTTGACCATCTAAACCATCTACAACACCGCCATCTACGCCAACTAAAGACCATGTGAGTTCATTGTTGTCTGAATCAAGGTCAAAAGCTTCAAGGTTGATAGTAATCGCTACACCATCATCCATATCAGCAATATCATTTGTATTAGATGTGGTTATATCGGGTTTAAATTGTGAGCTCAGAGCGTATTTAACCGAATATGGAGTGCTGTCAGCATTGGAAGAAGAGCCTGCTAAATACAACGCATTGCCCACGGTTCTTAAAGCGGTAAATTCAATATTAGTATTTGCAACCGAATCGAGGAATAGTCCTTGATCAGCAAAATTAGTATTGATTGAACCGTCTTGATTTAAATAGAGAACGAGACCACTTTTAATTGAATCAAGTTCATCTCGACCCCAACCTGCCAAAATAACACTGCCATCGAGTTGAAGTTCAATATCCTGCCAAACACTGACTAATCGGTTGTTAAGCGATGATGTTAAAGTATCAAAAGAAATTTGCCCTGTGCCTGCCCAATTGCTATCAAGTAAACCCGCATCGGTATAGACATGAGCTAAACCAAACTGGCCACCTTCATCTTCACTATAACCAACTGCTAAAATGGAATTGTCACTGCGTAGCACGATTCTAGAGTAAGCTTCAGAAAAAGCATTTTCGTTGTTATTGAACAACTGGTAACCCTGTGTTCCAGCAGTATTGAAGCCTGTTTTGTCCAAAGTAGGTACTGACATATCAATTCTGGCAATAACGGCTTGTCTGCTACCACCCGAGTTGATTGAACCTGCAATCACTAACTTGCCATTGGCATCAATGAGCATATCATTAACGTTCAATTGATCATCAGATGATGAACCAGTGCCATCTATATTGATATTAAAGTCAAGTGTAGAGTTACCACTGAACGGCGAGTACGCGGAACCATCTGCAGCAACAGCATTGAATTCAACAGTGTCCGTCGTCGAATCATAAGCAGCAATAAAAATATTACCTGTAGCGTCTCGATAAAGTCGGCCAACTGCGGCATATGGTCCTGTGGTAAATATCGTCCTACCCGATGAGTTAAAGCTCGTATCAAGCTCCCCTGATGCTAATAACTTCTCCAGCACAAGATCTGTGCTATCTCGTAGTATCAGTGTAAAGGTATTACCTGAATCATCAGCAATGGAATCAAGAACCACTAAAGAGCTAGCCCCTCTAACAAGGTTATCACTATAAGTGACAACACCAGACTCCCCTTTACTCACATCGGGAAGTCCTGATGCTGTAAGATAATTATTAAAACCTTGAATGCTAAAAAAGCTTGTCACATCTCCGGCAAATGAAATAGAACCATCACTAGATATATTAGGTTGGATATTCTTTTCATCCGCAATTTGTTGACTGTTAAACACAAAACCATCCCCACCAAATGCAGTAACTAGATCACCATTTACATCTTGCTTAGCAATTCCTACAAACCGGTCTTCCGAATAGCTTCCGTTAAAACCAGACATAGAATAAATGTTACCAAGGCCATCGGTAGCTAAAGAGGAACCATATTGTGTTGTATTATCGTCATAGAAATCATTAATTCTAACGCCATCTCCAATACCAGAATTCCAATTCGTATCAAGTAAACCGGAAGCAGTTTGTTTTGCAACAAATGTCTTATTGTTAGAATCTGTATAAACAACGTAGCCTGTAATAAAAATTTCATCACTGCTATTAACGATCATTTCTTTTGAGTAAATCTTAGTGCTATTAAAACCGATATAAGTGAAGTCAGTTGGTGCTATTTCACCAAATCCGCCGCTTATACCAAAAGTATTATCAACGTCACCATTGTATTCAAATCGACGTATTTTCGATTTAGAGTCAGTGTCTTGAGCATTTAAAATCAGCCGCCCGTCAGACTGAATGGCAATAGAAGGGTTAGATAAGGTACCGAGCTGTATGATGCCATCACCAGAGCCATCTGATAAAGGGTCATTCCATTCGGAGTCAAGAACACCAGCACTGGTTAAGCGGAAGAGGTATCTAGAACTTCCCCCTTTACCAGCAATAACTACCTTCCCTCTGAGTGAAGCATTAATGTGATCATTGGGATAAGCTAAAATATCAACTGCATTTTCATTTGATTCACTGAGTGCATTGATTTCCCTAGAAAACACCTCTGTCCCATTCGCTTGATAGAAGGCACCTACATAATAATTTTTATTAAGAGAAGCATCACGCGATTGACCCGATACATATATCAGATCGTTCTCTAAATAGACAGAATGAAGAATGTTGGAATTATTTGTATTAAACTGAAATTCTTTGTATCCATCATTATCAAAACTGGTATCCAGTTGACCTGTTACTAAATCAATTTTAGTAATTAGAAAGTTATAGATATTGTCCGCATCGTATGTATACCCTACCGCAAATGCGTGGGTACTATTGACTGCAATTGCTTGAAATTGTGCTCCGTCAGCCTTTGAAAAATCACTAGAGAAAATTCCTTTGTTAGCAAAAGATGTATCAACACTACCATCCTGATTATAACGAACTAAATTTGCTATCGCCTTAGTCCCATTAGGGTGACTAGATATAACTAGTGGTTTGTTATCATCTTGAATAGCGATTTGTTTTCTTTGAAACGCAGCATTACGATTTGCAAGATCTGCAATATAAGTTTCACCTAGTGCTCGGCCTGATAGACCGTAACTCGTATCGAGTGTCAATGCTTGAACTTGAGTTGCACTTAATAAATTAATGGTCATTACAGCTGTCGCTGAATTAACACCATCACTAACCTTGATATTAAGCGTAAAACTTGGGTTATCCGCTACGGTAAGCTTAATATTATTGGCAACTTTCACATCACCATTTACATCGATAAAGAAAGTATTATCAGTATTACCACTGGTAATTTCCCAGATGTAATTAGTCGCTTGATTGAAGTTATCGACCACCAATGAGCCCACGACAGTATTAACCGATTGTAGCTCGTAAATTTCAAACGTCGCAGGCAATAAACCAACTGGCTCATAAACATCGGTTAACTGAACTTGATAAATTGCATCACCTGCTCTTTCATTGATATCAGAAACTTCAACGGTCAGATCAATTGTCGGAGACGTTTCATAATCGAGTAAACTTGAATCGACAACAGATATCTCCCCCGTAGTAACATTAATGGTAAAAGCTCCATTCACAGTACTTGCGACAATGTCGTAAAAAACTTCGCCGCCTTCAGGGTCAACAGCAGGAACGGTTCCAACAATGGTGCCATTTGCCGAATTTTCTGCTATGGACGAACTTGCACCTGTCCATATCGGTGCTTCATTAACATCTGTTATATCAACTCTCAAAAAGACGGTGCCATGCATATTTGGCGTACCAGAGTCAGTCGCTTTAACTGTTAAACCATAGCTATTGGTTGTTTCAAAGTCTAAGTTGGTAGTATCAGCAACGGTTATTTGGCCATTAGTATCAATTGCAAAGATACCGTCATCATTGCCAGATAGCAGTTCCCAAGTCACTATTTGTCCGGGGTCTTGATCGGTAAAAGTAACCTGCGTCACTAGATCAGCAACTTGTGCACTTTCTGCAATACTGGTATTGCTTGCAGTCAATTCAGGTGCATCATTAGCATCTGTAATAGTGATGGTAAGAGAAAGGGAATCGGTTAATGCTGGCGTTGCAGAATCTGCTACTTGTAATGTTAATGAATAACTAGTTGTTGTTTCAAAATCAAGCTGACTTGCATCATTAACACTTAACACACCATTACTGTTTATAGCAAAAATATTCGTATCATTACCGCTCGTGATACTGAATGTGTGAGAATCTGACGAATCGGGGTCAGTCACGGTTAGGGTTGTGACGAAGTCGCCATTTGCAGCATTTTCAGCAATGCTAGCATTACTACCTGTTAACGACGGAGCATCATTTATGTTTTGCAAACTGATAGTCACTACTTCACTGGTACTTAAATTTGGTGAGCCAGAGTCTGTGACTGTGATCGTGAGTTCTCTTGATGCCTCAGTAGAAAAGTCAATTTGATTAGTATCTTGTATTGAGATAACACCAGCTGCATCAATACTAAACACGTTATTATCGTCACCTGCTGTAATAGTAAAAGTATGAGTATCTGCTTGATCAGCATCAGTAACCGTTGCAGTGGTAACAGTAGAACCCAGCACAGCATTTTCAGCCAACGTTGCATTATTCACAGTTAAAACAGGGCGATTATTGGTTAATACCAAGTTAACCGTAATAACTGCGGTATCACTTTCACTTTGGCTATCTGAGACTTTAACGGTAACAGTAATTGGCAAAGATTGAGTAAAATCGATTAAGTTCGGGTCGTTAAGTACCAATTGACCTTGATTATCAATTAAGAAAATGCCACCAGCGTTACCCGATTCAATAGAAAAAGTCTGCGTATCGTTACTATCAGGGTCAGTGACAGACACAGTGGTAACCACAAAGCCTGGGGCTGCATCAGATTGTGTCAAGTTAACCGTTGCATCTGTTATAACAGGTGCAGTATTGGTATTAACAACACTAATATCAAAAGCACTCAGACTTGCTTGTGCCTGAGCACTATCTGTTACTGTAATAACTATACCCTGATAATCACCTTCAACAGCTTGTCCAGATAAGGTACCTGTCGCAGTATCAAAACTTGCCCAACTAGGTAAGTTAGTAATTGATAGTGTTAAGGTGTCATTATCTATATCTTGGACTGTTGGTGTAAATGTGTAGAACTCTCGTTCATCAATCTGTGTTGTTGGTGTTCCAGATATAGTTGGAGCATCATTTACAGGGTTAACCGTTACTTGAATGACAGCACTTGACTGCCTACCTAACGAGTCTTCAATGGTATAATTGATTGAGGTAATACCATTAAAGTCAATACTCGGATCGTAAGTAATACTGCTGTCTGTAAAACTTAGTTGCCCGTTAGAAGTAGAAGCGGCAACGATAGTAAGAGTTGAAGCAGACACGTCATTATCTAAAGGTGAAATAACAACCGTCCCACCCTCATTTAAACTAGCAGTGTCATTGTTAGCAACAGTGGCAGATTCTTCAGCAATGGTAATTGCAACACTACCTTGAGCACTGAGTGTACCGTCACTGATTGAATAGCTGAAAGAATCAGTACCGACAAAAGAATTATTGGCTTGGTAGCTAAAACTGCCATCAGCAGATAGACTCAGATTCCCCTGTGTCGTATCTGATACCAAACTCACGATTAAGTTATCTTGGTCTAAGTCTGAGTCATTAGCTAATACACCAGGTGCCGCAATAATTAAATTTTGACCTTGTGTCGTTGAATAACTGTCATCTTGTACTGCTGGGGCATCATTAATACCCGTTACACTAATTGTGACAACTGCTTGCTGAGACGCTTGCAGTTCATTAGTAACCTGATAAGTAAAGGTATCATTACCAAAAAAGTCAGGTTTGGGTGTATAGGTAAAACTACCATCAGCGTTAAAGAACAAACTACCATTTACCGGTTGTGTTGTGACGCTCGCTTCTGGGGCGGTTAATTTAGCTACATCATCGTTAGCCAATACACCTTGAACCAAATTGACCACTAAATCATTATCTTCATCTACCTGATAGCTATCAGCTATTAGACTGAAGCTAATATCTTGACCTGCAATATTGATAGTGGCAGTGGCATTTGAGCTTGCTCCTTGGCTATCAAAAACTCGATAGTCAAAACTTACACTTGTTTCTTCAAGTGGCTGGGCATCAATAGTGAAACTAAAACTACCATCGCTGTTTAACGACACTGAGCCAAATTCTGGGTTAGAAATAACCGATGTATCAAGTGTTAATGCTTGTGTTTCAATATCGCTGTCATTTCCCAATAAGCCTGGGGCAGCAACGGTCAAAGACAGCTGTTCAGCTAAACTATAACTCTCAGCCAATACAATAGGTGCATCATTCACAGCTTCCACATTAATCGATGCAGATACTGTGGTATTGTTGTTTTGACCATCTGTGATCACAAAACTGAATTGATCTTGACCAAATACATTTTCATTCGGTTGATAAGTAAAATTACCGGTGTTATCAAATGAAATATTGCCCAAACTAGGCGCAGTACTTAGCTCTACAACCGTCAAAGTATCATTTTCAGCATCCGTAGCTTGTGCTAGTAAGTTTCCTTGTAAGTTGACATCTTCATTTGTCGTGAAGGATAGACTGGAAGATTGGGGTGCGGTATTAACAGGCTCTGCTGTTTCTTCACCGGGCTCTATATAGAAGATGTTAGAAAATGCACTTTCTCCAACATCACTTACCCCAGTGACGAGGACGTAATAATCTTGAGTAGGTTCAACATTGTTTAAAGTGAAGCTTGTTGTATCTAACGCTAAAAATTGCTGACCTAAAGCGAGTTGAGTTGCATTATTTTGATTAAGCTGACGCTCTGCTGCAAAGTAAACATTATATCGCTGAGCAGATGATAAACCTTGCCAGCTAATATTTAAATCAGTGCCATCACGACTGAGTACGACACCTGAAATGGATTCAGTCTGCCAATTAAATGCCAATTGCCCAGCAAACTCAACTACTGGCTTATCACGGGATAAGCCTTCCAAACTATCCTGAGTCCAAAGCTCTAAAATTAATTGGCCGGATGACAAACCAAAAAAGCTCGGCTCTAAACCCAACACAACTTGATTAAAATCAACATCAGCACAAGGCTCTGCCCCACTGTCGTTACACAACTCGAGTGTTTGACTAGAACCTGAAAAACTAATGAACGCACGGTGTAACCCTTCAGGATCTTGGATATCAAAACTAAAACGCAACTTACCCGTCAGCGTCCCCGTGTCATAACCTGTTATTTGCGCTTCAACATTCGATTGCTCTGCAATATACACATCGCCAGCATTAGCGGCTTGTACTTCTGCTTCACTGTAACGATATTGACTAAGATTGTTAACTTGGCCCCCAATAAAACGCACCGGCATTTGCAAGTTTGAAGGCTCAAGCCCAGCAACTAAACGGCTATTCTCTTCGCCTTCCGTAGGCGTATCTGGATTAATAACCTGAGGGGGTTGATCAGCTGACGTATTGTTATCACTGCCGCTATCACCTGATCCACATGCTGTTAAAAGTGGAATGAAGACTAAACTAAGACAGTTGAGTTTTTTTAGCGAATGAATGAACTTACTCATCTTAGTTACTCTCTCCTAGGGTAAACGCACCACCTGCTCTTGAACTGGGGTCATTGATTTCTGATAATTCAATATCACCAATAATATTAGTACCTTCATTAATAAAACCGCCGCTAATTTCACCATCAGCTTTGTTATTGCCATGACTGGCAAAGTTAATGCCCATTTCAAGTGCATTGCGATTAATCACACCGTTAAAGGTTGCAAACCACTCACCTGTTGGATCATCAAAAGATAACACACCATCATCAATAGTTTGACGATCGAAGTTCACTTGCATGTTCATCTGTACATTCGAAACAATACCATTGCTACTTGTAATGCTATGACTAACTAAATCGGAGAAATCAACCACACCTGTACGTTCGGCAATAATCGATTCATCGGCACCCGCTAAGTCATTAAAAAGTTCTTCATTTATTTCTATATTTTCAGCTAGCTCGTCACTAACTTCCTGACTGGTAGAAGGGCTTTCCTGAGTAGTGACTGCAATATCGAATTCTCCTAAACTGGCTTCATCCGTTTGCCCCTCATCAGTATTCACTTCTAACTGAGTCGTTTGGCCTTGCTGTTCAGTCGTATCTTGCTCTGCACTATTTTGCGCAACCTGCTCATCTTGCTGGTTGTCTTGCGTATTTTCTTGTGCGAGGTTTTGTTCCGTGTTGTCATCCTGTTGACCTTGCTCGCCATCAGTTGTACTTGCACTATGGCCATCTTTAAAGTTTTCAGGAATTTCAGTAAAAGTGGTGATTTGGCCTTGGGTATCGACTTTCATATAATTAAAATCGGCGCTTTCACCCAGAGAGAACTCGACATTTTGCCCTTGAATAGTAAGGCTAAGATCAATTGCACCATCCCAAACCGCAACAAATAGCTCATCGCCAATAAGTTCAACCTCGTAGTGCGTGCCGCGAATACCGATACTGCCGACAGGCGTCTCTAATTTGTAGTCGCCATTCTCGCGTTTTAACTTACCAGTTACTGTGCGAATACCGCCAGATAAAAGCTTCATCACAGCTTTACCTTTGTTGGCCTTTTCATCAAATTCATACTCTGCAATTTCAAGCTGAGTATTAGCCTGTAATGCAACTAGACCACCATCAGCCATTCGCAATTGAGCTCGGCTATCATCACCGGTAATGACAGTGTCAACATCATAAATAGGAGAACGGCGTTTTAAAGCTCTTTCATCTTCAGTTGTCGATGAGGCAATAACATCACCACGAGCAATAATGGTTTTACCTGCAACTTGTGGGCTAGCTTGTAGTAACATAGGCGCAAGTGAACAAAATAATAAAGTCACTATTGATAATTTTTGATTCAAAGTTTTCATCTACACACCTATGTTAAAAACGATAGTTAAAGCCAGTCGTCACTAACTCTTTATCATAATCATAAAGCACTACATTACTGTCCTTTTGACTGACCCTGACCTTAGTTTGCCATGACCAATCTGAAGAAAAATACCAACTGAAGTCTAGACCTAACATCAAAGTTTTATCGTGACGAGGTTCAAAAAACGGCTCTTCATCTAATAAAAATCTCAAGTCATCATGCTTGTGATCACTTTCTTGATAATCAATCGACACACCAAAACCGGCCCAATCGGCAATTCTCGATTGCCAAGCGTAGCCAACAAAGACGAGATCTCGCTCGTTGTGTTGCGAAAGTTCGTTAAATTCTCTTACCCGCTCAGCAGATACACCCAAACTTAAGCTATGCATACTTCTGCCATGAGGAATGCGCCAAATAAGTTCTGTGGTCGCGGCATCTAAACTCAAATTATCATCGACTTGATTATTCGTACGGGTGATTGAGCTTGTCCAAACCCAAGCGGATTGGTCTTCAGTAAACCACGTCATATCAAACATAACACCAGCTAAATTCTGATAATGCTCATCACCTAACCAAAACGGCTGCACATAACCCAATAATTTGTATTGACTTGTATCCCCTTTGTATTGATAACCCATAACGAGATCAGCACTGGTTTTTTGATATTGGTCGAAATCTTGGTATTCAGTATTATTTACAGCGATATCAGTAAATAAAGTAGACGATTTTGTCAGTGGATGTTGATAGCCCAATTGCGCATTAACTTGCCACTGGGCGTCTTCTTCTATGGCAAACCTGACAGGTAATAAACCTAAGCCTGGAAAGGGCAACTCGGTTTGAGTATCTCCCAAGCCAGAGTTGACATTCGTATCATACCCAAGGCTAGCAGCCACACCACCGTACCACTTTTGACCTTGAGCTAGTGCTTTATCTTCCATCAACTCAATGTAATTTTGTATTTGATCGGCTAGTTCAGGGTCAGGGTTCAACGCTAAGCAACGCTCGAATTCTCTTTGAGATGCTTTGTAGTTATCGAGTTGATAATAGGCAATTGCCAGTGCGGCTCTTGCTTTGATATCTTGTGGGCGATTCATTATTACGCGCTCAAAAGCAAATATAGCCTTTTGATGTTGCCCTAAATTTCTAGCGGCAATACCGTATAAATAATCAAAATCAGCATCACCTGCCCACTCCTCAAAATGAGTTTCACCCAATTGGAAGCTTTGCTCAAAATCCTTTTCATCGAGCAATTGCAGCATTGAGATGCGAGGGTCGACAATCTCTGCATGAACAGAAGCAGATATAATCAAAGCAGCCATACAAGCTTTAAATAATAAACGCACAAAAAAACCTATAATCAAAGTAATAGATAGAATGATAAAGTGAAATTGAGTCTAAACTAGCTGAATGAG
The DNA here is from genome assembly GCF_013328345.1 of Marinifaba aquimaris. Lineage (GTDB taxonomy): Bacteria > Pseudomonadota > Gammaproteobacteria > Enterobacterales > Alteromonadaceae > Marinifaba > Marinifaba aquimaris. Next base: position 234,786 of record NZ_JABULX010000002.1, read on the forward strand.
AAGTTCAGTAACAGCCTAGACGTATTGCTTATATTGTAATACTTTTTAGAAACCTTTTTTTATAAAAAATTAACATTTCTTAATCAGTTTTATAATTTGAATTTGCCATGAAAAAGAGCCTTCCATTAACGTCACTATTGTTATTAAGCTTATGTTTTTACAGCTCTTTTAGTTTGTCTAAGCAAACTAGTTTCAAAACGATGCAAGAGAATGGCAAAACAAAATTCACTTACAAATGGTCAGATCATAAACAAAGACAACAAAAAATTAGCTTTGCATTAGACAGTCAGCAACTTAACAATGCCTTTAGCCGCTTTCGCGATTACAACCCTGATGTAGCCCTTAGGCATGTTGAAGTTGGTATATTGAGAGGTCTACCGGCACTTCAAGATAAAAATGCTCAGGCCAAGCTAATAAAACGCCCTAACGAAATCGTTTTAAATTTTACCGGTAACGATCAAGCTGCGATAAATAAATTAAGAAGAGCAACTATGTTGCTAAAAAGACAAAGTGAGCAAGCCTACTACAACAAAGCGTTTTACCACGAATATAAGGATAGCTTTGGAAAACAGGGTATAAAAGCCGATCACGTCCGCTTTACTACTGAGTCCATGTCGATGTTAACGCCAATTGCACAACATATTTTTGAAAATTATAAAAACTTACCGACCCGAGAGATCGTTAATTACCTTTTATCTTTCGTGCAGACGATTCCTTATCAAGATTTAGAAGATAGACACACAACACATGGCGCGGGTTTTAGCCCGCCAAATAGGCTTTTACTCGAAAACAGAGGTGATTGTGATAGTAAAAGCGTGCTCATGTTAGGCATATTAAGAAACTTATTTCCCAACTTGGGCTTAATCATGGTTTACCTGCCCAACCACGCACTTATCGGTATTCAGATCCCTTACCAAAAAGGAGATGAAAAAATTGAAGTTGAAGGAACACAGTATGTACTCGCAGAGCCAACTGGCCCTGCGTTATTGCCTGTTGCTAATATTGCAGAACAATCACAAATATACATTGGTGCTAAAAGCTACTCTATCGAGTCAATTCCCACTAAAAATAGTTTAATGAGAAGAAAGGGTTAATGTAACCACAACCAATATTGCGATAACCAATAATAACGCCCCGGGTATTTCTTACTCGGCGCCGTACAATTGTAACGACTTCTTCCTTTCCCTAACTGCTTTAATGCCTTCACTTTAAAAGTATTTTTGGAGATCCAAACTGGCTTTGGTGAGTCTTGCCCTGGCACAAAACAGGCAAGCTGTTGCCAAGCCATATCATCTCGATTATTCATTACGACCATCATCTCTGGCGGATTGTTATTTTCAGCTAACATAGGTTCAACAGGCTGCATGGATTTAATAGGCATGGGCAGACTGTACAATTTAGTTTTTAGTGTTTTTAAATTGGCATATATGCCTGATGCGGGAAATCGAGGCAGAGCTTGCCACGTCAGGCTATACCCGACAGAGCCACTGTGTTGAGCAAAACTAGTATAGCCGCGCTCTTGTAACCAGGTATTTAACCAGTGATTGTATTCGCCATAAGGAAAAGCGACGAACTTGTGCGACTGTCCGGTTTTTTCTTTAATAATGGCTTCAGTATCTAAGATGCTTTTTTTTACTTTTTTTCGCCACACCGACAGTGGGATGTTTTCAGGGTCTCGCACCCAGTATTCATGATCCCAACCGTGATTAGCTATTGTCGCACCTTGCTCGCCTAGCTCTTTTAATTGCTGCCAATTTAAATAAAAATCAGAGCCAAGCGCTATCATCCCCGGGTTAACAAAAATTGTATAAGGCATATTACGCTTATTTAACTCTGGAATAGCCACATTGAGCAGGTTAGTAAAACCATCATCAAAAGTTATGGCTACGGATTTGTCTTTTAATGGCGTCTTACTTTTTAGCTTGGCCATTGCTTCAGGTAAACTGACAACGCTAAAGCCTTCTTGCTCTAAAAAATCTAAATGTTCGATAAAGCCTTTTTCAGTAATTGATGTTACTGCAGGCGTAGTGTCAGCAACGTGATGGTATTGTAAAATAGCAACGTGATTCGCATCTTGTGCCGCTGCACTTAAGCCATACAAAAATAAACTTATAAGTAGGATTATCCTTTTCACCAATGTCTCTCTCAAAATTAAATAGTGCAGTTTTAACCATAGCCTTACCTATGGTGATTTCCAATATCACTACCCCATTATTGGGCATAGTTGATACCGCCGTGGTGGGTCATTTAGACCACGCCTATTATATCGGGGCAGTATCACTTGGCGCTATGATTGCGAGCTTAATTTATTGGCTTTGCGTGTTTCTGCGCATGGCAACGACAGGGCTTACCGCTCAGCAAATAGGTAAAGGGCAAACACACGCACCTCAGGTTTTAGTGCAAGGCCTATCGATAGCAATGCTCATTAGCATCACAACGCTAATTATTAGCCCACTTATCATCTCAACGGGTTTACAAATAGCCGACGCCAGTGCCGAAGTTAGCTTTTACGCTAAGCAGTATTTTGATATCCGGATATGGTCAACACCAGCAGCTCTGGCAAACCTTGTACTCGTAGGCTGGTTAATCGCTCAACAAAGAACCAAATTGGTGATGTGGGTCCAAATAGCCATTAACTTGGTCAATATCGTGCTCGACCTCACTTTAGTCGTTTATTGGGATCTAAAAATAATAGGTGTTGCGAGTGCATCTGTGTTGGTCGAGTACCTGGCGTTAATAATCTACCTCGTCGTTACTTACCAAATACTGGACAAAACGACATGCATAAAAATACTTTTTAACCGTGATCAATTTAAAGGTTTTAAACGCTTTTTATCTGTTAACAAGGACATCTTGATACGGACACTCTGTCTTGAGCTTTGCTTTGTTTACATGCATTTTCACGGCGCAAAATTAGGTGATACCACACTCGCTGTAAATGCCGTTTTATTAAATTTCTTGATGCTTATCGCACTTGGCCTAGATGGTATAGCCTACTCGGCAGAAGTACTGATAGGTAAAGCCTACGGGGCAAAAAAACGCAGAAAATTGAGGGTCATATTTAAGCTGTGCCTCAGGTGGAATTTGGCACTTGCCATCGGTTACAGCCTCGTTTTCTTGCTGCTAGGTCAACAAATTATCAACTTAATGACGGATATAGCGTCGGTACAAAGTAATGCAATGCACTTTATTATCTATATTGTTTTGTTGCCCGTTATTGCTTGTTGGTGTTTTTTATATGATGGCGTTTATATCGGCTTAGCAGATAGTCGTACGATGAGAAACAGTATGATCATCTCTGTGTTTTTAGTTTTTTTCCCAGCGGCAATATTGTTACAAGCTTGGCAAAATCATGCCTTGTGGCTTGCTATGCTTGGTTTAATGGCAGCCAGAGGGTTGAGTCTTGCTTGGCACTTTAATCGCCGTTATTACTCGATTTAAAACGTTCAGAAGCAGACAAGACCTGAGAATAACGATTGGCAAAAATACCAATGTAGCCATAAACCGCAGCGATAAAAGAAGGGATCAAGCCGACAAGCCCAATGTGAAACCAGTAATCCCAATGCTCAATGCCAAACCAGATAATCATGGCACTGAACCAAAAGCCCACTAAACCCGAGATAAAAAAATGGGCGCTTCGCTTTGGCGAAGCACCCAATTTATATATTTTATTTTTTAACACGTTAAACCGATTAAGCGTAAGAGTGGTCACCGTGTTCGTGTTCAGTGATATCTTTAACGCCTGTTAATTCACCCGGGAACTGCTCTAACAATTGCTTTTCAATACCTTCTTTTAAAGTCAAATCAACCATAGAGCAACCGTTACAACCACCGCCAAATTGCAATACTGCAACACCTTCATCTGTTAATTCCATTAAATCAACTTTACCACCATGGTTAGCTAATTGAGGATTAATCGCGCTTTGAAGTACATATTCGATTCGCTCACGCAATGGCGCATCTTCACCCACTTTACGCATTTTAGCGTTTGGCGCTTTTAACGTAAGTTGAGAGCCCATTTGGTCAGTAGTGAAATCGATTTCAGCTTCTTCTAAGAAAGGCGCACTTTCAGGGTCTACTACTGCGTTAACGAATTCGTAATCTAAACGAATGTCTTTATCTTCGATAGCATCAGCTGGGCAATACGAAACACCGCATTCAGCATTTGGCGTACCAGGATTAACAACAAATACACGAATACACGTACCTTCGTCTTGGCTTTCTAATAATTTGGCAAAGTGTTTTTGCGCAGTTTCAGAAATTGAGATAAATAATTTTTGTTCAGACATCGAAAAAGTACCTGACTAAATAACTAGGATATTTTGTTATTCTACTCTTTTGTTTGCCGACTGACCAGTCTATAGCGATTCATTAGCCCAAGCATAGACAACTGCAGTAACGGTTATCGCTCCTTGTTGCTTGAGTAAATAAGCCAATTGATTCAGCGTTTGGCCTGTGGTGATCACATCATCAACGAGGTAGATATGTTTACCTTCGATATTCGCCACTTGCTCTGCTCTTACTTGATAAGCATTGTGCTTAGCTCTTCTCGCTTTTGCCCCCTGCCCTGATTGGTGCGCCACACCGACTTGCCGGTAGAATAAATCGTTTAAAGGCTTGCCGATTTTATCAGCAACAAATTGCGCCATAATGTAAGACTGATTGAAGCCTCTTTGCCATAACCTTAACCAATCGCTGGCGACATAAGTGATAACAACCTGCTCATCGCTTTTTAACCCCACATCAAAGTCTTTTGTCAAAGCCCGCTGCCAAATTGTGTTTAATACCGACTCATAGTGCATGACTTGTTGATATTTGTAAGCGCTAATCCATTTTGAAATAGGCCATTGATAATTAAATGCCACATATATGTGATCAAGTGTATCCATTTCCATAACCGACGCTAATTTAGGTACCTCTTTTAAATCGGCAAATGCAAGGTAACTGGGGCTATTGAAAATATCTTCGATACAAATGGGACACAAAGCGTCATCTGCCTCGGCATCACCGCATAAAGTGCAAGGCGATGGCATCAAAATCGGATATACTCGTTTCCTTAATTTTTCGAACCAATCACTCATTTGCATCTCGGTTTATTGAGCCGTGTAAGTAGAGTGTAGAACAAAGTAGTGAATATCTAGATGGCAAATAAATCAACGCTCTATTTCATCCATGGCTGGGGAATGAATCAAGCAGTATGGCAACCTGTTACGCAAGCACTGACAGATGATTTTGACGTTGTGACACTAGACATTCCCGGGTTTGGCGCAGCCAGCGAAGAGATAATAACCCCTTTTAGTCTGGAAAATATTTGCCAGCAAATGGAACAAACAATCGAAAAACCCGGTATTTTCATTGGTTGGTCTATGGGAGGCTTAATTGCACAATACTTTGCTCTGCATTATCCAGCATTGGTAACAGGCCTTATTTGTGTAGCATCTTCTCCTTGCTTTGCAGAAAAAAAACAAACCGATTGGCCTGGCATTAAACCTAAAGTTTTAGCAGGTTTTCAGCAACAGCTTGCAAGTGACTACAGTAAAACGTTAGAGCGCTTTTTAGCGATCCAAGCAATGGGAAGCCCAACGGCTAAGCAAGACATCAAGGCGCTGAAAGCCCTCTTAATGACTTACCCTAACCCGGCATTGTCAGCCTTAAAAGGGGGCCTAGTTTTACTAGAACAAGTCGACTTGCGAAACCAAATAGCGGATATCACCCAGCCAACCTTAAGAATTTATGGCCGGCTCGATTCGTTGGTACCAGCAAAAGCAATCGATTTCATTTCAGCTCTACAACCCAATGCACAAACCCTACTGTTTAAACATGCCTCTCATGCGCCTTTCTTGTCAGACAAAACAGAGTTTATAGCGAGTATTAGACAATTTATAACCAAAAGCACTAATCAGTAAGTTATCTATCTAGAGTGATTCTATTCAGACACTTTAAATTGTTCGCTTTTTAGACGATAATCATTGGTATATAGGTACAAGTGTACCCGTTTTTAGCTATCCCAAATTGAGCAGTAATGAGATAGGGTAAGGTCGTTATGCAAATTCAAAATGCTTTTTATGCTGGTGTTCAAGGCTTTCAAAAGGCTTCTGATGGTGTCACTCAAGCTAGTGCAAACATTGCTAAAGAGTCAGCAGGTAACACACCTGCCAATGCACCATCTACTGTCGAAAACCTGGTTTCACTTGTCGAAAATGAAAATCTTGCCGCTGCAAACGCCAAATCGATACAAGCTGGAAGCGATATGTTAGGCACTATTTTGGATATTACCGTTTAATTCGATGAATATTGTTACTCAGTTCCCTGTTAACTTAAATCTCAACTTTGCTAACCCGCAAACAGAGTCGGCGCAAAGGCAACAAGCTGCGCGCGAGTTAATTAGCCAAACTGAACAAGCATCAAAACGAGATGCAGAAAAAGGGCTTAATAACGAAAACGAGCAAGCTTCAACCAAGCAAGCTCCCCTCACTTATGATTACATCAAAGCGCAAAAACAAAACAGAGATACAGCTGATTTTGCGAATAACCTAAATAGCGCAAGTGAAGGTGAAACAAGCCAACAAGACGGTAATCCAACTGACCAACAAAGTCAGGGCCGAGAGTTAGCAGAACAAGCACAGCAAAGTTCACAACAATCGAACCAGCAATTTACAGAAGCTGAACTGAAAAAAATTGCAGAACTGCAAGCCAGAGATCAGGAAGTACGTGTTCACGAACAAGCCCATGCTAATGCAGGTGGTCAATATGCGGGTTCACCCAGCTATGATTACGAGCGTGGTCCTGATGGCAAGAATTATGCGGTCGGTGGAGAAGTCAAAATAGATGTTTCTGAGGTACCCAACGACCCACAAGCAACCGTTCAAAAAATGGAGCAAGTGCAACGCGCTGCATTAGCCCCAGCAGAACCATCTAATCAAGATAGAAAAGTAGCCGCAGAAGCAGCTCAAAAACAGCAAGCTGCTCGTCAAGAAGTTTTACAAAAGAACGTTGAGCGGCTATCCGCTGATGCACAAGTTGAGAACGCACAAACTACGCAAGCAAATACCGAGGCACAAAACGTAGCACAAGTTATTAAAGCCGAGGATATTCAAAGCCAGGGCATCAATGTTCAACCTGTACCTACTTTTCAAGCACGTGCATCACTGAAAGCAGAAGAGCTTGATGCAGAATTTATCCCTACCCTAGACACCAGCCCATCTGTGCCAACCTTTGCTGAAACCATTGAGCAATCGGACCCTCAAATCAACTCTCGAGCTTTGAAGATCCAACGTTTCTACAACACCAACAGCATACCTAATCAAAATAATTTAAGTGCTTACGCTTAAATTTAATTTTTGCTGCTTACGCCATATTTTATAACGGCTATCCAAATAAGCAGGAATACTGAGTAAGGCCACAAACCCCATACATGCCAACACATCCCAATACCAAGTTTCGTTAACATATTGATGAACACTTGGCCCCAAGTAATAAATCACCATAGTGTGAAATACAAATACAGCGAGTGCATGCTGGCCTAAAAATACAGGATACCTGAGCTCATAAAGCTTGTTTAAATAGGGTAAAGAGAGCTTAAACATATAGGCTAAAACTAAAATATTAATAATGCGAAGTACAGGAACCGTGTCATTACTACCCGTCAGCCATTTCCTTGACTCAGCACTGGCAAATGTAGTGAACCATTCTGGTTGCATATGCTTAATCAACATTAAACTGGCAAAAACAGCTATAAAGATTGCTTTGATAATAGGTGGAAACACAAATACTTGTGGTCGCGTTTTTATCAAATAGGCTAACACTACGCCTAAATAAAAAAGTACTTGCCAAGCAAGTGGGTCAAAATAGCTCAACCTTAACGTTAAATCGGGAAAGAACAGTGAAAAAGGTTGATTCAAAATATCTTGTTGTAAAAACTGAGCAGCTAACCAAACAGCGAAACTCGCACCCAGTAATAATAGCCATTTCCCTTTTGCTAATAATTGCAAAGCAAAAGGTAAAAAGAACATGGGCCACAAATATAAGATCAGGATATCAAAAAAGCCTGGTTGCTCTAACAAACTGAAAATTAGAAATACAGTAGAAGTAGGGTCTTGATACCAATTACTGACCAATAAGAATTCTAACCAAACCGGTTTGAAAACTGGCCACAAAGCAATGAGACAATAGACAATCAACAATGAAATGCAGTGGAATAAATAAATCACTCCACACCTGTGCCAAATTTTCTTCCTTTGTTTGGCTTTATCGTCAATTTTTGAGTAAACAAGGTAAGCAACAAAACCAGATAAAAAGACAAACCCTTCTGCAGCAGAAACAAAACCAAAAGGCTCACGAGTAAATGTAGAAACAAACTGACCAAATAAATGGTTGCAAGCAATGATAATTAATAGCCAACCTCTGAGGCCATCTAATGCTAATACTCTCGACATATTTTCCCTTTATCTGAATTCGCTGTTATTCCATCTTTAAAACGCAAAGAAATGAACACAATGAACTTGTTTAAAAAATGATACACCCTAAACTAAGTGTATTAGTTAATTAATACACCAATACAGACTAAAAATCGAATGACTATAGATAGTATTTTGATGCAACTTAATCTCGACCCGCATAGTGGTACGCCAATATACCGCCAGCTTGTTGAACAATTAACCCATTTAATCACAGCTAAGCAATTGAAAACAGGAGATAAGTTACCTTCTGTACGAAAAATTGCTGAACAATTTTCTATCAATCCTATGACGATATCCAAAGCCTTTGGTCAATTAGAGTCACAAGGGCTAGTCATCAGAGAAAGAGGCAAAGGCATGACGGTAGCGGCAAGAGAGCAACAAAATGAGCGTGATTATTTAGCAACGCGCCTAGCGCTGATTCAGCCCAATATCGAGCAGCTGGCCATGCAAGCCAAGCAATTGGATTTGACACAAGAAGACATATTGACGGCTTTAGCCAAGCAAATGAGTAAAACAGTTTAATTAAGGAATGACCATGGAATCTATTATTGAATTAAAAGGTGCAAGTAAGCGTTTTGCCGATAAAACTGTGCTTCACAATATTGATTTAAATTTGCCTAAAGGCAGAGTCATCGGTTTATTAGGCCCAAATGGCGCGGGTAAAACAACGTTAATGCAAGTCATGCTAGGGATGCTTAACCTAGATAGCGGAGAATCTAAGCTATTTAGTCAAAATAGCTGGCAACTCGATGCTATGGCTAAAGCAAAAATTGGTTATGTACCTCAGCAACCTGCTTTCTTTGAATGGATGAGCATTGAACAAAGTATTCAATACCAAAAAAGCTTCTACCCAAGTTGGGATCACAACAGAGTAGAGGCATTACTCGATATGTGGCAATTAAACGGCAAAGAGAAAATAAAAAACATCTCACTTGGGCAAAAACAACGCTTAGCGATTGTGCATGCATTGGCACACCAACCAGAACTATTGATCTTAGATGAGCCTGTTGCCAGTTTAGATCCATTGGCCAGACGAGAGTTTATTCAAGAGCTAATCAAATTAAACTTAGCGCAAGAAACCACTATTTTATTCTCCACGCACATTGTTTCGGACCTTGAGCGAGTTGCTTCTGATGTCGTCATCATCAACCAAGGACAACTAAAATACTCAGGTGCCTTGGATGTGTTAAAAGAACAAGTCAAAAAAATCACCATCAAAGCCTCAGAACAAATGCCTGAAACTAGCCCATTTTCATCTACGCTGAGCTATAAGGCACAAGGAGTATTTGCTAATGCCGTTGTTCAAGGTGCAGCAGATTTAGAGCTCGATAAAATAAAAGCACAGTTCAACGCTGAGCTACACGCACAAGACTTAGATCTCGAGCAAATATACATGGAGATAGCGCAATGATAGCCACATTGAGTATTAGTCAGCGTTTGCTAAGAGCAAATTGGCTTTATTTCCTAGTTGCCTTAATCGGTTTATGCGCTTTACCAGCAATACCTGATATGCATTATTCAATGCGTATTTTTGTCACCGTCTGCTTTTTAGCCCAATTTGCAGCGACATGTGGATTAGAACTCAAAGCGATTAACTGCGAACAACACGCCTTTGTTTTACCTAATTATCCTAAAGTAGCCCAACTTGGCGTTTTGATGGCGAGCTTATTTCTCACCTTTATCTTTTCAATGGTCAATCATTACAAAGGTGTGCCTTTTGAACTGAGCTTTTTATTCACCTTCAACTTTTTATTAATTGCCATCGCGACTCAGTTTTTACCTAATCAAGTCTACCAAGCTGGTTTTTGGATGATATTCGGTTTAGCGTTTGCAACAGTGATAAAGTCAGGCTATACAGAGCAACTTGATCAGCTAGTACAATCGAGTGAAACAATATGTTTGTTGATATTGAGTGCGTTGGCCATGACGGGCGGATTTGCTTGGCATTTGAGTAAAAAACAAAATATCCAAGCGAATCAAAGTGCGAGTCGTATTCAATACTGGCATTCGATGATGTCACTTGCCAGTTGTCAGCAAAATTTAAAATATAATGCGAATGGTTTGGGCGTTGATAATTGGTTTTTCAAATCAATAAAATCGCCCTCAACCACAATTCTATACGCTTTATTTTGGCGCGATTCATTAATAGTGCACTCGCTGTTATTGATTTCAATTATCATCATCGCCATCACAGGTAGCGCAGGGTTATTACACAATGACCCACAATATGCATTTATCTCACTCATTAGCTGCATCATGATCGGCGTGTATTGTATCGCCTTTCATGTTGCGACAAGCAATCGTAGCTTAATCAGCCAGCTATGGCTGACGAGTACACGCGCCAACAATCAAAAATCAGCAAAAAAGTACGTGGTTAAGCTTTACTTGATAGCCATGCTACTGCCTTTTATTTTAATACTGGTGTTAACCAAACCGATTCAAGCGGCTTTTAGTACAGGCGAAGTCAATTGGTTACTGTATAGCGTTTACCTATTTGGCTTAGTATCAATTAATCTAGGGTTAGCATTATCAACTGCACAAAAACGTTCAAACCTAAGTCAGAAAATAGTGTATTTTCTTTTTATGGCCTGTTTACCTTTATTGATATTTACTCAAATGGGCATTGATTTTCTTGGCGCTGATATCATGCTCAACTTGATGGTTATTCTCACCCCTATTACAACGGGGTACTGCTTGTGGCAATACCATCAATTTATCAGTAAAGATGTAGAATGGGCGGCGTATTAAAATAAAAAGCAGGCTTAACGCCTGCTTTTTTATTGTTCAATGTAACGTTTAGCTGGATAACCAGAATTTTGGAATTGCTCTATTTTCTGTTGCAGCTCTTGCTCTTGAGAAAACGGGCCGACTAATAACTGATAATTATCAGCCGTTTGTCTTATTTGCGTGGGTAACTGATACAGCAAGTTAAAAGCAACTGCGGCTTGCTCAAGTTTAGTCCTATCATCCGCCTGTTCGAGTGTGATAAAGCCGCCGGCCTGAGTCGCTAAAGCGCGAATTTCGACATTAGCGGTACCCGACTGAGTCACACCTAACTTAGTTGCCGCAGAATAAGATAAATCGATAATTCTTCCTGGGTGAAAAGGTCCTCTGTCATTAACCCTTACAATAGCTTTTCGGCCATTATCTAGATTGACCACTTCAACATAGGTAGGTAGAGGCAAGTTTTTATGCGCTGCTGTCATAGCAAACATGTCATATATCTCGCCATTTGACGTTAAATGACCATGAAACTTTCGACCATACCAACTGGCAATACCACGCTCGACAAAACCATCTGCAGACTGCATAACTTGATAGTCTTTTCCCAGTACTCGGTAATCTTTGTTACCACCTCGACTTGGCGTAAGGTGTTTAGGAATAGGATCTATCATCTCTTGTTCTGTTGGCACGCGATCAGGCGCAATATCTTGCTTGAGCGCATAACGACTATTATTAGTCGAACTACATGCAGCCATTAGCAGACAGAGCAAAAAGGTAACTCGCTTTTGCATTATTTAGCCTTAGCCATTGTGAGTTGTTGCTTTTGAGCAGCAATTTGTTGTGATAACTGATACACCGCCATCGCATAAAGCGGGCTATGGTTATATCGAGTAATAGCGTAAAAGTTGTGGAACGTCAGCCAATACTCATCGCCATTTTCAATTTCAAGCGGCTGTAATTTCGCTTTTTGTTGTGCATTGATATCAGTTGAGACATTGACCCCCTTTGCCAATATATCAATTGCTTTCAGTTTAGGTTTATTGCCCTTAGTAAGTACCGACTTGTATTGCTCGCCTTGGACCTCAGCAGGGACGGTTACTGCTGCATCCAGCTTCCAACCGTGTTTTTTGAAATAATTAGCCACACTACCAATAGCATCGACAGGGTTATTAATTAAATCTCTTACACCATCACCGTCAAAATCAATCGCGTAATGTCGATAGCTCGATGAGATGAATTGCCCCCAGCCCATCGCACCTGCATAGGAACCTTTGAGCTCACTCATATCAAAGCCTTCTTCACGGCTTAATAAGAAAAACTCTTTCAGCTCTTTTTTGAAAAACTTAGCGCGTTTTGGGTAGTGAAAACCAAGTGTGTAAAGGGAATCTAAAACTTTGTGCTTTCCTAGGTACTGACCAAAATAAGATTCAACAGCAATGATGGCAACAACGAGCTCGGCATCAACACCTAGCTCTTTTTCTACTCGACGAAGTGCTTCTTGATGCTCTAACCAAAACGCGACACCTTTTTCAACGCGTTCAGGTTTTAAAAATATAGTGCGATATTTATACCAAGGCTTGGCTTCCCAAGGTTTAGTGATGGAATCAATGATACCTTGTTGCACTGCGGCTTTAGCCAGTGTTGTTTTCACATATTCACGTTCAAAACCGTGATTATTTACAAGGTCGTCTATGAATTGAGACTCTGAGTTGGCGATAGCAGGAGAAGAGGCAAAACCTACGGCCATCAAACCGGCGATAAGAAGTTTTTTTATCATAATTTGCTCCGAAATGTCGGATCAAATCTTAACACCGGATTTATTTAATTAGCTATGAAGAAATGAAAAATATCGCGATTTAATTTATTGCCATACTGGCTTTAAAACCAGACAGTGCATTGGCCAATTTAGGGATTAAGTCGTCTTTGTGTAATACAAAATCAGGGCCTAGCGTCTCAGCTGTATGTAAATTAGCGTAATTGGTCCCCGACATAACAATAACATAAGGAGCTGGATCTGATGTTTTTAAAAATATAGTTAACTCAAAGCCATCCATATCTGGCATGACAATGTCAGTAATGACTAAGTCAGCTCGATGTTGATGAAATTTTTTTCTTGCCTCGTCACCACTAAAAGCAAAATCCAACTCATAAGGTGAGTTGATGTGGTCACACAAAGCGAACTTGATGACTTTATGCATCATGGAGTCATCATCCACTACCAGTATCCGTGTCACTTCTGCAGCTCCTATTTTTCCTTCCAACGCTGTAATTAAAGTTTAGCTTTTAAACCTTGTAAAGACTAGGCTGCAATTTAATTAAGCATATGAATAATAAGATATTTCAACACGCGATATTTGAAAAAACCAAGCTGCATATTAGTGACTCCTAGCCATTAATTATCAGTGATTGAGATAATAAATCATTGTCATCGAGATACCTTTTTATGCTGCCAAAACTAGTTGTATAAATTTGGCGTTTTGAGTGGTCATCTGTGCTGATATGGTCAACAAATAAATTTCCCATCGCTAATTTGAACCGACTAACTTTCACTCTTTGTGGCTTAAAGTATTTTTTTGCATTCACTTTCAACTGCTTAACGTTAAGAGTTTGATAAATACTGGCATTGATCATATCTAAGGTAAATTCGGTACAGTTTTGATATTTATCATTAAACGGATTAGCAATAATCGAGTAATTTTCATTGTGTAATGACTGGTGTTGACCAGAGGCAACCAATTCAATCAATCGCTGCTGCAGTGCCGGAATGGGAATTAAAATCCCCGCTTTGAGCTCTGCTGCTCCCCAAAAAAAGTCGACCGGGAAATCATTCACTAGGTGGCTCTTGGCCGGATTTGTTGCTTTTTGATACAAATTATAAATTTGATATCCATTCACTACCTCGCCATCTGCCAAGGTCAATTGAGAATAAATGGCTACTGCCGTATGAGTAAATGCAATGCCATCAGGTAAAGACTCTGCTGATTGGCCGACACGAGCAATAATAAAGGCACGAGCACCTTGTTCAGCCGCTTGGTACTCAACCTGTTTAGCAAAAGCGATAACCTGTTCAGAACTAAATTGAGATTGCTGCTCAGCCTGACTAGCTTGTCCTGCCAAACTAGTCACACTAAACAAAGATAAAAAAGCGATGATAAAGAAATAACGCATTATTAAGACCTATTCTTCACAGTCAGCAAGCATGGCTTTAGGCGATCTGTCTGCAGTTATCGTGATTTCAGTAACCTCTAGTGGTTGCGGCTTACTAACCGCTGCATCAATGATACTTGCCCCAGCTGCAACACTCACAACACCCGCACTGCCAACGCTAATTAGCGGCACAGCAGAAGCAACGCTTGCAACTTGAACACTTGCTTTGGTTCCGTGTGAGGCGGCTAATGCACTGTGTTTAGATGCTTGTTGGCTATTATCCATAGAGCCATTTGCAAAAGAGCAAGTCGAGGTTAAACAAGCTGCTAATAAGATGATTGATAATTTAGTTTTCATTATTTTTTCCTGTTAATTCATGTTGAACGCAGGAAAAGATTAATTTCAGGTAGCCACTATGTAAACCTAAACAAATAATGTATAAACCTAATCAACCAAAAGTATTAAATTTATAAACCATGAGTGAAATTACCCAGATTAGCCAAACACTTAAGAAGTTGCTGAGAGAAAAGAAAATTACCTATAGAACACTGGCCAACGAACTTGAGATGAGTGAGGCCAATATCAAGCGTATTTTTTCCACTCAAACTTACTCACTCGATCGTTTATCACAAATCTGTCAGGTAATCGGATTATCGTTAACCGATTTATTTAATTTAGCGGAACAGCAAAAATTAAAAATATCGGAGTTAACCGAAGAGCAAGAGCAAGAGCTCGTCAGTGATCACAAACTTTTATTAGTGGCCGTCTGTGTTAAAGATGCTTGGCAATTTGAGGAAATTATTGAACATTACCAAATCGACCAATTTGAGTGCATTCAACTGCTAGCCAGGTTAGATAAACTCAAAATGATTCAACTCTTGCCCAATAATCGCTACAAGATCTTAATCTCTCAAGACTTTAGATGGCGAAAAAACGGACCGCTCGAAAGGTTTATGGAAAAAGAAGTACTCACTCGGTTTATGCAGTCTAAATTTGATAACGAAGGGGACTTCAGGTTTTATCTAAGAGGCACGTACTCTGAGAGTTCAATTGAGATCATTCAACGAAAATTAAACTTATTAATGCAAGAAGCAGCCATGCTCAACCAGGAGGATGCGAAGTTACCTTTGAACAAACGTCAACACATCGGCTTATTGCTCGCCATGAGACCTTGGCAATTACCTATATTTGAACAACTCAAAAGACAAGCTAACTAACGGAATTAACAGATGTCATTATTCAAGCGCTATAGTTTTATCATGTTGATTTTATTCAGCCCCATTACTTGGGCCAGTAATATCGACTGCATTCACATCCACCAAAAAGCCGAACAACAAGTAATATTTGCCGAACAAGGTCAATACCGATTTGCCAATGATATTGCTGTACCACCATTTAATTACACAAGCCAAAATGCTTATAGCGACTACCTAAATTATGCAAAAGCAAGAATTGCTAAACGAAATCCGCAAGCCGATTTTAAATGTCCAATAAAAACCGATATCAGCGCAATTTTATCTGCTGATGAAACAGGATTAACAGTTAAAGACCTAGTTGCACCTTTTGAATTAAAGCAAAATAACCAAGATAAGGTCGTTTTACTCATTCATGGCTTAACGGATTCACCTTATCATTTTCATGATTTAGCCGGTCATTTTTATCAACAAGGTTTTAATGTACGTACTCTACTGTTACCAGGGCATGGTACAGCAGCTAGTGACTTAATTGAGCTTGATAAAGCAGAGTGGCAACAGGCAACCACCTTTGCTATTGAAAGTAGTTTAAGCGATTACCAACAGGTTTATTTAGGTGGCTTTTCAACAGGTGGAGCATTAATACTTGATTATTTAATGGCAAGAGAACAAGTATCAGAGCAAATAAAAGGTATATTACTGTGGTCACCAGCTTCAAAAGCCAAAAGCGATTTGGCATGGGCGGCTCAGTACGTGAGCTGGCTAAGTACTTGGATAGATCAATCTGCAGATACTGACTTTGCTAAATATGAATCCTTTCCTTATAACGCGGCTGCACAAGTACACGCGTTAATGAACAGAGTTAATGGGCAAGCGGGTAATCAACGTTATTTCCACAATGTACCTATGCTTACCTTTGCAGCCCAAAACGATTCAACTATCTCAACAAGTGCCACAATTACATTAATCAACGAATGGTACCGAGCTAACCCCCACTCAGCTACTGAACTTGTTTATTATGGTGATGAGCTCGAACCAGCCCTGCTAAAAGGTATTAAACTGCAGCAAATCCCAGCCAATAAAAGCTGCCAAAGTGAAGATAAATGCGTATTGGATATCGCCCACACCGCCTTGATTAACGCCCCGACTAATGAACACTATGGCGTTGTAGGTTACTACCGAAATTGTGGTCATTACCCAATTGATAGCCAAGCATTTAGTGACTGTAAAAGTGCACAATACACAGTGAAAGGTGAATTAACTGAAGACACTAAACAGCACTACCCTGTATTCTCGCGTTTAACATATAACCCGCATTACTCTGCGATGCTTGAGCAAATCAACCAATTTATTAATTAGCAAACAAAAAGGTATAGCCTAGCTATACCTTTAGCCTTACATTTGTCGACATCAAACCTTTTGGTTTACCAAAAGGATAATAATGGCAATACTGCTCCTCAAGCAATCAGCAACAAGCTGATATTTATTAAGAACAAAGGAGCGTTATCATGAACCCAACACAACAACCAACAAAAACTTATTTTGTTGCTTCAATTGTCGCTTTAGCAGCTGGCATTTCAGCTTATAGCATAGGTCTATTCAATGCCCAAATGCTACTAAATGAAAAAGGTTATTATCTTATTGTTTTACTATACGGTTTATTCGCCACCGTCTCGCTACAAAAAACAATTCGAGACCAAGCTGAACAAGTAAAAACCTCTAAGCTGTACACTAACCTAGCGTGGTTCGCATCAATAAGTGCAATAGGTTTACTGGTCGTTGGCTTAATTAACGCAGACTTACTATTAAGTGAAAAAGGCTTCTATGCCATGGCTTATATTCTGAGTTTATTTGCTGCTGTTACCGCACAAAAGAATATTAGAGATAAACAAGCTCAAGAAATTGCTTAACTGAGTGACCCATCCTAGTATGGGTTGACACTTTTTTGATTAAAACGCCTGATGAATTTCATCGGGCGTTTTGTATTTTAAGGCCGAATGTGGCCTTTGTTGATTATATAAATCGACTGATTGTTTTACCATTTCCCTTGCCTCATTTAGGTTATTTGGTTTCATTAACAAGTATTCGTTTTTAAGAATACCGTTTACTCTCTCAGCCAGTGCATTTTGATAGCAGTCATAACCATCTGTCATTGAAC
>NZ_JABULX010000020.1 GCF_013328345.1 Marinifaba aquimaris
CTCTGGCTCTGGCTCTGGCTCTGGCTCTGGCTCTGGCTCTGGCTCTGGCTCTGGCTCTGGCTCTGGCTCTGGCTCTGCAAAAGCTTCTATGTCGGCCTGTCCAGATGCAAGCTCTTTTTCAACTTCAACCTCATCATTTAGCGTTTCACTTTCAACTGCCGCTAAACCCGGCTCTAATTCAGAATTTAAATCTGCTACGTCGTCTATTTGAAAGGCATTTGAATCACTCTCGACGGGTAGTTCAAGCTCGCGCTCTTCATTTACGTCAAGCTCGGATGCTAAATTTTCAACTGGTGTATCTAAAACTGAGTTTTCTTCTGCGATGTCTAAATTATCTGTGTCTGAATCTATTAATGATTCAAGTTCAGCAACTGTAGAACCTGTCAGTTCCTCACTTTCATCCAGTAAATCGTCAAGTTCAATATCAAGGTCATCAATTTGTGGCGATTCTTCACCCGAGCTAGGAACATCATCTACTTCATCAAACGATTCACCGGTAATGTCTAGCGATAAGTCATCTGTTTCGGTTTCTGTTAAAGTATCTAAGGATTGTTCTGCCAAACCGTCTTCAGTATCAAGAGTGCTGTTTTCAGGCACATCTGCTGATATGGTTAAATCTTCAGCAGACGGCTCGATTGAACCTGCTCCAGCGTGTTCCGAATCATCAGCCAAAATAGCATCTTCATCAGCGGGGATTTGTTCGGTATTTGTAAAGTCATCATCAATGTCAATCGTATCAACAGACTCGCTAGCAGGACTCTCATCTTCTGAAACTAATGTATCAGCGAGCTCATCAACAGTTTCGGGTTCAGCAAAAGCCTCGTCAAATTCAGGACTTGGCTGCTCCTCAAGTAGCTCATCCATTTCCATGGATTCAGCAAGCTCGAGATTATCTTCAGTTGCTAATGGTCCAGATAGGTTTTCCTCTGCAACTAAACTTTCATCAGTACTTTCTGATTCGGTTGACCATTCATCGACTGGCATTGGTGCCTGTTCGAGCTCAGCTTCAAGTGATAACTCATCTGGTAAATCAGTTTCTTCACTTACTAGCTCTTCACTGACTGGCTTTGAAAACTCTTCATATTCGTCAGCAATTTCTGGTTCTGTATGCTCGAAAGTGTCAAGCTCTTCAATAGCGTTTTCTTCAACTTCGCTGACATCAACCGAAAGTGAATCCTGTTCATTTTCCGGTAACGTATCGTCATCCCCTTGAGTAAGCGCTTCAATATTTTCGTCTGATTCAGACTGAAGCAAGTCATCTGTTGCAACTTCAAGCTCATCAATAGAGCTGGTAGCTTGCTCAAATTCACCTGAAGGATCTAATATGGAATCATCATCTGAATCCAAGTGTTCCGTATCATTGGTAGCAGCATCTTCATCTAATGATGCAAGCATCTCATCGACAGATTGAGTATCTACATCGTCACTACTTGAGTCATCGCCTACTTCATTTAATAAGGCATCAAAATCGAGATCATCTGTTAGCTCACCATCTAAATCAGAGCTCTCCTGTTCAAAAAAAGCGTCTTCTATCTCTTTTGCGCTGTCAGCTTCTGTACTTTGTTCAAGTAACGAATCGATATCATCTAGATCATCAGAATCCGCTTCTTTATTAATTTCAGCTAATAACGTATCAATATCATCGACATCATCAGAGTCCACTTCATCTGCACTATTTGCAGCTAATAACGCATCGATATCATCTACATCATCAGAATCCGCTTCATCTGCACTATTTTCAGCTAATAACGCATCGATATCATCTACATCATCAGTGCCCGCTTCATCTGCACTATTTTCAGCTAATAACTCATCGATATCATCTACATCATCAGTGCTTGCTTCATCTGCACTATTTTCAGCTAATAACGCATCGATATCATCTACATCATCAGTGCCCGCTTCATCTGCACTATTTTCAGCTAATAACGCATCAATATCATCTACATCATCAGTGCCTGCTTCATCTGCACTATTTTCAGCTAATAACGCATCGATATCATCTACATCATCAGTGCCCGCTTCATCTGCACTATTTTCAGCTAATAACTCATCGATATCATCTACATCATCAGTGCTTGCTTCATCTGCACTATTTTCAGCTAATAACGCATCGATATCATCTACATCATCAGTGCCCGCTTCATCTGCACTATTTTCAGCTAATAACTCATCGATATCATCTACATCATCAGTGCCCGCTTCATCTGCACTATTTTCAGCTAATAACGCATCAATATCATCTACATCATCAGTGCCCGCTTCATCTGCACTATTTTCAGCTAATAACGCATCAATATCATCTACATCATCAGTGCCCGCTTCATCTGCACTATTTTCAGCTAATAAGGCATCGATATCATCTAGCCCTGCTACTTCACCTTCTAGATCTTGCTGAGCTTGTACTGTGTCTGATTTAACTGGCTTTTCAATTTCCACATCTTCATCGAGTAGCTCACCAACACCAATCTCATCGCTAATATTATCTTCATCAATTTCAGCACCAAGATCACCAATATCTTCATCCAATAAAGCATCAAGCATATCGTCATCATCGCCGACGTCAGCTTGTAATTCCGAATCAGGCTCGTTGCTCTCTAATAGCGCATCGATATCATCAAGTTCAGCAACATCACTGTCATCAGATCCATCACCACTTAGTAATGCATCAAGTTCGTCTTGTGATAATTCCTCTGTACCTTCTTCATCATCTGTAGCCGAGTCGAGTAAAGCATCGATATCACCTTCAGCAACATCCGCTAATGTATCATCGCCCATCGCACCAGAAAGTAAATCATCAAGGTCATCTTGATTGAGCATGCCACTGATATCTTCTTCGTCATCATCGATGGCGTCATCCGGAACGGCGAGTAAGTCATCATCATCTTCTTCATAGACAAGGCTATCTGCAGATTCCTCAACAGGCGGTGGCTGTACATCGTCATCAAGCAGTAAATCATCTGATAAATCATCAGTCATTTCATCTAGTGAATCAGAAAGTAAGTCATCATCCAATTGAATTGAGTCATCATCAGGGACGAGAAGATCATCAACGGCTTCATCAAGCTCATCAGCAACGAGTTCATTGGTATCTAAACCATCATCGAGATTAAAATCTAATTCGTCGTCTAGCGACGTTTCTGCTGTTTTTTGTGATTCTAGCTCAGGAGCGGCACTATCCTCTTTTTTACGCTTTAACCAAAAAAACAAACCAGCACTTAGCAACAATGCAGGGATAATACCGGCAAGTATTTGATAGATAAGATTATTACTTATGGCAGTAATGATACTTGCAAACACATTGTCTGAGCTTTCTTGTTCTTTTACCTTTTGTGCTTCAATTTCTTCGGTTTGTTGTTGAAGTATCAGTTCAACTTGCTTTTGTAACTCACTATCTTGACCAACTTGCTCTTTTAAAGAAACGACTTCTTCATTAACTGAAGCAAGGCGGTTTTTAAGTCGGTTGTTTTCCTCTAGCAAAATTTGAATGCTTTCAAGTGAAGTTGCAAATTGCTCCTTCATGATTTTGTAGGATTCAACTTGCTCGTTTTGAAGGATCGTTATTTTATCTTCAAGTTGTATTTTAGCTTGCTCAACATCAGCCTGTTTGGCATTTGTTTGCCGCTTACTTTCTTCAGGGTCAGCTTTAGCGGCAGCAAGTTTCCGTTGTTTATTGGCCCAAAGTTCATCATCCAAGTCAGATTTTTGTCTCGCGGCTAACTTGCTTACTTTGCGCATTGCAGCCACGGTAGGAATATCTAAAGTGGAGCCGTAACGAATGTGATTTAGATTATTTTCTTGGAATGCATGCGGGTTTGCTTGGTACAGCGCCACCATAATTTGGTATGTAGAGAGTTCTTTGCTCGGTCTTACTTTTTCAGCAATGCGCCACAGCGTATCGGAAGGTGTTACAGGACCATAAGTCTTACCAGATAAACCATTATCAGTCTCTTTTGCTCCTCTTATCATCATGCCTTGCGCATAAGCTTCAGGAAGAAAAGAAACATTAGGTAAAAGAAGCTGCGAACTCAGTAGCAAAACAGAAAATAATACTAAAGTCATTCGTCTTTGTAAGCGCATTGTCATTCCCGATAAAACTGGCGTCAAAAAATTGCCAATATTTGCTCAATATTGATTAACTCTTAATGGTCTAAGCAAACACTGTTCCATATTCTTACTATATATTAGTTCATGATTGTATGCGACAATTGAAATAACTACAGAATACATAACTTGGCGACTATAATTTTGTCATATAGTCAGCCTATCGACTACAATCATAATTAGTTTATTCAAGCAAAGTAAACTAAGTGCTTTTTATTGGAAAGGAACATACATTGAAAGCGAAAATTGCCTTCCTACTCTCCGTTTTATTTAGTTCTACCGCTATTGCTAATCAAACAATAGAATGGTCAGGGTTTGCTAGTATCCGTGGTGGTTTTTTAAGTGACGATTTAAACACCCCTATCTACTTTAACCGATACCAAGATAAAGACTTCACGCTGAAAAAAGAAAGCTTATTTGCAATCCAAGCGGATACAGATTTAGGTAACAATTTATCTGCAGCAGTTCAGTTAATGGCAAAAGGTGACAATGATTTTGATGTTGAAGCGCAGTGGGCATATATCAAATATCAATTTGATGATCACAGCCAAATTTTGGCAGGTAGATTTAACATCCCTATTTTCCGCAATTCAGATACAGTAGATATCGGCTACGTGCACAATTTATCTAGGCTGTCTCCAGCGGTTTACCTACCACTAGATATCTCTATTATTGAGGGTATCAGATTTAATTATCAGAATTACTACGACCAATGGCACTACCAAATTGTGTCTAGTTTTGGTAGCTGGGATGGAGATATAGTGACCCAAGCTGCCGGTAATGTGCAAACCGATATTGATTCTGTTCTACAACTTTCAATCGAAGTAGAAAATGATGGCTTAACACTTTTTGCTGGCATGACACATACCACTTTTGAAAGTGAAGAATATGATCACAAGCTTATTGATGGTCTACTCAGACAAGTAGGTGTATACGATGAACTTGTCGCCCAAGATTATGATTTCAAGAGAATTTACCTGTCTGATACAGAAACAAGTGTTCGCTATTTAATGGCCGGTATTTATTACGAAAAAGGACCTTGGTTTGCCAATTCAGAAATTACTAGTTTAATCGCTTTTAATTCTATCGACCAAAAAAATGAAGCCTGGCAAATGACACTGGGTAGAAAATTTGGTGAATATCAAATTGCGCTTTCACAAGAGCAAAATAGACAAATTAACGATTCAACAAGTTTCTACAAAGTAGAAAACCCAATTACCCAAGCTAAGCTAATGCTGATTAATGACTTAGTTTCAGAAATTACTGAGTTTGAGGCAACGTCACTACACTTTAGATATGACTTTCACCCGCAGGCAGCACTGACTAGTAGTTTGGCTAATTTTGAATTTTCTAACTCAGAGTACCACCAAGATAACGGTGAAGATAAAAGTGATGCCATCTTATTTACTATTGGCATAGATTTAATATTCTAGGTACAGGAACAGTTTTGAAAAAATTACTATTAATAGTTTGTTTGATTTTCAGCCCACTGTGCTTTGCTCAGGAAAAGATGGTTGTTATTGTCAATGCCAATAACGAAGCTAGCTTTGATAAGGTCAGTATTTCTAGGATGTATATTGGCCGTATTAAGTCATTTACTACAGGCGAAAAGGCCATTGTTTTACAACCCAATTCAATGGCATTGCAAGATCAGTTTAATCAGTATTTTCTTAGTCGCTCATCTGTTCAAGTAAAAGCTTACTGGTCGAAAATGCTGTTTTCAGGTAAAGCTAAGCCGCCTAGACAGCTCAGCTCTAATGAGATAGTTAAACAAGTAGAGTCTAATCCTTTTTATATCGGTTATGTCAGTGAAAAAGATATCAATGACGCCGTTAGAGTCGTTTTTCGTTTCCCTTAATGAATGACGATTAAAAAGCATCTAAGAAACTTTTCATGGCTTTTAGCCTTAATGTTGCAGCCCCCAGCATATCAATTGGGCCAAGTGCTTCAAAAAGCATTTCAATTTGAAATGCCTTTTGCTTTATTTAAATCAGTGAATAAGTGAGTTTTCTACAACTGGAGTAATGTTAAAACCTATCATCCAGTCTTGCCCAAATTCATCATCCGATTCGATGTAGTAATTAATTTCACCACCGACCTTTCAAGACCGCCCTGCGAGCATCACCGTTTTTGAAACAGTTAAATTGAGAGGAACCGTTGCTTGGTCTGTTTCCCAATCATAGCTCAACGTGGGAGACGTGCCATATGCCCAACCGCCACCTGGTAACCAAATTGAAAAAAACTGAGAAGAAGTTCGATTAACTTTAATATCTCCTGCGACATCCCATTGGTGGTTAGGAAATAATCCCCAAATGTATGTTTTGCTTAACTTGCCATACAGTAACTCTGGTCCAACGGACGTGGTCTCTCCACCAAAATCATCGGTACCAGTCGGTAAAGATGCAATCATACCGTATGCCAACAAAACTGAAGGATCAGATGTTTTCACAGCATAAGCTAGGTCAAAAGAGATATCGCCAATACCATTACTCTCAAGCCCCGCGTCATCATTCCTTTCATTATCCCAAATAACAGGTATGGCAGGTCTAAATATGACCTTAGCACCTGATTCAAGTGTAAAAGGCAGCACGGGTTGAAATAATGTAGAAAGCTGGTTCGTATCATCATTAAACTCGGTGTATTGATTTTTGTAGTTCAAACTCGCGAGTGCAGGTTTGCTAACTCTTTAGCTGCTTTATCGGCATCTAAAGCTTCTGAAAAAACCGGCTGACTTGAAATCAATAGGCCCAAAACTAATCCAAACTTGTGTTTTAAACTCATCATTTTTCCTAATTAATATTCACGTTAACCACTACAAAGTGATACGAAATTTAATGCCAAAAACTTTTGTGTCATCGACTGATTTATCAGCGACTTTTAAAAACTGTAAATTGGGTGTAATGGCAACTCGTTGAGCAAGCTGAATGCGATAAAAAATATCTAAAGTTGTTTGGCTGTCATGGGTACCAAGCGCATCGACAAATTCATCGGGTAAAATGCCATGCGAAACGGACGCGCCAAGCAAATCGGAACGCTGCTTAAAATATTTTAAAAAACCTAACTTAACATCTTTTTCGTAAAGCTGAGGGTTATTCACCGACTCGCTGTTGTAATCTGATAAGCCAAATTTAGTAAAAAGCATCCACTCAAGATCCCAAGTCCAGTTAGCTCCAAAAACGATACCCTCAGAACCATCTCGCTGAGTATTAGACTCGCCATAAGCGGTGTGATCGTCCATTTGCCACAAAGTTACATGAAAGTTTTTAAAGTACCGCTCATCAGCAGAAGGAGACCAACCAAGTTCAACGGTTTTATATAGCTCGTCAAACCCCTCTTCAAATGGGTCATTAGTATCCACAGTACCATTGGCATCATTAACAGCACCGAGTAAATACCAGTTATCTGATAACCAGTGCCCTGCACCAAAACCATAACTATTATCAGGCAGTGCAATCGACATATTGAGTGAGGTGTCTAGATTATTAAATGCGGTCCAAGGAGTGGCGTAGCCCAACACGTCGAAAAAGTCATTGGGATCAAACTTTCCAACAATAAAACCCGTCTTGCCATCATTGAGCTTTTGTTGCCAATTCAGATCAACCAACAAGTTACCTTTATCACTAAATAGGTAAGCTGTTTGACTGTAGTAACCGGCATTTCCCCCTAATGAAGCAACGGGTAATTCATTGCCCCATGCATTGCGATGATCGACTTTAAATGTCAATGAACCTGTATTTTGATTGTCTTTGTTTACCAGTGCCCACTTGCCATAAAATCTTGCTACGTATGAATGTGCACTATCTTCAGTACCATCAAGTGTGTCACTTAAAGTATGTGAAATGGAAGTAAAGTCTAAACCAAATTTAAAACCTGTATCTTCAGCAATCTTATCTTTATAAGCTTGCCAGCTATTCATCGAGCCATCTAGGCTAGGTACTCTAAAGTGTGGATATTTGGGCTGATTATCACCTTCTAAAATAGCGCCTGTTTCAGCTGGGCCGCCAAAGCTATTAACGTCTTGGTATGCAGTGCTCTGCTCATTTGAAAAAGCGTGAAAACTTGTAAGAGCAAAAACCAGTGAGGAAGTGGTCAGAAAAGATTTTTTAGCGCGTTCCATCATAAAATCCTAATAAAAACTGATTGGTACAAAAAAGCAGCCAACATGTATTTTTAAGATTAATTATGATTTAAATAGATTTATCCTCAATTAAAATTGATATAAAAAGTACAAACAAAGCTTAAAAGCTGACCAAAAAATACTTTTTAATCAGCTACTTTGTCAAAACCTTAATTTACAGTGAGTAAACGCTCTAGGTCTTCAGGGGTATCGATACCAGGGGGAGGCGTTTCTTTAGCTTGCTCAACGTGAATTTTTTCCCCATACCAAAGTACTCTTAATTGCTCTAAAGATTCAATTTGCTCAAGTGCACTGGGCTGCCAACTGATATATTGATTCACAAAACCAGCACGATAGGCGTATATACCAATATGGCGTTGATAAAAGTCACCAATTTCTGTCACCTCTTTGGCCTTCAAAAAGCGGTTTCTATCATACGGAATAGTTGAACGGCTAAAGTAAAGGGCAAAACCATTTGTATCCGTTAACACCTTAACCGCATTTGGGTTGAAGGCTTCTTCAACATCCTCAATCGGCACAGATAGGGTCGCCATATTCACTTGCGGGCGGTTAACTAGGTTTTCAGCTACTTGAGCAATGATGGACTCGGGAATAAATGGCTCATCACCTTGCACATTAACAACCACTTCATCTTTATCGAGCGCGAATTTTTCAATCACTTCAGCAATGCGCTCTGTGCCTGATTCATGTTTATCGCTTGTCATGCATACGGTTGCACCAAAAGCTGTTGCGACACTTTCAATGCGCTTATCATCTGTAGCGACAATAACTTGTCTTGCATTCGTTGCCACACATCTTTCATAGACATGCTGAATCATCGGCTTACCGTTAATTTCAACCAGAGGTTTGCCAGGGAAGCGTGTTGAAGCAAATCGGGCAGGAATGACGATGGTGTAACTCATAATAAACTAAGACTCCAACTCATCTAAGCTAAGCGCTCTAGCCTCTGCTTCGATTAATACAGGGATATCATTTTTAATTGGGTAAGCGAGCTTAACAGCTCGGCTTACTAACTCATTTTTGTCTTGGTCGTATTCCAATTTACCTTTGCAAACTGGACACGCTAGGATTTCTAATAATTTTTTATCAAAGGCCATAACGTTGTTTTAATTCCTCTAACTGGTCAGTTAATTTAACCATTAATTCTGGGCTAAGTTTAGCTGAAATAGGTAAATACCATAGATTGCCGTGATCATAATCTCGACACTTGACGGCATCTTTTTCTGTCATAAGCACAGTTTTACCGCGATAAGCAGTAAAATCCTGCTCTGTAAATTGGTGGTGGTCAATAAAGCTTTTTTTACTTTCAATGGTCAAGCCAAGTTCTTTAATCGATTGGTAGAAACGCTCAGGGTTACCAATGCCTGATATAACTTGCCAATGTACCTTACTGATATCAACCGATGCCGTATTTTTCGATAAGGGCCTAGGTTCATCTGGTATAACGTTAAAGTGAAGAGGCTGACTTGCTAAATGGTTATAAATAACAAACTCAGTTGTTTTTAGACGCCATTTTCCTTCTCGTAATGGTCCAGCTGGCAATAAACACCCATTACCCAATAATCGGTTACCGTCTAATAAAATAAGCTCAAGGTCCCGCGCTAATCGGTAATGCTGAAGACCGTCGTCGCATATCACTAAATTACAGCCAATATCTGCTAATAATTGAGCAGAAGCAACACGGTCTGCACCTATAACAACAGGTACATTGGCACGAACCGCAATAAGCTTAGGTTCATCCCCGACAAAATTGGCTGTATCAGTATCTTTAATAAGATGAGGAAAGTGTTGGCATTGAGCTTTATAACCGCGAGAGATCACACCTGGAACAAAACCCTGTTTTTGAGCAAGTTCAATTAAAGTCAGCACCATAGGTGTTTTACCTGTACCACCAACGGTAATATTACCCACGACAAGAACGGGAATATTGGGTTTATCCGCTTTTTTCAAGCCTAATTTAAAACACAAGCGGCGGAGACTGGAAAGCAGCCAAAACAAGGGTACAAATGGCAATAACAAATAAAAGCTAAAGTGCTTTTTATACCAAGCTTTTTCTATCCAGATCATGGTGTTAACTTGGCTTTATCAATTGTTTTCATTACTGCCAAACTGCAATTGATACAAAGCAGAATAATAACCGCCTTTATCAAGTAAGGCTTGATGTGAGCCTTTTTCAACAATTTGACCATGATCGACAACTGCAATGGTATCTGCATTTTCAATTGTCGATAAACGATGAGCAATCACAATTGCGGTTCTATTTTGTCTCAGCTCATCAATAGCCTGTTGGATATGCCTTTCTGATTCAGTGTCCAGCGCAGAGGTCGCTTCATCTAAAATTAAAATAGGTGCATCACGTAAAATAGCGCGTGCAATTGCAATTCTCTGCCTTTGGCCACCAGATAACATCACGCCGTTCTCACCAACAATGGTATCGAGCTTATCAGGCATTTTATCGGTGAACTCAAGCACGTGGGCAGCTTGTGCTGCTGCAATAATTTGCTCAGAAGAAACATTATCACCTAGGCCATAAGCGATGTTATTAGCAATTGTGTCATTAAATAGCGTTACGCTTTGCGACACAATAGCAAATTGCTTCCTTAAAGAGGCAAGCGTGGCACTTTTGACTTCATTGCCATCAATTAAAATTTGACCTTGTTCAATGTCATAAAAACGAGTGACTAAGTTAGATAAGGTCGATTTACCACTTCCTGATTTACCAACGAGTGCGAGTGTATGGCCTGCGGGGATACTCAAATTAACATTTTTGAGGGCAGGTTCTTTTGCGTTAGGGTAAGTAAAAGTTAGCGCCTTGATCTCAATATTGCCTTTTACACGCTCTAGTTCTTTTGAACCTTGATCTTTTTCTGCTTCTTGATCAAGCACGGCAAAAACACTTGCACAAGCGGCGAGTCCTTTTTGAAACTCACTATTAACGGTTGTCAGCTGTTTTAAAGGTCTTAACATCATCATCATACAGGTTAAGACGGTGGCGAATGTACCTGTACTCAATGACTGTAAAAATTCGGGCTTACTCGCGATAATCAGTACAGTGGCAAGGGCAAAAGAGGCAATAATCTGAATCACCGCCACACTCATCACACGCGTCGATACCAGTTTCAGTTGTTGCTGACGATTTACATTGTTTATTTTGGCAAATTTGTTCGCTTCAATTTCTTGCCCTGCATGCGTTAACACCACTTTGTGGCTATTGAGCATTTGCTCTGATGTCGATGTTACGCCACCCATTGCATTTTGAATGGTTCGGCTGACTTGACGAAAGCGCTTGCTGACGGTTTTTACAATGATGGCCACAACAGGTCCCAAAATTAGAAAAACCAAGGAGAGCTGCCAGCTCAAATAGAACACCCAAGCTAACAGACCTATGACAAACGCCCCTTCACGTATCATGATAGTAAGCGCCTTGGAAGAGGTGTTGTTTAGTTGCTCGGTATCGTAAGTAATTTTAGAAATGAGTTCGCCAGTTGAATGTTGATCGTGAAAGCTCACCGGTAAATGCATTAAGTGATTAAAGGTTTGCTGACGAATTTTAGCAACCACTTGATTACCCACCCAAGCAAGTGCATAAGTACTAACGAAGTTAGAGATACCGCGCACTAAAAAAATAGCAGGGATGGCTAAACCCATTTTAAATAGCAGATCACTATTTTTTGCTGTCAAACCGTCATCGATGAATTTTTCAATGTTAGATAGGAAAAACACATCGATAGCGGCATAACCCAACATACCTAAAATAGCGATAAAAAATATAAATTTGTATTCAGCAACATAAGAGAAAAGGCGACGAAAATGACGAGGTTGCTGTAATTGCGCACCATCGGCTTGAGTTTGATGGCGTTCAGATGGTTCTATAGCCGACATGAATTAGCTTAATTAATAACAAGTGATGCGTATTCTATACCAAGTGATAAAAATTGCGAGTGCCAGTTAATCTACTCAATTGCTAGTCAGTGAGTTTTGCCACCATTTTGTTGGCCATTTTTCCAAATAAGACTGAACGCTTATTTTAGTTGGCTGACCATTGCTGAAGTTAAAAGTGACTTGACCGCTGTGCCCTGTATCCCAAATATGACCGCCAACTTGCTGTAACCTTTGTACAACATCATCTGCCGGATGGCCAAAACGATTGAAACGCCCGCGGCTCACCAACCAGTGCTGGGCCTGAATGCTTTGGACAAAAACGCTTGATGACGATGTTTTACTGCCATGATGAGGTACGAGTGCAATATCAGCATTGAGTTTAGATTGATGGTGTTTAATTAACTGCTTTTCTGCCCAGCTTTCAATATCGCCTGTTAGTAATAATGTCAAAGTGTCATCTGTTACTTTGACCACACAAGATAAGTTATTATCGTTTATTTTATTGTCATTCAGCCAGCTCGATTTTGGCGCAATAATTTGCCAATTTAGATTTAGCCAATTAAACCTTTGTCCTTCAGTGCATATATGGCCTTGAGATTGCCCAGTCAAACTCAATTGCTTAGGCGCTTTACTGTACAGCCAGTCAATATCAGCAAAGTGTTTATTTAAATAAGCAACTCCGCCAGAATGATCATTGTCGGTATGACTAACAATAACCGCTTTAAGTGACAGTCTGCGTTGCTTTAAAAAAGGAGCAATGGTGCTTTGTGCAAAGTTAAACCCCGATTGAAAACTTGCGCCAGTGTCATAAAGCACCGCCTCGGCATTATTTTCAATTACGATAGCCGTTCCCTGCCCCACATCCAACATATGTATTTTTAGTCCTTGCTGAGAGTGAGGAATAAACAGCAAGCCCAGTAAACACAGCGCAATCAATTTAAAACGCGAAGTAAACACAAGTAAGCAAATTAATACCAGTAACATAGCAACGACACTAGAGACAAAATCAAATGGATTTAAGATAAGCTGAACATTTAAATCTGAAGCCTGTAAACGCGATAATAATTTGATATTCAATTCCATCAACGCATTAGCTAACACTAACAAATCAAAAGAGAGTGCTTGGCTAACAATACTCAATGGAACAGCCAAAATACTCAAAGGAATAACGGTTAAGCTCAAATAAGGTAGCGACAATAAATTAGCCACAATACTAATTGTTTGAACCTGCCCAAGAAGTAACCAGTGAGCAGGAATAAACAGCAAGAAGAGTAAGACTTGTATTGCAACAAGACCCATTATTTTTATACCCAAACGATGAAATACACTTCTAAACCAATCAGTGGAAGACGATTTCGAGAAATCTTGGCTTTGTGTCTGGGCTAGGTGGGAGGTAAAAATTCGATAGCTGATTATTAAAATACCAACGGCAATAAAAGATAACCAAAAAGAGATGGATAAAGGTGCAAACGGATCAATTAATAAAATAATACTGGCACTTAGCACGAGTCGATAACACACGCTGGTATGTCGTGCTGACAGATAGAAACTAATAAATACGCTTAACATCACACAAGCTCTTAAAGCTGGCAGGGCTAAACCAGTATAAAAACCAAAAAGCCATGCAATACTAAGCCCAGTAAAAGCCGCTATTTTTTGTGGTTTACATGCAAAATGGAATGTTGGCTGAAATTGATACTGTACTGCCCTTTTTACTTTGATTATGGTTAACACAATCAGATAAGCCCATAGGTAAACAAGACCAACATGAAAACCAGACACCGCCATTAAGTGAGCAGTCCCCGTTTGTTGAAGCAAGGACCAATCGGTACTGCTCAATTTATCTCTTTGGCCTGAATTGAGTGCCAGCAAATAGCCTTGCTGCTCAAGCTTTGAAGTCAGCTCTGTTACGAACAAATGATGTTGTGCTCGCCAATTAGCGAGGGAGTTTTCATATCTTGTTAATACATCAAGTGTTTTCACATAACCCGTTGCTTGAATATATTGGCTTACCAGCCATTGGTGATAGTTAAACCCCGCTTGATTATATGTACCAAAGGCAGGCTTTAACTTCACTTTAGCGCGAATGACATCACCTTCGTTAACAAGGTGTTCCGTTTGATGCCAAGTCAATCTGACTTTTTTTATCGCTGCTAAATTTGAATTGATTTTAATATCAGACGTTTGGGCAGATGAAACCGAAGTAACATGGAGGTTAAATTTTACTTTATGCTGTTTGCGTTCAAGCGCGGCCACTTTTCCTGTCACCCACCAGTCATTTTTGATATCACTAGGCAATAACTGACCAGAGAGATAGTTAATCTGACAGAAAAAGATGAAACTAAACCCAATACAACAAAAGCTTAACGAAAAACGCTTAATCAAAACAGATAAAGCCGTTATCATTAGCAAAATTGAAATTTCATAAAAGCTAACCCGCCAAGGCCAGAAGCAACCAGCAATAGCTGAAAAAACAAAGCAGCTAAAATAGGTGGTCGCTTTAAATTGACGCACAGGCGCTTGAGTATATTTATGCCGAAAAAAACGATAAAAAAATTTATTCCCGATCACGATACGATTAAAAAGCAAAAATCTCTGAAAATTTTTGGTTCTCTTCTCCATAACCCTAATTTGTGGTGTTTAAACAGACGGTCAGTTGCTGGCGCATTTGCACTTGGTTTGTTTAATGCGTTTATTCCAGTTCCGTTTCAAATGTGGTTATCAGCATTTGGTGCCATTGCTTTTAAGGTTAATTTACCCCTGTCAATTGCGCTAGTCTGGATCACCAACCCTTTGACCATGCCACCTATTTTCTACGCGGCATATTTAGTGGGCGAATTGGTGATGGGCCCCACAGGTCAAGATTTTGCTTTTGAGTTGAGTTGGCAATGGTTGGTCGAAAGCTTATCAACAATAGGTCCGACGTTCTTGGTGGGCTGTTTGGTTTGTGCATCGACCGCCAGTATTATTGGCTACTTTGGAATACAAGTTATTTGGCGACAATCAGTCAGAAAACACTGGCGCCAAAGGCAAGAAAAGCGCGCCCAAGCTAATTAAATCAAGTCCGCTTTTAAACAAAAATAGCTAAGCCCTTATTAACAATCATTAATAAGGGCTTGTTTTTTATTTATCGTTTTTTTCTACTTGATTATCTCTTAAAGCGCCTGCCGCTTTTTCTGCTTCAGAAAGCGTCATAGGTTCATTTGCTTGTCGGCTAGCTTGATTGACTTGCAAAATATTATCCGCATTTTGTAAGTCGGCGGTATTTTTAAAACCAGCTATAGTTTCTCTACCCTGCAAGAAGCCTTTAATTTCTCCTACAATTCCATCTAATTCTTGGTCGTTCTTCCTAAGTGACATGATATACCTAGGCAGTTCTAAGTTTGCACTGCCACTGGTAGCAAAAGTACTCGATACAATACGCGAGCTAACAATCCACGGCGTGATTGAGCTTCTGACCACCACGTTTTCAGAACGAGTAGAATCATGAATTGCCATCCCCGTACTTATCTTAGACTCTGTAAACGTGCCTTCAGTTTTCATATACATCAGTAAAGATTCAAATTGCATTTCACTCCAAAACACATGTGCTGAATTTGTTAGTATCCGCCCAATACACGTAAAAATTTGCCACGCAAAAACGGTTGTTAATACCCCCACGATAAGCACAGAGCCCTGTTCAATATAATCTAATACCGTGTTATCAGATGGATTGTTTAAATTGGCGGTTTCTTTAACCAAAGAAACCAGCTGTGTCACATCAGCAGCTAATGAGTAAAATATAAATGCAGCAATGACTAAAAATAATTGTCCGCAGATACTTGTTGCCAGACGGGTGAGTTCCACTTGTTTAGGAAATTTAATGGGGGCGTACTCCGGCTGCGTTTCTATCAGCAACTCACCAGAAAAAGCCCCTTTTCCTTGGCTTTGTTCATTCAAGATAGGATCAAAATCACGATAGGTACGGTTAGGTATTTCGCGATAGCGGCGATTCGCCAACACGATATTTTCTATATTGATAAAAACTTCATTGGGATGAACGGATTCTTGTAAGTTTTCTCGATATTCACTGACTTCTGTTTGCGGCTGTACCAATTTAGTTCTAGCGAACACTAAGCTCAGTACCAAACCACAGGCAAAAGCTGCCAACAATAGTAATAAGGCTAAACTGCCCCAAGCAGAGAAAATCTCAATACTATCAGCAATGTCTTGACTCCAAGCCACGTCTTGTGAGGACATTTGTGGTAGTGCTTGTTTCGCATAATGGTAAATAATGCCTATAAAGACAGGAAATAAAATTGAAAAGGCGAGCACTCTTGCCAAACTCGTCGCGCCTTTTGCGTGCATTCGTGTCACACGGCCAAGGTGAATTTCTTCTGCAACACTGCGCCAAGCAAATACTAAATAAACCAAAAGTAGGATAGAAAAAATAGGCGTTATAATATGCCCTGCTTCGCCAGCTAAGCCAGAAGCGGAAACAAACGACGCCAAACCAAAGGCAATAAAAGCGACTAAAGTGGTTACTAAAACACTGATGATATCTTGAGTAATATTTCTAACCGGATATGGCAAAAAAACCAGCTTAGGCAACAGACTGTGGATAAGACGAGAAAGCCAGCCCTCAGGTTCAGTAAAGGTTGAGTTTTTGCGCCCCATTAACATGCCTTCCAGATCATCGCTATCGTAAGCCACATAGGGCTTTTCAGCATTGGCATTGTCTTTTTCTGAGCGAGTGTAGTTATAGGCTAAGGAAGTCGGTACAGAACGTCCGACAAAAAACTTAAATAATTGGAATGCACCAAATGCACAACGTTTTAAACCCATTACCAAAAGGCCTAAACCAAATAAGGCATAGATCCATCCAGTAACCATGTCTTGTTCGACCAAGCTAGGGACTGATAACAAGCTATACAAGCCCAATAAGCTAACTAAAATACCTGCGCTAAGTCTGATCACCCCTTCGACTTTGTAAGGATTCTTTATTCCTAACCCAGTCGAACCATAATCATATGCCATGGTGTTCCCTCTTTTTATTTATTGGCGATTATTATCAGCAAACTGTATCAAGATTAAACGCGATATCAACATTTTGCCGATATAAAACTTTGACGCTGACACCATCAATTCAAATCAGTAAAATAACGAAAAAACGCTAAACGTATCAACTATGGTTCAACTTCGTGATTATCAGCAGCAAGCTGTTGACGCTACTATCAATCACTTCAAACAAAGCAACGAATCGGCAGTCATTGTATTGCCAACCGGTTCAGGTAAAAGCTTGGTAATAGCAGAACTAGCCAGACTGGCAAAAGGCCGCATTCTTGTTCTGACGCATGTTAAAGAGCTGGTTGAACAAAACCATCAAAAATATCAAAACTATGGATTAACAGCAGGGCTTTACTCAGCTGGATTAAAACTAAAGCAAACCCAACATCAAGTCACATTTGCCAGTATTCAATCGGTCGGTCCCAACTTAGCCGAATTTACTGAGGCCTATTCATTGGTCATTGTCGATGAATGTCATCGAATAAAATATGCCAACAAAGATAAAAACGAAAGTGAAACCCAATATCAAGTCGTATTTAGTCATTTAAAACAGCAGAACCCCAAGCTCAAAATTTTGGGGTTAACCGCCACGCCTTATAGGATGGGGATGGGCTGGATTTATCAATATCATTACTTCGGTATCAAGCGCAGTGAACACCCCACCCCTTTTGTTAAATGCATATTCGAGTTCCCCCTATCTCATTTAATTAAAAAAGGCTATTTAACACCGCCTATTCAAATAAATGCAGCAGTAGAGGAATATGACTTTTCTGAATTAAAGACAAATAACCAAGGTGAGTTTAATTTTGCTGAAGTTAATAAAATAGTGCTAAAGCATCCTAGGGTTACTCAGGGTATCTGCCAGCACATACTTGAGTTAGCAAAAGAAAGGCAAGGCGTGATGATATTTGCAGCATCCGTCGAACACGCACAAGAAATTGTATCTTACCTACCAAAAGAACAAACAGCATTGGTAACAGGCAATACCAAACTCGAAGAACGCGATGAAATAATCAATGCATTTAAGGCCAAACAACTCAAGTTTTTGGTTAATGTATCTGTTTTGACAACAGGCTTTGATGCTCCGCATGTCGATTATATCGCTCTGCTTAGACCCACTCAGTCTATTGGCTTATTTCAACAAATTGTCGGCCGAGGCTTAAGGCTTGCTCCAAATAAAAAAGATTGCTTAGTGATTGATTATGCGGGTAATGGCTATGACATTTTTCTACCTGAAGTAGGTGAAAAAAAACCAAATTCAGATAGCCAACCTGTCATGGTTAAATGCCCACTTTGCGATTTTGCTAACACCTTTTGGGGTAAAGTTGATAAAGATAATAATGTAATTGAGCACTATGGCAGACGTTGCTGGGGTTATGAAGAGTTCGAGCACGATAACGGCACCGTTGAACGCTTTGATTGCCAGTACCGATTTAAATTCAAACAATGCCCGCATTGTAATGTGGAAAACGATATCGCCGCTCGAAAATGCCATAGTTGTGGAGGTGCGATAATCGATCCAGACGAGCAATTGCGTGAGGCTTTAAATTTAAAAGGCGCTTTAGTCATGCGTTGTTCAGGTGTGACATTTGAAGCTCTGAGCACCAGCAAACTGAAAATTAGTTATCACGATGAAGACGGACTTACAATTAGTGAAAGTGTTGAATTTATTCACAAAAAACGTGCCCAACACTTCAACCAACACTTTGGTAGTCGTTTTAACAACGCCCAGACACCAAGACAGTTTAGTAGTGCCGATGAGGTAATAAAAAGCCAAGATTTATTCGTTGCACCTGACTTTGTTATTGCCTACAAAGATAAGAAAGCCAAAAACAAAGAAAAAGCCCCCTGGCTAGTCAAAGACTACATTTTTGATTATGAAGGTAAGTTCAGAAAAGCCAATCAGCTTTATTGAGAAGATTAGAATGAGTCGTTACTGCTCAGTAAAATATTGGTTAATCAATTCAATCAAAAACGCAATTTTAATATTAGATAGCTGGCGATAATCAAAGTATGGACAGACGATAATTCTTTGCTGAGGGTTAATAGCAAAACTCTCATTTAGCCAAATCACGGATAAATCAGCAGATATTAATAATTGCTCGGCATACTGTTTTCCCGCGATCAACCTGATAGTGTTACTTTGTGTCGATAATGCATCGATGGCATCAAATCTCAAGTTCGTATCAGAATTAATCTGTAAAAGCCGCTCATCTCGGTAGTTTTGCCAGGTATTAAAATGCTTAGTTTGATCGTCAAACCAATCATTTTTGAGTGCGTATCTAAACTTTGCAAATACATTAAACACTTTGCGCCAATGATTTCCCGTTTTATCCGCAATAAATTTAATTTCACCATCCTCTAAAAGGTGACAGTCATCTAACGCTCCATATGGCATTAAAGGGGGACGATTCGCAATATAAACTTCTATTTTTGCATTAGTTACACCAAGGCCGATCATTAAAAAGGCACCTCTGGTAAGTCGAGCCTCAGTTTAAAAACAAGTAGTAGATTTTTTTCATTTTCCGTTACTGAGTTATCTTGCTCAATACAGGTTTTAAACGCTTTCAAGAGTAAAAATTTCCGCCTTTTAGGTAGATTAGAAACAGCTGCTAAAGCAGATGATA
The DNA here is from genome assembly GCF_013328345.1 of Marinifaba aquimaris. Taxonomy (GTDB): domain Bacteria; phylum Pseudomonadota; class Gammaproteobacteria; order Enterobacterales; family Alteromonadaceae; genus Marinifaba; species Marinifaba aquimaris. The sequence continues at coordinate 19,798 of NZ_JABULX010000020.1, forward strand.
GCTCTCTAAAATCTAATTTTGTAAATTGATAGCTTAACGCCTCTTCTTTTAATATCTGACATGCATTTTCAAAAGCTATTTCCGCACTAATTTCGTCAGAGTGGCCAACCGAAGATAGAGTATTCAATAACAACTGAATGGCATCAGCTCTACTTAGTTTTAAATTTAATTTATATTCAAGGTTTAAATGCTGATATAACAGCTCAAAGATTGCCCAATGCAAGAGATTATTAAATTCAGGCTCATTACTATCTACTTTAATTAAAGCACCCAAAGTATCGCTGATATTTTTTTGCTGCCTACTCGATGTTGTGTGAAGAACCGGAATTACCATTTCAATTAAGTTGAACTGCTGCTTGACCTTAAGCCCTGATACCTGACTTTCAATTCGATCAAGCTGGATAAATTCGTCTTTGCTCAAACACAGCTTTAGTTGCTTAAGCTGGTTTAACCTTACATCACAATTTTCATTTAATAATAAACAGTAAATTAAAATTCTTGCATCATGAGGCTCATGGGCTATGTGGACTAATTCAGAGCTAATTCCTTCAACAACTCTTTCAAAACTCATCGTTGAGTTTGTCTGCGTTCTTACTTGATCAAAAACAGGCCTATGTACATTTCTGACGACTTGCCTGTTAACCATATAAGATGTTGCCAAATAAGATTGTCCAACACTTCGCTCCAATTCTATTAATTTTCCTACAAAATAAGGATCAACTTTTTTTGCACGCTTAATTAAACTTGGATGAGTAGGAAATATATTTAACCAAGGGTTAACTGCTCGGTCGAAAAAGAAATGGCTATAAAAATGAGCACTAGTTGTATTAGAAAACGTTTTAGTCTGTTGTCCAGCAATAAGCCTAAACACTCTAATCAAAGATTCAGAGTTGCGAGTATATTGAACACTGCACGCATCAGCTAAAAACTCTCTTTGTCTGCAAACCGCACTTTTTATAAGATCTGCAAATACAGTACCTATCCAGCAAAAAAGAATTAAAAAAATACCTATAAAAAAGGCAAATACAGATAAAACCTGACTAGAAAAAATAAAAGAGTAACTTTTGTTTCGACTAAATACTGCACTATTGAGAATGTATTCAGCCCAAATTCCGGGAAAAGAAATACCATATAATACAGAAGCCATCAGAACATTTAGCCGATTGTCACCATTGATAATATGCCCGAGTTCATGACTGACTATTGCTTGTAATTCATCCCTTTCTAATTTTTCGATAGCCCCCCTTGTTATACAAATAGCAGCGCTGTGATCATAATAGCCCGTGGCAAGTGCATTAATACTACCTTAACCGGGGAGAATAAAAATTTGAGGAACAGGAATACTGGCCGCAATTGCCATTTCTTCGACGACATTTATTAGCACCTTCTCTTGAGGGTGAGTAGAATTTGGTAAGATGCGCTTCCCACCAAGATCAGAAGCAATTGCACAGCCATCTTTTGATAGCTGGATAAACTTGTAAGCAATTGCCAATAATGTTGAAAACACACAAGTTACAGTCAGGCCAACTGATAAGCTGGTAATTTGTTGAGTGTCTGCACCTGTATCGCCATGATAAAGCCAGTTAACGAAGTTAAAGGTCTCATCATTTGGTATAAAGAAAAAAATAACTTGGTGAGCCAACCAAACCAAACATAAAAAGGTGAAGATAAATAAGATGAGTAGTAGAGCAGTTTTACGCTTTGCTACTCTTTGTGTATGAAAAAAAAGCATCTTGTTTTTAAAACGAGACTTTAGGCGCTTTTAATTTCTCTGCTTTATTTTCTGTTTGAAAATACTCTACATTTTGAGAGTGCCCAAAACTAGCCGCCAATATTACAGCGGGGAAAGACTGCCTAAAACTATTGTAAAACATCGCAGAGTCATTAAATGCTTGCCTTGCAAAAGAGACTCTATTTTCGGTATTACTTAATTCTTCTATCAAGCTCTGAATTGTCTCGTTTGCTTTCAGTTCAGGGTAACTTTCAACAAGCATACTGAATTGCCGAAAAGCATGGGATAAACTTGCTTCAGCTTGGTTTAAGTTATCAAGCACGTGCTTTGTTGATAAGTTATTTTTACAATTAACTAAGGATGAGTGGGCATTATTTCTTGCTTGAATAACCCTTTCGAGTACGTCACTTTCATGTTTTAAGTAAGCTTTACTCGATTCAACTAGATTAGGGATAAGGTCGTAACGTCTTTCAAGCTGAACTTCTATTTGCGAGAAAGCATTCAAGTAAAGATTTTTTAACCTCACTAATTTGTTATAAACACTTATTGCTATAAAAATTAATAAAATTAGTAAGATACCGAGTATCCATCCTGTTGACATATCAAATCCGTCTTTTAAATGATAAAGCCCATTTATAACAAATGGGCTCACTCATATGCAAATTATGCAGGATTCAATTCATCGTCCAGTACGCTTTGAACCTTTTTGACTTCAAAGCTTTCTTCTCCCAAACGCAGCAAGCTAGGTAAGAAAATAAGCGTAAATAGCGTACTTACTAACATACCGCCAACAATAACCGCAGCAATGCCTCTATATAACTCGGCACCGGCACCCGGTACGAGTAATAACGGCAACATACCAAATAAACTGGTTAATGTACTCATTAAGATAGGACGCAACCTTAATCTAACTGCAAGGCGCACGGCATCTTTTCGGTGTATACCTTCACGCTCTGATTGGCGGGTTTGATGCACCAGTAATATGGCGTTATTGACCACTAAGCCAAGTAAAATTACAAAGCCAATCATGGTTAATAAGTCCATAGGTTGGAAGATGAATAAGTTAGTAATTTGCAGCATGGCTACCCCACCAAACGTGGCTAAAGGTAAAGCCAAGACAACTAGCAAACTATCTTTAAATGACCTAAATAAAGCGGCCATCAATAAAAACAGAATCGCTAAAGCCAGTGCAAAACTACCAGACATCTCTTTTAAGGTGCTATCGAGAGCTTTAGCACTTCCGCGATAGGTTACTGAACCATCAGACGGAAGTTGTGACATGATCACAGGCTCGACTTCTTTTTTCAGAAGTTCAATCGCTTGCTCAAGACTCATTTGATCCGGTGGTGTAATAGATAAAGTAATGGTGCGTCTTCTATCTACACGTCTTATTTGATTTGGCCCTGCGGTTCTCTCAAGTGTCACGAGTTCAGATAACGGTAAAGCACCGCTATTTGGCGTATAAATTGGCGTTGCAGCTAATTGCTCTGGCGTTGTCCACTCAGGAGCTCGCAGCATCATGCGCGTGCGATTTTGACCATCAAAGTACTCACCTAAGAATAAACCATCACCAAGAGCATTAGTCACTTGGGCGATATCACCTCGGCTCAAGCCTGACTCTATGATTCTTCGTTCATTGGGGTGAAGCCTTAATTCTGGTTCAGCAAGTTCTAACCCAGGTACAGGCTGCGCTTGAGCGGTTGGCATCACTTCCATAACTTTCGCAAATCCCATTTTAGCTGCGAGTAACGCCGTACCAATTTCACTGGCTTGTATATCCATATCAATGGAGCGACCGCCATCTAAGCGACCGAATATCTCAGCTTGACTAGCAAAAGCAATGGTATCAGGGAAGCCTTGTAAAATTTCGCCATTCATCTTTCCAACGAGTTGCGGTAAATCTTTCGGATCTTCGGCAACGGCACCGACAAAACCAAAGCTACCAAATAACCCTAAGAAGTAGTTGCTAACTTTGGGTTCTTGATTGCCTTCATATAGTTCATTCATTCGCTCAGATAACACATCACCAATTTCGGCTTTTGCAGCCTGAACAGACTGACCAGGTGGTGGCAAAACAAAGCCAAAAATGAGGTTTTGATTACCTTTTGGTAAATAGTCAGCCGTTGGAAATAAAGTCAACGTAATACTGACAGACGTGAACATTAAACCAACAATCCATCCCCAACGCTTAGTTGGACTTGAGGTTATTTTCATAATGCGATCAGCGATGCCATCCCACCAGTGCTCGTGTGGGTCTTTGTCTTGTACTTTAGCCAATATGGTGGCGCTGCCTGTCGGCAAAATGAGCACTGCGACCAATAACGAACTGATAACGGCAACGGTGATTGCAAGTGCTAAGTCGCCAAATAATTGCCCTGATACGTCTTTCAAAAATAAGATAGGAATAAAAATAGCGATTGTTGTTGCGGTTGAAGAGAGTAACGCCCCCCAAACCTGCGAAGCGCCTTTTAAAGCCGCTTCTGACTTTGACATACCGTTTTCACGCAATCGAACAATGTTTTCAAGTACGACAATGGCAGCATCCAATACCATGCCTACAGCAAAAGCCAAACCGGCTAAAGAAATGATGTTGAGCGTACGACCAAACATATCGAAAATAACAAACGTCGTCGTCAGCGCTAAAGGAATAGCCACCGCAACCATAATGGTTGCCCTGAATTTTCTTAAAAACCACCAAAGCACGCCGACGGCTAATAAAATACCCAGAATTAAGTTAGTCGTGACCAGATCAACCGCATCGGTTACGTAAGTGGTTTCATCATAGACTTGGGTCAGTGTTAACCCAGCTTTTGGTAGTATCTCTCTATTGAGCTCAGCAACCTCTGCTTTGATTTCATCCATGATTTCGAGCACATTGACACCGTTTTCAGGGATGACATTCATCGCAATCCCTTTAGAGCCGATTTGGTAAAGCACACCAAATTCATCCTGTAATTGGTAACCCACCTCAGCAACATCCGATAACATAACAGGACGACCTTCATAAGTGGTCAGCACCATAGACGCGAAATCTTCTACCTCGTACTTTCCTTTAAAGCGCAATGTGTACTTTCTTCGACCAACGTCACTAAAACCACCTGAAGTATCTTCAACGCCATTTAATCGGCCTGCCAACTGATCGATACCGATCCCAACAGCTGCAAGTTTGTTAGGATCAAAAATGATTTGTAGCTCTCGTTCTAAACCACCATAAGCATTAGTTTTAGAAACACCAGAGATGCGTTCGATCCGAGTTTGAATGACATCTTCAACATAATCACGATAAGAGCGTATATCTTTTTTATTACCTTCAATCGTTTGGATCGCAAACCAAGCGATGGCCCCATCAAACTCTCCTGCACCAACATACAGCACAGGCTCCTCGGCATCTGTGGGATATCGAGGAACTTGATTGAGCTGATTCATGGTTTCAACCAACGCTCTTTGTAAATCCATTTCAACATCAAATTGCATCGTCACTTGGCCTTGGCCTTGCGATGAAGAACTTTCTAATTTGACTAAGCCTGGCACATTTTTGAGAGCATCTTCTTGTTGCTCAACAATTTCGGCTTCAACCTCTTCAGGTGACGCAGAGCGCCAATTTGTTTGTACCGTTATTTGTGGTCTTTCAACATTAGGGGTCATTTGAACAGGCAGCCTCATCAAGCTGATGATGCCAAACATCACCACCATTAAGATGCCAACAATAACCGCCGTTGGGTTAGCAAGAGCTTGACGCGTTAAATTCACAACTAAACTCCTTGAACACTAACAAGCGTTTTCGCCGCAGGGATCACATTAACGGCCATTCCCGCTCTCAAACGCTCAGCACCGCGAATAACCACCTGCTCACCTGGTTTGATATCACCCTGCAAACTGATATTAGCGCCAACACCTAAGCCGGCTTTAACCGCAACTTTTTTTACCGTTTTATCTTCTGCAACAACAAATACTGATGACTCCCCATGACGCAGTACAAGTGCATCTCTTGGCACCATGACATTTGCCTCAATGGTATTAGGCATAGGTACAGCAATTTGGACATCTAGACCAACGGGCCAGTCAATCGTATTGGCATCTAATAACACTTCCATTAGACGAGATTTAGAATCCCCTACTGGCACGGCCTTTCTCACTTTTAATTCAAATTGCCCTAATGCAGATTTAACTTGTAATGCCATACCTGGTTTAACAAACTGCCATGACGTCAGTGGCACCATCACTTGAACATCAAGGTTTTCAATATCAACCACACGAAGAACTGCATCACCTGGGGCAACGACTTCCCCTACTTGGGCAATACGTTCTGTGACAATTCCATCAAAAGGCGCAGCCAAATTGGCGTATTCAATATCTTGAGCAATTTTTGAATGACTTGTATTTGCGGCATCGAGTAATGCCTGAGCAACTAACTTTTCAGAAATGGTCTGTTCAAGGAGGTTTTTGGCAGCATTGTTTTTAGCAGCCAATTTTTGTAGACGCTTCACTTCACTTTGTAAAAAGCTCAATTGAGCCTGCTGCTGTTTTATGTTGGCTTCGTTTTGTTTTAAATCTAGCTGTAATTGCGCATCATCAATTGCTAGTAACGGTGCCCCTTTTTTAACTGAATCACCTTCCTCTAACAACCAAGTTAATTGCCCTGAAGTACGCGCGGCAACCAAAGCATCATTGCGACTAACCACTAATCCACTGCGCCAGACACTAGGACTTTGAGTCACCTCTGTTGCAGCAGCAACATTAACGATTGGCTTAGGTGCATTAGCAAAGCTAAATGAGCTAAAAATCACGAGGTAAGTAGCAATACTAAAATTGAGGAATCGGTTTAGATTCAGGTGCATTATCAATCCTATGATTATTGTTTTTCAGTGTTGAGCACAGTGCTATTGAGGGTGCAAAGCTTAACTTAATTCAAGGTTAGTATTCACTGAATCTGGTCGTAGAAATTTGTTAAATAAGCATATTTTTATTAAGGAAATGTGTTAACGCCGACTTAACCTGCTCTAAAGAGCAGGTTAAGTGGAAATATAACAGGGTTTAAGCTTGGTTGACTGGATTTTTCTCCTCTGCAGCTTCGACTTCATCAAGCTCTTGCTGTACTTCTTCTTCACTGGCTAAAAAGGTCGCCAACCAACGGTATTCATCGGACGCTTCTAACGCTACTTTTAATACCATGGTTAAAGGTACACTTAAAAACATGCCGATCGTACCCAATAACCAGCCCCAAAAAATTAAAGATAAAAATACAACGAGTGTCGATATCCCCAATCCTTTGCCCATAAATTTGGGTTCAATCACATTACCCATAATTAAGTTAATTAATAAATAACCAATGCCGATTTGACCTGCACCAGCCACGCCAACCTGTAATAACGCCAATAAAATAACAGGCACTGCAGCGATGATAGAACCAATGGTGGGTATGTAATTGAACAAAAATGCGATAATCCCCCACAGCACAAAGTAATCTACGCCCACAATCCAACACAATAAGCCAGCGGCTAAACCAGTTGCCAAACTCACTGCGGTTTTAATGGCTAGGTAGTTTTTTACCGAATCGAGAAAACCCTCAATTTTAGATATTGAGTGCTGAGGGTCATCCAATGCCAAGTGTAATTTCTGCGTTAACGAATTAGCTTCAAATAACATAAACACTGAAATTAGTAGAATCAGTAAGAAATTAGCGAGAACATTACCAGCTCCGGAGACCATATTTGTCGCTAGAGACATCGCTGCGGCAGGGTCGAAATACTTCACAATCATCTCGCGATTCAATTCAATATTAAAAGTAACGAGATGATCAGCTAACCAATTAAAGTCTTGCCTCAATTGCGTTTTATAGACAGGTATATCTTGGCTGAACTGGTTAATGGACTGAGCGACAACGCTGGCTAGACTCATTCCAATTACGACTACCGTTGCAATAACACAAATTACCGATAGCCATTTGGGTACTCTGTAATTAGCCAAAAAAGTAATAACGGGCTGACAGATAATCGCGACAAAGACAGATAATAAGAATGGCTCTAAAATAACTGCCGACCATTTAACGCCAGCAAGGATAATAATGATACATGCACAGGTCACCAATAATCGAAGTGCCGGTGAACTTTGAAGTTGAAGTTGCATATTGTCCTTAATTTTTAAGTATTCGCTATTTTTCACAGTGTACCCCTTTGATTGTGAATGCCTAGTGTCCGTAAGCTAAAAATTTAAGAAACACCGCAAATTTGTCAGTAAAAAATTACAAACAAAAAGCCTGAACTGCGACATAAAACAACATAATTTGTTTACTTAATGTTAACATTTGTAACTTTTGTGCTAATATCAACATCGGCAATGGCATTCGCCATTGTTTGAGTTCAACAATTCAGCCCGGATGGCTGAAGGCAGAGCGTAGTAATTCTGCTCAATAAAAAGAAGAGTTTTCTATGAAAGCGATAAAGAAGAATATACTTGCAGCATCATGTGCAGCAGCGGGCTTTTTAAGCTTAGTTCCTCAACTGGCTTCAGCTCACGGTTTAGTTGAATACCCAATGGCTAGACAACAGTTCTGTGAACTGGATAAAGGTTATTGGTGGCCAGATGATGGTTCAGCCATCCCAAATTTAGCATGTCGTGCCGCATTTTTAGAATCAGGTACTTACCAGTTTGTTCAAAACATTGAATTTGCTGCATTAACTGCTGATTACAACAACATTGAAGCAGTTAAAAAGAGTGTTCCAAACGGTACTTTATGTGCTGCAGGTGACAACTCTAAGCGCGGTATGGATTTACCCCACCCTGATTGGCAAGTAACAGAGTTAAACTTAGATGCGAATGGTCAATTCGAATTCTTGTTCGACGCTGCAACACCTCATAACCCAAGCTTCTGGGAATTCTACCTAACAAAAGAAACATTCGACCCAAGTGTTGACGTATTAACATGGGAAGATCTTGTTTTAGTTGATGAACGAGGTAATGCACCTATCGTGCGTATCAACGAGAAGCCTTACTACAAATTTAAAGTATCTTTACCGCAAGATCGTTCTGGCCGCGCTATTTTATATACACGCTGGCAACGTAACGATGTAGCAGGTGAAGGTTTCTACAACTGTTCTGACATCGTATTAAACTCAGGCGATATCACACCTCCAACTTGGAACGATAATGGCTTCTACTTCGCACAAGGCGTTGAAGCAATGGCAGGTGATGAAGCTTGGTTCCGTCTATTCGACGCAATGGGTACAGAGATTGTTTTTGAAACATTAACAATCACAGTAGATAACGAATCTGAAGTTGTATGGCCAATTGAGCTTGCTGACAAAGTTAACTTATCTAGCAAAGTTCAAGTAGGTATCAAACAACAAGACGGTTCTATCGTATTTGATAGCACCGACTTAGCTGCAAACAAAGTGTACAGCAAATTCGCTGATACAACTTTCCGTTTAGACGTTAAAACACCAGTTGTAACGGATACTGACACTGATACTGCGACTGCAACAGATACAGCGACAGAAACGGACACAATGACTGAAACCGTTACTGAGACAGATACATCAACAGATACAGACACTTGTACATCTGCACAATATGTTGCAGGTAATAGTTATGCTACAGGTGCAACAGTATCTAATTTAGGCAACGAGTACACTTGTAAGATCTCGGGCTGGTGTTCTTCTGATGCATCTTGGGCATACGCTCCAGGTGAAGGTATGCACTGGCAGTCAGCTTGGGAATTAGCTTCTGCTTCTAGCTGTGGTACTGCAACTGAGACAGATACGGCTACAGAAACAGCAACTGAGACGGCAACTGAAACAGAAACAATGACTGAAACGGACACAGTAACTGAAACAGATACTGCAACAGATACAGACACAGGTTGTGATACTTCAGCTTACCCAGCTTACCCTAACTTCCCACGTAATGACTGGAAAGGAGACCCTAGCCATGCGCTAAAAGGTGACCGTCTAAGCCATAACGGTGGTGTTTTTGAAGCTAAATGGTGGACTAACTCAGAGCCATCTGCTTCTAACAACGCATGGAAGACTGTTTGTGGTGCGTAACCGCAGATAAACACTTTTTCCTTTGAAAGTTCAAACCCGGCCTTCGTGCCGGGTTTGTTTTTTTTAGCCCTTGAGACATAATAAAAGTTAACCGTTTTCCCTCTTAAGCAGTGAAGGTAACTTTTGCAATACGCCTTATATTGGTTTGATTTAATAGGTATCGCAGTATTTGCTATATCTGGCACCCTAATGGCTTATCAAAGAAAAATGGATGGTTTTGGCGTGATTGTACTCGCCTCTGTTACCGCTATAGGCGGAGGAACAATCCGTGATCTGTTATTAGATGTACCCGTGTTTTGGTTACACGATTCAGCTTACATTTGGGCTATTTTACTAGCCGCCATCATGACAATTATTTGGCTTAATACCCACAGGCAGTTTCCTAAATTGGCTTTAGAAATTGCAGACGCATTAGGTTTAGCCTTATTTGTGGTGATGGGCACAAAAAAAGCATTATCTTTGGGTGTACCAGACACCACAGCTATCATCATGGGAACAATAACAGGTTGTTTTGGCGGCATGCTAAGAGATGTATTGGCTAGACAAGTACCTATGATCCTCAAAAAAGAGCTTTATGCGATCTGCTGCATCTTAGGCGCATGTATTTATACTTTTTGCATCAACTTAGCACTTAGCCAACAGTTGAGCTTAATATTAGGTTTTATCACCGTTTTATCGATGCGCTTAGCAGCGTTGAAATGGCATTGGGGCTTGCAAGTATTTAAATATCGCTAGTCATGACATTGCTAAGTCCCTGTAAATAGTCAGTAAAATTACACTTACAGGTAAGGAAATAGTTTCTAAGTACAAGTAGTTGTAAAGTTTTGTTCAATTGACGTAGTTTTACTATGTTTGCTTACATTTTACTTTTCTTAACCCAACTGGCTTAAGAGATAATTAATACTATAGTTATCAACAACAAAAGGTCGTACATTGTCAAAATGCCAGCATTAAAATTTTTCCAACCATATCTGCTGACCATTTTATTTTTCACAACGTTAAGTGCTATCACGGGCATCTTACTGTCGTTTGACCAAGCATTTGAAGTTCAATTCTCCTATGTATCTTTTGCATGCCTTTTAACGTGTAGCTACTTTGTCGACGATATAACAACTAAAAAGCTCGTCGCCATTATTGCCTATCTTTTATTGCTATTTATCGGCATTGAATACCATTTAGATATAGAAACAATTGAAGAGATTTACGTTTTTATACCTATGCTATTTATTATGATCTTTCCTGGCTCATTCTGGCCTATTTTAGCTGCTGTAGGCTTGCTTTCTGCTTATGTATCCTCGCTATCAACATCTGGTTTTTTAGAGGTCATGGAAGATGGTTTAGAGCTAGTTGTTATCAACACATTTGCCACAGTTATGGTCTACTTCCAACAAAAAACTCAAAACCAAATGCGCATGTTTAGGCAAGAGAGCTACACCGATTATTTAACGGGTCTGGGCAATAGAAAAAAGTTTTTAGAGCTCATTAATGCCGAACACGATCTCTTTAAAAATTTACAAGGAAATGGCGCATTTGCATTATTGGTTATTGATTTAGATGGTTTTAAAAAAGTGAACGACCAACTCGGTCACTTGCTAGGAGATATAGCGTTAAAACGCGTCGCCAAACGCTTTGAAACCTTGGCTTCAGATAATTGCACTTTGTACCGCTTAGGCGGTGATGAGTTCACTTTTATCCTCCACAAACAACACAACATTGAAGAAAAAGCCGAACAACTAGCAAAGAATATAATCAAAGTCAGTGAAGAGCCTTACATCATGGAAGGCAAGACATTTACGCTATCGGCCAGTGTAGGTATTGCCTTTTATCCCAATGATGCAAATGAAATAGAAACGCTCTGTACTTATGCTGATTTAGCCATGTACAAAGCCAAAATGGCGGGTAAAAATACCTACGCCCTGTACGATCCCGAACTGACCGCTAAGACGTTAAGAACACACGACCTTGAAGACGACCTTAAATTAGCCATCGCTAAAAACCAGCTTAGCTTGCACTATCAACCCAAGGTATGTTTAAAAACAGGACAAATATTATCTGCTGAAGCATTACTGCGTTGGCAACATCCCAAATACGGTTTTGTGAGCCCGATGGAGTTTATTGCTATTGCTGAACAAAACCAGCTAATAAACGAATTAGGTGATTGGGCTTTGGAAACGGCCGCCAAAGACATTTGCAAATGGAAACAACAGTTCCACATCAACAATGTGGCTGTAAATGTTTCGTCTTTGCAATTAGCAGACAAACACTTTCCACAACGTGCTATCGATTTACTAAATAAGTTAAATTGCCCTGCGGAGTGGATTGAAATAGAACAAACTGAATCGGGCATGATGGCTAATAGACAAGAAAATATCCGTGCTTTAAACAAATTAAAAGAACTGGGCTTTACCTTATCTCTGGATGACTTTGGTACTGCCTACTCTTCTTTAGCGCACGTATCAAAACTACCAATAAACGTACTTAAAATTGATAAAAGCTTTATCGATCACTGTGTAACTAATAATAAAGATCACATGGTGGTCAGAACAATTATTCAGTTGGCCAGTAATTTAGGCATGAAAACAATTGCTGAAGGTGTTGAATCAGAAGATCAGTTAAAGTTACTTCGAAAAGAAGGTTGTGACGAATACCAAGGTTACTACTTCTCTAAACCAATTCCTGCAAAAGATTTTTCAGAGCTTTTGGAAAAACAAGGTAACTAGGCCATATTGATTGAAAATACGGCCTGAAAGTACGCGCTATTTCTTTGCTTGCTGCTTTGCTTCAAAAACGGCTAATTGTTCTGCTGTAGCTGGCAACTGATGTTTATCTTTCCATTCTGAATAAGGCATGCCATAGATAGCTTCCCTAGCTTGATCATAATCTAATTCCTCTCCCCTATCTTCAGCAGCCTTCATATACCACTTTGCTAAACAATTGCGACAAAAATCCGCGATGTTCATCAGTTCGATATTTTGCACAGATTTTTTTTCGTCTAAGTGTTGTAATAAGCGTCTAAAAGCAGCCGCTTCGATATCTGTTTGCGTTTGTTTATCCATAATGCCCTGAGTAAATTAATTAGATTTAAATTTTGCGAACATATTAACGATAAAAAATCAGAAGGAAAACGAAAAAGCAGGTTTATTGGGCAAGCTGAGCTCTCGCTCTCACCATATCATTAAGCACAGGCCAGCTTTGAGTATCTGGGTGATAAAAGCCGCATTCAACATAGGCACGTTTAATACGCCCTTGCGCCCTCATTAATCGAAAACCTTTTTGAATAGCTTTGTGAATATTTTCACTATCTGGAAATGCTTTACTAACGGCATAGTGCCTTGAATCATGAAGAGCAACACGAATATCTCTAATGGGTACGAGTGTTTGACCAAAGAAGTCAATTTTCATATCAGGGCTGGCTTCAAAAGGTGCCAGTGTAATATCCGCTTGCATCTTTGACACTTTCCCAACAATATCAACCCAGCTCCTCGACTCGACAACTCGATTAAAGCCGAGCACCTTAACTGTTCGCCAGTCGACAAACCAATACCGAGTACTGGTAATAGAAAGCGCTAAGATCTCATCCAAGGTTTTTGCTTTGAGCGCATCACGATTATAAGGACTAGTATAAATACCGACTAAAAAATCATTTTTATTGATAATAGGATCTGTGATCAAGTAGCTGCTTTTGTCTTTATTCAAATCTGACAACCATGAGGGTGTCCCCATTAAAGCAACTCTACCCGATGCTAACTTTTGCAAGCCGTGGCTGTAGTTTTGAACAGGAAACCATTTAACGGTATGTTCGTATCCGCCAAACCAAATTGCCTGCTGAATAAGCACTCGTTCAACAATATCGCGCCTTGCGTATTGGCCACCATAAAAATCAATATCGTAAACATCGCGCCCAGCGATAAACTTTACATAAGCTTTTTGTTCGTGTTTGTAAATAGAAAAAGGAATTTCAGGTAAGGTTTTACTTGACGCAGCGGTAGGCCATACAAAACACAAAAAAACTACAAATGTGATGATAGTGCGCATAACAGTCCAGTTGGTAAGCTTACCTATTAAAAGGTCGTTTAAGCCTGCTGGCCAACTCAACCTCGCTTAAAGGGTAAATGAAGACTCAGCACAGCTTAGCTAAAAATACGTTCGAAAAGCAAATTTAGTCATTAGCTAACAAAATCATTTATTCATAAAAGTGTAATTATTATCGCCCTACCGAATAAAAAACACACTAAAAACTAATAAAGCTAAAACAATATTGCTCATCAAACTGTTTTTTCTAGTGTAAATGTAACAAAGCTTTTAAGGAGCACATTCACATAACTTAATTTTAGAAACACTTGTGAAAAGAACCAATAAACGCAGATAAAGAATAGTTTTTAGACCAGCTTTAAAAGCGCCAAAAATTCACAGATAGGAAATTAGCTTCAATTTTCAAAGATACAAATTAGCTACATTTGGCGTAATAAAGCCCAATTTACCCGAACATAAATTTACATTACACCACATAAGTTTGGACAAGAAATACGCTTGCAGATAGCTAAAGTGCCTTCCATGTTTTGTGCTCAAGGTAGAAAGATGAAAAAGGTTACATGTGGGTTAGTAACGCTTTTATTAACACTCACCTTAGGTGTGGAAGCAAAGATAAGCAATCAATCATTCCAACAGTTTGTTAAGAAAAATCAATCTTACGCTGAACTTTTTCATCGTGTTAAACAGCCAATATTTAAGCAAAAGCCGCCTTATCAAAGCGAAATAAAGTTGGGCAGCCCGCTTACAAAAAATGCTTCGCGGCATGGTAAGCACAAAAAGACTTAAAACAGAAACATTTAAACGATTTACATATATAACCAGGAGTACACTATGAAAACTTTAATCACAGCTATCGCTTTAATGGTATCGACAACAGCCTTCGCAGAAGAACAAATTACTCGCGTTATCGACCTAAAGAGTAAAAATGCGAATTACGCAGCATTATTTACTAAGTTCGATACCGTACTGGTAAAAAGTACGATTGCGAATAAACAAGTAAAGTGTTCAGTTAAAGCGATCTCAAACGGCAACGCTGTTGAATCTCAACAAAAGCAAGTGTCACAATCTAAATTTGAACGCAAGCCACTTGCCGCATGCTTGAATCCAAGCCAAGTTGGAGCTCTAGTCGATAAAGCTTAAGCAGTTAACATAAGTGCCCGCACCTTAAATGGGGACAAGCTATTTAAGGTGCATATTCTAATACCTTTTACTCAAATTAAAGACATAATATGACTTGAAATTCTCTTACTTGCCCGCATTTAGCGAGGATAAGTAAAAAATATTCAATCTCCATATGTCATTTAATCAACGCCTTAAACACTTTGTTGAATGCCAAATCTTTCAACGATTTTTAATCAGTGTCATTCTCTTTAATGCCATTACTCTTGGCTTAGAAACCACGCAATTTGGTAAAGATAACGCCAGTGTGTTGCACGTACTCGATACCATCATTTTGTGGATCTTCACAATTGAACTTTTTCTTAAACTCTACGTTTACCGCAGCCAATTTTTCAAATCAGGTTGGAACTGGTTTGATTTAATTATCGTGACTATTTCTTGGGCGCCAACAAGCGGCGCACTATCAGTACTGAGGGCATTCAGGATATTAAGGGTGTTAAGACTATTTTCAGTCGTACCACAAATGCGTCGAGTCATCGGCGCACTAGGTCACTCACTGCCCGGTATGGCATCCGTTGTCGGTGTACTAGGTGTTATTTTCTATGTTTGTGCCGTATTAGCGACTAAACTTTTTGGTACCCACCCCGATCCGAACATGCAAGAATGGTTTGGTAGTATCGGTGCCTCTGCTTACACTTTATTCCAAGTGATGACATTGGAAAGCTGGTCAATGGGTATTGTTAGACCCACTATGGAACTCTTTCCTGAATCTTGGATATTCTTTGTACCGTTTATAATCATCACTAGCTTCGCTGTATTAAACCTCTTTATCGGTATTATTGTCGATGCGATGCAAATCATGCATGAAGAAGAAGCCAAACCGGAACAAACGGCTGCAACAAAAGAGGATATTAAGCAGCTAGAAGAAAAAATAGAGCAATTACTAAAGCAGCAAAATAGGTAGCAATGACAGGATGAAGGTTAATGTAAACCTTCATCCTATTTAAATCAGATAAAAAGCAAGCTAATGATAATTAAAGGGGCATAAGGGTAAGCGACCGTTGGCTTTAATGCACTTTTAACATATTCCAATACCAAGCCAATTGTGGATGCACGATTTTCCGCAAAGTGGGTATTGAACTGAAAAGCATGTGCAGAATCATCACCAGCTTTGATAGCCGCTTCAATAGTAGAAAGCCTTTGCTCTATTCTTGCCTGGAAGGTTTTCCAAATAGCATCCTGTCCCCATAATATGGCCAAAACAGCACAACATAAAAAAATCGACGCAGAAGAAGCATAAAGGGCAATCACAGAGCAGATTGCAACTAACTTAATAATTAAAGATAGTTTTTCATATTCATCAAATTGCTTTTGCTGCAACAGCCATTCGTTATTTAGTCCTTTGGTATTTTCCATGGTTTAGTCCTTCGTCTTCTTATTTTCTAGCTCAGTATTGTAACCCTTATCTCGTTGAAATATAGCGACTAAATTACCAGATTAAGGTATTTGTCAAAATTGGTAACGCAACGTAAATAAAGGTTAAGTTAATTTCCGACAATCGAATGAAAGATTAAGTTAGCTCCTTTAAACAAAAGGACGCTAATAATGAATAAAACCATCATTTCATCATGCATTTCCCTGTCTTGCCTAGGTCTAATCGCCTGCAACGATGAAAAATCAGAGCTAGTACTAGAACCTGAGAAAAAAATAGAACTTAATATCAATTTTGCCGAACAGAATGATTGGCAGGCTATTTTTGCTGACTACCCCCGTCGGGGTTGAAGAAGAATGGCTAATTGAAGGAACGCCCTATCAAGACTTACAACATGTCGATGGTACAACCCAAACCGGATTCAAATTACAAGCTATAAATGGCAGTGATGACATCAAAATGTTCATCAAAGGCCAAGTATCCAATTTAAAGCCCAACACTTGGTATCAAGTAAATTATGATCTTGAATTAGCGAGTAACATAGCTGAGTTTGGCTGCTCAGGTATAGGTGGAAGCCCTTCCTCACTCTATGTCAAATTTTCAGCAAGTACTAACGAACCATTAAGCAATATTGATAACTTAAATGGCTCGCAAGATTATTACTATATGAACCTGGATATGGGGCAACAAAACAATCGTGGTCAAGATGCTATCTTACTCGGTGATATAGGTATAAGTGAATTAGAAAGCTGTGATTCTGGGTCTGAAATTTATGCCACTAAATCGTTTAATTCGACTGACAACAACTTTTATGTACAAACCGATTATATGGGAAATGCTTGGGTAAGTTTTGGCACAGATTCGGGTTATGAGGGCTTTAGTCGAGTTTATTTCACAAATACAACATTAACATTTGAGGAAGTAGAACCACAAAGTCAATATGCAGTGAGTTATGACTTCAGCGATAAGAATACTTATTTTTCAACTATTTCATTCGATCATCCAGATGATGTTGAATCTGATTGGCAGATCTACTCCCAAGCTAATTCTCCTTACCTGTTAACAACACAAGAATGGCGTAATGGTTTGACGCTTTCTTTTATTAACCACTCTGATGATACAGGCATGTTAGCGATGACTCAGCTTCTCGGTCTCAAATCAAATACCACTTATAACAGTAATTTTGATTTGTCTTTTGCCACCAATATTGGCAAGGAGTGTTTTGGTATCGGTGGAGCACCAAATGCTGTAACAGTCAAAGCTGGTTTATCCAGAAGTAAACCGAGTAAAAGTCTTGATGACTTAAATCATTACCGACTCAATATCGATATGGGTAACCAAGCATCAGAAGGTCCAGATGCAATCAACTTAGGTAAAATTGGCTCGGATGAATTTGATTTTTGCGATCCAAGCCATCATGAGTTTGCATTAGTCAACCAGCAAGCAAGTAACTTTGAATTTACTACTGACGAAACGGGTCAAGCATGGTTTTATTTTGCATTTGATTCAGGTTTTGAAGGATTAACGCAAGTAATAATCGATTCAGCGAGTATAGATTTAGAAGAAAAATAATAGGATAAGCTGTGACAATGGTTGCAGCTTTTACATTAATATACTGAGAAATAATAAGTATGGCGGAGTGGACGGGACTCGAACCCGCGACCCCCGGCGTGACAGGCCGGTATTCTAACCAACTGAACTACCACTCCGCACAGGGGAATGTATTTAAATGGCGGAGTGGACGGGACTCGAACCCGCGACCCCCGGCGTGACAGGCCGGTATTCTAACCAACTGAACTACCACTCCGCACAGGGGAATCAAGATGAATGGCGGAGTGGACGGGACTCGAACCCGCGACCCCCGGCGTGACAGGCCGGTATTCTAACCAACTGAACTACCACTCCGCACAGAATTGGTTGATTGGCGGAGTGGACGGGACTCGAACCCGCGACCCCCGGCGTGACAGGCCGGTATTCTAACCAACTGAACTACCACTCCAACTATGCTAATAAACTTCTGCGGAGGTCTCCTGCAGAAGCGGCGGCAATGTTAATGACTAGTGGTATATGAGTCAATAAAAAAATACTGTTTTTTTTCAAAAAAATGATATTTCTTTTACTTTGGCCAGATTAAAAACCAAGTTTGTACATAAAAAATTCAAATAAGAAGGCGCAATTAGCTTGATGGACAAAATTGGTGATTTTAATTAATAAGGGGAATAGATATAGCTAGAAGTTATAGCTCCTTAAGTTCAGCTAGAAAAGGAATATAAACTGCGTTATATTTTCGACCGCAAATGCACATAATCACAATGTCTAACTATAATTGAATATTGTTTTTGGAGTTTAATATTCCAAAAACAATTACCACGATGATAGTTATCAGGATGCGCCACCAATATTAATTTGAACTCAGGTATGGAAAATTGAATAGTCAAATAAACCTGGATGAAGGTGACATACAATCGGTAAAGATTGTACCTATTCTTTCAGGAGGGGGAACCCGTCTCACTACGCATATTGGTATATTAGCAGCCTTGAAAGAGTTGAAAATCGGCTTTGAGCACATTGTCGGTGTTTCAGGAGGCTCGATTGTTTCTTCATTATATTGTTCAGGGATGTCACTGGAAGAAATCAAAGAACTCGCTATCAATACTGACTTTCGAAAGTTAAGAACCTACTCTATCTACCGACTTTTAAAAGACGGTGGCCTGTGTTCAGGCGATAAGTTCGAAGCTTGGTTAGACAGCCACCTTAAAGGTGTAACATTTAAAGACCTCAAACATAGCTTACACATTGTCGCGACCGATGTTTCTGGTGGTGGCCCTGTTGTTTTTAATAAAAAAAACACACCTGATCTAAAGGTTTCAACTGCAGTTAGATTTTCTATGTCTATACCATTAATATTCAGTTTCAAACCTTATGAGGATCATTTGCTTGTCGATGGTGCTATACTCGCAGAAGATACACTATTCAAAGATTGGGCGGGTGATGGTACACCAGCAGTTTGCTTTAGATTGAAAAGCGAGCAAAAACCCAATAAAGAATTAAGAAGCAGCTGGTTTCCTCTTAAGCATTACATTTTCATGTTGATTAGAACCTTCATGAATGCCTTATCAAGAGAATATGTACATGCTAATCACTGGCACAATACAATAGTTATCGATACTGGAACTGCCTCTTCTGTCGATTTTGATATTTCAGCAGAAGAAAAAGAAGAATTATATAGAGCAGGATACCTAACGGTATTATCCTATTTACCTAAAAAACTGATTCAGCCAATATTTGGTTAGTTTAAAAGTCGTACTCGGAGAACATGATGAAAAAGTTAATGGCCAAAATACGTAAAGTTCCCGTTTTAAAACACGTTGCAGGCTCTGTTGCACGTCATGTTGCAAATAGTAAAGCTAAAAAAATCGCCGAGCACTTTGCTATATTCCTAGAGCCTATTGTTGCATTTGAGCCAAACGATAAATCAGAAGTATTTAAAATCAGACACAATGTTTATTGCACTGAGCTAGGCTTTGAAGAAGAGCGTCCTGATCAACAAGAAAAAGATCTATTTGATGATTACTCCATTCACTGTTTAATTCAGCACAAGTCTTCAAAAAAGTACGCAGGTACGATCCGCTTGATCACGCCTAAAAAAGAAGAAGAAGTACTGCCAATTGAAAAGTACTGTTTAAATGCAATATCGGATGATGAAGTTCATCCAAACGATTTTCCAAAAGAAACCGTTGCAGAAATATCACGTTTGGCTGTCCCATTAGAATTTAGAAAACGTAATGCCGATAAATTTGACGGTGCCAGTACAGGTGCTATCAACGAACAAACTTATTCAGAAGATGAATTGCGTTGCTTCCCTTTCATTGCTGTTGGTCTTTATATGTCGGTGGCTAACATTGCCTTTCATGAAAAGATTGAACATGTATTTGTTATGATGGAGCCGAGACTTGCGAGAAGTTTAGCCTTTGTAGGCATACAATTTAAGAAAATTGGTCCGACTGTTGAATACCACGGCAAACGCGCTCCCTACTATATTTCTCGCCAAATGCTTATCGACTCATTACCAGCGGGCTTTATCAGATTAATGAATAACATTAGCGGAAACATTGATCGACAGTTTGCAGCCAGAGAAGCCCTTGAGAATGAAAAAAGTTCAACATCCGATAACAAGCCATTAGATAAAACCAACTTGACACTAGCCTCATAGCTTAAAATGGGTGATATACTTTTTCAGCTAAAAAAGTTAATCGGAGTGCTCGTCACTCCCCTGCCTATATCTTTAGTATTTATCATTCTTGGTACCTTTTTTTTATGGCGACTGAAAAAAGTTAAAGGGATCATTTTCAGTACAATTGGTATTTTTATCTTAACGCTGACTTCCCTGCCTATTATAAGTACACATATCGTTAGGCCGTTTGAATTTAGTTACCCCAAACTCGATACGACTAAACTCAATAGTTCTCCCCCCAGCTTTATCATCGTACTGGGTTGTTGGCATAGTAGTGATCCTCTTTTGCCACTTGCTGCAAAATTACATCAATGCTCTTTGGTAAGAACGGTACAAGCAGTGCAATTTTGGTATCAATTCCCCAATAGCAAAGTGATCTTTTCAGGGTGGGAAGGAAAAGAAAATAGAAAGTCGCACCCACAAGTTAATGCTGATGTTGCAATAAGCTTAGGATTGCCAATTGAAAATATTATCTTAACTTCAGGTCATGCAGATACTGAAGATGAAGCAAATGCGATAAAGCACATTGTGAAAGATAAACAAGCAATATTAATTACATCTGCGAGCCATATACCCAGAGCGATAAAACTATTTAATCAGCAAGGTATATTTCCGCACCCCTCTCCTGCTGAATATGTATCAGGGCATGGAGACTTCAGTTATCAACTACTCATACCTAAAGCAAATGCTCTTTACCAAAGTGAAAGGGGCATTTACGAAATTTTGGGCAATACTTGGATAAAGCTAAAAACCATTTTTCAATAATAAGGATCCATTATGTTTAACTACGAGGAAGCATTCTCAAGAAACATTGGCTGGGTAACAAAAGAAGAGCAACAAAAGTTAAGAAATTCAAAAGTAGCCATAGGTGGTTTAGGTGGCGTTGGTGGTGACCATGCGACTGTTTGCGCTAGGTTAGGTATTGCGAACTTTAACATCTCAGATCTTGATGATTACGATGTCGCTAACTTCAACCGCCAAGCTGGTGCTTGCATGGATACGATTGGCAAACCAAAAGCCGATGTAATGGAAGATACCTTAAGAGGCATCAACCCAGAAGCCAACATTAAAAATTTCAAAGAAGGCATTAATGAAGAGAATTTAGAAGAATTTCTCGATGGCGTCGATATTTATATCGATAGCCTAGATATCTTTGCATTGGAAATTAGACGTAAAGTATTTAGACGCTGCTATGAAAAAGGTATTCCAACGATTACCGCAGCACCAATGGGAATGGGCACATCTATGCTAGTGTTTAAACCAGGCCAAATGACATTTGATGAATACTTTGCCATGGTAGATGAAAAACCAGGTATGTCTGATAGTGAGAAAGCCAACTTGTTTAATGACAACATCATTAGATTTGTTTGTGGTGTATCTCCCTCTGTTCAGCAAAGACATTATTTAGTGGATAGAGGCTCAATTAATTTCTTTGAGAAAAAAGTGCCTTCAACTTGTATGGGGATCTCACTAGCAGCAGGTGTACTTTGCACCAATGTACTCAAGCTATTGTTAAAAAGAGGGAATGTTATCCATGCCCCAAGAGGCATGCACTTTGATGCTTATCGAAACTGCCTGAAAAAGACTTGGCGCCCCTTCGGTAATAAAAACCCATTACAGTTATTTATGTTCTGGTACGTAAAAGATGCGTTAAAAAAAGCGTCTGAGCAAAGCTAAGTAACCACTAATCAATATCTGCACTAGTTAACAATAAAAACTGACTGTGAAACTTCCCTTCAAACTACAGTCAGTTTTTTTTACACAAACAAAGCCAATTAAATAAAAAACCAACAAAAACAAAAGCTTAAAAACTGGCACAGTATATGCTTTATATTGATCAGTAATTAAAGGCGCAACGCTTTAATTCAAAATATGGAAAACATAGAAATTTAGGAATTTAACGATGAAAAAGACATTATTATCTCTAGCTTTAGTAGGTTTATTCTCAGCATCAGCTAACGCTAGCCAAGTATACTTAGATGTAGGTTCAGATTTCGGTGGTAACGCTAACAAAGCTAACGGCGCTACAACTACAGGTTGGGTTGATGAGATACAATTCCAATACATCTCAAACTCAGTAATCGTTGATGAAGACGGTAGCTTCGACGGTTTAGATCCAGCATCAGTTATCTCAGCTGGTGACACTATCACTACAAACGGTGGTTTCATTGACGGCAACCCAGCTTCAGTTGCTAGCAATGGTATTTCTAGCTTCATCCCTGATGCAGTATTCGGTGGTCCAAGTGACAACGGTTTAGGTACTAAAGCTTGGGGCTTAACTTTCCAATTAACTGACTTAACTGGTACGTTCATTGACAACGACACGTTAGCATATACTTCTGGTACGATTGACATTTTCTACTGGGACAACACTATGACAATGACATCTGAATTTGTTGATGTTATGAGCTTAGAAGTTATCGGTGGTGGTCCAGACTTAACCGGTTCTTTAGTTAACACTCGCGTTGATAGCTTTGGTACAGGTCAAATTAACGGCGTTGATGTAGGTGATGTGTTCAACACTGCATACGGTTCTTTCGAAGACTACATCAACTCTGGTTTAGACATTGCTATCTACGGTATCTTAGACTTCAACGGTTCTAACCCAACTTTCGGTAACCCAGGTGTTAACCAAGACGGTAAATTAACTATCGAAGCATCTGCAAAACATGATGGTTCTTTAGAGTTCAGTGTTCCAGAGCCAACTAGCATGGCTATCTTAGGTTTAGGTTTATTAGGTTTAGCTGGCGCTGCTCGTCGTAAAAACGCTTAATCTAAATTTAAGTCTTATATAATAAAATACCCGCTTTTTGCGGGTATTTTTTTGCTCAAAATAAAGTCCCGCAAAACATCCCACTTAAGTTAAATAGTTTAATGTAAATAATAAAGCTAAAGCTTAATTAACTATTCAAAATAGTTAGTACCTGGGCATAGTGTGCTAAGTTTTGCCACATTATCTATTTCAGCTTTTGTATTTGAACCTTTGCTTATTAGCTACAAGTCAAGATGAATAAAATCATTAGAACTCTAAGTGCCCCGTTATCTCAATAATATAAAACCCTACTAGCAAGTATTCATACCAATAACGCTTTGTTTATATTTCAACAGTTTTACTAAAACTATCGTTAGCTTTTTTTACACCTCAAAATAAAACATCAAAAAAAACCATATAAATCATACAGATAAAAACTGGCACACTACATGCTTACTATAGATAGACCATTAATAATGAATTGCTTTAATTAAATACATTGAATTTAGGAGTTTAAAGATGAAAAAGACATTATTATCTCTAGCATTAGTAGGTTTATTCTCAGCTTCAGCTAACGCTAGTCAAGTATACTTAGATATTGGTGCAGACTTTGGTGGTAATTCAAACACTGCTGCCGGTGACAATACGACAGGCTGGATTGATGAAATTCAATTCCAATACGTTTCTAATTCTGTAATTGTAGACGAAGATGGTAGTTTCGACGCAATCGACCCTGCAACTTTCATTTCTGCAGGCGATACAATAACAACAACAGGTGGTTTTATCGATGGTGATTTAAGCTCTGTTGCAAGTAACGGAATAACAAGCTTTATTCCTGACTCGGTATTTGGTGGTCCAAGTGATAACGGTCTTGGTACAAAAGCTTGGGGTTTAACTTTCCAATTAAACAATTTAATTGGTTCATTCGTTGACGAAGATACTATTGCTTATAACTCAGGTTCAATTGATGTGTACTACTGGGAAAGCACAATGACTGCAACTACAGATTTCATCGAAGTGCTTACATTAGATGTTATCGGTGGCGGTCAAGACTTAACAGGTTCATTAGTTAACACTCGTGTTTCTAGCTTTGGTACTGACCAAATCAACGGCGTTGACGCAGGTGATGTATTCAATACTGAATTTGGTTCTTTTGAAGATTATATCAACTCAGGTTTAGACCTAGTAATTTACGGTATCTTAGACTTCAATGGTTCAAATGCTCAGTTCGGTGATTTCGGTGTTCAAGGCGGTAAAACCACTATCGAAGCATCTGCAGACCACGATGGTTCTTTAGAGTTCAGTGTTCCTGAACCAACTAGCATGGCTATCTTAGGCTTAGGCTTATTAGGTTTAGCTGGCGCAGCACGTCGTAAAAATGCTTAATAAACTTTAAGTAAAAAACTTTGAGAGATACCCGCTTTAAGCGGGTATTTTTTTATCTAGATTAAAGCTTTTTTGTTAATACTGAACCAATCTACCGCCTGAATAACACCCCAAAACAACGTTAGCTTTTTTTACACCTCATAATGAATACCAAAAAAAACTATAAAAATCAGTAAGATAAGAACTAGCACAATACATACCTACTATTGATAGACCATTTATAATGGATTGCTTTAATTAAATACATTGAAATTTAGGAGTTTAAAGGTGAAAAAGACATTATTATCTCTAGCATTAGTAGGTTTATTTTCAGCTTCAGCTAACGCTAGCCAAGTATACTTAGATGTTGGTGCTGACTTTGGTGGTAATTCAAACACTGCTGCCGGTGACAATACGACAGGCTGGATTGATGAAATTCAATTCCAATACGTTTCTAATTCTGTAATTGTAGACGAAGATGGTAGTTTCGACGCAATCGACCCTACAACTTTCATTTCTGCAGGCGATACAATCACAACAACAGGTGGTTTTATCGATGGTGATTTAAGCTCTGTTGCAAGTAACGGCATAACAAGCTTTATTCCTGACTCGGTATTTGGTGGTCCAAGTGATAACGGTCTTGGAACAAAAGCCTGGGGTTTAACTTTCCAATTAAACAATTTAATTGGTTCATTCGTTGACGAAGATACTATAGCTTACAACTCAGGTTCAATTGATGTGTACTACTGGGAAAGTACAATGACTGCAACTACAGATTTCATCGAAGTACTTACATTAGATGTTATTGGTGGCGGTCAAGATTTAACAGGTTCATTAGTTAACACTCGTGTTTCCAGCTTTGGTACTGACCAAATCAACGGCGTTGACGCAGGTGATGTATTCAATACTGAATTTGGTTCATTTGAAGATTACATTAACTCAGGTTTAGATATAGCAATTTACGGTATCTTAGACTTTAATGGATCAAACGCGGAGTTTGGCGGTCTAGGTCTTAAAGGTGGTAAAACCACTATCGAAGCATCTGCAGACCACGATGGTTCTTTAGAGTTCAGTGTTCCTGAACCAACTAGTATGGCTATCTTAGGCTTAGGTTTATTAGGCTTAGCTGGAGCAGCACGTCGTAAAAATGCTTAATAAAATTTAATTAAAAGACTTTGAAAAATACCCGCTTTACGCGGGTATTTTTTTATCTAGATTAAAGCTTTTTTGTTAGTACTGAGCCGACCTATAGCTCAAGACTACCTATAAATACCAGCGATTACTGTTTACTATTTACATCCCATTAATACGCGACTTTATTAAAAATAAGTCACAGATAGCGCGCAAGCTTGATTTATGGGCTTAAAACCTAATTTATAGAAGACTAAGACTTTTAGCTATTTAGACAATATGAAGTAAAGCTATTGGTGAGGAACTTTAAATGAAACAGTGTTTAAAACTATTTTTAGGTTAATGGTAAAAATAAAAGATTAAGGCCAACAACAAAGTCAGCCTCAATCAAGTTAAAAGCTTAAATCTGCTTTAATAGCTTATCAAATTCAGCTTTTTGCTCATTAGTAGGCTTATCAAAAGCTTCAACTACAGCAACCGCTTCATTTTTTCGATTAAGTTCTAATAGAGATTTTACTTTATTAACACTAATTGAAAAATTATTAGGCGCAATCGCCAATGCTTTATCATAAGCTTTCAAGCCTTGCTCTACTTTGCCATTAGCCAACAGTGCTTTAGCATATGTATCCAGTAGGTATGGATTTTTTGCATTCAACTCAGTTGCCTTGACGGCATAATCTAAAGCTTGCTTAGCGTCGCCATCTTCTAGGTTAATTGAAGCTAAATTATTGTAAGCGACAAAGTGACGAGAGCTCATTTTAATTAATTCTTGATAGAGCTTTTTAGCAACATCAGTGTTGCCTTGTCTGTAATTTGCATCAGCTAGAAGCGAATTAATCTGAACCGAGCTCTGATCTTTTTGATAATAAGTATCTAGTACTTCTATCGCTTGTAGCTCGATTCCTTGACGAATAGAGAGTTTGGCATAGTTGATGGTATTTACTTTTGTTGGCGCAATTTCATATGCCTTAGAGAACGAAAGCATGGCAGATGTTGGGTTATCATCATTTGAATGAATCATCCCCATCGTTCTGTGATATAAATCACTGTTTAATAAAGCAGATTGCTTGTTCAAGAATGCAACGTCATCTTTAAAAGCCTCCTCACCTATCATTGCCTGGAAATAAGTGCGATGAAGTCTCAAACCTACATTTTGCGGGAACGTTCTCAAGGTGCGATTAACTTGCGCTAACGCCTCATTAAATTGGCCTGTTAGTTGATAAAGGACTAATAGATCTTTAGTGGCAGCTAAGTTTCTACTGTATTTAGTCAGATACGTTTCAAGTAAATCTATCGCTTTTTGATAATCTCCATTGCGATAGTAAAGTGCAGACAAGCTGTATTGGATGTGATCAGGTGCATTGTCCGCCTGACTTAGCTTTTCCATTACCGAAATAGCTTTAGCTTTTTCTCCATGAGCAAGATAAAAAGTACTCAATGCTTGTTGATGAGGAACTGAGTTACTAAATTTTTCTTCAGTTAAAATAGCAAATACTTGGTCTTTATAGCGCTTATCTTGAGCTGATATATCTACAACATGGCTAAGAGCAGTCTTTTGAGCAGGACTTATTTTTAACGCTTCAGTGAATAGTTTAAAAGCTGCATCAAAATTAGACTTTTTAAATTCGACCAGGGCAATTTTTAATTTTGCTGATAAATTATCAGGCTCAGACTCTAATACTTTAGCACTCAACTCTTTAGCTTTTTCTAACTTATCCTGACGCATCATGATAGAAGCTTCGAGTAAAAGGCCTTTAACCAATTTATCTCCGCTTTGCCATTTATTAGCAATACCTAGAGCAGCATTAAAATCAGATTTAGCTAGGTAACTTGCAGCAAGAATTTCTTCCGCGGCACTAAAGTCTGCATCTTGCTCGAGTAGTTTCTCTAGCGAAGCGATGCCCGCTTCACCCTCATTCATTTTTAGTTGAATAACGGCTTGCTTAAATAAGTCAGCACTACTGTTTTGAGAAAGTAACTGTGCACTATCAAATAGTGCCTTTGCTTTGTCAGTCTCACCTGAAGCTAACATCTGATTACTAGCATCAAGTAGGAAAGATGAATCAAGTTGACCGGCTTCACTCAAGCGATTAATACTCACCATGGCCTCATCTTCATAGCCTAGGCGCATTTGTAAATCGATTAAGATATTATTGATAACATGATCCGGTTTGATAACCGTATGTACATTCATTAAGTGTTTATACGCTTGTTCAAAGTTACTGACTTTGTAACTACTAATACCCGCTGTAATTCGGTTTAAGTGAGAGTCTAAGCCGCTGTGAATTGCTTTTTCTGAGAAGCGTTTTGCATCTTCAAACTCAGATTTTCTAAATAACACCTGTGCGTATAACTGATTAACCAAAGCATTATTGGGGTTTGTCTTCACTAAACTATCGATAAGGGGCTCAGCTTGAGAAAAGTCTTGGTCTTTAACCAAACTTGAAGCTAAGTACATTGTAAAGGGCACATACTTTGGATAGCTATCTCTAAGAACGGTATATGCCTCAATGGCTAATGATTGCTTTTCTGGTAGAACACCTAACTGACCTTTAAGTAATAAAGCGTCGATATTATTAGGGTTATCAGACAACACGGTTAACACACGTTTTTCAGCTTCAGCGAACTCTGTTTTTTCAATTGCTAGGTAAGCTTGTGAAAGCAAAGAGTATTCATCTGGCATCGTTTCAGATAACTTAGTAAAGCGGTCAATAGCCTCTTGTAGACGAAACTCTTTTAAATCAATCACTGCAGAATAATACTGAGCAAGACGATTTTCAGGATGAATTTCTTGTAACTGAATTAATGCACTGTAATTTTGCGCTAAATAGTGAGAACGAACTAAATAATCGATAACGGTTTGATCGTTTGGTGAAAGGTTATAAGCAGCTTTAAACTCTTTTTCGGCTCTTGCCATAAAGCCTTGCTCATAATATAGCTTGGCCAGTAAAGTTCTAGCTTCAAAGTCGCGATTGTTTTTTCTGATCGCATTTTTGAGTTCAATTTCAGCAGCTTTAATTTCATTCCCCGCTAAATGATTTTTAGCGGCTGATAAATGCTCTTCGAAACTTTTTTCTCCGCAAGCTAAAATACTACTCAGCAAAGTAGCTGCAATCAGAGATTTACCGTATTTGTTCATTTTTCATTCCCTTTAAAACTGAGCGAATATCAGTAAAACATTCGCTACAAATAGTGCTTATATAGTTGTTATTAAATTAGCAATCTGCAATAAAATCGTTTAACCAGTTAGCTGAATACTCAACCGGTTCCATCGTTTCACAGGCATCAATTTCAAGCTTCTCTTGTAATGACGTTGCCATCAGTTCTTTCATCAGCGCATCAAACTGCTTACCAGCCCCACAAAAGCTATCATGATAACTCGAATCGCCCATTGCGATAATACCATACTTCAACTGGCTTAAATTTGGAAACTCATCCTTCAACGCTTGGTACGTATCCACTAAGTTAGGTGGAACATCTCCTTGACCAGTAGTTGATGTAATTATAAGCCAAGCATCTGCGTTAAAATCCTTGACAGACGCTAACCCCGCGTCATTGAAAAGCTCGCATTCAAGGCCTTTATTCGATAATTCACTGATAGCATGTTCAGCTAATTCTTCAGCTGCTCCGTAGACAGAGCCTACCAACACGGCAATTTTACTCATGAGTGTCTCTTATAAATTATTTAATATTTCAGGATTAAAACCCGCTATTTCTAACATGGTTTTATAGCTTTTATCAAAGTTAGCTTTAAATGATAGCAACGCCCCCGTTCTCGGGTGAGGAATTTCCATTTTCAGGGCGTGTAAAGCCAACCTGCAGGTGTCGTCAGTATTTTTGAAATAACGATTGTACTTATTATCACCATAGTTAACATCGTACATAATTGGATGACGTAAGTGAGCTAAGTGTCTTCTAATTTGATGCTTGCGGCCATGCTTAGGTTCTAGGTGGACCAAACTAAACCGAGACTCTGGATAGCGGTTAATCTCAACGTCGATTGTTGCAGTTGCTATTCGCTCAAACGCCGTCACCGCATCTTTGGGTTCAGGTACTTTGCTAGCATCTTTATCTGCAATTTTATCGAGCTGTTCAGTTAACGGGTAATCAATCACCCCAGATTGCGGCATAAATCCGCGGCAAAGGGCAATATAGTGCTTTTGTACTTTGTGCTCTGCAATCGCCTGAGACATGGTACGAGCGTTTTCGCTCGATAACCCCATAACAAGTACACCTGAAGTGGGCCTATCCAACCTGTGAATTGGATAGACGTATTGACCAATTTGGTCTCTGACTTTTTGCAGTGCAAATTCGGTTTCATGCCTATCAATCATCGACCTGTGCACTAAAAGGCCAGAAGGTTTATTTACCGCGACTAAATCTTCGTCTTGGTAAATAATTTCTAAAGGTTCAGACACGACTAATTAGCTTTATCCACATTGACAAATAGCTTGTCTAAATCGTCAAGTACTTCCAATAAAGGTGCTTTTTCTTCTAAGCTGCCTTTATACGCTTCCTCAGCCATTGGGACTATACTCATCTCTACCGGTAATTCGACGTTTTCTTCAATACAAAAACGAAGTTTGGCGATAAAAATCCATTGAAGCCACTGCTCGTAGCTCATCGTATCAACACAAAATGGTGCTTCACTCATAAACGCTTTGGGTTCAGGTGGGCTATCTTGCCATAAGCCAATTTCTTTCATGACTTGTTCAAGTTTATCGAGCAATTTAGCAAGTATTTCTGGTGAAAGTTTCTGCATAACGGATTTCTTCTTATTGTTCTACAAAATAACTGCCCCACTATACCTGATTTATAGATATAATCACGCTTAACTCGAAGCAAGAATTAAACTTAAAGATGTCTCAACCAGAACACATTAATACTATTTATGAAATGTTGGCTATCAGCGACTGCGAATACAAAGTATTTGATATTGGTCGCCGAGTACAGGAAATTGACAACCAGAGTTTTGAACAGTTTGAACAAGCACAACTGGCTTACCCTTATCCTATCCAACAGAGTGCCCGCTTTGCATTAATTTATTGGACTAAAGAGAACAAACACAACCCATTTATTTGGTTTTTAAATCTTGCGCTGGATGAAGAGGGCTTATTAAATTTAGGCACTCGTAATCACTTTTTATCAATTATCACCGAAGCATTAGGCCAGCAATTTGCTCAAGTTGATGAAAATGGTGAGCAACAAAGCTTGCCTGACAATCCGTATATCAAAGCACCAGATGAGAAAAAACTGGCGATTTTAAACGCTAAGCTAAAACGCTTCTTTGTTCAGCCGATGAGTAAAGCGTATCAAGATTGTGTGCAATTTTTCGAACAACCTAACGACCAAGATTGGCGCCAATTGACAGTGCAAGGCTTAGCTGATTTTTGTGCCCAGCTCGATAACCCATCTAACAGACAAAAGCTCGAAGCTTGTTATTTCGATTTGCCTCATCAATTACAATCAGAACTGGCAGCTATTATCGAACACAACTCCATTTCACGCGCATTAATGCGTAGATTAGTAAAAAAAGCGGCAACTATTTTAGCAACACCTAGAGACATTGATGATGTCGATGCTTTTAACAGACAATCAACAGAACTTATTACTTGCCTTCGAACACTTTCTAGCTGCGCAGCAGACAGTGAAGTAAGAGATTTTATCAGCGCGTTATTTAAGCATGAATTTGGCTTATCACCTGATGTGCTTTCAGTCTTAACAGCACGCTTGTGGTTAGCCTTTGATGATGAAGATATGTTGCTTTTATTGTTAGAGCATATTGCTAGCCATCCACAACATTATGTGTTTAATGCTTTATTTGCGGATATTGTCGCAATACCTTGTTTAAGAACACGTGTTTTCCCATTACTAAGAGATGCGAACAAGTTGCCTAAAACCCGTATCGCATTAACAAAAATGGTACAGGCTGATCATGCAACTCACTGATATTCTAACGTTTGCAATTGTATTAGCTGTAGTAGCACAATTTTGGCGTTTAAGGCAGCAAGCTGAAATTGCAGTAGCTTCAGCTAAACACTATTGTAAACAAAACCAAGTTCAATACATCGCATGTGCGCGAATCAAAACCCAACTTAAGTTCTTCGGAAAGAGCTTACTTTATTGGCAAAGTACTTACCTATTTGAATTCAGTGGTAATGGAGAGGATAAAGTCAAAGGCGAGTTGGTGTTAGAAAACAGCCGAGTCATTTCAATTGAAGCAGAGGCTTACCGAATCTAGGTAAGCCTCTGATAAAAGTTAAACTAAATGTTTAGCAAAGCGGTTAACCACTGATTCTGGTGCTTCATTACTCTGCCAAATGGCAAACACAGCGTCGATGAAGGCATTCTTCTGCTTATCTTCAAGTGCCATGTTATGAACCCAAGACGGCACAAGAGTTGATTTATTAGCAGCCTCGCTAAATGCTTTGTGCGTTGATTTACCATAGCCATCAAATTGACTAACATCACAATCCAAGCGTGAAGGTAAACTGCCCTTTTGCTTGTTATAAGCAGCTTGCCCATCTTTACTCATGAGTATTTCAGCGAGGGCTGATTGAGCTTTGATACGATCACCTTCTTGCTGTTTAAACATCAAGAAAGTATCCGCAGCATAACTAAATTCGTTATTTTGGTTAGGTAGTGGCCAGTAATAGTAATCTTTATCGATTTGCATACCACCAGCATCCAATTCACCTTTAGCCCAGTCCCCCATAATCTGAATCGCCGCTTTGCGATTAACAATATCGGCACTGACAAGCGTAAAATCACGGCCAACTGTATCAACAGAGCAATAGTCTTTTAACCGTTTGAAAATCTTCAGTACTTTAATCATTTCACTGCTAGTCAAAGCACTTCTATCGAGCTGACTAAAGGCTTTTTGATACCATGTTGCTCCGCCAACAGCTAATGCTACTGATTCAAATACAGTGGCAATCTGCCAAGGCTCTTCACTATGAGCGATAGGTGTGATGCCTCTATCCATTAAGGCATCACATAATTTAAAGAAATCGTCCCATGTATTAGGTGCAGCATTAAAGCCTACTAATTTAACTAGATCGGCATTTATCCAACAAATATTGCATCGTGCCACACTGACAATCGCTGCGCTTAACTTTCCATCAACCGTGGCCATTTCAGCAAGTTGCTTAGGTAGTGCTTTTTTCCAAGCTTGCTTTTGTGCTAATTGAGATAAATCTGCCAGTACATTTTTACCTGCCCAGTTTCTCACTTTAATACCAGCAATAGCCGCTGCAGTGGGTGCTTGCTTTGCTCTAATTGCCCTATTCGTCTCAGCAATAATGTCATTGCAGGCTTTAGCATCATACCAATGATGCCCCTTGGCAATGAGCTTAGCTTTGATTTCAGCAATTGCCCTCGCATCACCACCAGAGGTCCAACCGTGAAGTACATTAATATCAGATAACGGTAAGTCTTGAGTAATTTCTTTTAACCGAGCCGTTCTTACCTGAACGGTTTGAATTTCACGAATGTTTAATTCAAGCGCTTTGCGATTCGCAAGACTCATCACATCTAGCTTCTCAGAAGACTTAGCAATCCCTTCACTGGCTTGCATTTGATGGCTTGTTGCATCGGCAATAGCTGAAACTAAACCAACAACTGTGTGCATCTTCTCGCCAACAGCAAGCATTTTTTCCCGCGCTAACTGGGCTTGTTCAGCACCAGATACGACTTCGTGATGGGTTTGGTCAAGCGATGAAACCGCCTTATGCGTTTGTGTGGTAACTAAATTAATCAGTTCACTAATTTCTAATGTGGCATCCGTTGTACGAGATGCCAAACTTCTCACCTCATCTGCAACCACTGAAAAGCCACGGCCTTGCTCACCTGCACGGGCAGCCTCAATTGCAGCATTTAGTGCGAGTAAATTAGTTTGATCGGCAATCGACTTAACCTCAGTGGCAATATGTGCAATTTTTTCGGTTGTTTTTTCTAACCCGGACATAGTTGCTGCCAACTCAGACATATTTTCAGCCGTGGTATTAATTTCTTGTGAAGCTTTTTGCACCACATCCGCACTTGATATCGATATCTGATGCGCTTCTTCCACCTGCTGATTTACGTTCGCGGCATCTTCTGCAACCTGATGAATTTGAGTAGTGATCTCTTTTATAGAGCGTACCGTGTTCGAGGTATGCTTATTTTGCTCATCAGCATCTCTGATTAACTGGGCTGTCATTTGCTCCAGTTCTTTTTCTTCATTACATTGAGATTCTATTTCTCGCTGTACTCTGCGCAAAGAGCCTAAAACATTATCCATCAGCTTATTAAAGCCACTGGAAAAAGATGAATCATTCGGCAAACGAGTATACAAGTCGATTTGATTTTCAGAAGATACTGCAGATGTACTGACACCTGGTTGAGTCAGCTTTTGAATAATAAAAAATGTTGAAGCTGTGGCTAAAGAGGCTATCACAGAAAAGAAAAAGAAATACCAGCCACTGGTGATCATATCTGTAGATAAATAAATGATTAAAAAGAAAATAAATGAAATTACAAAACTACCCAACGCTAATTGAATAAACATGGTAGGTACTGCTGGTGAGGACGTTTGATTAGATGACATATACCGCCTGTTATTTTTATCACATATAGAGATATAAGATAGGCAAAAAACCTTTGCTATACAAATAAAAAAGCCCTGATAAATTGATTTATCAGGGCTTTCACTACAACAGTATTATAAAAATATTACTGACAAGTTTTTACTTCTGTCCATACTGACCAACGACCTGAGTTTTCAGCAGGGCTTTGGTTACGTGTCCACCAGTTTGCCTCATAAACTTTACCGTTTTGCTGAGCTTGGTCACCTTTTAGGTATGTACTGCTTGCAGACCATGCCGCAACAGCACCGCAATCACCGCCACCAGTGTTACCAGCAGATACCGTTACTTGCATTGATTTACTTGATGTTAGACCTTCAGCATCTTCAACAACTAGTGTCACGTTGTAGCTACCATCAGCAGCATAAGTGTGTGAAGGGTTAGCAGAAATTGAGCTTGCACCGTCACCGAAGTTCCAGCTGTAAGCGACTACACCTTTGTCATCTGACGCATTTTGGTTGAAGCTAACTGTTAAATCACTTGCTGTGTAGCTGAAATCAGAAACAGGTGCCTGGTTAGTGTCACCACCACCGTTGTCACCGCCTGTGCATTCAGAAACGCGTTTCCAAACATTTGAGAATACATCAGGTTGTGCGCCTGTTGACCACCAAATCGCCTCAAACTTGTAGTTTTTGTAAGATACTAGATCACCAAAACCGTAAGAAGTAGATACAGACCAAGGCTCTAAACCGTCACAGCCTTTAGGCGGTTCAATTACATCTGTTGAAATCACAACTTGCTGGCTAGATGTGTTCGCTAAACCTTCAGCATCTTTAACCGTTAAGCTAACTGTGTAAGTACCGTCTTGCGAATAAGTGTGGCTTGGGTTTGCACTAGAAGATGAAGCACCATCACCAAACGACCATGCATGACTTGCTACACCTTTATCATCAGTTGAACTGTCACTGAACGATACTGACTTACCATTCACTTGATAGCTGAATTTAGCTACAGGTGCTATGTTACCCGTTGTACCACAGCTGCTGTTTTCTAAATAATCGTACGCAGCTTTTGCTTGTACGATACCGTAGCCGTATGAATTATCGCGACCAGGCGTGCCTTTATCTTTAGCAGTGCTGTTTAGTGCATCACGAATTTGTTGGTTAGAACATTCTGGAAAGTTACCCCAAACTAATGCCGCAACACCTGAAACATGTGGTGTTGCCATTGACGTACCTGAAATTGATTTATAACCATTGTTATTCCAAGTTGAGTTAACACCTACACCTGGTGCTGCAATTTCAACGTACTGGTTATACTGTGAGAAGCTCGCTTTATTTTCACTTGAATCAACTGCCGCTACCGACATAACGATGTCATAAGATGCAGGGTAAGAAATACTTGAGTTACCGTCGTTACCCGCAGCAGCGATTGATAAAACACCAGCATTATGTGCATTTTGGAAAGCGTTGCGTTCAGTTGTTGATGAACCACCACCACCTAAACTCATACTGATAACGTTACTGCCAGCTTGAACACAGCGGTTAACCGCATCTGCTAAATCTGAACCATAAGCCCAAGTACCTTGGTCATTGAATACTTTTACAATGTGTAGGCCTAAGTTACCAGAGCGGTTAACACCAACAACACCTTGGCCATTACCACCGATTGCAGCAATGGTACCTGCTACGTGCGTACCGTGACTGTTACCATCTTCGTACCAATTACCCGCACCAGCCATTGCGTAACCCGTTACGCCTGATGAATATAAATCTGGGTGGTCTAGTTTATAACCCGAGTCAACAATACAAACTTTGCGATTTGCACTACCTGCATCAGGCACCTGAAGCGCTTGTACCATGTTGATCCCGTAAGGCGTCGATTCAGCGTATAAATAACGCTTTGGATCCACTTCAATGTATTCTACGTTTTCGTTTTGACTTAATTCTGCGTGTTGAGCTGGCGTTAGTTCTACTGCCATTGCATTAACTTGTGGTAGTGCTCTTGCCACTTCTAAGTTTGCTGCATCAGCCGTTTGTTGAAGCATAAACGATTTTGCTTCAAGTAAGTTCATGCCATCTTGTTGTAATTGAAATTGTGAAACGTTTGAATCTTTCATTTTAACAATATAACGCGTTGTCTCCTCTTGAGCCCATGCGCTATTTGTGATGCCAGCAATAGCCAATGCTAAAATATTCAGCTTGGCAATTTTTGATTTAGTGATTGTAGACATTCGTGTGTTCCTCTAGCCATTTTATTTTTTTAGTGCTTGTCCAAAATTGCTACAACGGGTTCATAGTTCAATTAAACAAAGTTGCTTTTAATTAACGGACCTCAACAGCAAGCAGTCGAAATTTAGACCTTTGTCAGGGTTAAAATCAACCATGTAAAAAAACGAAACTACGTAATGAATGCGGGGTTTATCGCTCAAAAAAAAGTCTATGTAAACCAAATGTTACACACATAAAATAGATCGGATATTAATAAGATTTACCAATAAAAACAGTAATATAAATTTAATAAAATAGATTTATTACGATCATAAACAGTAGGTAAAAAACTAGGCCTAAGATGCTTTTTTTAAACTATGTTTCTTATGTTAATTTATTATTAACAATTGAAACAAGTTACTAAAAAGTCAACTGGTCAGATCTGTTATAGATTCAATAAGATCGTCTTATATCTGAATAAGCTCATGTCTGCGATAACGTTTCAATAAAATATTGACGCGTCGTACATATGCTTTAGTTTCTTTGTAAGGTGGAATACCATCATAACGGCTCACAGCTGTCGGCCCTGCATTGTAAGCGGCAGTTGCAAGAGCCGTGTTATTATTAAACCTTTTCAATAACTTAGCTAAATAAGCAGTACCCGCATTAATGTTTTCTGCAACATGGTATGGGTCATCAACGCCTAGAGAGTCTGCCGTTTTCGGCATAAGTTGCATTAGCCCAGCAGCACCTTTTTTAGACGTAGCCCCTGGCCTAAACGCAGATTCAGCATGGATGACCGCCCTGATAAGAGCAGGTTCTACTCTGTGAGTTCTGCTGGCTGATAAAATGTATTCGTTATATTTATCGGGAAAAAGTGGGATCTTGTACCAGTTGATCTGAGATTCAGGGATGCAAGCATAACAATCAAAACGAAGCACAGTGTATTGACGGGCTTCTGGTGCTCGGTCGCTAAAAGACACGACACCGTTTTTTTCGGTAAATTGATAAACCTTATAATTGCTCGCATCACAATTTAAGGCTGGTAATAAAACCGTTAAGTAAATAGCCCTCAAAGCATAGCCAAGACTATTCAATTTAACTTTCATATCGAATACCTAACAAAACACACCTTATTTATCTTAATTGAGTTTCTGCGATTTTGTAATCTAAAGCGCCAAGCACAACGTAATAGTAATCAGTTGCAATAAAATGATCTGCTATAAAATGCTCAAGCTAATATCCTTCTACAATAATCCCTGGTTCAACCTTCTATGGTTTAAAACCATATGGTTCGCTGCGGTTGTCTTTCAAGATCAGATCACATCATTGCTATTCATTGTTTTTTTATTTCACTTCGCGCTTAGTATAAAAAAATTTACCGAGTTAACTGTCATGCTCGCCATAGGATTAATTGGCTGTTTTGTTGATGGTTCGCTTATTGCGCTCGGTCTTTTACCTTTACCAGAACAAAGCTTAGGCTTTTTCTTTATCCCAAACTGGCTATTGTTTATTTGGCTAGCATTCGCAACTACATTGATCAGAGTATTAAAGCCATTAGATAACCACCTAAAAATAGCCGCTTTGCTAGGCGCCATTTTTGGACCTGTCAGTTATTCGATGGGTATCAACCTTTCCAATCCAGACTTAGCAAATACGAATATCCACTTTACCGTCTCACTTGCATTCACTTGGGCTATTTTATTCCCGTTATTGTTGAGAGTGGGCAATTTGATCTATGGACACACTAAATACTACGATTTAAACAGCTTAAAACCACAGGACTAACCAATGCGTAGATGCGCTTCGTTACTTATACTTTTATTCGCTACTCACACAACGGTATTAGCCAGTAGCCAAACTCAATTCAGATCAGTCGGACAAGCTGAGTTAAGCTTGATGTTTTGGTCTATTTATACTTCAGAACTATTTACCCACAATGGACAATACCAACGAGGACAAAGACCGCTTAAATTCACTATAAATTACAACATTGATGTCAAAGCAGCAGACTTAATTGAAAAAACGCATGAAGAGTGGGACAAACAATCCCTCAAGCATCCAAATAAGGAACAATGGAC
The DNA here is from genome assembly GCF_013328345.1 of Marinifaba aquimaris. Classification (GTDB taxonomy): domain Bacteria; phylum Pseudomonadota; class Gammaproteobacteria; order Enterobacterales; family Alteromonadaceae; genus Marinifaba; species Marinifaba aquimaris. The sequence continues at coordinate 58,492 of NZ_JABULX010000020.1, forward strand.
ATCATCACTTACCAACATTTGGCCCAACCTCAAAGAAGGCGATCAGCTTAGCTTGTTAATCACAGAAAACAACACGAGCATCTTTTACCTCAATAGCCAAGAAATAGGTCAAATTGAAGACCCAGATTTCGGCCAGTTTTTTATCGATATCTGGCTCTCAGAAAAAACCAGCCGTCCTGAACTCAGACGTTCGTTGATTGGTAAAAAATAACGCTCAATATTCAAGGATATAATATGAATAAAAGCCCTCTACTCTTTTTGCTACCTCTTATTGCAAGCTGTAGCAGTAGTATTAAAGACCACGAAATCGAACACCCTAAGTTTATATTAGAGCGTTACTTTGATGGGCAAATTATCGCTCATGGCATTGTGCAAGACTATTCAAATAAGCTCACTCGGCATTTTTGCGTTGAAATCAACGCAAGCTGGCAACAAAACGATGGCAATTTGATCGGCACCCTAGATGAAGAGTTCTACTTTAACGATGGCGAGCGCCAAAATCGTATTTGGACGATAGAAAAATTACCCGCAGGAGATCAATATCAATACAGGGGGTTGGCAAATGATGTCCCTGAATATGCGTATGGAAAAGTGCAAGGTAATGCCTTTCACTGGCAATACAACCTAACCATTCCAATCAAAGACGACTCGGGTCAGAGTGCTGATTATGAATTTGCCATTGATGACTGGTTGTATCAACTTAACAACGCTCATGTTTTTAATCGAACAAAACTCATTAAATTCGGTATGACATTAGGCGAGATCAGCATATTTTTTGATAAGGCAACACCTCATCAATCTTGTGAAAAATCAACAACAAAAAAGGCGACTTAATGTCGCCTTAGTACCATGTATATTAATATTTAAATTAATCTAAACGCTTCCATACTTCTAATTCGACGCGTTTGCCGTCTCTGAAGCGCTCTTTAGTCCAAGTATCACCTTCAACTTTGTACTGAAATTTATAAACCCCACCATCTTCTAGTGGATAAGAGGCTTTTTCTGGTGTCTCAGTATAAATACCGTTTTTTGCAGTGTAAGAGCCTGCTCCTGCAGCCCAAAATGACGGTTTTTCACCCTGGTGGCTGACAGTGATAAAACTAAAGTTACCATCAGAAAGCACCTTAGTTGCAGCTAATTTTTTCTTTTGATAGTTAGTAACCTGACCTTGGCCATCAATATATTCACCAGACATTAATGTCCAAGAACCGGTTAAATCAGAGGCCACCACATTCATACTTAATAATGCACTTGATAAAAGCATTGCTGTTTTTTTCATTATTTTCCCTTTGTTTTATATAACAACTACTTATACATCCAGACTAATCTAGCTAAGGCCGATATTCAATCAAGAATTACAACGAACAAGAGCGGGCACTTCACTGTCAAGAGTATGAATAGCCATGATTGCGCCATTGGCATCGACAACGACACCAGCAAGTTGCCCTTGCTTAGCATTATTAATTAAACGCTCAAAATCACTTCGCTTGGTATAATCAATTTTCTCAAGTAATTGTGTCTTAGCGACCAGCTGACCTTGTTGGCAAAAATCGATATACCAACTCCCTTCTCTCTTGGCCAATAAAGCAAGATGCACTTGCGATTGATAGGTACTTGTATGGATATGCTTAGATGCAAAATATTCAAGCTGCTGCTTAAGGGCTCGATTAATTTCTAAGCTTGACTTTAAAGGTGCCTGTGGGGCTATTTCTCGCATCTTTTTAGCAACAGCAGACTCAATAATAGCTTGTTCAGATGACGATGCGTCACCTTGATTTATCTCGCTTTGATAAACCACAATAGCATTAGGTAATTGATGATTTTGAGGTAAAAACTGCCACGTTTGCCAACCAATAAATACGACAAATAGCAGACTCAGTAATGCAAAATCAGAGCGTCTTAAATAGGCTTTATTAACCTTTTTCTGCTTGTGGTAGGCATCCTTAGCTACAGAGATGATCTGTTGCTTATTACTATCAGGTAAACGCTGTTTTTGAGCCTCAAAGTGCTCAGTTAAAGCTTGCTCTAAATTGTCCTTACTCATTTTCATTCACCCAACTCTCTTTCAATTGCGCTCTGGCATAACGCAATCGTGTTTTAATTGTTTCACCGTTTGTTTGGCAAATTTCACTGATCTCACTAATGCTAAAACCTGCTTGCTGTAAGCACAGCGCTTCTTTTTGTAAAAAGGGTAACTGCGCAATAAACAGCCCTAGCTGTCTACTTTTTTCTTGCGGGCAATTTTTCTGAACAACTGAGTTTTTCGCATCATCAAACTCGATATGATCTTTTTGCTTTCTCAATTCGTCAATTAATAGGCACCGAGCCATCTTAAACAACCAGTATTTAAATTGCCCCTGTTGACGATATAGATGACGCTTTTCAATGACCTTTATCCAAGTTAATTGACTCACATCAGCAGCCAGTTCTGCATCACACTGACACACTAAAAAGCGATACAAGGGATCGGAATACTGGCTAATGAGTACTTCAAGTAATTCCACTTTCGCGGTTTGGCTGTATTCAAGCATTATTTGCTCAGGCGTTTTATCTTCTGTAAACCAGCCTTTAAGTAAGGTCAAAATCATAGGCATTCCTTATCTTAGGTTCAGCTAAATATTGGTTATTTGGGTTATTGCATGGTGAAGTCCAATCGAATACTTAGCCCTTGCTGAATAACAGCCTTACCATTTTCAATTTTTGCTTTGTATTTCCAGCGTTTTAACGCTTTTTTAGCCGCATTGTCAAAAATTCGTTTGGGTTCAGCATTTTTAATTCGAACATCGCCAACGCGCCCATCAGCTAAAATAGAAAAAGTTAACTCAACCCAGCCTTCTATACCTTTTCTTGCAGCATCCATTGGATATTGAGGTTCTATTCGAATGATCGGTTTCGCATCCCCCTCAGTCGGTATCCCTGTATTAATAGATGTCGTGCTATTTGGTAAATTGATATTAGGTACATCTACTGCAACGTTGACATCAATTGCCGTGTTTTCCAAAGGTTGGCTAACAGGCTTTTCAGGCGCTTTTACAGGTTTCGGAGGTTCAAGTTTAACCGGTTGCTTGATAATAGTGTGCTCTTTAGGCTCAATCATCACCACTTCTATTGGTGGCACTTTGGGTGGTTCAACAATGACTTTATGTTGAGGAGCAATCAGCTTTTGCATTAATAAAAAAAGTAGTCCAGTAATCACTAAGCCAGCTATACCTGCAACCCCGATACGCAAAATGTTGTTAAATGCATTTTGATTAGCCACTGATAAAACTAAATCTTGTTCGAATGTATTAATTGCCATAGCTATCCCCTTTTATTGTCTTTTCATTTAAAAAACGACGTAACATCAAAAAAGGGGTGAAAATAATTTTTATTAATTAAACAAGGCTATGTCATCTTGATTGGCGAACGCGATAAATAAAAAACGAGTAAGGCTAGAATGAAAGCACATCAGTGCTTTTTTATGGTACAAATAACAATCAGCAGGATAAAACAATAAAGGAAATATGATGGAATTTATTTTAAATTACTTATTCACTGTGCAATTTGCACTTTTTGCTATCGTTGTCATCACCCTCAAATCGGGTATTAAATTTGTACCACAAAATAGAGCCTGGATCATCGAACGCTTCGGTAAATACAACACTACACTTGAAGCAGGATTAAACTTCATTGTTCCTTTTATTGATCACGTCTCAGCAGACCGCTCATTAAAAGAACAAGCTGTTGATGTGCCAAGCCAAGCAGCCATTACTAAAGACAATATCTCACTCTCTGTTGATGGCGTTTTATACTTTCGTGTACTGGACCCATACAAGGCAACCTATGGCGTAGATGATTATGTCTTTGCCGTAACGCAATTGGCTCAAACAACCATGCGCTCTGAACTGGGTAAATTGGAGCTGGATAAAACATTTGAAGACCGAGATAGCTTAAACGCGAAAATTGTTGCTGCAATCAATGATGCAGCGGCGTCTTGGGGCGTTCAAGTTCTGCGTTACGAGATAAAAGACATCACGCCTCCTAGCTCAGTGATGAACGCAATGGAATATCAAATGAAAGCTGAGCGTGAAAGACGCGCTAAAATTTTAGAGTCTGAAGGCGAGAAGCAGGCGCAAATCAATGTCGCTGAAGGTGAAAAACAAGCCCGAGTACTTGCCGCGGAAGCAGAAAAACAAGAGCAAGTATTAAGAGCTCAAGGTGAAGCAGAAGCCATTAAAGCGGTTGCCGATGCACAAGCTCAAGCATTACAAGTGGTTGGTGAAAAGGCTGCGACCTCTGAGGGTCAAAAAGCCGTAGAACTAGACCTTGCTACTAAAGCTATTGCGGCAAAACAAGCCATTGCTAAAGAATCATCAGTTGTTTTACTACCCGACTCTGGAACAGAGGCTGGCTCATTAGTGGCCCAAGCGACAACTATTTTAGAAACTTTGAAAAATAAGCCTAATTAAAAGAGGTAAAAATGGATTGGTTTAATGAAAATATGACAGAAACCTTATTTATATTAGGTTTAGTACTGCTATGTATTGAAATTTTGGTGCTGGGTTTTTCAACATTCATTTTATTTTTTATTGGCTTAGCGCTTTTACTCATAGGGGGCTTATTAGCAATCGGGGTAATTGAAAACAGCTTAATTCAGGTTGTACTAAGCACAGCTGTTTTAACCGCTATTTTAGCGGCTGTGCTGTGGCAACCACTAAAACGCATGCAAGAAAAAACAGATGATAGGAAAGTAACCAGTGACTTTGATGGTATGACTTTTATTTTAGGGGATGACATTGATGAATCTGGTGGTTTTACTTATGCCTACTCAGGTATTAACTGGCAAGTTAAAAGCGCACAAAAACTGAGCCAAGGTACGAAAGTGGTGGTTGAACGGGCAGAAGTTGGCGTATTTTGGGTTACCGCCTATCAGGATAAATAAACACCGAGTTGCGAATAAAAAACAAGGCGCTAAATGAGCGCCTTATTGGGATGGATAAATGAGTTACTGCATTTATGGTCGAGCGGAATAATTCATATTGCCAATTTCAGTTTCAACATCATCGCTAATATCACGTAATACATTCACTGATAAAACCAATATACCGAATAATGCCAAACCAACCCATTTCATTGAAACAAATAAAACAAGGGCTGATAATAACCAGAAAACACTCATAAAAGCTTTAGTATTTAACATCTTGTATAAACACCTTTTCATAACGACCCCTTAATCGAAGCACAAATAATCTGAAATGTGAAATTGATCACAAATTTAAAGATATGTCTTACAAGCTTTGTGTTTATTTCTTCAATTTATCCATTTTTGAACTAAGGGATAAAGCGTTTGACAAAAAACAGGCAAATCTCGAAGACACATAAAGAAAATGAAAGGCGCGTCAAAAGGCTATGAAACAAGCAGCTGAAATGATTAAGTTTTTTACTTACCTCAGCTTTGCTTCTGGTTGTTTTCGTCCCATTCATTCAATGGCAATAAGTATAAATGAACATAAAACGAGCTGCAGTTAAGAAGCGTTAACTTAAGTTGAATAAGAAAAAAGAGCCCCAAAATATGTTTCAGTCGGGTTTCTGATTCTTGTTTATTTTGCGGAAATGAGGTGTTTTTTATTAAAAACGTACCGAAATAAATACAATTTCTGCTAACCGATTAAACATTAAAAGCCTAACACTAAGTTAGGCTTTTAATGTTTGAGTAATCACTCAAATTAGAACTGATAACGCGTTGATAAACGGAATGCTGCACCTTCATCGTTGTAACCCGTCACAGTAATAGTATCTTCATCACTGACATTAAAGCCACGAAGAGATACATTCCAATCATCCGTAATTAAGTAGTTAACACCTAAATCTAACGTCCAGAATGAATCCACTTCTACTGGCTCATTTGTTGACCAAGTGTATTCACTGATACTGTCATCACGGTAACTCAATTTTGCATCAAACGTGAAAGCATCTAATGCATAACTAACTGAGTAGTTTGCCGTTAACTCAGGGCGACGAGCAAGATCATCACCTGTTTTGGCATCTTCACTCTTTATGTAAGCGACATAGGCTTGATAAGTCCAATCTTCTTGAGTAATACGAGCCGTTAACTCAATACCCTTCATCTCTGCTTCAGAAACGTTAACTGGTTGAGTCCAAGTGGTATCACCCTCAACAACTTGGCCTGTCCAACTAATTAAGTTTTCAACGTCAGTTTGGAAGATGGCAACTTCAAGTACTGCATTATCTAATGCGTTGCGGATTAAAATCTCATTAGTTGTAGAAGTTTCTGGCATTAAATCTTGATTGCCGCGATAACCCCATTGCTCAGGATAGTACAAGTCGTTAAATGAAGGGGCTTTAAAACCTGTACCGTGGTTAAAGCTAACAACCCAAGTATCTTCGAAACGGTAACCTAATGATGCATTATAAGTCGTTTCTGAATCGATACCGTCAACATCATCATAGCGGGTAGCGGCTTCTAACATGAAGTTATTAACATCGTGACGTGCAGATACGAAAAATGCAGCGGTATCTCTTTCTTCTTCAGAGAATGAAGACGTTGACTCAGAAATATCTTCACTGTACCAATCTGCACCTGCACTGACACTTGTCGCCTCGCTGAATTGATAATCTGCAATTAAAGAAGCACTGTCTCTTGCTGTTTCATAGATGGTTGCATCTTTTTTAGCTTGACCATTACCAAACGCTTCAGAGTGATCTTGAGTACGACCAACACTTGCTTCTACAAATAAATAGCCAGAGTTATATGTAGTGATTAACTTAGTTGAATAGTTTTCAAATTCATTTTCGTCAGCACGTGAAGCATCATATTCAGCACCACCTTGCGAGTAGTTGGCGATAAAACCTAAAGCGAATGTATCGGTTAACTGGCTGTTTGCATTTAATACAAATGCTTGACGATCATAACCGTCATCATCATTTTTCGCGTCGCTATCTTGCACATCAAATCCATCAGACTCTTCAACAGACGCTGATAAGGTGACGTTGTGATCACTGTTGCCTAGACCAACAGCAGCTTGAGCTTGCCAGTAACCGTTGCTACCTAGTGTAGCTGAAACCACACCCTCACCTGCTTTGTATTGCTTAGTAAAGATTTGGATAACACCACCAATGGCATCTGAACCCCAAAGTGCAGCACGCGGCCCCTTAACCACTTCAATACGTTCGATTTGAGCAGGAGAAATAGCCGCATAGTTAGCGGTACCTAACGTACCAGAACTAATACGCTGACCATCAACTAAAATAAGCACGTGATTAGAGTTAGTACCACGCATAAATACTGAGCTTGATTGACCGCCGCCACCTTGGCTAGCCACAGATACACCTGCAACATCATCTAATATCTCAGTGATATTTTGAGGTTGTAAACGCTCAATATCAGCAGCAGTGATCACTTCATGTGATGACAACGCTAAGAAGCTGTCTTCTTGAGTACGGTTTGCAGTAACTAGGATGCGCTCTAAAGGAATTCCATTTTCTGTATTAGCTTGATTGTTAGCCTGTTCCGTGGCTTGAGCAGCAGATAAAGTAAAAGCGTTAATAGCCGTAGCAGCGGCTAATGTGATTGTCGTTTTTTTCATGATTTCCTCAAAGCAGATGCCCACCGCATCTGGGTTGTTAGTAGCAAAGTAGGCCGGTCTCCGGGCTTATTAGTTGCACAAGGAACTAAATTACCGTTGCGGGGGCAGCATAGGTTTTTCACCTATTTCCCAGTTTCACAGTGTCTAAATTAGGGCAAATTAAACACCGCACCTGCTTTGTGTGGCTCTATGAGCTCGATTGTTTGGCATAATGCCAGTGAACTAAGAACCCCTTCTTAGTTCACTTAATATTTGTTGTGCAGTGATGGCTGTTATTTTTCTTGGGCGATAACAACAAGCTTCTCTCGAGCTAGGTCAATATCTGCACATAATTTTTCGAGGCCTATTATAAACCTAGGTGTCATTCTGTGCAGTAGATCTGATATAGGATGAATGACTAAGTTATACTTTCCGGCAGGAATTTGTGTCCATTTTGACCAATCAATTTGGTCAACATAGTTTTGCGTTTCCGACTTTGGTTGGATCACAATTTGTGGCGAAGAAGCGATCACCTGTTCAAGCCCAACTTGAGGGTAATCACCAATTGCATCAGCAAAAATATTTTCAGTACCACAAACATTTATTGCTTGTTCTGGCCAAGCGCCATTGGTTGCAGTCGTAAGTGGGCTCGACCATAACTCATAGAAAGTAACGAGCGGTTTTTTACCTTGGTATTGCTGCTTAATCTGATTGAGCTTGGTGGTATAAGTCATTGCCACCTGTTCAGCCGTTTTAGCCAACCCGGTCAACTGCCCAAATTTTCTCAGCTCACTAGCGACATCTTCAAGCTTTTTAGGGTCAGAATAAACAACCTTAATCCCCAAACTTTCTATTTTTTTGATGTCATCAAGTGGATTACCGGTATGCCAAGCAATTACTACATCGGGTTCGTAACTTAATACTTGCTCAATTTGAATTCGAGAATAATTGCCGATACGCGGAATATCATTTGCCTCTTTTGGGTAATTAGCATACGAAGTGGTTGCAACAATGAGATCGCCGGCCCCAATCGCATAGAGGTTCTCAACAACATGTGGCGCTAGAGCAATGATTCTCAATGATTTTTTGTTATCGACCAATAAATTTGAGCTGTCCGTTTCAGCTAGGTTTGCATTAAGTGTGTCATCTGCGTGCACTTTAAAGCTAAATATTGCTAACAGGCTAATAAAGAGAATGTGTAGATTCATATTGTCGATTTTAGTTAATTGAAATAACAACAGCCCAGATAATCTAAATTAATAATCTGGGCTGCTACAGGGTATAAGGGATAAGTTATGGTTTAATAATCAAACCCGAGCTGAGCTTTGACGCCTGATTCAAATGCGTGTTTAACCGATTGCACTTCTGATACCGTATCAGCCGCTTCAAGTAATTTTCTATGGGCACCGCGGCCCGTTATGATGACATGCTGCATTTTAGGGCGATTAGCAATCGCTTCAACCACTTCATCGATATCAATATGACCGTAATTAATCATGTAAGTCATCTCGTCAAACAAGATCATATCAATCGATTCATCTTGTAATAATTTTTTAGCTTCAACCCAAGCGGCTTGTGCAGCTTGTCTATCGAGCTCTTTGTCCTGGGTTTCCCAAGTAAAACCAGTCCCCATTACAATAAACGGCACTTCAAGCTTTTGCAGTAAGTTACGCTCACCGCAATCCCAATTACCTTTGATAAATTGTACGACAGCCGCTTTTTTATCATGGCCAATTGCTCGGGTCACCATGCCAAAACCAGATGTCGACTTACCTTTACCATTGCCGGTTATCACTAAAAACACGCCTTGCTCTTTAGTAGCAGCCGCAATCTTAGCGTCAATTCGCTCTTTTACTTTTTGCTGACGCTCTTTATAACGCTGTGCTTTAATATCTTCTTTGTTTTCAATGTCTTTTTTATCTGTCATTGTAGTTTCCAGTTACTAATCGGCTTTGATAGATTCAATTGCAATACCATTATTTTGGTACATTTGTGCAATGTCCCATAATCTATCTATATCTAAATATTGCTCACAAGCATTGGCAATACGTTCAATAGCCTGTTCTTGTTTAGTGAAATGATCGGTATCGAGCAAAACATCCTGCCCTAACCATTTCATTATTAATTGGATGGCTTGTGGCTTATCAAAAATACCGTGTAAATAACTACCCGCAATTTGATCATTTTCATCAATCAAACCATCTGCTTGTTCAGTTTGGCTAAAAGGCTCACACAAAACGACGGGTGCCAATTGAGACTTATCTTTACTTTGACTTAACCCTGCGTGTATTTCATAACCCGCAACGTCAATAGTCTCTCCTGCCATTGTTAAACGACCTTCTACATTAGCTAAACGCTTTTGCTCAGCTAATTCCGTCCGCATTGTTAAGTAGCCTAAAGCTTGACTGGTACCTGATTGGCCTTCGATACCAAGTGGGTCGTCAATTTCTGTACCGAGCATTTGATAGCCACCACAAATTCCCCACACTTTACCGCCGTAGCGCAAGTGTTTGGCAATATCTTTATCCCAGCCTTGCCTTTGCAAAAAAGCTAAGTCTTGTCGCACGCTTTTACTCCCTGGCAAAATGATTAAATCACACGCTGGTAAAGGTGTTCGGACGTGGCCAGTACCATCTAAATCCCCCGTTGCTCTGACAAAATTAAGCTCTATTTCAGGGTGTAATCTCAGTGCATCAAAGTCAGTGTGATTACTCATTCGAGGATAAACCGGAACAACGACTTTTACCTTAGCATCAGTTTTTACTTGCTGAGTTTGAACGGCGTCTTCAGCAGCGATGTCTAACCCATGTAAAAACGGCAGCACCCCCAACACAGGTTTATTTGTTTTAGCTTCGAGCCAATCTAACCCGGATTTTAATAAGCCAATATCACCTCGAAAGCGATTAATAACAAAACCGACAACACGTGCTTGTTCAGATTCAGATAACAGCTCAAGCGTTCCAACTAAGTGAGCAAAAACACCACCTCGGTCAATATCAGCCACAATAATAACGGGGCAATCTGCTGCTTCAGCAAAGCCCATATTAGCAATATCACCTTTGCGCAAGTTAATTTCAGCTGGGCTCCCCGCTCCCTCGACTACAATAAGTTCATATGCTTGATTTAACTTGGCAAAAGAGTCGATAACGGTTTGCCCTGCCACTTTTTTATAGTTTTGATAACTCGCCGCTTCCATTGAAGATAACGCCTTACCTTGCAAGATAACTTGTGATCCCGTATCCGAGTTGGGCTTGAGTAAAACCGGATTAAAGTGAACACTCGTTTCAATACCAGCAGCCTGAGCTTGCACGGCCTGCGCACGGCCAATTTCACCGCCATCAGGCGTCACCGCACTATTAAGCGCCATATTCTGTGGTTTAAATGGTGCAACTTTAACGTTTCGCTTAGCAAATACACGACAAATAGCCGCAGCTAATACACTTTTTCCTGCATCAGAGGTACAGCCCTGAACCATAATGCAGGCTGCATTTTTTTCTATGTTTACGGACATTGCCTTCCTATTGACTTAACTTTTACATGCTCAAGGTAATTAAGATTTAGTTCAATCTCAGTTACCGATGCATAGCGAATATCGAGTTGTTGAAATAATTTGGGGTTACGCCAATCGATATCCAACAGGTGTGATAACACCATGCGTATAACACCACCATGGCAAACTAGGATACTCGCCTGTTTTGCATCAATATCACGACACTTGATTTGACTAATAAGTTCAATGAGCACTTGCCAAGCTGAGCTGACCCGCTGATAAAAATCAACAAGGTTCTCACCTCTGTTGAATTCCATTTTTTCAGGTGAAGACCAAAAACACTCTAATGCCTGCCAGCTAACGTCTCCATTTGCTTGGTATAACTCATCAAAAGGTACCCCATCAAATTCACCAAAATTCATTTCTTTAAACTCGCCCATCAATTCGAATTTGTGCTGATGTTGCTGACAAAAATCACTCGCTGCTGTAGCACAACGTTTTAACGGCGATGAAAATACATAATTTATCTGGGCTTGATTAGCGCAATAATCTAACGCCATTGCGATATCTGTTTTACCTTTTTCTGTGGTATCAACATCAGTATGTCCATATAACGCTGCTGGACCGTCCACCTGAGCGTGGCGAACCAAATAAACCGTGTGCTTGTTATTGTTCAAACTAAACTCTTAATCATCAATAAAATTAGCAGCAGGCTTTAGCTGATTAGCAATACCTGCTGTAACAAAAATAACTTCATCAGCCACTTTGGCGATGGCTTGATTTAACCAGCCTGAGTAATCTACAAATAATCGAGAAAGGTTACCCATAGGTATGACGCCTTGGCCAACTTCATTGCTAATAATCACGATATGACAATCGCGTTCAGCTTTTGTCATATTTTCAGTGTATACCTTTAAGCTGGTCACTAATTCTTCTATTGCTTGATTGAGGTAGGTATGCGTTTGCTCAGTAGACAGCGCTTGTTGTTCAGCTTGATATAATTGGTTGTTTAACCACAGGGTAAGACAATCAATTAAGTCTATATGGTGCGTTTTAGATGTCTGAACTCTATCAGCCAAACAGCTCGCTAAATCAACGGGACACTCTATTAATTGCCACTCAGGGCCTCTATCTAATTGGTGCCGTTTTATCCTGTCTGTCATTTCACTATCAAATGCAGTAGCCGTTGCAATGTAAGTTAACGTCGTGTCTAGATGCTGGCTTGCTAGCTTTTCTGCTTTTCGTTGAGCAAAACTCGACTTTCCAGAGCGTGCTCCGCCTAAAATAAAACTAATCATAGTTGCTTTAACCATGTAGCCAATAATGCGTAATCAAAATTGACGAGATAAATGAGGGTAAATAAATATACAACCAGTTCAGCTATTTGTTGTGTGGCACCTAAGCAATCTCCGGTGTAGCCCGTTAAACGCTTATTTAGCCAAGCTTTAAAATAACAGCGAAAGATAAACAATGTCCCTACAAGTGCCAAACCATATGACCAAGTAAAAAACAGTAAAGGAAAAGCGCCCACCAACAATAAACAAATCAGCTCACCTCGCGTTTGCCTAGCGGCTAAAGGTTTGCTTTTACTGGCGTCAATATCGGCAACATACTTCATATCGTAAATCAGACTACCGGCAATGGCTCGTGAACTTGATGCTGCTGTTAAAAGAATAAGAATAAGTGATAGCCAATAATCCACGCCAGCGGATAAGTGCCTTAGCCCTAAACTCACGATTAATTCATAAAGCAGGGAAAATTTTAATGCCAAACAAATAAAGAGCCCAGTCGCACCATAGGTACCAAGGCGACTGTCTTTCATAATGGTTAAACGCTTTTCTAGTGTGTAACCTCCGCCTATGGCATCGACCATATCAGCCAAACCATCCTCGTGAAAAGCGCCTGTCAGTAATAAGCTGACCGTCATTGCCAGTAATATTGCGACGCCGGCAGGTAAAAATTGCAAAAACAATACTAAACTCAGGCTGAAAATCAGCCCAAGTAAGAGTCCGACCAAAGAAAAATAACGGTTTGATTGATGCAAAAACTGCTCAGAGTATTGGGTTTGTTTAGGCATAGGAATACGAGAAAAAAAGCCTAGCGCTAAGTAAAATAAATTCAATTCAGCTTTAATTTTTGTCAGCATACTTTTTAACTCGCTTAGCCTAACTAGACGGTTATTCCTACCGATTCCAGGCTCGCCATTTCGTTGTAAAAGGCACATGCCGATTTAACGATAGGAAGTGCTAAGGCAGCACCTGTGCCTTCACCGAGACATAACCCTAAATTTAAAATAGGTTTGGCATCAAGTGTATCCAGCACCAATTGATGTGGTTTCTCAGCTGAAGCATGTGAAAAAACCAGATAGTCACGACAAGCAGGCGCAATTTTACAAGCGGCTAATGCCGCGACTGAAACGATAAAACCATCAACCAAAACAGTAATCCCCGCTTCACAGGCTGCAACAATAGCGCCGACCATTTGGACAATTTCAAAGCCGCCGACCTGCTTTAAGATATTTTTCACATCTCTGCTTTTAAAGCGCGATAGCGCTTTTTCTATCAGTTGAGTCTTTTTGATTAGCTGCTTTTTGTCGATACCCGTTCCTGTACCGACACAAACCTTGACTGACTCACCGGTAATAGCGGCTAAAATGGCACTCGCAGAACTGGTATTACCAATCCCCATTTCGCCTAAAATCAAAAGATTACACCCTGCAATAATATGACGGTTAGCCGCCATTGCCCCCCAGAGTAATGCTTGTTCACATTGCTGCGCGCTCATTGCTGGCTTTTTAACAAAGTTAGCGGTTCCATCCCCCACTCGCTGCTCAGTTAAATTGGTATAAGCTTCTGATAATGACTGCTTAATACCTGCGTCAATAATCTCCAACCGAATGTTATTACTTCGACAAAAGCAATTAATTGCCGCGCCGCCGTGAGCAAAGTTTTCTACCATTAAACTTGTCACTTCACTATTGGCGATACTAACGCCCTCTTCACTGATGCCGTGATCGGCGGCAAAAACCAAGCATGTCGGCAAATTGATGGCTAAAGGTAAACTCGCATCATTCTTTTGATGAAGCTGAATTTTCGCAATTTGTTTAGCAATGTCTTCGAGAAGCCCTAAAGAACCTAAGGGTTTAGTCTTGGTATTTATTCTAAGCGCAATGGCTTGTTCTAATTCATCCGTAACCACAGATGCTAAAGGTTGAATCTTTTCTATGTGCATATGCTTAATTTCCTTAAAACCATTCAGACTAGTGCTATTGCTAACGCATTCTTCGCATCAAGATGAGAAAGAAGATACTGCCAATTGCAGAGGTTATTACGCCAAGTGGGATCTCTTGTGAGCCCAACGCAGTTCGAGCAACGACATCGACCCAAACTAAAAAGATACCGCCAGATAAGGCCACTGCAAACAGCAGCTTAGTTGTCGTTACACCAAAAAAAGGTCTGATCATATGTGGGATCATCAACCCAACAAAACCAATACCACCGCAGTACGCCACAATGACAGCCGTTAGCGCTGCACAAATAATTAAAACCCCAATTCGCAGCCACTCAACTTTAATACCTAGTGTTTTTGCATTTTCATCTGATAAAAGCAAAGCATCAAGTTGCCTTGCAAAAGCCATTGCTAAAACCAAGGCAATAATCAATACCGGTGCCATAAAGTAAAGCGCTTGATATTCAGCTCGGGCCAATGAGCCCATCAACCAAAAAATCACCCGGTTCGTTGCAAAAGCATCACCAAAATATAGGGTAAAGCTAGTCATCGCGCTCAACATAAATGAAACGGCAACCCCAGCAAGTAACATATGTTCTAACTTGCGTTGCCTTGATGAGCTAACCACCGCAAGTACCAAAACAATCGAAAACGCCGCGCCCATAAACGCCATAAAAGGCAAACCTAAATTAGCATCAGCGAATAATACGCTGCCTAGAGTTGCCCCGAGCCCTGCGCCTGAAACAATGCCAAATAAATAAGGGTCAGCTAATGGATTACGCGTTGTGTTTTGTAACAAGCTGCCAGCAACGGCCAACCCTGCCCCAGCGATAAAGCCGACTAATATACGTGGCAGCCTAATCTCATGAATAACAGCATGTTTGATTGGCGACTGGCATTCGGAGAATAAACATTGCCATACATCGTTAAAGCCAATTTGTGATGAGCCTAAACCCAAAGAGAGCGCCATACTGATTAATGTCGTAAAAATCAGTAATATCCATTTTAAAGGCATCGTATTAATCATTCGCTAGCACCTTGAGTTGCTCCAGCAGCTGATTATTCGCAGGCGCAAAATTGATGCGAATTTTATTGCTAAAAGGTTGAGTATCTATCATACAAGGTAGACGAAAAACGTCTGTTAACTGCTCTACCGTTAACACTTGTTCTGGTGTGCCATGGCTGACAATTTGACCTCGATTAAGTAAACACAATTTATCGCAGTACTGTGCAGCTAAGTTCAAATCGTGAATGGTGACAATGACAGATAAATTGAGTTTTTTAATCAGTGATAAAATTTGATGCTGATAGTAAACATCTAGATGGTTAGTGGGTTCATCTAAAATTAAGATATCGGCTTGCTGAACTAACGCGCGAGCAATCAAAGCTCGCTGCTGTTCACCGCCCGATAATGTTGAAAAAATGCGAGTCTGTTTATCAATTAAATCGACTTTATCCAGCGCCTGTTGTATGACCTGTTTATCATCAGCTGAATCTAAGGCAAATAAAGATTTATGCGGCACTAACCCCATACGTGCAATATCCAATACGGATAAATCAAAGCTATTCGTCTCATGCTGCGAAACAACTGCAACTTGCTGAGCAATTTGCATGGCGGAATAACTCGCTAAATTTTGTGATTGTAACGTGACCGCCCCAGTTTGTGCTTGATATGCGCCGTAGAGCAGTTTCAATAAACTGGTTTTACCCGCACCGTTTGGCCCTATTACCCCTAACATTTCGCCTTGAGTCAATGTAAGCGAAACCTGCTCGATAATTTTTTTATCAGCAATTGAAAACCCCAGTTGCTCTGCACTGAGTTGAATAGAAGTTAAACTGTCAGTTGAAACCGTATTAGACATTTAGCGCTTGTATCAAAGAGTGTGGGCGCTATTTCAGATGACATGCAAGCTCATTTAAAGTTGAACCTGGTTTGTTTCATGTGTCTCCCGCACAATCACAATAGCGCATCAATTTAGGCAGGTATCTGGCTCAATCACCAAAGGCGATAATACAGTTGCGGGAACAGCTATGGCATCAAACCATATTCCCTTTTAAGTAAGTGAAGAAAAGCACAGGGTTAATCGACACATACACCTAAATGGCTAAGACAAATCTTATCAGCTTTGATGAACAAAGCGACCTTTTTGTAAAAAGTGCAAACATTGCTTAATCACTGCAGGTCTCATCATAATAAAAGTATGAGAAGCATCGACACATAAAAAGTCTGTCATGCCCTCAACTTGAGTACTTTTAACCGATACTTTACCGTCATTTTTTCCTTTAAATAATTTGGCAAACAGTGAGTTAACTGATTTATCTCCAGCAATTACGCCCGTTTCAAAATCAACTTGCCCCAACTGGTTAAGTTGATTAGGCACACTACTCGCATCTGTGCTCAATTCACTACCTGCGGGACCATTAAGCTGCTGAAACAGCCACCAGTTGCCTAGCTTATCGACGATTTCACTGCCGTGGTTAGGGGGTGCTAACATCACAACTCGGCCAATGGTCAAATCGGGTATTTTAGCCGCTAAATTGCGAACAATAATGCCGCCCATAGAATGCGTGATAAAGTGAATGGGCTTAGCCGTATCAAATCGCGCTGCAATTTTTGGCCAAACATGTTCGGTGGTAAGCGAATCGATACAGTGCTCGGTTGATGGGTAACTTTGATTCAATACCAGGTACTTCGCTTTTTTTAGCGCTAACTCCATAGGGATCAGTGAGTTAGCACTTCGAGCTAAGCCATGTAATAAAACAACCTGTGCTTGTGACATAAATTTAATTCAATTTGGATTCACCTAGCCGATTCTACACAAATTATAGCGCTTCAGTATAAAGACTCGTGAGGTTTTACCTTTTTTTACTGATATACTCACCGCAACTTTACGCATTAAAAGCGATTGTGCTAATCGAAATAATAAATTAGTGCGTAAACCTTGAATCTGACAAACTGCGCCTTATTTATAAAAGACACTCAAGCGCAGATATCTTTGGAGAATTTTATTTATGAGCGAAGTTAAACATGCTCGCCTACTTATTTTAGGCTCAGGCCCAGCAGGCTACACAGCAGCAGTATATGCCGCACGCGCTAACTTAAAACCAGTTATGATCACAGGTATGCAACAAGGTGGCCAGTTAACGACGACCACTGAAGTAGAAAACTGGCCTGGCGATGCAAACGACCTGACTGGTCCTGCACTAATGGACCGTATGAAAGAGCACGCTGAAAAATTCGATACTGAAATCATTTTCGATCACATCGAAGAAGTTGATTTTTCATCAAAACCATACCGCTTAAAAGGCACTAGCGAATACACCTGTGATGCGTTAATCATCTCAACAGGTGCATCAGCTAAATACTTAGGCCTGCCTTCTGAAGAAGCATTTGCTGGTAAAGGTGTATCAGCATGTGCAACTTGTGACGGTTTCTTCTACAGAAACAAAGCCGTAGCCGTTGTTGGTGGTGGTAACACAGCCGTTGAAGAAGCACTTTACTTATCAAACATTTGTTCTGAAGTGCACCTAATTCACCGCCGTGAAACATTCCGTTCAGAGAAGATCTTAACAGACCGTCTAATGGACAAAGTTGAAAACGGCAACATCACACTTCACTTAAACAAAACTTTAGATGAAGTATTAGGTGATGACATGGGCGTTACAGGTGTTCGTATTAAAGACACGCAATCAGAAGAAACTTCTGAAATTGATGTTTTAGGTACTTTCATTGCAATCGGTCATAAGCCAAATACTGATATCTTTGCCGATCAACTAGAAATGAAAGATGGCTACATCATTGTTCAATCTGGTTTAGAAGGTAATGCAACAGCAACGAGTAAAGAAGGTGTTTTTGCCGCTGGTGACGTTATGGACCACAACTACCGTCAAGCAATCACATCAGCTGGTACGGGTTGTATGGCTGCCTTAGATGCAGAGCGTTACTTAGACGCGTTAAAAGACTAATTGAAAAGTTAGCTTTGCATGTTTTAAAAAACACCGCCTTTTGGCGGTGTTTTTGTTTGTGCTAGCTAACTATTGCAAACTAATCTAGATGACGGTTAAGCTTTGAACAACATATTTAGGAATAGTGAAAAAGGATAACCGTCATGCAGCTTTTTACCGATAGGTTAACACTTCAAACGCTGTGCGAAAGTGACTGGGCTTTATTTGAAAAACTGCATAAGGATCTGAGCGTCATAAAATACGTAGCCGATCCAATGACAACGTCAGAAATCCAAGCGCGCTTTAAGTCTCGCTTAGCAGCTTGGTCAAAAACATCTAGCCATTGGCTCACATTAAGTATCACAGAGACAAAAACAGCTAACCCCGTTGGCTTTACTGGCTTTTTCCCACAATGGTACCCATACCAACAAGCGGAGTTAGGCTTTTTAATTAGTCCAGAGTATCAAGGAAAAGGTTATGGAAAGGAATCGACAAAAGCAGTAATCGATTTTGCTTTTGAGCAATGTGACTTTCACAAATTAACCGCCAACGTAACAGAAGGCAACCAAGCTTGCAGTCAAATGTTACTTGCTTTAGGTTTCACACAAGAAGCGAGATTAAGGGATAATTTTAAGTTGGCAGATGAATGGAAAACCGATTTACAGTTTGGCATGTTAAAAGGTGACCGACTAAGCAATTAACGGCCACCTCGTTTAACCCTTTTACTTAAATCGAACGGGGGGAACATATTTTCCATCAATGATTTGCTGGTAGATCCCATCAGCTTGTTTTTTAGCAGCTTTTACTTGTGCTTCGCTCATTTTGTATTGATCAAGTTTACGGCTTTTATCTGCGTCTAAGTGGCCATTATAAGCTGCAACCATATTCCAAACATAAGACATCTCAATATTTTCTTTAACGCCTTTTCCTTCGTAGTACATCAAAGCAATATTAAATTGTGCGGCACTTAAGTTATCTGCTGCCGCCAAGTGATAATGCTCAAGTGATTTTTGATAATTTTGACTTACACCTTGGCCAGTTGCGTACATTACACCTAAATTAAAATGCGCTGCGGTAACATTTTTTTTGGCTGCCAGTTCGTAGTAGTCGAATGCTTTTTTTAGGTCAGGTTTAACCCCTTTGCCAAACTCGTAAATACTGCCAAGCATAAAGATGGCTTCGGGCATCTGCATATCAGCCGCTTGCTGATATAGAGCCAGTGCCTTTTTTTGATCCCTCGGCATGCCCAAACCTTTAGCGTATAACTCAGCTAGGTGGTACATACCGGGTGCATAATTTTGTTCAATCAGTGATTCAAACTCCTTTTTAGCAGCCTGAAACTCACCAAAATTAGCCAGCTCAATTCCTTTTTCTAAGTTAGCAAAACTGCAAGCTGAGAATAATGACAATGATAAAAACAAGGGTTTAAGGTTTTTTCTAAACATGATCTGATGCTACAAAATTAAATACTCTCAGTATTTTAGCTCGCTGCCACTACATAATCTAGACAGGCTTTTCACTACCGCTGAGTGAAAACACTAGCGGGAAAAACCGAAACAGATATACTTATAGTTATGACAAATGCAGTATATCAACTCCATCCCGAACATTTGGAATTCCCACCTGTTGAGCATGCTCTGCTTCAACCAAATGGCTTACTTGCCTTAGGTGGAGACTTATCGCCAGAGCGACTCATTGAAGCCTACCAATCAGGCATTTTCCCTTGGTACAGCCCGGGGGAATGTATTATGTGGTGGAGCCCAAATCCAAGAGGCGTGCTCGAGCTTGACCAATTACACATCAGCCGAACACTCAGAAAAAAACTGAAGAAAAAGCACTTTAGCTTCACAATCAATCATGCTTTTGAAGAAGTCATTGATGCCTGTGCAACCGTAAGAGCTGAAACCGATGGCACATGGATAACCGAAGCCATGTTACAAGCCTATACCAGGATGCACGAGTTAGGCCACGCACATTCTGTTGAAGTATGGCAAGACGGCGAGCTCGTAGGTGGATTATATGGCGTCGCCAGTCATGGTGTTTTTTGTGGCGAGTCAATGTTTCACTACGCTACAGATGCATCTAAAGCAGCTTTTGTAGTACTTGTCGATTTGGTCAAAAAAGCAGGTTTTCATTTTATTGATACCCAAATGCAAAACCCGCATTTAGCAACCTTAGGTGTGGTAGAAATGCCAAGAGTTGAGTTCATCGAACGCTTAGCAAAGGCTAAAAGCGTTAAGATAGACCAAGCTTGTTGGCGAGCAAGAGACTATAGTTTAGAAGAATCCGCCTTTATCTCGAATTAAGAGGTCGACAGTATGGCAAAGCTTGGACAGTCTATTCCAATTAAACTAGGGATCAGTGAAACCTTTGATTGTAGCTATTTACCTAATCAAAGTGAGCGCTTGGTAATTGCACTTGATGAAGTAGTCTACAACCCTGAATCCTATGAGCAATTGATGCAAATAGGCTTTAGGCGTAGTGGCGAGCAAGTTTATCGCCCCTATTGTGAAAGTTGTCAAGCGTGTCAGTCGGTACGCATTCGTACCGATTCATTCAAACCTAGCCGCAGCCAAAAGCGCTTGCTGAAAAAAGCCAACCACTTTACTGTGAAATTACAACCGAGTATCAAAGACCCGTTAATTTATTACCCACTTTATAAAAAGTACATTGAACTTCGGCACAGTGATGGCTCTATGTATCCGCCATCCGAAGAGCAATTTAGCGGTTTTGTTAAGGCAGATTGGCTAACTGAAGTCTTCTTAGAAATTTACGACGCAGATAAATTAATTGCGGTTAGTGTGTTAGATTTACTCCCCCATGCCTTATCTGCGGTATACACCTTTTTCGATCCAGATTATCAAGATCATTCCCCAGGCACATTAGCGATATTAAAAGCGACGCAATTTTGTCAAAGCCTTAAGCTCGACTACTTGTATTTGGGTTATCAAGTGGATGATTGTCGAAAAATGAATTACAAGACGAAATTTAAACCGTACCAAAGGCTAGAGCACAATGTATGGGTTGAGTACGAAGACTAAAGGTTTAATAAACGAGGATAAAAATAAATAAAATTTAATAACTTAGGAAATAAATATATCTAGGAAAGATATAAATGGCGGAGTGGACGGGACTCGAACCCGCGACCCCCGGCGTGACAGGCCGGTATTCTAACCAACTGAACTACCA
>NZ_JABULX010000021.1 GCF_013328345.1 Marinifaba aquimaris
GTTCAATGACAGATGGTTATGACTGCTATCAAAATGCACTGGCTGAGAGAGTAAACGGTATTCTTAAAAACGAATACGTGTTAATGAAACCAAATAACCTAAATGAGGCAAGGGAAATGGTAAAACAATCAGTCGATTTATATAATCAACAAAGGCCACATTCGGCCTTAAAATACAAAACGCCCGATGAAATTCATCAGGCGTTTTAATCAAAAAAGTGTCAACCCATACTAGGATGGGTCATATGGGGTAAATGTTGGTTTATGCGCCACAGCACTTTTTGTATTTTTTGCCACTGCCACAAGAGCAGGGGGCATTGCGCTTTGGGGTACTAGAGACCGTTTCTGATTTAGGCTTATTTAATACTGCTTCAAGCTCAACAATATCTTCTGGTTTTTCGCTATCGATTTGAATATCTGCAACGAGTTCGTGCTCGCTTAGCATTGCTTGAATTTCTAACTTACGTTCCTGTGAGTTGACCAACAAAGTCAATGGTTTGAGCTTAGTGCCAAGTTTAACCACATTTTTAGGGTTATAACCTGACGTACCGTATTGACCTTTTTTAGTAATACGACCTTTATAAAAAAACTTTGACATAATGGCCTCTGAGCAGAAAAACAGCAAAGGATATTAACTATCCCAATTTCGGGCGCATTATCCAGCTATTTAAGATGAAAAACAAATGATAACCACAGACTACAGCTAGCTTGCTTGTTTATTAACAACCTTTGAGTAAGCGATGACTTTATTTCTTCCCGTGCGTTTTGCTGTATAGAGGGCCTCATCTGCGTGTTTAAGGAGATCGGCTATTTCCTCATGTGGTTGCATCTGGGCTACACCAAAAGAACTAGTAAGCATTAAATTCTCAGGCCAAACACCATTTGCTATTATCTGTCTTAGTTTTTCAGCAAATAACACGCCATCTGCTTCTGTAGTGACAGGACAAAAAAGCACAAACTCTTCTCCTCCCCAACGAACTAAAATATCTGTGTCGCGTTTATTTGCTTTAATCAAGTTGGCAAAACCTTGTAGTACCAGATCACCCACATCATGGCCGTTTTCATCATTGACACTTTTAAAGTGATCAATATCGAGAAAAACCACACTCGTTGATTCCCCTAGCTCTTTTACACCGCGAGAGAGGGCCGGTAAATATTGACTAAGACCGTGTCTGTTATAAACATCTGTAAGTGAGTCTTTGGTACTGATGTCTGCCAGTTCTTGTTTTTCAATCTCCAATGCCTGATTAATTTTTTCTAATTCATCTTTGAGCTTGCGCTGTTTTTTGGCTTCTAGCGTAGTTTGGTAATAACTTTGTCCTAAAAAGGCAAAACCAAACGCTATCCAAAGCACTAAAATTAACATCAACAAAAGCTCTTTGCTTATCCACTTTCCGTGTAAACGGATATCGTCGATGTATATGGTGTGCTTTCCTGCTTCTCTAAAGTCGCCAGTTGACACTTCTATATAATAGACATTGCTTAATTCGGTTGCCGCATCAAAAGGGGAAAGTGATCTTTCATGCAGCCACCAAGAGGGCACAACAAAGGTATTCAGTGGTATTTTCAGTGGCGCTTGATGTTTGTTGGTATCAAATTGTATTTCATTAATTTTATAGGTCTCCATTTTGGCTTTATCTGTATAAGCATCATCAGCATGGCGCAGATAAAAACGTACTTTTTGCGGGCCTTCGCCAAAAGATAAAATGGATAATTCAATGTGGCTGAACTCAGAAAAATCGATGCCTTTGTCTTGTGCTATTTGAAAACTAACTTCACAAAAAGGCCAGCGATAGCTTTTTTCGATTGTGCAATGCAAAATATAGGAGTCGTCATCTTTGGTGTGGCTAACAAGACTTTTGCCACCGTGGACCTGATCTGACACGATTTGACTATCAATTAAGGTATCGTCGTCTAAAACAAATGTTTTGGTCATACCAAAGTGATGCCAAGTAATTAAACTCAATGTAATTATAATTAACGAGCTAAACAGCGTCTTTAAATTGAGCACAGCGATAAACCAAGTAATTAAATTGGCTATATTTTCCCACAAAAAAATACTTTTAATGTTTCTGTAGCGTTTCTACTTGCTCCTTTATTATTAAAAATTGTTTCAGTAATTTCATTTCTCAATATTTATTACTTTCTGCGATTAATAAGCCTGTCATGTTATTCAAGTTTAATAAAAATTCAGCACTTAATTTTTTCTGCTGATGACGTATTTTCCATCATCAATGTGAATTTAAACGTGTTTTTGTTGGTTAATATTTATTCATACTTTTAAATGACTGTTGCAGTTTTTCGGCAAAAACATGTCAATCCACTTGAAATGAGTTTTAGTCAATTAACTGAGTTTTGGCCGTAGGTAAATTGCTTTGAAACTTATATGTTATGGGGTTTGGCTGTTTATCGTGATGGTTTTTAATCTGTTTTTATTTCTTTGTTATATTTCAAATTGTCATTTTATTAACTCAAAAGTGTAACTTTTTTGTCATTTTGCCCCCGTAATCTTTGCCGCAATTCTAATTAAATCAAAAACAATTCCTTGGGGAAGCAAAAATGCAACTTAAAGATTTATTTAAATTGTCAGCAATCACAGCTGCACTTGTATTAGCTGGTTGTGGTGGTGACATCAAAATTGACGCAACAGAAGATGCGGAAAACATCGTAGTTAAAAACCCAGAGCCATCAGAGCCTACTGAACCAACTGACCCAGTTGTTGAATACCCTGCTGAATCACCAATCACTAAAGGTTTAGCAACACGTGACGCTGCTTTATCTGATCGTTTAGGTAAAGAAGTTTACACAGTTGAAGGTACAATCACTGAAGAAATTTACTTCCACAATGACGTAGTATGGGCATTAAACGGTGCTGTATTTATCGGTCAAGATTCTGCTGAAGGTACAGTGACTGAAGGTACTTCTGTATTATCAATTCAAGCTGGTACAACGGTTATCGGTAAATCAGGTGCTGACGTTTTAGTTGTTTCTCGTGGCTCTCGTATCGAAGCTGCAGGTACTGCTGCTGACCCAATCGTATTCACATCATTCCAAGACGCTGAAGGTACAGTTGACCCAGCAGACTCAGGTTTATGGGGTGGTTTAGTTATCAATGGTCGCGCACCAAACTCAAAAGGTGACAACGTACCTGGTGAAGCAAACACGGGTACATACGGTGGTGACATTGCAGATGATAACTCTGGTACATTACGTTATGTTCAAGTTCGTTTCGCAGGTTTCAAAGTAGACGGTGAAAACGAATTAAACGGTATCGCTTTCCAATCTGTAGGTTCAGCAACAACAGTTGAATACATCCAAGTTCACAACAACTCTGATGATGGTGTTGAGTTCTTCGGTGGTACAGTTAACGCTAAATACGTAGTGTTAACGGGCAACCAAGATGACAGCATGGACTGGACTCAAGGTTGGACAGGTAAAGTACAACACGTTTACATCAAGCAAAACAACGAAGGTGGCGACCACGGTTTTGAAGGTGACGGTTCAGGTTCAGCTGATTCAACACCTAACTCTATGCCACAAATTGCTAACATCACTTTCTTAGGCGGTACGGGCGAGAAATCTAACGGTATGGATATCCGTAAAGGTTCTCAAGGTGCTTTCTATAACTTCGCTTTCAAAGCAACTAACGACAACGCTTGTTTAGATATTGATGACGCTGATGCATTAGGTTATGCAGCAGATGGTTCATTAGATATTCAATACTCTTTCCTAGAGTGTGCTAACAACTACGCAGAAGCTAAAGCAGACGGTTTTGACGCAACAGCTATCCAAACTTGGTTTGAAGGTACTGATACAGATATGAACCGCACAGGTGCTGCTCAGTTAGTTAACTACATGCCTGCTCCAAGTTCACCTTTATTAGGTACGGGCTTAAACGTAGCAAACGAAGTTGATTCATTCTTCGACGAAGTTAACTACGTTGGTGCTTTTGATGGTGAGAATGACTGGACATTAGGTTGGACTTACGGCATCCATAACACAGTTTCACAGTGTCCTTCAGGTACAGTTGAAGTCGCTTCTGTAGATGGTTCAACATTAACGTGTGCTATCTCAGGTACAGTTAAAGGTGAAGTAACATTATCACCTGGCGCACACTACCAGTTATCTGGTGCAGTATTTGTTGGTGACGACACTGCAACTGAAGGTTACACATCTGCTGATGCGGGTGTTTTAAATATCGAGCCAGGTGTAACAGTATTTGGTCAATCAGGTGCTGATTACTTAGTGGTTAGCCGTGGTTCACAAATCAACGCTGTAGGTACAGCTCAAGCGCCAGTTGTGATGACTTCTTACTCTGATGTTATCGGTACAGTAGCTGCTGATGATTCAGGTTTATGGGGTGGTTTAATCATTAACGGTCAAGCGCCAAATTCTAAAGGTGCTAACGTTCCTGGTGAAGCAAATACAGGTACTTACGGTGGTGACATCGCTGATGACAACTCTGGTGCATTAAAGTACTTACAAGTTAAATTCGCTGGCTTTAAAGTTGACGGTGAAAACGAATTAAACGGTATCGCTTTCCAATCTGTAGGTTCTGCTACAGAAGTTGATTACATCCAAGTTCACAACAACTCTGATGACGGTGTTGAGTTCTTCGGCGGTTCAGTAAACGTTAAACACTTAGTATTAACGGGCAACCAAGACGACAGCTTAGACTGGACTCAAGGTTGGACAGGTAAAGTACAACACGTATTAATCAAGCAAAACGATGTGGGCGGCGACCACGCATTTGAAGGTGACGGTTCAGGTTCTGCTGACTCTACACCAAACTCAATGCCTACAATTGCTAACGTAACTTACATCGGTAGCGCAGTAGCGGCTAAATCTAACGGTATGGATATCCGTAAAGGTTCACAAGGTCACTTCTATAACTTCGTATTCGATGCTAAGTCTGAAAACTCTTGTTTAGATATCGATGATGCAGACGCTAAGTCATACGCATTAGACGGTTCTTTATCTCTACAAACTTCAGCTATCGATTGTGTTAAGCCATTCGCTGGTGAAGGTGAAGTAGAAGCTTGGTTCAACATGCCAGGTAACAACGAACAAGTTTCAGGCATCATGGTTGATGAAGCGACATTCGTTCCTGCTTCAACAGGTACAGTTACAGCAACTGATATGAGCACTGTTGATGCATTCTTCGACGCAACTGATTACATCGGTGGTGTTAGAGATGCAAGCGACGAGTGGTGGAAAGGTTGGACTGCAGGTCTTTAATAAAACGGCCTTCTAACTGAATCAGAAGGCGCTCAAAGCGCCTTCTTTTTTGGCTGACGATTCAATCTTTTTTTGAGGCAGAAAAATGAAAAACTCTATTCTTACAAGATCAAGATTAAGTACTTGTATCTTAGCTGCACTGTCTTGCTCAGTAATCCCTTCTCAAGCTTTTGCTAACGAATCTGAAGAAATTCAAATGGAAGAGGTTGTTGCAACCGCTTCTCGTTTAAAAGGTAGTGCTGGCGCTGTATTAGAAGAGCGTAAACAGCAAGCTTTCGTAGCAGACTTACTTGGCGCAGAGCAAATTTCACGTACAGGTGATAGCGACGCGGCATCAGCATTAAAACGTGTTACCGGTTTAACACTTGTTGATGGTAAATTTATTTATGTGCGTGGTTTAGGTGAGCGTTATTCATCAACGACATTAAACGGTGCAAACGTACCGTCACCGGATCCTACGCGTAAAGTTGTACCATTAGATATGTTCCCTGCGGGCATCATCGAGAACTTATCGGTACAAAAAGCTTATTCACCTAGCATGGCAGGTGAGTTTGGTGGTGGTGCGATTGATATTCGTACTAAATCTATTCCTGATGAGTTTGTGTTAAACGTTTCAGGCAAGTTAGGTTACAACACTGAAAACAGTGATGATGGCTTAACGATTTCGGGTGCGGGTAAAGATTTATCAGAGTCAACTCGTCGTAACGCCATTAACTATGGCGTTATCAACGAACAGATTTTATCTATCAAGCTAAACAACCCAGAAGAAGCACAACGCATTGTTGATGAGAGCGCTTTATCTTTCACTAATTCTAACCAAGTGCAAGAAGATAGCATCGACCCTGACTATGGCGTGGGCTTCTCAGTAGCTAACCGTTTTGATATCGACAATGACCAAGTAT
Source organism: Marinifaba aquimaris (assembly GCF_013328345.1). Taxonomy (GTDB): domain Bacteria; phylum Pseudomonadota; class Gammaproteobacteria; order Enterobacterales; family Alteromonadaceae; genus Marinifaba; species Marinifaba aquimaris. The sequence continues at coordinate 6,140 of NZ_JABULX010000021.1, forward strand.
TTGGTTTCTCTTTTGCGGTTGATTACGAAGATAGCTGGGATAATTCTGAAAAACGTAAAGTGCGTTACGATACGGCTACAGATGGCATTAATGCGATTGAAGACCGTTCAATTTTAAGCACTGAGAACAACATTGATACCAGCGGTATTTTAAACTTAGGTTATGAGTTCAACTCAAACCACCGTTTTGAAACAACCAGTATCTACTTAAACAACGAGCGCGATAAAGTAGAGCGTTCTTCAGGTGAAAGCTTCGACTTTGACTCGTATTCAGATGAATACACGTTATTGTTTGAAGAGCGAGAATTAGTTACGCACCAAATTCGCGGTATGCACAACTTCCCTGAGTGGTGGAATATTGGAGTTGATTGGCAATTCAGTGATTCAAAAGCTGAGCGTAGCGCTCCAGATGAGCGTGGCATTGTTTACTTACCGCGCGGCGGTGAGCAAGGCGGTCAATTAGCATTAGCTGACCAATCAGTGACTCCTGCACTGACGCGTTTCTTCTCTAATCTTGAAGATGAAGCGGAGACATTCCAGTGGAATGCATCATTACCTATTTATACCAACGATTATGAAATCGAATTAAAAGTAGGTGGCGATCACTCTGATAGCTGGCGTGAATCACGTGCTTATTTCTTCCAATACTTATTCAAAAATGGCGATTACTTAACGAACCCAATCGATGAAGTATTAACACCTGAAGTGTTAACATCTGACGATACGCGTTTCCAACAGTTACTTCGTGTTGATGACTACGTAGCTGCACGTAAAATCGATGCAGGTTACGGCCAGTTTGATGTGTTGTACAAAGGTGAGTACCGCATCAGTGGTGGTGTTCGTTACGAAGATTGGCGTCAAGCTATTGTACCTGTAGGTTTTGAAGATAACCGTAAAACACCATTAGACCCAACGCCTGTAGTAGAAGACGTATGGTTACCGGCTTTATCATTCACTTATATTCTTGACCAAGAAAACCAAGTGCGTTTAGGTTACGGTAAAACAATTGTTCGTCCTGATTTAAAAGAGCTTTCACCGGTTCGTTATCTAGACCCATTAACGGATAATCCAATTTTTGGTAACCCATCACTAGAAGTGACAGAGATCCAAAACTTCGATTTACGTTGGGAAAACTATGCTGATAACGGTGATAACTTATCGGTTGCGTTATTCTACAAAGATTTAGATAACCCAATTGAAAACGTGCAATTACCAGGTGCCGATGAGAGTAACGTCACTTTCATTAACGCTAAATCGGGTGAAGTATATGGTGTGGAAGTTGAGTTCTTAAAAGACTTAAGCTTCATGGGTGACTTTATGTCTCAGTTCTTCTTATCAGGTAACGTGACATTAAGTGATTCTGAAATCACTATCCCAGATACTTACTACTATTACAGCCTTGCTAACCAAGCATTATTACCTATTACATCTGATGACAATGCTTATGTGACAAACAAATCTCGTCGCATGACAGGTCATTCAGAATATGTAATTAACATGCAGCTGGGTTATGACTCAGTGAATGGTGAGCACTCAGCATCTGTTGTATACAACGTATTTGGTGAGCGTGTGATGAGTGCAGGTATCGATAACATGCCTGACTTAGAAGAAGAGCCAATTCACTCTTTAGACTTGGTTTACACGTATTACCCAACGTTTGAAACTAAGGTTAACTTCAAGATCAAAAATATCTTAGATGAGAGCCAAGAATTCACTCGTATGGGACAAACAGCCGAAGAAAAAACAAAGGGTACAGAGTTTAGTTTAGGTTTCTCTTGGGACTTCTAATCTAACTTTTTCCTAGGTTTATTCAAAAGCCCCGCATTTTGCGGGGCTTTTTGCGTTTTGAAACACTCATAATAATGACAAATGGCAAAGGCACTGGAATAATATAATAAGAAACAAGGTTAATTTAAGGCTGTTATGTCAGACGCAATACAGAGTCGAATTCAAACATTAATTCAAACACTCAACGACTATAACCATCAGTACTATGTACTTGATCAACCAACGGTACCAGATGCAGAGTACGACAGGTTGATGATTGAGTTGAAAGAACTTGAAGCCAAGCACCCTGAATATTTGCAGGTTGACTCACCCAGCCAAAAAGTCGGTGGCGCCGCATTAGATGCATTTGAGCAAATTGAACACGAACTACCTATGTTGTCGCTTGATAATGCTTTTAGCGATGATGACTTACAAGCCTTTGAAAAACGTATCCACGATAGGTTAAAAGATAACGCAGCGATCACCTTTTGCTGTGAACCCAAACTTGATGGTTTGGCGGTGTCCTTGTTATATCGAGATGGTAAATTAATTCGCGGTGCTACGCGCGGTGATGGTCGTATTGGCGAGAATATTACTGAAAATGTTAAAACGATTCGCAGTATTCCACTTTCACTTCGCGGCGAAGTGGGCGTTGATTTCCCTACGGTATTGGAAGTTCGCGGCGAAGTTTTTATGCCAAAAGCGGGTTTTGACAAATTAAACGAAACACAAAAAGCCAAAAGGGAAAAAACGTTTGCTAACCCGAGAAATGCCGCTGCTGGCAGCCTTCGCCAGCTAGATTCAAAAATTACTGCGACAAGACCGCTTAGCTTTTACGCCTACTCAGTAGGTTATATTGAAGGCGATACCAATTTACTTGCCGATAGCCATTATCAGCGAATGCAGCAATTAAAAACGCTTGGTTTACCTGTTAGCCCTGAAGTTAAACAAGCCATTAGCGCCGTTGAATGTGCACTTTACTACGGTTTAATTGGTAGTAAGCGAGATGCACTACCTTATGAAATTGACGGTGTCGTTTACAAAGTCGATAACATTGCATTACAGGAACAACTTGGCTTTGTTGCCCGAGCACCGCGCTGGGCCACATCACATAAGTTTCCTGCTCAAGAAGAAATTACCACCTTACTTGATGTTGAATTTCAGGTTGGACGAACAGGTGCAATCACTCCCGTAGCCCGCCTTGAGCCAGTATTTGTCGGTGGTGTTACCGTATCTAATGCTACTTTACACAATGCTGATGAGATAGCGCGTTTGGGCATTAAAATTGGCGATAGCGTTGTTATTCGACGAGCAGGTGATGTGATACCACAAATCGCCTCGGTTGTACTTGAGCGCCGCCCAGAAGATGCTAAAGCCATTACCTTCCCAACACAGTGTCCAGTTTGTGACTCAGATGTTGAACGCGTGGCAGATGAAGCCGTCACACGATGTAGCGCAGGCCTTTATTGCCAGGCTCAATTAAAAGAATCACTGAAACACTTTGTATCGCGAAAAGCGCTAAATGTTGATGGCTTAGGTGACAAACTAATTGAAGCTCTCGTTGATAAAGAAATGGTGAAAACGCCTGCTGACTTATTTCGCTTACACGAATTTGATGTCGCATGTATGGAGCGAATGGGACAAAAGTCTGCAGCTAAATTGATTAAAAACCTCGACAAAGCTAAAGCAACTAGCCTAGCTAAATTTGTCTATTCTTTAGGTATCCGTGAAGTTGGGGAAGCAACGGCGCAAAACCTCGCTAATCATTTTTTAACACTCGAAAATATACAAGCTGCCAATGAAGAGGCCTTACTTGCTGTATCTGATATCGGTCAAATAGTGGCAAAGCACATCCTTGCCTTTTTCAAAGAACCACATAATCAAACCGTTGTTAATGAGTTGCTTGAACTGGGTTTATCTTGGGCTGATATCGAAGTTAAAGATGAAGGCGATTTAGTACTCGCTGGGCAAACATTTGTTTTGACTGGTACGTTATCGTCAATGGGACGCAATGATGCAAAAGCAAAATTACAAGCTTTAGGTGCAAAAGTCGCTGGCAGTGTTTCTGCTAAAACGCATTGTTTAGTTGCGGGTGAAAAAGCGGGTTCAAAATTAACTAAAGCGCAAGATCTCGGTGTACAAGTATGGACCGAGGAAGATATGCTGAAGTTCTTTACCGAACAAGGTGTATAAACGCTCGTCAAATGGGTAATCAACTGCCGATAGGTATATTTGACTCTGGAATAGGTGGCTTGTCTTTACTTAGAGAAGTTCAGGCTAAGCTACCGTCCGAACATCTCATTTATATTGCCGATACTGCTTATGCGCCCTATGGCGATAAAACCGCTGAGGTTATTGAAGCGCGTGCTTTTGCTCTAACCCAATATTTAATTGAACAAGGCGCAAAAGTCATTCTTGTTGCCTGTAATACGGCCACAGTCAATGTCATTAATTTATTACGAGTAGAGTTTCCAAATATCCCTTTTGTGGGTATTGAGCCTGCCGTTAAACCTGCCATTTTAGACAAAAATACTAAAGTAGTTACTGTTTGGGCAACTGCAAAAACAGCAACTAGCCAAAGGCTTAAAGATTTAGTTGATACTCATTACTGCCCACAAACCAAAGTACATATTCAGGCTTGTCATGGGCTGGCATCTGAAATTGAAAAAGGTGATATCGCTTCCATTTCACTTGAGCAGTTAGTCACCGAATATCTAAATGAGCTTGTTGTAACTGGCACGGATACTTTAGTACTAGCTTGTACTCACTACCCTTTTGTTTTGCCTGTTATAGAGGCTATTTGGCCAACGTTGAGCCAGCAATCGTTAACGGTTATTGAACCCGCTGGTGCTGTGGTTAAACACCTTAAACATATTTTGAACGATAAAACCTTATTAAACTCCGATGAATTTGAAGGGGAGACGTGTTATCTAACCACAGGCGTTGCTGGTGCGTTAAAACAAAGTATTCTTTCTTTGTTTAATAAAAATGTGTCAGTAGATAAGATTGAGGTTTAAATGCAGGCATTTTTAATAAAGCTAAGTCAGTTTACTCGTCCTTACCTAGATGAAGTTGCTTTGGCTGTTGTGGCTACACTTATGGTCATTTACGGTGATGTGATCAATAAACACATACGCCAAATGTTAAAAAATTTGCCTTTTATTGTTCGTGCTTTTTTGTTTATTTGGATTTGTGCATTCGGCTACGGTGCCGCCATTATCTTTTTAACACCTTTTACCACCCAACTACTTAGCCAAATTGGTAATCAATATTTGTTTGTCGCATTAATGGGTATTTTCACGACATTAGGTTTGCTCGCTGAACGAAGACGTTATATGTAAGTCGTCTTTTATAATGATATGGGATAAGAAATGAGCTGGGAATTGTTTTTATCTGCGGTGGTTTTTATTGCTTCTGCTTCTATTACGCCAGGCCCAAACAATATTATGATCATGACATCGGGGTTAAACCACGGTGTTAAAGCCAGTTTAAATCACTTATTGGGCATCAGTATTGGTTTTCCTTGTTTATTTATTGCTATGGGGCTAGGGGCAGGGCAGCTATTTGAGACCTGGCCATTTCTTCATACCCTGATCACAGCTTTGGGTTTGGTGTATTTACTGTATCTTGCTTATTTGATTGCCACTTCAGACCCAACAGAACTCAAAGGCAAACAGCGTCAACCTCTTACATTTATACAAGCAGCTGGTTTTCAGCTTTTGAATGGCAAGGCTTGGATCATGGGGATGAGTGCGATTGCTGTTTTTACTCAAGCTGAACAGGCGATGTTACCTCAAGTACTTAAGCTAACAGCAATATTTGCGGTTTTTACGCTCTTATCTTGCTCTATCTGGTTAGTGTTCGGTCAGGCACTACAAAAGGTTTTAAAACAAGCTCATCATCAGGTGATATTTAATCGAGTGATGGCTTCATTGTTAGTGTTATCTATTATCCCTTCAATCACACACCTGTTTTAACAAAAAAGGCGCTTATTGCGCCTTTTCTTCATCTTCCTTTTCGTCTTCTTCATCTTCTTTTTGAGCATCTCCCTTTGCTTTTTTGATTCTTGCTTGCTCTTTTTCAAACTTCTCTATCGCGTTGGGGAGCAGCGGCTCTATGGTTTTATACATAATAGGATGGATGACAAGTGGGTAGCCAAGCACAATACCCAGTAATGGCATGATGAATTCTGATGAGCCAAAGCTTCTCGCTAACCAAATAAATAAAATAGACAAAAGTGCTAATTTTAAGATGTTTAACATCATTTTTTTCGGAACGGGTAGTTCAGCCATAGCGATCGCAAGAATTTGAGCTCTTTGATTAAAACGGTAGTTTTTTAAACAAGGGATCAAGGATGATTTGAAATAAATGGCCATAACTTCTCTCTTAAAATCAGTGAGCCGCTATTATATTCTTTCAACGCTCAGATAACAAAAAATAGGAAAATTTAGGACTAGGCTTAACTTAGTGCTATAATCTGGCGCCATTTTTATTGCCTATAGTTAGTTCAGGGCTTTTGTTTTTTCAGTTAAGAGGTTTTCATGTTACCCGTTATTGCTTTAGTTGGTCGTCCTAATGTGGGTAAGTCGACTTTATTTAATCGCTTAACCAAAACTCGCGATGCCTTAGTTGCAGATTTCCCTGGACTGACACGTGATCGTAAATACGGTCAAGCTCAATACCAAGGCTATCAATTTATTGTTATTGATACTGGTGGTATTACAGGTGATGAGCAAGGTATTGATGCTGAAATGGCTGAGCAATCGTTACAAGCGATTGAGGAAGCCGATGTTGTACTTTTCCTTGTTGATGCAAGAGCTGGCGTCACATCAGCAGATGAAATCTTAGCAAATGAATTTAGAAAGTTAGACAAAGAAGTTCACCTTGTTGTTAATAAGACAGATGGTATCGATGCAGATAGTCATTCAGCTGAATTCTACAGTTTAGCCTTGGGTGATTGTTATCAAATCGCAGCATCTCATGGGCGTGGTGTGACTCAATTACTGGAAAAGTTACTGCTTCCATTACAAGAACAATTTCCCGACATGCTAGTGCCTGAAGAGGAAGAGCTTGATGATTTCGATCGTGAAGTACTGGCTCTAGAAGCGGCTGAGCGCGGTGAAGTTTTAGAAGATGAAAGTGAAACTGAACTGGCAGAAGAGTTTACAGATAAGCCAATTAAGTTAGCTATCATCGGTCGACCTAATGTAGGTAAGTCTACACTTACTAACCGCATGCTAGGTGAAGAGCGAGTGATTGTTTACGATATGCCTGGTACGACTCGCGATAGTATCTATATTCCAATGGAGCGTGAAGAGCAAAAGTACGTACTGATAGATACAGCAGGTGTACGTAAACGCAAAAAAGTAAACGAAACGGTCGAGAAGTTTTCCGTTATTAAAACGCTAAAAGCCATTGAAGATTCAAATGTCGTTTTAGTGGTGATTGATGCGCGCGATAGCGTCAGTGATCAAGATTTAAGCTTGATCGGTTTTGCCCTTAACGCTGGTCGTTCGATCGTTATTGCTGTTAATAAATGGGACGGTTTACAAGAGCACGTTAAAGAACAAATTAAATCTGATATTGACCGCCGTATGGGCTTTATTGATTTTGCTCGTTTGCACTTTATTTCTGCTTTACATGGTACAGGCGTTGGGCACTTATATGAGTCTATTCAAGAAGCTTATTTATCGGCAACGAAAAAGCTAACGACTTCACTTTGTACCCGTATTATGAAAATGGCACAAGAAGATCACCAGCCGCCTATGGTTCGTGGTCGTCGTGTGAAACTAAAATACGCGCACGCAGGTGGTCATAACCCACCTAGAATTATCATTCACGGTACGTTAGTGGGTGAGTTGCCTGATTCATATAAGCGTTATTTAATTAACTATTATCGCCGCACATTAGAAATGATGGGGACGCCGATTAAAGTTGAATTCAAGACAACAGATAACCCGTTTGCCAAAGATTTAACGCCTGCACAGCAACAAGCAAAACATCGTCAGCGCCTTACTGAGTTTAAGCTAAAACATAACAAGCGTTTGAGATAGCTCCTGTTAATCGAATTTAAAATAAAAAGCCCCGCATAAAGTGGGGCTTTTTGTTTACATTAGTGGCCTATTTTACACTTTTTAAATTGCCTTATATCTGAGCGAGCAATTTACAAAAAAACTTCCATACTCTCTAATAGCCAGCCTTATTTTTGGCCGAGTTTTATTCAGGCTATTCGCAGGAGTCAGTATGGAAATTTTATCTGCGGCATTGATCTTCTTTTTGATCATGGACCCGCTTGGCAACATCCCCATTGTTATTTCATGTTTAAAAGACATAGAAGAAAGACGTCGCTATAAGATCTTAATTCGCGAGTTATTGATCTCGTTACTTTTAATGATGGCGTTTTTACTCTGGGGCCAAAATATTCTTGATTTTCTTCATTTAAAACAAGAAACCGTTGGCGTATCGGGCGGTATTATTTTATTTATTATCGCCCTTCGAATGATATTCCCATCGCGCCATGGCGGGTCTATAACGGGCCTGAAAAAAGGTGAAGAGCCTTTTATCGTGCCGTTAGCTGTGCCTATGATTGCAGGGCCTTCAATTTTAGCTTCTGTAATATTGTTAACCAACCAACAACCTGATCGCGTGTTGGATTGGGGCATTGCCTTGTTTATTGCTTGGTTAGCTTCGTCCATTATTTTAATGGCAGCACCGTTTTTACAACGCGTACTGGGTGATAAAGGCACGGCCGCTACTGAACGTTTAATGGGGATGATCTTAATAATGATCGCGGTACAAATGTTAATGGATGGCGTGAAAAACTTCTTCGCTACTTAACGTTAAATCACTTGTTAGATAAACAAAAAGCCCAGCGGTTGCTGGGCTTTTCATTATAAAGTTTACATTAAGCTAATAATTAGCTTCTTTGTACCACTGACTCAAATAAGTCGAAGTACGTTGGGAATGTTTTGGCTGTACACTTAGGGTCGTTGATTGTCATTGCGGTGTTCCCCATTGCTGCTAATGAGAAACACATGGCGATACGGTGATCGTCATAGGTATCGATTGCAGCGTGTGTCAACTGTGCTGGTGGCTCAACAACGATGTAATCTTCACCTTCTTCAACTGTCGCACCCACTTTTCTCAATTCAGTGGCCATAGCATTTAAACGGTCCGTTTCTTTAACACGCCAGTTGTAAATATTGCGAATTGCTGTTGTCCCTTTGGCAAATAAAGCTGTTGTTGCAATAGTCATTGCCGCATCTGGGATGTGGTTTAAGTCGACATCAACTGCGTTAAGTTCACCAGTGCCTGTCACTTCAATGTATTCATCTTGCCAGATGACTTTAGCACCCATCATCTCAAGTACTTCAGCAAAACGAGCATCACCTTGAACGCTCTTTGTACCTACACCGTTTACTTTGATTGTGCCGCCTTTGATTGCAGCGGCTGCCAAGAAGTACGAAGCGGATGATGCATCACCTTCAACTAAAACTCGGCCTGGAGACTGGTAAGTTTGATTGCCTTTTACACGGAATACTTCAAAGTTGTCATTTTCAACTTCAACACCAAATAGTTTCATTAGGTGTAGCGTAATTTCAATGTAAGGTTTAGATACTAGCTCGTCGATTAGCACAATTTCCATATCGCCTTGAGCTAATGGAGCTGCCATTAACAATGCAGTTAAAAACTGGCTAGAAATACTGCCTTTTATCTCAACTCTGCCACCTTTAAGGCCTGTTGCGTTTATTTTTAATGGTGGAAAGTCTGTATCTTTTAAATAATCAATATCCGCACCCACTTGGCGTAAAGCATCAACTAAGTGGCCAATCGGACGTTCAAACATTCTTGGCTCACCCGTTAACGTGAACTCGCCTTGACCTAAACAAAGTGCCGCACAAAGTGGACGCATCGCTGTACCAGCATTACCTAAGAATAATTCTTCACTACCCGAGATAGAAAGTGGGCCAGCTAAACCTGTTACTTTACATTCGCTTTTGTCGTCTGAAAGTGCGTAATTGACGCCAAGCTTAGAAAGGGCAGTTAGCATGTGACGGATATCGTCACTATCGAGTAGGTTAGTAACTTGCGTTTCGCCTTGTGCCATTGCGGCTAATAATAAAATACGGTTTGATAAACTTTTAGAACCAGGAATGGTTACCTCACCAGAGACATGTGAGATAGGTTGAATCGTTAAGCTTTCCATTATTATTTCGTTATTGATCTTATTTGTGTGACGAAGATTATCACAAAAGTGAGCAAAATGGCGGCTAACTTTATAGCGTTATTGACTAACTTGTAAAATTAACGTCAATGGGGCTTGATTAAAGGGGCTGCTTTATGGATAATGCGCCCGCTTTCGCATTATGGTGACTTTATCGGTTGCCTCGCAATGATAGCTCGTGAACCTGGTCAGGCCCGGAAGGGAGCAGCCACAGCGTGTGACTCATGTGCCGAGGATTGGCTGGTAAGGTCGCCACCTCTTCTTACTAAATCATCTAGAATTTACCAAATACCGTCAATAAATAGTGTTTATAATCAATTTGCTATTATATTTTGACTATCTTCTATATAGTTTAGATTGCTAAAGTTGTTGAGTTTATCTATGCATCATACCGTTTTCATTTTTTTATGTTTTATCCAATTAGCATTATTTACCAGTAATGCTAATGCTGAAGCTGTAGAAAAATATGTCGATATTTCATTGCGTGATGATGTTTATACTGATTATCTAGTGTTTTTAAACGACCGAGATGTTTTATCGATAGACAGCTTTGAGGGGGTTAGAATTCGCCGTGATGTTGTCGATATGATCATCGCCCAACAAGCACTTGCTTTAGGTGGGTTTCAATCTAAGTTTAATTACTTCCCGGGCCGCTCTAATTATCGAAATGCAAAACTGCTTGAACAAGGCAGTTTGTTAATAAGTTTTGATACTTATTGGTTAGAAGACGCCAAAGCTATCGATTATGCAATATTTGTCAGTGAGCCTGTGATCCGAAAAGGTGAATATGTTGCTGGTATTTACGCTAACCCAAAAAATGAATCGGTATTTAATATCCTTTATTTGGAAGACTTAAATCAGTTTACAGCTGTATCCACACCTAAGTGGAAAACTGACTGGGCAACACTGTCTTCTTTGCCATTAAAAGAGCTCATCAGGGAAGACCGTTGGTTAGGTATGGCTAGGATGGTGGATAAAATGTGGGTCGACTTCATGTTAATGCCTTTTTATCGCTCTGAGGACAAAATTTACCGCCTTGAGAATATAACGTTAAAACCGGTTGAAAACGTTGCTGTGGTTTTGAACGACAGTCGACACTTTGTCATCAGCCGTGCCCACCCATTAGGCTCTGAAGCTTTTTCGGCGTTACAAAAAGGCCTAAAAATATTGCGTGAGCAAAAGAAAATAGCCCGCGCTTATAAAGAAGCTGGCTTTTTCATTGACCGCAATAAATATAAGATTCTAAATCCTGTCCAGTAACCCGATATTAATTATTTACAAAACCAGATTGGTAAATTAGTCATTCGCCACTAATACTCTTTACTATCTTTTGATGTGTATATGAGGTGAGATATGGACGCCAAATTACCTTTGTATGACTCGCTGGGTTTATCCGCGGCGCAAGGACGATTTCCGCAAGCTGATTCTTTAGTCAATGTCTATGATGTAATGGATTTAGACATTATCTTATCTAGCCATCCAAACTGGGCGCGGATCAGTCAATTTCCCCCACTATTTTTACATAACAATCCTAAATTTATCCTCGATTCCGCGTTTGCTGCTGATACATTTGAAAATGAACATATAAATGTGGCGCATTTAAAGTTCAGTGATAGGGCTGAATCAACACCTGATGGCCATAAGCAATTTTATCGCCTGTGTTTATTCTCAACCGCTGACCCAACTTACCCAATTGCGTTTGGTGCAATGGACATTGAGTTACTGAAAGATTGGCAAGTTAAAGAGCAGGTAAATAACGAAAACGAATTTGCTTTGCGACTTGAATTTCTTCACAACTATGTTGTGCCCGAGTTTCGAGAACTAGGGTTAGCGAAATTGCTCAGTGCTGCAATGGGCGATATTTTCTGGCACCAGCTACAGCATGTTATGGAGCAGCTAGAAGATACTGACTTTTTAGTTAGACCAATTATTAAAGGCCATGTGACTAAGGCGGGAGGTTCGATGATTTTAGATATTGTTGAACGCGAAATGCGAATGATGTCCAAGCTATTTGCTAAAGAAGAGCGAGACTTTAGGTTAGAGCCTACTTTGATTGACTCTCCTGAGATAGCTGAGCCTGCTTAAGTTCAAAGTCTTGAGTGACAATGGCTAAGGCTTTTAACGCTTCATCTGTTGGTACTTGGTTTTCTTCGAGCAGTTGAATTAAATCTACTGCTAATTTGACGTGGTACGGGGCGGTTTCTAGAGACATTAGGTGATCTATTTTGATGTTTTTCTATCGCAAAGGAGAGGGATGCAACTGCCTTTGACAGTTGCATCGAAGGCTATTTTTCAGCAGCGTCTTCTGAGTCTTCTTTTTCTTTTAAAAATCTAAGCGCACTTTTTATCGCAGTATTAACGTTCATTTCCATTTGCAATCTTTCTGCTTGCGGCAAGTAAAACGCCATATCCACTTCATAACGAATATACTTAGGTGGAAGTTGATTCAGCACTAAACAACTCAAGTCAGCCAGAAAATCAGAGCCTTTTGAATCTGCTAATCCTGAGTCGGTTAATTTATCTACTACTAACTTCTCATAATAATTATGGATGTCGTCGTCTAACTTCATGTAAGCCTGCCTAATTTGTTTCTTGCTTAATGCAAACTTAGCTGCAATCGATTGATTTGCCAAGCGGATATTTACACTTTAGCTAAAGCTTGCTCGAAATCAGCGATAAGATCGTCCAAGTCTTCAATGCCAATCGACAGCCTGATCATATTTTCACTGATGCCCATTTCTTGTCGTCTAGCTAATCCCATCTCGTAGTAGATGGTAGGTGCTACTGGTATAGCCAAAGTGCGATTATCGCCTAAATGAGTCGAATTAATCACAAGTTGTAAGTCATTTAAAAATTGAATGCAGTCTGTACCTTCAACTAAATCAATACTCATTAACCCACCAAAGTATTTGAAGTAATCAGCTGCTCTTTGGTGCTGAGGGTGAGAAGGTAGTCCCGGATAATACACTTTGGCAACTTTAGGGTGGCTTCTGAAAAATGCAGCAAGGTTAAGTGCATTTGCACAGATTTTGTCTAAGCGTAATGCAAGTGTTTCCGCACCGACTGACAATAAGTGACAAGCTTCAGAAGCAATACTGCCACCCATATCGCGAAGACCTTTTTTCTTTATTTGGGTGATACCCCACAAATTCGTGTCGGCTTTTTTATAACAATCTGCAATGTTCGGGTAATCTTGCCAATCAAAATTACCAGTATCTGTAACCCAGCCACCAAGTGCATTGCCATGCCCTCCAAAGTACTTTGTCAAAGAGCCGACAATTAAATCGACGCCATATGATTTAGCATCAAATAAATAAGCGGGGGTCATTGTTGTATCGGCAATAAATAGAATTTTATTTTGCTTGCAGATTTGGTTTATACCCTCAATATCAGCCACTTGAGTGACGGGGTTGGCAATAGTTTCAGTAAAAACAATTCGGGTATTGGCTTTGACTTTTTCCTGAACATTAGCGGCATCGGTCACATCGACAAAATCAACATCTATTCCATATTGTTCTAGCTGTTGCATAAAGCTATTGGTGTTGCCAAACAAATAGTGGCTAACAATAATATGATCACCGGCTTTTAATAGGCTTAGCAAGCATGTTGATATTGCTGACATACCCGTGGTAAAAACACAGGCACTCACGCCACCTTCCATATCACAAATCATATTTTGCAGTGCAACGACACTGGGGGTTGATGAACGGGCATAAGCATGATTGGCTGATTTGCCTTGGAAAACATCAATCAAGCCTTGAACATCTGGGTATTCAAATAGCACTGAGTTGTGTAAGGGTTGGTGAACCGCTCCCGCTTCTGGCTGTTGTTGGCGGTCTGAATGAACGATGCGAGTGGTAAAGCCTTTTGCTTTCATCAAAGTCTCTTGTATACAATCAAAAAAGTTAATGGAACTGAGCGATTAGATTGGATGTCTATTGCTTCACTTTCAGTATATGTGAATATTTTCGAGTTATAGTCTTATTAAGGTGATTTTATGTCAATCCAGAACCACAAAGTAACATGGCAAAAAGAGCGTCAATTTTTAGCTACATCCGACAGTGGCCATGAGGTTTTATTGGATGGCCGTGGAGCCGCCGATGGTCCAAGGCAAGCGGCAAGCCCAATGGAAGTTGTGGCGCTGGGGTTAGGAGGATGTTCCTCTGTCGATGTTGTTTCTATTTTAGAAAAGAAGAAACTGGCCGTCAGTGGATGTGAAGTTCTGGTTAAAACAGTGCGAGCGGAATCAGTACCTGCTGTTTTTACGCATATCCATCTACACTTTGTTATCACAGGTAAGGATATTCCCGAAAAAGCCGTTGAAAGAGCAGTCAGTTTATCGGCTGATAAATATTGCTCTGTGTCTAAAATGTTAGAGGCGGGTAAGGTTGAGATCACCCATGATTTTGAAATTGTGGAAGGGTAATCTAAAAAATCGTTTGTAATTATCTGTTTTAATCATTTTTATCTTCGCCATCGCTGGCTTAGACTAAGCACATCAAATCAGTAACAACTTTAATTTAAGAGAATGTGATTATGTTAGAGAATAAAGAAGGACAAACTGTACCAAACGTTGATTTCCCTGTACGAGTAAATGACGAATGGCAAACATGGAATAGCGAACAATTATTTAAAGGTAAGACGGTGGTTTTATTTGCCTTACCAGGCGCATTTACGCCAACTTGTTCGTCTACACATTTACCGCGTTATAACGAGTTATCGGGCGTTTTTAAAGCTAATGGTGTGGATGACATTATTTGTTTATCTGTTAACGATACATTTGTGATGAATGCTTGGGCAGCTGATCAAAATGCACAGAACATTACGTTTTTACCTGATGGTAATGGCGAGTTCAGTGAAAAAATCGGCATGTTAGTTGATAAAACTAATATAGGTTTTGGAAAACGCAGCTGGCGCTATTCTATGTTAGTGAAAGATGGCGTGATTGAAAAAATGTTCATCGAGCCAGACGTTGAAGGCGACCCGTTCGAAGTTTCAGACGCAGATACCATGCTAGCTCACTTCGCTCCAGAAGCTGTTAACAAAGCTGAAGTAACTATTATTACTAAACCTGATTGTCCTTTCTGTGCTAAAGCAAAAGCGCTACTAGCAGAAAAAGGTTATGCCTATGAAGAGTTAACGCTAGTCGACCAAATCTCTATCTCTGGTTTAAGGGCTTTATCTGGTCGTGATACTGTGCCTCAAGTATTTATTGATGGCCAGCACATTGGTGGAAGTGACGACCTAGAGGCTCACTTTGCGTAAGCTCAGCGCAATAAAGTAAAGAAAAGTAAAAGTGCGCCTTTGATGCGCACTTTTTTTGCCTTCACAGTCTGAATAGGTATTCGTAAAGTGAATAACTGGAGAGTACTATTATGAAGCTTATGCATCTTACTTTGATTACTGTATTAATTAGCTTTGCTAATACCGCTTTAGCAGGGCAGTTTGAGATTAATTGGCAGAATGTAGAGCATTACAGCGATGTCAAACGCACAGGGATTACACCCCAAGAAAGTTATAATAACTTTATTATTAAAGAACTCAGCGAAGAGATAATCTATCTCACTGAACAATTACCCAGTGAACAAACTTTAGTAGTCAACATTACAGATGTGAATTTAGCCGGTTGGGTTGATCCAAGGTTAATGCCTGAGCGAGTTAGGGTAGTTGTCGATCATAAACCTGCTCAAATCACACTGAATTACCAACTTGTTGAGGCTGATAAAATTATCAAGCAGGGCAATGTTGAATTAGACGATAGGGGTTTTAGCCCCACGCGAACGGCTGGCAATGAGACGCTTTACTATGAAAAAGAATTGATACAAAAGTGGTTTAGACAAACGTTTGCTTAAATATAAAACACAAAAAAATGTGGGCCTTATGGCCCATTTTTTATTACAACGTTTTTAAGTTATATTGCGTATATAAAGTAATGATAGGTTGTTAAAAACAATAGGTGGCAGATGAAACAGCTTTTATTAGTGTTAGGATTATTGGTCGCACCTCTATCTCAAGCTGCAAAGCTAGATATAAAGTGGCAAGACTTTGAAAGCTTTACCGATGTTAAAAGAGACGATATTCGCACGCAGCAGAAATTTAATGCTTTTATAAAAAAAGAATGGTCTGAAGAATTACACAAGTGGGCTGTTAAATTGCCTGAAACCCAAACGCTTAAAATTGAATTTACTAATATTGATTTAGCGGGTTGGAATGATCCAAGACTATTACCAGATAGAGTAAGAATAATTAATCAGGCCAAACCTGCCAAAATTAATTTAACGTATGCTTTGTACGAGGGAGAAAAGCTCATTGCACAAGAACAAGTTCAACTGAGTGATAAAGGCTTTAGCCCAACTGCATCGAGTATGCGATTAAAAGATACTTTCTACTATGAAAAAGCGCTGTTAAAAAAGTGGTTCAAGAAAACTTTCCAATAAAGACAAAAAAGCCGAATCAGTGATTCGGCTTTTTCTTAGTATTTTAGTTTTAGCCTTAGCCTTCTCTTGCTTCACAAGCGGCAAGTGTATTCTCTATTAAAGTGGCTACTGTCATTGGACCAACACCACCTGGTACAGGTGTAATATAACTAGCAGATTGCTCTGCTGCTGCAAAACCAACGTCACCGACTAACTTTCCAGTATCTAAACGGTTAATACCAACATCAATCACCATCGCGCCTTCTTTGATCCATTCACCAGGAATAAATTCAGGTTTACCGACAGCAACAACAACTAAATCTGCACGGCGGACATGCGCTTCTAAATCTTTAGTGAAGCGATGGCATACTGTTGTTGTACAACCTGCTAACAGAAGCTCAAGTGCCATAGGACGACCTACAATATTAGATGCACCTACTATTACGGCATCCAAACCGTGAAGGTCAACACCTGTAGACTCTAGTAAAGTGATAACGCCTTTTGGTGTGCAAGGGCGAAGAGCTGGGATACGTTGAGAAAGTCTGCCCACATTATAAGGATGGAAACCATCTACGTCTTTTTCAGGCAAGATTCGCTCGATAACACTGGTTTGATCTAAACCTTCAGGTAGTGGGAATTGTACTAAAATACCGTCTATTTCATTATCGGCGTTGAGTTGGTCGATTAACTCGAAAAGTTTCTCTTGTGTAGTATCAGCCGGTAAGTCGAAAGATTTAGAGATGAAACCCACTTCTTCACACGATTTACGCTTACTACCTACATATACTTGAGAAGCGGGATCGGCTCCCACTAATACCACTGCTAAACCTGGCGCTCGCTTTCCAGCTGCAATACGAGTCGCTACTTTTTCTTTTACATTGTTTTTTACTTGTTGGGCTATTTGTTTGCCATCAATAAGCGTTGCGGACATAGTGGAGTTAACCTTTTAAAAAATCACTAATATATACTGCGAAGTATTGTCTCATGATTACAAAATCATATTCAATCTGTTATTTACTGTGATAAAAGCTAATCTGTATTCAATAAATGTTTAAGAAATATGCATTTCAAAAAAAACATGAAAAAACTGAAAAAAAACTGAAAAAAACGTTTGACCCGCCCCATAAGTATCAGTAATATGCGCCCCGCAGTTGAGGCAGACCTCAAAAGCAAATGTCGGTGATTAGCGCAGTTTGGTAGCGCACTTGGTTTGGGTCCAAGGGGTCGCAGGTTCAAATCCTGCATCACCGACCACTTTCTTTAGGATTGCCTTTAGGCATAGCAAGAATATGCGTCCTTAGCTCAGCTGGATAGAGCAACGCCCTTCTAAGGCGTGGGTCGTAGGTTCGAATCCTACAGGACGTGCCATTCTTTCTTCTACGTGGTGGCTGTAGCTCAGTCGGTAGAGCCCCGGATTGTGATTCCGGTTGTCGCGAGTTCAAGTCTCGTCAGCCACCCCACTATCGGTGATTAGCGCAGTTTGGTAGCGCACTTGGTTTGGGTCCAAGGGGTCGCAGGTTCAAATCCTGCATCACCGACCACCTTCTTTCTTATATTCTTTTTTTTATTATCCTCAAACGAATTGATAGATCATTTTTCTACTATCTCTCAATCCTTACTCGACTATCGCTTAACTCACCGCTATAATGCCGCGTCATTTTATTAATCGAATTTTTATCAGTGGCTATAACGGTCGTAAGATCACGAAATGAGAAACTGGTAAGTTGTTTTAAAAATAAGGGTGTGACACACCCGAAAGGATCATTAAGCGAATCATCGCTTAGAAATTTTGAGGTAGAAAAATGCAAGTTTCAGTTGAAACAACTCAAGGTTTAGAACGCCGAGTTAAAGTTACTGTTCCAGCGGACAATGTTGATAAAAAAGTTACAGAGCAATTACGCCGCTTATCTAAAACACAACGTATCGATGGTTTCCGTCCTGGTAAAGTACCAGTAAAAGTTATCGAAAAGCGTTACGGCGCAGCTGTACGTCAAGACGTTGCAAATGAAGTAATGCAACAAAACTTCTATCAAGCTGTTATTCAAGAGAAGTTAACACCAGCTGGTGCACCTCAAATTGAAATCGACAACTTAAAAGCGGGTGAAGATTTCTCTTTCACTGCAACTTTTGAAGTTTACCCAGAAGTAACGGTTGAAGGTTTAGACAAATTAGAAGTTGAAGCAGTTTCTGCTTCAGTTGAAGATGCTGACCTTGACAACATGCTTGAAACGCTTCAGAAGCAACACGGTGAGTGGAAAGACGTTAAGCGTATGCCTAAGAAAGGCGACAAAGTAACAATTAACTTTGTTGGTTCTATCGACGGTGAAGAGTTCGAAGGCGGTAAAGCTGAAGGTTTCGACCTTGAATTAGGTTCTAACAGCATGATCCCAGGTTTCGAGAAGGGTATCATCGGTCAAAAACGTGATGAAGAATTCGATTTAGAAGTTACTTTCCCTGAAGATTACCAAGCAGAAAACCTTAAAGGTAAAGATGCAGTATTCAAAGTAACAATCACTAACGTTCAAGGTTTAACTTTACCTGAAATCAACGAAGAATTTACTAAGTTATTCGGTGTTGAAGAAGGTGGTGTTGATGCGCTTAAAGCAGAAGTTCGCAAAAACATGGAACGTGAATTAACAAACGCTGTTAAGAATACGAATAAACAAGCTGCTATCTCTGCAGTTGTTGATGCGGTTGAAGTTGAATTACCAAAAGCATTAATCGACCAAGAAGTAGAAGCGTTACGTCAACAAGCATTACAACGTTTTGGTGGTGATGCTTCTAAAGCGCCTGAATTACCAGCTGCTTTATTTGAAGAGAATGCAACACGTCGCGTTAAGACTGGTTTAATTTTATCTGAAATCGTTAAAGCTAACGAAATCAAAGCAGATGACGAAAAAGTTGATGCGTTAATCGCTGATATGGCTTCTGCATACGAAGATCCAACTGAAGTAATCAACTACTACAAAGGCAATGAAGAAATGTTAAACAACATTCGTAACGTTGCAGTTGAAGAACAAGCAGTAGACTTCGTACTTGAGCAAGCTCAAATCACTGAAGTAACTAAGTCTTTTGACGATATTATGAATAAACAAGGTTAATTCGATTAATTTACATTGACGAATTACCTTAATGCTTGTTTTAATGGCTTGAATGTTCGCATTCAAGCCATTTTTATTTGAGTAAAGGAATTTTCCACAATGCAAACGAATTTCGACCCGCTTAATGCATTGGTCCCAATGGTCATCGAGCAAACCGCAAAAGGTGAACGCTCATTTGACATTTATTCTCGTTTATTAAAAGAACGTGTCATCTTTTTATGTGGTCAAGTTGAAGATCACATGGCTAACTTAATTGTTGCTCAATTATTATTCTTAGAGTCAGAGAACCCAGATAAAGATATTTATTTATATATCAATTCTCCTGGTGGTTCTGTGACTGCAGGTATGGCTATCTACGATACGATGAAGTTTATTAAACCAAATGTATCAACAGTTTGTATCGGTCAAGCTGCAAGTATGGGCGCGTTTTTATTATCTGCAGGCGAGCCTGGTAAGCGTTTCTGTTTACCGAATTCTCGTGTAATGATTCACCAACCTTTAGGTGGTTTCCAAGGTCAAGCATCTGATTTTGAGATCCATGCTAAAGAGATATTAAGTATAAAAGAAAAGCTAAATCGATTATTAGCTGAGCACACTGGACAAGATTACGACAAAGTTTGTGATGACACAGACCGAGACAATTTCTTAAGTGCAGCTGAAGCCAAGGAATATGGTTTGATTGATGATGTGTTAACGCATCGTAATCATGATTTAAATAAGTAAAAAAATTGACTAAACTTTAGTTTAGTTAGAGTAAGTTCAAAGGTAGCTAGATGACAGATACCCCAAAAGGTGAAAACTCAGACGGCAATGGCAAGTTATTGTATTGCTCGTTTTGTGGTAAAAGCCAACACGAAGTCAGAAAGTTAATTGCTGGGCCATCTGTTTTTATTTGTGATGAATGTGTTGAGTTATGTAACGACATCATCCGTGAAGAAATAAAAGAAATCGCACCTAAGCAAGAAGGCGATAAATTACCAACGCCAAGTGAAATCCATGCTCACTTAGACGACTATGTAATTGGTCAAGAAGTGGCAAAAAAGGTTTTAGCTGTTGCTGTTTATAATCACTACAAACGTCTTCGCAAAGGTGATGTAACAGCATCGGGCGTAGAGTTAGGTAAAAGTAATATCCTACTTATTGGTCCGACTGGTAGTGGTAAAACACTCCTTGCAGAAACAATGGCTCGTTTATTAGATGTGCCATTCACTATGGCTGATGCAACTACATTAACTGAAGCCGGTTATGTTGGTGAAGATGTAGAGAACATCATTCAAAAGCTATTACAAAAATGCGATTACGATGTAGAAAAAGCACAACGTGGCATTGTTTACATCGATGAAATTGACAAGATTTCAAGAAAATCTGATAACCCTTCAATCACACGTGATGTGTCTGGTGAAGGTGTACAACAAGCATTATTAAAACTCGTTGAAGGTACAATTGCTTCTGTTCCTCCTCAAGGTGGTCGCAAACATCCTCAGCAAGAGTTTTTGCAAGTTGATACGTCTAAAATCTTATTCATCTGTGGCGGTGCATTTGCTGGCTTAGATAAAGTTATCGAGCAAAGAACTGCAACTAATGTTGGTATTGGTTTTGGCGCTGAAGTTCGCAGTAAAGACGAAGAGCGTTCATTGTCTGATACTTTCTTAGATGTTGAACCGGAAGATTTAGTTAAATATGGCTTAATTCCTGAGTTCATTGGTCGTTTGCCTGTTGTTGCAACATTGACCGAACTTGATGAAGATGCCTTATTGCAAATCTTACGCGAGCCTAAAAACGCACTGACTAAACAATACGGGGCCCTTCTGGAAATGGAAGGTGTTGAACTTGAGTTTAGAGAAGATGCATTACGCGCAATTGCCAGAAAAGCAATGGAGCGTAAGACAGGTGCACGTGGACTTCGCTCAATCGTTGAGAATGTTTTGTTAGATACTATGTATGATTTACCTAACATGGAAAATGTTAGCAAAGTGGTCATTGATGAAACAGTTATTGGTGGCGAATCGAAACCAATCCTAATTTACGATAATCCTGAGCAAGCACAAGCTGCTTCGGAATAATCTTTCTAGAATAAAAAGCGAGCAATAGCTCGCTTTTTTTATATTTACCGCTAACTTATTGAAAATAAGCATTGATCTGAATTACTCAATCCCCATATAAATTCAATGCACATTTAATTTCTTGCCAAAAAAGAGAGCCCGAAACATGACACAAGAAAATTCTGGCCAAATAAATATCCCAGTTTTAGCACTACGTGATGTGGTTGTTTACCCGCATATGGTGATCCCATTATTTGTGGGAAGAGAAAAATCTATTCGTTGTCTTGAAGCGGCTATGGAAAATGAAAAACAAATTTTCCTCGTTGCGCAAAAAGATGCATCAATTGACGATCCAACAAAAGACGATCTGTACCCAATCGGTACCGTTGCCACTATTCTTCAGTTACTCAAATTACCTGATGGTACGGTTAAAGTTTTGGTTGAAGGTAATCAAAGGGCGAGTATTCAAGATTTCACCGATACTGAACAGCATTTTGTCGCTGATATCGAAATGTTGAGTATTGAAGAAATCGATGAGCGCGAGCAAGAGATCTTAATTCGTTCTGCAATTTCTCAATTTGAAGGTTATGTAAAGCTCAACAAAAAAATTCCACCAGAAGTGCTGACTTCATTAAATGGAATTGACGAACCTGCACGTTTAGCTGACACCATGGCTGCTCATATGCCATTAAAGCTGGAAGATAAGCAGAGTGTACTAGAGATTTTAGACGTCAGTGAGCGTTTAGAGTTTTTAATGGCATTAATGGAAGGCGAAATCGATTTATTACAAGTCGAGAAAAAAATTCGTACCCGTGTCAAAAAGCAGATGGAAAAGAGCCAACGTGAGTATTATTTGAATGAGCAAATGAAAGCAATTCAAAAAGAACTCGGTGAAATGGAAGAAGGCCAGCCAGATGAGTTTGAGACGTTAGCACAAAAAATCAAAGACGCTAAGATGCCAAAAGAGGCAGAAGAAAAAGCAACTGCAGAATTACAGAAACTTAAAATGATGTCTCAGATGTCAGCAGAAGCAACTGTCGTTCGAAGCTACATCGATTGGATGATCAATGTACCTTGGGTTAAGCGTTCTAAAGTTAAGAAAGACTTACCAAAAGCTCAGGAGATCCTTGATTCTGATCACTTTGGTTTAGATAAAGTGAAAGAACGCATTATCGAGTATCTTGCAGTACAGAGCCGTATTAGTAAGGTTAAAGGTCCTATCTTGTGTTTAGTAGGCCCTCCAGGTGTTGGTAAAACGTCTTTAGGCCAATCTATTGCTAAGGCAACCGGTCGTAAATATGTTCGTATGGCACTAGGTGGTGTACGTGACGAAGCTGAGATTCGTGGTCACCGCAGAACATACATAGGCTCTATGCCAGGTAAGTTGATTCAAAATATGTCTAAAGTGGGGGTTAAAAATCCATTATTCTTACTTGATGAAATCGACAAAATGTCTTCGGACATGCGTGGTGATCCTGCTTCTGCATTATTAGAAGTGCTCGATCCTGAGCAAAATGATAGCTTTGCCGATCACTACTTAGAAGTTGACTACGACTTATCTGATGTGATGTTTGTGGCAACAAGTAACAGTATGAATATTCCTGGTCCATTATTAGATCGTATGGAAGTTATTCGTTTATCGGGTTACACAGAAGATGAAAAGTTAAATATTGCTACGCGTTATTTACTACCAAAGCAGATCAAACGCAATGGTTTAAAAGAAGCAGAAATTGATGTTACTGAATCAGCAATTTTAGGCATTATCCGTTATTACACTCGTGAAGCCGGTGTACGTAGTCTTGAACGAGAAATTTCAAAGCTGTGCCGCAAAGCAGTTAAAAACATCCTACTCGATAAGAAGATTAAGAAAGTCACGATTGATGGTGAAAACCTAAATGACTTCCTTGGTGTTCAACGTTTTGATTATGGTAAAGCTGATAACAATAACCAGATTGGTCAAGTGACAGGTTTAGCTTGGACACAAGTTGGCGGTGACTTACTTACCATTGAAACGGCCTCAGTAATGGGTAAAGGCAAAACAACGGCAACAGGTTCGTTAGGCGATGTAATGCAAGAGTCTATACAAGCGGCTATGACGGTTGTGCGTTCTCGAGCTGAAAAGCTGAGAATTAACCCAGAGTTTCACGCTAAGCGCGATATTCACATCCACGTACCAGAAGGTGCTACACCTAAAGATGGGCCTAGCGCGGGTATTGCAATGTGTACTGCCTTAGTTTCAAGTTTAACGGGGAATCCTGTGCGTTGTGATGTAGCAATGACAGGTGAAATCACATTACGTGGTGAAGTGCTGGCTATTGGCGGTTTAAAAGAAAAGCTATTAGCTGCACATCGCGGTGGTATTAAAACGGTCATTATTCCAAAAGATAATGAACGCGATTTAAAAGAGATTCCAGATAACGTTAAAGCTGATCTGGCTATTCACCCGGTTAAGTGGATTGACGAAGTTTTAGAGTTAGCGCTACAGGAAAATCCAGAAGGTTTTGAACCTGTAAATCAAGATGACTTAGAAAAAAAATCTGATTAAAGAAAGCTTGATTTTTGCTAAATTCAGGGTTAGCGTTCTGTAGCCCTTTTGTGACAAGGGCTACAGAAAAGTAAAAAAAAACACTTTTTTTGCTTTTAAGCGTAAAACAAGCTTGAATACTGCTTCTAAGACTGATATAAATTTTGACGAAACGCTTAACAAGGCATTACGTCAGCTTAAGCGACATATAATAACAATCAAGGGGATGATAAAGTGAACAAGTCTCAACTTATCGATAAAATTGCTGGCGGCGCGGATATTTCTAAAGCAGCTGCAGGACGTGCATTAGATTCTTTAATTGAAGCGGTAACTGATGCTTTAAAGGAAGATGATCAAGTTGCATTAGTTGGTTTTGGTACTTTCTCTGTACGTGAGCGTGCTGCTCGTTCTGGCCGTAATCCACAAACAGGTGAGACTATCCAAATTGCTAAAGCTAATATTCCTGCATTCAAGCCAGGTAAAGCTTTAAAAGATGCTGTAAACAGCTAATCTTTATTTGTGATTGATTAATTCAACAGGCTTTGGCTAATACCCAAAGCCTGTTTCATTTAAAGCGCAACAAAAACTTCTAAAGCACCCATAATTATTATAAATAAAGGTGCCTCAAACCTAGTCAAGTCTTAGGCCGATGGTTACAATATCGCGCAACAAAATAAAATAACTATTCGAGAAAATCATGTTAGAAAGAATCCGTGAAGGTAGCCAAGGTGTTGCTGCCAAAGCCATATTAGGCTTAGTTATCGCGAGTTTCGCATTTGCTGGTGTTGGTTCATATATCAATATGCGTGGTGACATTGCAGCGGCTGAAGTTAATGGCGAAGAAGTATCTCAAAGAGATTTCGTTCAAGCGTTAGAGAGCGAAAGAAACCGTATGGAATCTCAGTATGGTCAAATGTTTTCACAATTGGCTGCAAACCCTGAGTACATGCGTAATTTCCGTGACAGTGTATTAGAGAAACTAATTAATCAAGAGTTAACGGATCAAGCTGCGAAAAATTTGAGTCTTCGTGTTAGTGACGAAGAAATCAAAGAAGCTATCTTTGCAATGCCTGCATTCCACATCGATGGTAAATTTGATAACTCATTATTCTTACAAACCATTACGCGTGCAGGTTACCAAGCATCGACTTTCCGTGAAACATTACGTGCGGATATGACGCGTTCTCAACTATTACAAGCATTAACGGCTTCTGAGTTCTCTTTACCGTCAGAGTCTGATGCTTATCAAAGCTTAATGTCTCAAACGCGTGACTTTACTTACGCTACAGCTAATGTTGAACAATTCAAAGCTGACGTGAGAGTTGAAGCATCTCAACTAGAAGCTTTCTATCAACAGAATATTGCTCGTTATGAAACTCAAGAAGAAGTGGCTTTAGCATACATTGAGTTGAGAGTTGAAGATTTAATGGCAGGCGTTGATGTTACTGATGCTGAGCTAGAGTCTGACTATGAAAGCAATAAAGCAGCTTACACTTCTGAAGAGCGTCGTCGTGCTTCGCATATCTTAATCGATTTTTCATCAGGCGAAGATGAAGCAAAAGTAAAAGCTGAAGACTTACTTGCGCAAATCAAAGCTGGAGCAGATTTTGCTGAACTTGCCAAAGCGCATTCAACAGATACGTTTTCTGGTGAAAATGGCGGTGATTTAGATTTCTTTGCTAAAGGTGTTATGGCACCTGAGTTTGAAGAAGCGGCATTTAGTTTAGCGAATAAAGGTGATGTTTCTGAGCTTGTTCAAACTGATTTTGGTTTCCATATTATCAAATTAACGGACGTAGAAGCACAAGCGGTTAAGAGCTTTGCTGAAGTGAAAGATGAAATCGCTGATAAAATTAAACGTGAAAAAGCGAACATCTTATTTGGTGAAAAGCAGCAAGTTATTGCTGATTTAGTTTTTGAAGTATCTGATTCACTTGACGATGCAGCTGCTGAAGTAGGTATTGAAGTTAAGACAACTGAGTTATTCAATCGTAACAACGCACCTATTGCCGTTTCTAATGCATTAGTGCTGAACGCTGCATTTTCTGAAGAAGTGGCTAAAGACGGTTACAACTCAGAGGTGATTGAGTTATCTGCTGATCACATGATTGTTGTTCGTGCAAATGATTATAAAGCTGCTCGTACTCAAACATTAGATGAAGTAAAACCACAAGTAGAAGCTGCTGTTACTCGTGAACAAGCAACAAAAGCCGCGCAAGAATGGGCACAAGGTGTACTTGCTAAATGGTCTGCTGGTGAAGATGTAACTGAAGCTCTTGCTGAAAAAGGCGCTGTGTTAAAGTCTGTTGAAGCAATTGGTCGCGATGCAGGTGATATGCCATCAGCTGTTCGTGAACAAGCGTTTTCTTTAGCGAAACCAGTAGAGGGTGAAGTTAGTGCAACATGGTTAGATGTAAACCAACAAGTTGCAATTGTTCGCCTTGATAAAGTAACGGATCAAGCGGTAGTTGCTGATGGGTCTATCACACAGCGTTTACAAGCGGCTTATGCCGATGCTTCTTACCGCGCATTCATCGCGTCATTAAAAGACAGCGCTGAAATCGTAAAGGTTAATCAAGCTGAGGCTGAGCAATAATTGCCAATCAATATTAAAAAAGGCCGCATTTAGCGGCCTTTTTTGTTTTTACTAGGAATCTAAAATTATTTAATTTCTTTTAGCATTTGCTGACTGTATAGCAGCTTGCGGGTAGCTGTGTGTCTTGGGTTGGCAAATACCTCTTGAGTGTTTCCTCGCTCAACAATCTTTCCGCTATCCATCACAAACACTTTATCACTGATGTGTTGCACAATTTGCAGGTTGTGAGATACAAAGATATATGCCAAACCAAAGGTTTGTTGTAATTCTAAAAACAGGTTTACCATTTGTGATCGCGTTGATGGGTCCATCGCAGCAAAGGGTTTATCTGCAACTATGATTTGAGGGTCAAGAATAAGTGCTCGTGCAAGTGCTACACGCTGTTTTTGACCACTCGACAGCATATGTGGGTAATACCAAGCATAATCAGCTAAAAGGCCTACACGGTTAAGAATTTTTTTTACTTTTTCTTCACGCTCTTTTGCAGACATCAAAGTATTGAGTTTTAATGGCTCTTCAAGTGTTTTGCCAATTGGTAAACTCGGGTTGAGTGAGGTTGCTGGGTCTTGAAAAATCATTCTTATATGGCGAGAATGATGACGTAAATTCGTCATATCTAGCTTTTTACCATTGAGAATGACACTGCCCGTTGTCGCATTTTCTGCCCCTGCGAGCAGTTTCGCTAAGGTTGATTTTCCTGAGCCACTATCACCAACAATCGCTAAAGTCTCGAATTTATCTAGGCTGAAGCTAATTTTTTCAAGAGCAACACTGCTTTCTTTTTTCCAAAAAGAGCGTTTGGTATAACTTTTTGATAAGTCGATAACTTCGAGCAGTGTCTTATTCATTGCCTTTTCGCTCCATGTTTACAGGAAAATGGCAATGGTAAATGTGGCCATGCAGCTTTTTGGCTTTTGGTGTTTTAACACATTGTTTCTGAGCTTTAGGGCAGCGAGGCCCCAATCGGCAACCTATAGGAAGGTGTTGAACAGGAGGTGTTGTACCTTCTAAAGCAAATAAAGGCGATTTGTGTGCACCTGGCTCACTAAACTTTTTGATATTTTGAAACAGGATTTGAGTGTAAGGGTGCAATGGACGTTTTAAAATCGCTTTTTTAGTACCTGACTCAACACTCTGGCCAGCGTATAAAATACTGATATCATCTGACCAATTGGCAATGGCGTTTAAATCATGGCTGATAAGTAAGATAGACATGTCTTTACTTTCATTGAGCTTTTGCAGCAGACGCATGATTTGAACTTTTGTTGTACTTTCCATTGCATCTGTTGGCTCATCAGCAATCAGTAATTTCGGATTACGGGCAATAGCCATTGCTATCATAACCTTCTGGCATAACCCTTCAGAGAGCTCGTGAGGGTAGCTACTCAAACATCTTTGGTAGCTTTTAATTCCAACTTTTTTAAGTAGGCCCTCAGCGTGCTTGTGGCGAGCTTGTCGTCGCCCCCAAAATGAATTAGGCAATTCCGAGCTTGGGATGACTTCTTCTATTTGTTCAATAATTGGTGCTGTAGGATCAAGACTGCGAGATGGTTCTTGGAAAATCATGGCGATGTCTCTGTGGATGATAGCTTGGCGCTGTTCATCCGACATTCGCAGTAAGTCCTGATCTTGCCAGAATAAGCGATCGGCTTTAACCGACCATTCTCCATCTAGCAAACCCATAATAGCTTTTGCGACGAGTGTTTTTCCCGATCCAGACTCACCGACTAAGCCATGAATACTGCCATTTCTGAGCGTTAGGCTCATTTTATCTATCGCATTAATAGTGCGATATTCATTTTCCAAAGAAACGGTTAAGTTGCGAATATCTAATAAAGGCATACTATTGAGTCCGGAACTTAATCGCTCGGCGCAGGCTGTGGCCGATAATATTAACACTTAATAAGCACATGAACATAAATACCCCTGGTAGGGTAACAAGCCATGATGCTCGATAAAGCAAATCGATACCTTCGTGCAGTAAGGCTCCCCATTCGGGTGTTGAGGGGTCGGCACCTAGGCCTAAGAAACCGAGTGCAGCGATATCAAGCATGGCAGTTGATAGTGCAAAGGCAAATTGAATGACCACAACATCTAGGATATTAGGTAAAACTGAACGCGTTAGTATTTGCCAATCGTTGGCACCATCTAACCGTGCAGCAATAATGTATTCTTTTCTGAGTTCTTGGCGAATAGCATTTCGTGTATGGTGAATAAAGTGGGGCACCAGAGCGAGAAATACGGCCCAGACTGCATTCTCTAAACCTTGGCCTAATATTGCCACAATGACAATTGCTAGTAACAAAGAGGGAATGGATAAAATTGAGTCGAGTAAGTGGTTGAATAAGCTTGATTTAAAGCCTCTGCTCATACCAGCCATAGCACCTAATGTACTACCCGTTAGCATTGCACAAAGCGATACAATAATTGCGCTTCCAAAGGTTAGTTGAGTACCGTGCAATAAACGCGATAAAAAATCTCTTCCTAAATCATCAGTGCCTAACAAGTAGTCAGCATCGCCATTAGCGTTCCAACTAGGTGGTACTAACATTTGATCAGGGTTTTGATAATAAGGGGAATAGGGAGCTAAGATTGGCGCTAAAATCGCAATCACTGTGAAAACCATCACTATCCACAGTGATATCCAAGCTATGTGGTTGTTTCTGAAGTTTCGCCATATTTGCGACAGCGGAGTAGGAAAGTGCGTTTCATTGTATATCGACTGAGCCATAACTACTTCCTAATCAATGGATTAAGTACGGTATGCAGTACATCAACGATAATGTGCATAAACATAACAAAAGTTGCTACTACAATTAGTCCTGCTTGGATGGCTGGATAGTCTCGTTGATAAATCGCCTCTATTAGCCAATTTCCTATGCCTGGCCAACTGAAAATAACTTCTGTAATCATCGCACTTGTCATTAGCGTGTTCAATGTTAGGGCTATTTGCGGTAGCACGGGTAACAAGGCGTTACGCAAAATGTGTTTTCTAATCAATTTCCAGTTAGATAAGCCTTTTGTTTTTGCGGCTTTAACATAACTGGTTTGCATGACCTGGATAACAGATGAGCGGGTTATGGTCAAAAACAAAGTAATGGGAACCATAGCCAAAGTTAGTGTTGGTAGAATTAAGTGCGACATGGCATCTTTTAATGCTAACCATTTGTAGTCTGCTTGCAATAACAAAGTATCGAGCAATACAAAGCCTGTGATATTTGGTATTTCGTACAATAAGTGATGTCTGCCAGACATTGGCAAGAGTTTAAAATTCAATGACAAAAACAGGATAAACAGTAAACCGAGCCAGAAAATAGGAATTGAATTGGCAACAATCGAAAATGAATAAAGTACATTGTCTGTTGGCTTTTTATGTTTAATGCCTGCCAATATGCCTAATGGAATACCGATAAAAATAGCGATTAATAAAGCGTAGACACTTAGCTCTACTGTGGCAGGTAGTACTTGCTTTATCTCATCAAGTACCGGGGTTTGGGAGTTTAAAGATAAACCCAGATCACCAGAAAAGGTACGTTGGATATACGCCCAATATTGCACGACTAAGTTTTCATCAACTTTATAAGCTTCTGTTAAGGCGATGTATTCAGAATAAGTGAACTCTTTGATACCACTATAGTTTTCAACCGGATCGCCTGGAAATAAATGTCCCAGTGAAAAACCTATCAAGCTGATGATGAATAAAGTGGATAGCATTAAATTAAAGCGACGTAAAAGAAATGCAAACATTTAGTGCTTCTCCACTTTGGCAAAATTAATCCCAGAATAAGGACTAAAATTCAAATTGGTTACACGCGTGCTCTTAGCTTGAAATCGCATCGAATGGGCAATTGGTAAAATTGGCATTTCTTCACGGAGAATTTCTTGAGCTTTATGGTAGTGCTTTCGGCGTGCTCTTTGGTCTTTAGCGTTTAAAGCCAGACGAATTTGGTCGTCAAATTCTTGATTACACCAAACTGAACGATTTGCGCCTACTATGGTAGCAGAGCAGCTCAATATTGGGCTAAAGAAACTATCTGGATCTGGCGTATCAGCAGACCAACCAATTAATACCGTATCGTGTTTACTTTCAGATAAAGCGCGTCTGAACGTTGTCCATTCAAAACTAACCACATTAACCTTAATACCAATTTGTTCAAGGTCTTGGCTGATCAACTCTGCCATTTTTAGCGCATTGGGGTTGTATGGTCGCTCAGTTGGCATTGCCCAAATATTCATTGTGAAACCAAAGGGTACACCTGCTTCACGCAACAGGTTTTGAGCCATTGCTGGGTTGTACTTTGGATTTTTGACCTTGGGGTTATACGCCCAAGATAAAGGTGGTAGCAAGCCATTTGCAGGGAATGCTGTGCCATAGTAGACCGCTTGCATAATTGAATCTTTATCAACGGCCATCGATAAAGCTAACCTAACTTTTGGGTTATCAAATGGTGGTTTGATGGTATTAAACGCCCAAAAAGCGGTGTTCATAGCCGGTTGCGCTTGTACTTCTATTTCTTCTGATTGCTCAAGAATGGCCATTTCACTTGAAACAGGATAAGCAATGACATCACAAGATTGAGTCAAGATTTTAGCTAAGCGGGTAGAGCTTTGAGTCGTTATATCGAAAACCAATTGTTTGATTTTCGGTTTACCTTCCCAGTAATTAGGGTTGGCGTAATACCTGATATAAGCATCTTTTTGATACTTTACAAAGTGATAAGGCCCGGTACCTATTGGGTAATTGTCGATATCGTCAAATTCATTCAGTACTTCAAGCTGAGTACCATACTGTTCAGATAAGATGATTGAATAATCACTGGCGAGTTGATGAATGAAGCTGTGATCGGCTTGGTTTAATTCAAAGCGGACAACGTAATCAGAAACCTTGACGATATCAGCAATATTTTCGCCTAAGTTAACACTATCAAAGAAGGGATAAATACCGCCGCCAGTATCGTGAAAAGGGTGATCCTTTAATCGCCAGCGATTAAAAGAAAATAACACGTCGTCAGCATTAAACTCTCGAGTAGGGATAAAATAAGGTGTGCGGTGAAACTGAACCCCTCGTCTTAATTGGAAAGTATAGTGTAAGCCGTCTTCTGATACTTGCCAATAACTGGCCAAATCATGGGTGATACTGCCATCTTCCTCATCAAACTTAATGAGTGTGTTGTAAAGCTGTCTGGCGGTTGCATCAAGTGTTGTGGCAGAATTGGTCAATTGAGGATTGAAGCTTTCAGGGTTGCCTTCTGAACAATAAACGACACCTTGTTTGAGCACGCCAGATTCTTGCTTTTGACACCCAAGCATCACAGCAATAGAACAGAGCATTGATAATGTGTAAAACAGTTGGCGCATTGTTTTTATTGTTTGTCCTGATCCAACAAATTATATTTTTTTAGGTAGCCTCTTAACTGGTGATAAGTGACCCCCAGTAGCTCAGCCGTTTTTTTCTGGTTGAACTGTGCAGATTCTAACGCTTTTTTAAGCATTTGAATCTCAAAATTTTGAGATTTTTGTTTAAAATTGAGCGGAAATGTTAAATTTATTTGATCTGCAGCATGAATTACTGGCGTTTGAATGTGTTTTTCTTCATTTTCTTCGCTAGATTCCTCTTCTTTAATGTCCTGAGTTGCTGCATGAGTGCTACTTGCTGTTGTCTTTAAAGATTGAGCCGTTGGTCTGAAAGGTGACGCAAAAGGGTCTAAAATAACATCGCGTATCGGAGAGTGAGGTGATTGCAGTCGGTACAAGCTTCGCTCGATGACATTTTTGAGTTCACGAATGTTGCCAGGCCAGGCATAATTGAGTAAGGTGCGTTTGGCTTTTTCACTAAATCCAGAGAAAAATTCGAACTCAAGTTCTTTGGCCATATTCACTGCAAAGTAATCGGCAAGCATTAAAATATCTTCTTGTCTTTCTCTGAGTGGGGGCAGTGTAATCACCTCAAATGCTAATCGATCGAGTAAGTCCGCTCTAAATCGGCCTTGTTCAACTAAAGAAGGTAAGTCCTCGTTTGTCGCAGCAATTAACCGTGTATCCACTTTTACCGTTTTAGCCCCACCAACACGTTCAAATTCACCGTACTCAATGACTCTAAGTAACTTTTCTTGAACTAAAGATGAGGTGTTAGCTAACTCATCAAGAAATAAAGTACCACCGTTGGCTCTTTCAAAGCGCCCTTCATGACGCTTGCTGGCACCTGTGAAGGCGCCCGATTCATGACCGAATAGTTCACTTTCAAGCAAGTTCTCATTCAAAGCTGCACAATTAAGACTGAGGTAATTTTGCTGCCAGCGCTCAGATAAATAATGCAATCGAGCTGCAATGAGTTCTTTACCTGTTCCGCGCTCACCAATGATCAAAACTGGCTTATGCAAAGGTGCTAAACGGGATACTTGGTCAAGTACAGCCAAGAAGTGATTAGATTGGCCGAGTAGGTTATCTCTAGTGTTTGTGGAATTCATCTTTTTTTGGTCAAAAAAACTATTTGTTGGTTATTTTTCTTATTTTAATCGCTTTTGATTATTTTGCTATTTAATTTTTAAATCCTTAAAAATCAATGATTTAATTGTTTTTTAACAGGTTGGCATAGTTCCTGATAACAATTTAAGTGTCGGATAGGTTAATTGTAACCAACTTATTTAAAGAGAGAGATGTATTATGGGTATTTTTTCACGCTTTGCAGACATTGTTAATTCTAACATTACCGCGCTGCTTGATAAGGCTGAAGATCCTGAAAAAATGGTGCGTTTAATCATTCAAGAAATGGAAGACACATTAATTGAAGTGCGTTCTTCTTCAGCAAGAACTTTAGCCGATAAAAAAGAACTCACTCGCCGTTTGGCCCGCTTGAAAAAAGAAATCGAAAGCTGGGCAGATAAAGCAGAATTGGCCATCAGTAAAGGGCGCGATGATTTAGCAAGAGCGGCACTTATTGAAAAAAGTCAGTTAGAAGAGCAAGCAGAAAGCTTAGCAGCAGAATTAACATTATTAGATGAGCAGATTGACCGTTTACAGGACGAAATTGCTCAACTGCAAGAAAAGCTTATTGATGCTAAAAATAGAAAACAAGCACTGGCATTAAAGCGCAAAACAATGAGCTCTCGTTTAGATGTTAAAAAGCAAATTGATTCGGGTAAATTAAACGACACGCTCAATCGCTTTGAACATTACGAGCGAAAAATTGATGAATTAGAAGCTGATGTCGAAAGTTATGACTTAGGCAATAAAAGCTTGGCTGATGAATTCGCCGAACTAGAAGCATCAAGTAAAGTTGATGACGAATTAGCTGCATTAAAAGCGAAAGTCGCTAAAAAAGATAAGGAATAATTAGATGGAAGACGTCGTTGGGATTCTTGTTGCACCGATTATCATATTTTTGATTTTTGTTGCTCCGTTTTGGTTATTTTTCCATTACCGAAGTAAGAGTCAAGTGAGCCAAGGCCTATCTGAAACTGAATTAGCTCAATTACTTGAATTGGCATCAAAAGCAGAAAAAATGTCAGATAGATTAGATTCTTTGGAAAAAATTCTTGATACCGAATCGCCTCATTGGCGAGAAAAAGAATAGGAGTTGTAGATGCGTGACTTAAAATCAACTTTGTACCGTGATAGTGATGATTGCAAAATTGCTGGTGTCTGTTCTGGTATCGCTCATCACTGGGGCTGGGAGACTTGGTTAGTCAGAATTATCGCCTTAAGTGGTTTGTTCTTATCGGGTACTTTGTTCTTTTTCGCTTATATCGCAGCTTGGATTATTTTAGACAAGAAACCGGCTGAGTCGAAATGGCGTCAAAACATCAAACGCGAAAGCTCTGCCCCTTTAGAGATCAAATCTAAAGTATGGCAAGCAGGCTCTCCACCGAGACAAGCTTTTTTTGAAGTAAAAGGTGCATTTGACGAGCTGGACAGACGTTTACAACGCTTAGAAACGCATGTTACTTCAAGACGCTTTAACGTTGCCCGAGAAATTGACCGATTGTAATTTATACAGCGTTCATCACTCAAATTTGATAAAGTCAGCAAAACGCTGACTTTATTTTTTTGGGGTACATCAATGACTGAACAAGCACAACTCACTCTTTTTCAACAACAGGTTCAGGAAATGCAGCAAGGTGAAATGACCGAGCAAGATTTTTGGCCTGTATTTTTAAATGCTGAGTTTTATATTCCTATTCGTAAAATTGAAGACAGTGTCGTTGAAAAAGACTTTGCCTTTATTGTTTATGATTCTAAACAAGTTGCTGGTGGCAAAACCGTTTTAATTTCTGATAGTCCTGAATACTTAAAAGGCACTGGTGCGACAGACTTGATGATGATGAAGGGCGGGCAAATTGTCGAGCTCGTTTATCCTGATGTTGAGATCTCATTTGCTTTTGTTGGCGGTGGCTTTGGTATTCCTGCCCAATTCGTCAAACAGTTAAAAGATGCCATTACTAGTAAGACAGAGTAAACCTTATTACTCAAAGAAGCTCAGTTGCTCTGGCGCCGATGCATTAATTTCGGCCAGTAACTCAGCTTCTTTTTGCTTCATCTTCTTGTTGTTCAATTTCTTTTTACGCATCTCACACAGGGTTAATACTTTAATTTTCTGCCCTTGGCTTAGATTATCCCAGTAAAACCTTTCTTCTCTGCTTCTCAAACAACCTTTGCAATAACCGCGCTTCCCTGATTGGCAAACACCAATACAAGGATTTTTCGCGTCAATATCAAAAAGTTCTGTTTGTTGCATTATTCAAAAGTGGATTCTTCAACTAAGCTCTTTATAAGTTTAGCAATTACAGCACCTTAGCGTCACTATTTAGCTTATTTTCGGATATTTATTCTGCGCTTATGCCAAATAATTGTTATTAAGGTCAGAAAATTAAGAGCTTTTTTACTATTTTCTCATTTATTTACCCTAGATATTCGTTACAATGCAAACAGCTATTATCTAGATGTTATTGAATTAAAGGCTATTTATGAACGCGAATTTCGTAAATCCATTTTTATCGTCACTGTTAAACGTACTGAGTACGATGGCGATGTTAGATCTCAAACCTGGTAAACCTCGTTTAAAAAGAGACGAAATTGCTCGTGGTGATGTTTCAGGCCTAATTGGTATGGTTGGTCCACAGACAAAAGGTTCCTTTTCCATAACTTTTGATGAATCTTTAGCACTTGAAATCATGAGCCGTATGTTAGGTGAAAAGCCAGATTACATTAACGAAGAAGTTACAGACATGGTTGGTGAGATCACTAACATGGTTGCTGGCGGTGCAAAGCGTTTGCTGGGCGAAAAAGGTTTTGAGTTCGATATGGCAACGCCTATGGTTGTTGCAGGTAAAGGCCACACTATTGCGCACAAATCAGAAGGCGGTTTAGTACTAATGCCATTTACTGCTGAAGCAGGCTCTGCTCATATTGAAATTTGTTTCGATAAAACGAGCTAATGTGGCAACAGTTTGAAATCAGTTTATCAGCTAAGCAGAGAGGTTTTCACTTAGTTGATAATGAGGTAATTAAGCAATTACCCGCACTTTCGCAATACAAAATTGGCATTGCTCATTTGTTATTACAGCACACATCAGCCAGTCTGACGTTAAATGAGAATGCCGATCCTACCGTTAGAAGCGATTTCGAAGCACATATCAATAAAATGGTGCCTGAAAATGCACCATACTACCAACACATCTATGAAGGGCCAGATGATATGCCAGCGCATATAAAATCGAGCTTGTTGGGCGTGTCTTTATCTATACCTGTTGCCAATGGTCGATTCGCAATGGGGACTTGGCAAGGTATCTATTTAGGAGAGCATAGGGACTATGCATCAAGCAGAAAAATAATCGTTACGCTTAATGGCGAGCTACGTTAACTTAGCCTGTAAGTAATTGAATTAGCTACAGGTTAAGATTAGTATTATTCTAATTCTCCTACACTTTATATAATAATAAATAGTTACATTTCTCTATACTCGATCCAAAGAAAATTTGTTTTAGTATAAGAATAGTAAGTGAGTTTGTGATTTAAGGTTTTATCTGTTTTATGAGATTAATTGCTTTAACCTTTTTGTTGTTTATCTCTTTATTTTCTGTGACAGCCAAGGCAGCTAAAGAGCCCGTTGTGATCAGAACACTTCCAGAAGATTCAGCAATTTATATTAGTTATCTAGACTTTGTTAAAGGCAAAGATATCGCTAATATCACAGACTTCTCTTTGCTCAATAACGCGGGTCAACGTGAGATCATTGAAATGGTGCTTATCCAACAAGCACTAGAATTTGGTGGGTTAAACCGACCTGTCATGTTTCAGCCTTTAGCAAAATTTTATATCCGCAATATTCACGAGCTCGTTAAAGGTCGCTTTTTAATGTCAACCGAAACCGTCTGGTTTAATGATATCCGCGGCCACAGCAACTGGTTATACATTACCGATCCTACAATTGAAAAAGGTCAATTTGCAGCAGGTTTATACACCTCTCCAAACAATCGAAAAGCGATGCGCGCCAATGTAGCTGATTTAGCCGAATTGACTGCTGTATCGAATCGCTCATGGTCTGCCGACTGGGCCGCATTACAGTCAATTGATTTAGGTGGCTTGGAGACCTATGACGAGTGGTATTACATGGTTAAATTAGTTGACCGCCGCATGGTTGACTTTATGTTGGCACCGGTTAGCTCGGCAGAAGATTTCTCCATCACTATGGACAATATGAAAATAGTGCCAATTCCACATTTAAAAGTATTGCTACCGGATAGCCGTCACTTTGCCGTGTCGAAAAGTCATAAAGATGGCAAACAGGTTTTTGAAGCGCTAAACAAAGGTTTGAAAAAATTAAAATCGTCAGGTCGATTATTAAAAGCTTATCGCAGTGCGGGCGTAATTAACCCAAGAATAGAAAACTGGACTGTGGTTAACCCTCATGTGTTAACTCAAGCACCAAAATAGCATGCGCCATGCACACATCTGATGGTGCTCATCTGCTTTCAACAAATGAGCGCCAAAACTATCAAGGTATCCTACTAACTCGCCATTGCTTTGATAGTCAAAATCGCTACCAAATCCACTATTGGTTAGCTACCCAACAAGGTCCAATTAAGCTCGTTGTTAACAAACAGCAAAGTACGTTTTTTGTTATCGAGTCAGAGGCGGATAAAGCTGTCCGAACGCTTGCAAAAGCCAATATTCAATATGAAGAAAAAGCCCTCCAGTTAAAAGATTTTCATCAGCAAAACGTGGTGGCGTTTTATTTCCAATCCCTCAAGCAACACTACGCTGCCATATCTGAGTTAGAAGCTTCAGGTATTGAGGTGTTAGAAGGGGATATTAGACTACCAGATCGTTATTTAATGGAACGCTTTATCTATTCAAATATCGAATGCACTGGCTATCTATCATCTGAGCCTGGTCACTTAACCTTACAGCAAGCACAACTCAAACCGAGTGAATCATTACGCGGCAGTATTGCACTTTCTGTGCTCTCTATTGATATTGAATGTGCTTATGATGGTGAGCTTTACTCAATTGGCATACAAGGAACAGGTAAGCTAGGTGATATCGCTTTAGTTTTGATGGTAGGCCAAGAGCAACCTTGTGATGATGTCAACATACACTGGTGCCAAGACGAAAAGGCGTTAATAACGGCTTTTATCGCTCAAATCCAGCTCAATGATCCTGATATATTAATTGGCTGGAATGTGGTTAATTTTGACTGTCGTATCTTACTTAAAAGAGCAGAGTATTTGGGTATTCGCCTAGCTATCGCGCGCGATAATTCTGTACCTAAGATGAGACAAGCCAGAGATGACAGTAATCAGTCGTTTATCAGTATTGCTGGGCGAGTGGTAATTGACGGTATCGATGCGCTAAAAGTT
The DNA here is from genome assembly GCF_013328345.1 of Marinifaba aquimaris. GTDB lineage: Bacteria > Pseudomonadota > Gammaproteobacteria > Enterobacterales > Alteromonadaceae > Marinifaba > Marinifaba aquimaris. Next base: position 44,667 of record NZ_JABULX010000021.1, read on the forward strand.
GCTACCTATCATTTCGAAAGCTTTGCTTTAGATAATGTTGCCCATGCTCTATTGGGGCGGGGAAAATTAGTGGATGATAATGAAAATAGAATGGATGAAATAACCCATGATTTTCATCACAATAAAACTAAGCTAGCGCGCTACAACTTAGAAGATTGCCAATTAGTCTCTGATATATTTGTCCACACCAAATTACTCGATTTCTTATTATTACGCAGTGAACTAACCGGACTTGAACTCGATAGAGTTGGTGGCTCAGTTGCCGCGTTTACTAATCTTTATTTACCAAAATTACATCGCGCAGGTTATGTTGCGCCCAACTTGCCGCCGGGTGGAGGCTTAGTTAACCCAGGTGGTTATGTGATGGAGTCTCAACCTGGGCTTTATGAAAATGTAATTGTGCTGGACTTTAAAAGTCTATACCCGTCTATTATTCGCACCTTTAAAATTGATCCTATGGGGTTAATTGAAGGTTTAAAAGCGCCGGATAAAGCCATCGAAGGTTTTAAAGATGCGTATTTCTCTCGAGATCAGCACTTTTTGCCAGACATCATTACTGCGTTGTGGCAACAACGAGATGAAGCGAAAAAAGACAAAGACTCGGCGCGCTCACAAGCGATCAAAATCATTATGAACTCATTTTATGGTGTTTTGGGATCGGGCGGGTGCCGCTTTTATGATACGCGTTTGGCCAGTTCGATTACCCTTCGTGGGCATCAAATTATGCAACAAACGGCTAAGTGGATTGAGCAAGATGGCTATAAAGTGATTTATGGCGATACCGACTCGACCTTTGTCTGGCTCGATGGTATTGAGCAAAGTGAAGTTGCGGCTATTGGTATCGAGTTACAAGATAAAATAAATACACTTTGGCGCGTTAAGTTACACGACGACGATAATTTACAATCGGCGTTAGAAATTGAATTTGAAACCCACTTTCAGCGATTTTTAATGCCAACCATTCGCGGTACAGAGAAGGGAAGTAAGAAGCGCTATGCCGGTACTAAGCTCAGTCAAGATGGCAGTACAGAGCTTATTTTTAAAGGTTTAGAGACAGTTCGTTCTGATTGGACAGAGCTGGCTCGTGAGTTTCAAAATAAACTTTATCAGCTGGTGTTTGATGGCGATGATCCCATTAGTTATATTCAGCAAACGATAGAAGCGCTACAAAGTGGCCAAAAAGATAAGCTATTGGTTTATCGAAAACGTTTGCGCAGAAAGCTCGCTTCTTATGTTAAAAATGTGCCTCCACATGTACGTGCTGCGCGCATTGCCGATGAGCATAATGCGGCATTGGGCAGACCACTGCAGTATCAAAACAAAGCTTGGATCCAATATGTGTTAACTGTGAATGGCCCGGAACCAAAGCAATTTATCCAATCACCACTTGATTACCAACACTATATCGATAAGCAAATTAAACCCATAGCTGAAGGTATTTTGCCCTTTATTGGTTTAAATTTTGAAAAAATAAATAATCCACAATTGAGTTTATTTTAACAATATTGAGCTAAGCCTTTACTCACCTAGCCTAGGCTTAAGCAAGCTTATCTAAATATATCTACTGCCTTAAAAATGTTAAAAATAATCTCTAATTTTACATTGCATTAACATTTATCTGTGTATATATTTCTTAACATAATTACAACAATTAGCTGTGAGCGTGTTCGTCATTGCTCTGAAGTTGGCTGCTTAACTCTCTATCTAGGAAGATGTTATGAAAACTCACTTTAAACGTACACTGATCTCAACTGCGGTATTAGCAACGACCGCGTTTTCTAGTCAGGCCTTTGCTATGGCTTCACAATGTGAAGGTGTAGAAGAATGGCAAGCCGATAAAGTTTATACAGGCGGCCAACAAGCTGTTGAACTCAACAAGCTTTACGAAGCAAACTGGTGGACTCGTGGCAACAAGCCTTCTGCTCACTCTGGTAACTGGCAAGAATGGGATTACATCGTAGATTGTGACCCTCAAGATATTACTTATTACGTACCTCAATACCAATTAATGTTGACGCCAGCTTCAGCAGAAGAGGGGACAGAAGTTGCAATTTCTGTACTTGATATGATTGATCCTGCACCAGGTTCTCGTCCATACGAGGTAGCAAGCTATGAAGTTAAGGTTGACGGTGTAACGGTTCGTCAAGCAGCTACAGCTGAAGTTGTTAATGTTGTGGCAACTGGTATTGGTCAGCACACAGTTGAAGTGATGGTAACATTTGACGGCACGACTGAAACACAAAACGTGACAGGTCAGTTTACTGTTACTCAAGCTCAAGAAAATATCCCACCAACAGTAACGTTAACATCACCAAATCGCGGTGAAGAAATCCAAGAAGGTTTCTTAACATTCTTAGAAGCAGATGCATCTGATGCCGATGGCACTGTTGAAAAAGTTGATTTCTACGTTGATGACGCGCTTATCGAAACTGATTTTGACGCGCCATACAGTGTGACTTGGTCAGCAGTATTAGGCGACCATGCAATTCAAGCGCGTGCTACCGATGATAAAGGTGCGGTAACACTGAGCACAGAAATCACAGTTTCAGTTATCAATGGCACAGGTGGCGGCAGCGGCTGTGCTGATGTTCCAGTTTATGAAGTAGGCGGCAACTACAACATTGGCGATCAAGTATCAAACGGCAACGAGAAGTTTGAATGTAAGATTGGCGGTTGGTGTTCATCAAATGCAGCATGGGCGTATGAGCCGGGCGTAGGTGCACACTGGACTGATGCTTGGGAAGGTCTAGGCGTATGTACAATTGAGCCAGAAGTATCAATTACTTCACCTAGCGATAACGCAGTATTACTAGCGGGTACTGAAGTGGCATTCACAGCCAATGCATCAGATGCTGACGGCATGGTAACAGAGGTTGAATTCTTCGCTGATAATGTGAGCTTAGGTGTAGATACAACAGCGCCTTACGCAACAACTTGGACGCCAGTAGCAAAAGGCAACGTTCAGTTAAAAGCGGTTGCACAAGATGATGAGAAGAACAAAGTAGAATCAACGGTTTCTGTAACTGTAAGTGATGAGCCAGTTGTCGCTACATTAACAGCGCCAGTCTCAGGTTCGAAAGTGGGTTTAGGTAACAGTGTTACATTTGCCGCAGACGCTTCATCAGTAGCGGGTGCAGTAACTAAAGTTGAATTCTTAGTTAACGGTCAAGTTGTTGGTTCAGATATGTCAGAACCATACAGCTTACAGTGGACACCAAGTGCAGTAGGTAGCTACACAGTAACAGCTAAAGTGACAGATGATATGGGCAATATGTCTACATCAGCAGGTAGCACAATTAGCGTTTCAGAAGTGGTGTTATCAGAGCACAAATTAGTAGGTTACTGGCACAACTTTGAAAATGGCGCGGGCTGTCCAATTGACTTAGGCGATATTTCTCCAGATTGGGATGTTATCGATATTGCTTTTGCCGATAACGATCGCAACTCAAACGGTACGGTTCACTTTAACTTATACGCTGGCGGTCAATTCACATCGTGTAAAGCAATCGACCCTGCTAAATTCAAGCAAGACGTTAAAGACTTACAAGCACAAGGTAAGAAGATTGTATTATCACTAGGTGGTGCCGAAGGTACAATCACACTTAACACAGACTCAGATGAAGTTAACTTCGTTAACAGCTTAACGGATATTATCGCTGAGTGGGGCTTCGACGGTCTTGATGTTGACTTAGAAAGTGGCTCAAACTTACTTCACGGTACGCAAATTCAAGCTCGTTTAGGTCGTGCATTAATGCAAATCGAGCAGAACATGGGCGGTGACATGTACTTAACAATGGCACCAGAGCATCCATATGTTCAAGGTGGCCACATTGCTTACTCAGGTATCTGGGGTGCATATGTACCGGTTATCGATGCAACGCGTGACACGTTAGATTTATTACATGTACAGTTATACAACAACGGTGGTTTACCGCACCCTTATAACGGTGGTCAAATCGCGCAAATCGGTTCAACAGATATGATGGTGGCGTCGGCTAAAATGTTAATCGAAGGTTTCGAATTAGCAGATGGCTCAATGTTCGCACCACTTCGCCCAGACCAAGTATCTTTAGGTTTACCATCTGGCCCTAAGGCGGCAGGTTCTGGTCAAGCAACGAACCAAGCAATTTTCGATGCACTTGATTGTTTAACAACAAAAACTAAGTGTGGCGAGATTGTACCGAACGAAGCTTATCCGACTTTCTCTGGTGTGATGACTTGGTCAATCAACTGGGATATTTACGATGGCTTCATCTTCTCTAAACCAATTAAAGAGAAGCTTAACACTTTACCTAAAAAGTAAAGACACACTTCCCCAATGAGTGTGAAAGGGCGATGTGAGTAATCACATCGCCTTTTTCTATTTAGGGCTGGTAACTTTGACGTTGTGTTTAAGCCCTAGGCTAGGTAGAATAGGGCATACGTTAGAGTTATTGGTTTGTTTATTAACCAATTGCTGACAACTCATTCGGGGCTGATTAGGATTCGACGGGGTGCTGCAACTCTAAGGTGCATGTCGTGGGGCGGTTGGCCACGTAAAAAGCCGCAAAAAAATAGTCGCAAACGACGAAACTTACGCACTAGCAGCTTAATAACCTGCTGAGAGCGCTTCTGCCCTAGCTTCCGCCAGTAAGACGGGGAATTACAGAAGTTCAAACCCAAACCGGCTAGTGAGGGAACCTCCCGCTTGAGAGGTGAACCACGAAATATAATTCAAGCTAGCTAGTATATGGCGTGTCTGTTCGCAGTTGCTGGTGAAATTAAAGACAGACTAAGCATGTAGTACCGAGGACGGAGGTATTTCGGACGCGGGTTCAAATCCCGCCAGCTCCACCACATTCTTATTCTATAAGAATCGAAAAAAGACAGCTTAGGCTGTCTTTTTTATGCCTGAGGTTTATTGAATCACTGTTATGACTAAAGCTTAAAAAACAAAACCTCTAAGCTTTTTCTATTTGTTGTAAAACACTTATCAAAACCACTAACTCAATATTTTTATTGGGTTTTCTTGAAAATACCACAGACGTTTCCTAGCATGGTTAGTACGCTAAATTTAACGTCAAAAAGTTAAATTTAGCCATTGAGTATCCAGTTAAGCGGTTCTTTTTAATTGTTTAAGTACAACTATTGGCTGCAATAGTTAATCAAAGGAGTGTTATATTTTGGCGCAAGTAGAAATCCCACTAGGTAAAGAAGAGCAGTTAATTCAACTTTATTCTTTTCCCAATATTCCCGGTAGCAAAGAGACCTTATCTGAAACCATTTTACATTGGTTTAAACAAACGTTAGAACGAGATGGTTTTGCATCAAAGGATAACCCTGCAACGGCTGAGATCAATGTTAATGGTGATGACTATACCTTAGTTATTACCGGGCCTGATGCAATTGAAGGTTATAAGGAGCGATTACCTAAATTTCACGAGGACGGGCTTAAAGCACTAAAAGTCATTGAAGCATTAAAGCATGAAACAAGAACTTGGCCCAAAGGGCTAACCATACCCACTGAAGATAAAGTGTGGGACCCACAAAATACCGGGCAGTGGCGCTTTTTTATGTCGTTAGGTATGGCGATGTTAAACCAAAAAGCGTTGAACTTTTTCCATTACCCGCCAATACGCTTGTTAGACCCGATGCGCGATTATTTAAATGACCCGGTACCGGTACGATTAATTGAGTTGATGGCGGCCAATGGCCTGACAGAAAAGGAAGATGCTTGGCTGTATTCTACCGTGATGGACGGTGCACCTATTGCTGCGCCTGATAATCAAGGTACGCAATACATTGGTGAGTACCCAAATCAAACAGCGGTGCATTTAATTCCTATTAATGCGTTTCACGATTATCAACGTTCGCAAGTGGAATTATTACTCAATACCAGCCAATTAAATGAAGCTTATACCGTACCTATCGTCGTTTATGGCTCACCGGCTTGTGATGCATTTTCTGAACTTTACTTAGCACCAGACGATAGGTTAAAGCCTCTGCAAACCCGCACGGTTGAAATTATCAAAGGCAAAAAAACAGCGGTTATCGGTTCATCTCATCCATATCGCTTTTATGCGCAAGCGCAAATCTCTGATAATACTGAAGTGGGTTTAGGTCATATTTTGCCTGGTAAGTGTGAGGGCGCAACCAAATCTATGGTTGATGATTTAATTGTGGTGCGTTGGCAGTTAACGATGGCACAAGACCCAACTAAAGACCCAGAAACCGCCTTAAAAGAATGTAAAGATTATTGGCAACAGCGCGATGCCGATAGAGACCACAAACTTTGTACTTTAGTGCAGCATCAAGGCTCGCTTTATTACAGTAGCCCAACATCGCTTGATTTTACCTTTAACAAAGATATGGATGAGGCGAGTGCATTTTGCTCGGCAGAAAATAATGATCCATGTGCTTGCAAATAGTGATAATGCTTATGTGATTTAAGGTACAAGGTATAAAAAAAGACACCCTAGGGTGTCTTTTTTTATCTAGCTGTTAGTTGCTAGGCTAGGGCAATTAAACCTTATGCACCATAGCCAAACATCACTGCTAACATTAATACGACTGACGCAGCTGCCATTAACTTAAGTAATAACGGCAGGCAGAATTTAAACCACAAATGGTAAGGGATACCCGCCATACCTATGATGCCCATTAATACCGCATTAGTGGGTACGATCATATTGGAAAAGCCATCACCAAATTGATAAGCCAGTACCACTACTTGACGTGTAACCCCGACTAAATCGCCAACTGGTGCTAATAGCGGAATAGTGACATAAGCTTGGCCACTGCCAGATGGAATAAATAAGTTTAAGAAGCTTTGCATAACAAACATACCGACAGCAGCAAGTTCAGAACCTAAAAAAGAAAGTGGGTAAGACATACCGTAAACTAAAGAGTGTAATATTTGCCCGTCTTCCATAATCAGTGCAATACCGCGTGCCACACCAATTAACATGGCGGTGGTGGCTAAATCTTTTACCCCTTCGATAAATTCTTGTGCGGCTGTATCGGCATCTAACTTACCAATTACGGCCGTAAATAAGCCCCATAATATAAATAGCGCACCTAGCTCGTATAAATACCAGCCTTTTTGAGAAATGCCCCAAACTGCTGCCGCAATAGTGGCCACTAATCCTAGTAAGACCAGCTTATGGCGAAGGGCTAATTGCGGGTAACCTTTGTTTTCTGTACCTGCGAGCGGGCAAGGTAAATTAGCTGTCAACGATTGCGATGGGTCGGCCAAAACTTTTTTGGCGTAACTCCAAACATGATGAAAACCAATCAATACAAATGGGATGAAAATGGCTAATCGTAGCTCGATACCTGAATAAACGGGTACATCAGCAATGCTTTGCGCCACCATAACGGTAAATGGGTTAAAGGCCGATACGCCATAACCAATGCCATAACCGGTTACCACCATACCAACGGCCGTCATTGAATCTAAGCGCATGGCTTTACATAAGCCAACTAAAATCAATACAAAAGGAATGTATTCACCCGCTACCCCAATGGCGCCAGATGCCATGGCAAAACAAAATACCACCATAAAAATAAGCAGGTTAGGTTTGTGGCCAAATTTATCTAATAAGCTGCCAATGAGTGCATCTATGGTGCCTGTTGCTCTGGCAATGGCAAGCACACCACCAACAATAAATACAAAAAAGATAATATCTTGCGCAGCGGCTAACGCTCTGGGAATAGCAATTAAAAAGTCCATCGGGGTTAAGCGCACTTGCGTATCGCTTAATGCAAAGGTCCCGGGTACAACCGATTGTCTACCATTTTCAAGGGTGACCATTTCAAAATAACCTTGCGGTACGAGCCATGTTGCAATGTAGGCAATTAGCATCATAGATAGCAGCAAGATAAGGGTGTGTGGCACTTTAAATGTTTTCGTCATAATGATTACTACAGCCTGTTAGTCAGGCTTAATTCTTTGTTTTTAAATTGATGCAACGGGAAATCAGTTGTTCGCTCATCAAACTAACCTTCAAGTATATCGAACGCTATCTAGATTTGCAGTTAAGCGACTAAATCAGTTATGGGCGCTAGGCTTAGCTTCGGAAGATTGCTCTTACAACTTGGTTAATGAACAAAAGGTAGGTGTTTATAAAGCAATGTAAGATCAGTTACTTAGAAAAGTTACATTAGTAGATTTGGCTAACGGCTTGGTGCTACTGCAGCACTTAAGGTTGCGAGTAGGTAATTTAGGTCGGTGATTTTTATTTGTTCTCACGATTTGTACTCCGTTTGATTTTTTCATCTCTGCTCGATGTTAACTTGAGTTAAAACGCGTGATTTTCGTCTGTTTATAGCTATGATTTTTTATAGCTAGATCAATCACATCAGGATGCCTTTCATGCGCACTTCAAATGTTTTACACATTTTTTCTCCCTTTTCGAAATTTAAGCTCAGTGCTTCATTGTTAATACTAGCGAGCACTTTAGTGGCTTGCCAAATGCAAAAGCCGTCAGACTCAGCTAATGGTCAATCTACACCCAATGAATTAGCGCAATGGCCAAAAATTAACAGTGCAATTGAAACGGATACTGAAATTGAGCGACAAGTTGCTGCTATGGTGGCCAAGATGACCTTAGCGCAAAAAGTGGGGCAGATGTTACAAGCTGAGGTTAAATCCATTACCCCTGAACAAGTTAAGCAATTTCACATAGGTAGTGTATTAAATGGCGGTGGCTCAATTGCAGGTAGTAAAGATGGGTTTGCCACGGTAGATGAATGGCTGGCCATGGCTGATGGCTACTATCAAGCTTCGATGGATGATACCGACGGTGGAATTGCGATCCCTATTATCTGGGGAACCGATTCAATGCACGGGGCCAGTAATATTATTGGCGCGACCATTTTTCCACACAACATAGGTTTAGGCGCGGCTAATAACCCTGAACTGATCAAAAAGATAGGCGAGGTTACCGCCAAAGAATCTTTAGTATCGGGGGTTGATTGGTTATTTGCACCGACGGTTGCTGTGGTACGAGATGATAGATGGGGGCGTACATATGAAGCGTTTTCAGAGCACCCTGACATTGTTGCCCGCTATGCACCCGCTATGGTCGAAGGTTTACAAGGTAAAGCCGGCAGTAAAGCACTATTCACGGCAGATAAAGTGCTCGCTAATGTTAAACACTTTATTGGTGATGGTGGGACAACCAATGGCGATGATCAGGGCGATACACAAATTAGTGAAAAAGAATTAAGAGAAGTTCATGGAGCGGGCTATTTTACTGCGCTCGATGCCGGTGCTCAGGTTGTCATGGCGTCGTTCAATAGTTGGAATGGCGAAAAAGTACATGGCCACCAATACCTGTTAACGCAAGTTTTGAAACAGCAAATGGGGTTTGATGGCTTTATTGTCAGTGACTGGAATGGCCACGGACAAGTTAAAGGCTGCAGCAATGACCGTTGTGCTCAAGCGATTAATGCAGGAATAGATATGGTGATGGTACCAACGGATTGGCAGGCATTATTTTACAACCTGATAGATGATGTCGAAAAAGGCAATATAGCGATGAGCCGTATTGACGATGCGGTAACACGTATACTCAGAGTTAAAATGCGCATGGGCATTTTTCAGGCGGGTTTGCCTTCAAAGCGCCCGTTCGCAGGTAAAACGGAGCACTTATATTCAGCTGAGCACAAAGCCGTTGCCAGACAAGCCGTTCGTGAATCATTGGTCTTATTGAAAAATAACGAGCAAACGTTACCGATTTTACCTAGCCAAAAAGTACTACTCGTTGGTCAAGCAGCAGATGATATTGGCCAAGCCAGTGGTGGCTGGACTGTGACTTGGCAGGGTGTCACTCAGGCCAATCAACACTTTCCCTCTGGCACATCCATTAAGCAGGCTATTGAGCAGCAAGTAAAATCAGCCGGAGGACAATTTGAGTACAGCTTAGATGGCCAATTTAACCAAAAGCCTGATATAGCCATTGTGGTTTTTGGTGAAAAACCTTATGCAGAAATGCATGGCGATTTAACGACGCTTGAATACCAAGCGGGGTTTCACAGTGATTTGAAGTTGATCAAACAACTCAAGTCGCAAGGCATTAAAGTGGTATCTGTATTTTTATCAGGCCGCCCTTTATGGGTTAATGCTGAGATTAATGTCTCAGATGCATTTGTCGCAGCTTGGTTACCAGGCTCTGAAGGAACAGGGGTTGCAGATGTATTACTTGCCACCCCCTCTGGTAAAGTTCAGTATGACTTCGTCGGTAAGTTGAGCTTTTCTTGGCCTAATGAACCGACTCAGGCGACTATTAATTGGCAAGATAAACCTTATCAGCCTGCATTTGCCTACGGTTATGGTCTTAATTATCAAGATGGAGGCTTTGTCGGCCAATTAAGTGATGTAACAGCTGAAGATACTCACTCAGAGAAAATCGACCTATTTGTGGGCCGACCCTTAGCACCATGGCAAATTGAAATCAAAAATACTCAGGGTGAAGCTCAATCCATTCGAAGTTTACTGCCACAAAAAATTAATGACATTTATTCGATCAGTACTGACCATCTGATTCAAGGTGATAGCCGTCATATTGGCTGGATTGAAGGTGGCGCTAAAGTTGGCTTGTTTTCCAAATCGGCGTTGGATTTATCGGCTTATCAACAAAAAGGCGTGTTGCAGGTATTTATCAATTTACCTGTTAAATTAACTGCAAATTTAACGTTGAGTATGGAACAAGCCAGTGGGCAGGTTGCTTCGATCGATTTAACCGATGCGCTTTCGTCAATGAGTGCAAAAACCTGGTATCAGCTAAATATTGGGATGAAATGTTTTGCTAAACAAGGTGCTGACTTTAGTCATATCAGCGCCCCTTTTGTACTCAGTAGTAATGCCAAAGCTGAGGTAAAACTGAGTAATATTCGTTTGTTCCAAATGAAGCCGGATTTAAATCCAGCTAAAAGCATTAATGTCTGTTTATAGTTGGCTGCGCAATGGCATCAAAGCTTGATGCCATTACATTATTGGGCACCGCGAGATTTGGGGTATTGCACTATGGCTTCTTGTTTGTGCGTTTTGGCAAGTCTTAAAGGGGTAGAGCCTTTTTCGGTGATCGCATTGATTTTTGCTCCTTGACCAACCAAATACTTGGCCACGTCTAAATGACCCTTGAATGCAGCCCAGTGCAAAGGGGTTGCACCTTGTTGGTTGAGCTTATTAACATCGGCCCCGTCTTTGATGAGCGCTTTGACCTCGGCTAAATCACCGCGCATGGCTGCATCGTGCAGCGCAGGTTCGTCCCATGGCTTGGGGCCACATGCTGATAACATCAAAGTTAAAAATAAAATGAAAAGCGAGTGAAGTATTCGCATTTTGTTTCCTTTTTCTGTTAACCAAAAATATAGCCAAGCTTTTCACTCCGTTCTAATTTTTTAATATAAATACGACATTGGTCTGATTTACTTCACTGGTTTTAGGTAATTAATATGATGAAAATTAAACGCTTAAAACTCATGTTATAAATTTGTTAAATTATTTGTTGAAATAATTTGAAATGTTTTGTAAAACTATAGTCATGGTTATTTGGCGTTAAGCGCAACTCTTGTCAAAGATTTAGGAGTCGTAGTATGGCTTTACATAAACAAATCGAAAGTATTCGACAAAGTATCCGTTCTGAGCTTTATCAAGTTGCTCTAGAGCAGACGCAATTAGCATTAAATGAGTATGACGAACAGGCAGAACTTTATGCCTTAATGAGTCAAATTAAGTACAAACTCGGACAAAAACAATTAGCCATTGTTTATCTCAAAAGGGCGATCTTTTTAGGTGAGGAGCCTACCCAAGAGCTCGTGGTGCATTGTTTTACGTTAACGCGTTATTTAATCAATGACAGACGCTTTCAAGAAGCGTTAGTTTACGCAGGTAAAGTGATCAGTATTGAAGCGCACCTTCAAGTTAATAACTTTTCCGACACCATCTATTTCTTCAAGGCATGGGCTTATTTCTACCTCGAAGATTTCCAATCAAGCAAAACATCTTTATTAAAAATCTCTGATCCACAATGCGATAGAGAGTCTTTTTTGGGTAAGTTACACACCAAAGATGATCTAATAAGCCAAATTGATGATCTAAAACAACGAATAAACTACGCGTTGATTTAAGCTATTTACAATTCTGTAGCCAAATAATATGAACTTTTGATTGCTTTTTAGTCTAAAAAAAAGCGAGCGTTTATGAGGTGGTAAGATGCAAATTTATCAAGAGCTTTCGCAAGTAAAAAGTTTACTTCTGCAAAATGACTTAGAAACAGCATTACACTTGGCTGATTCTTTGTGTCAAATCTATGATGATCACGCGCATGCCTTATCGGTTAAAGCGACGGTGCTTTATCGATTAGGTCAAAAGGAACAAGCTATTGAGTGTTTAGCTTTGGCAATTGAACATGCTGAAGCCGTTGATGAACAGCTCATTGTCGATTGTTTTACTCAAATGTATCACTTAATCAATAGTTCTCGCTTTGCTGAGGCATTAACTTATGCAGAGTTAGTTGTGAAGTTTGAGTTAGAGATGCAAAGAGATGACTTTACCGATAGCAGCCTATTTTTTGCGGCTTGGTGCCATTTTTACTTAGGTGATTATCAACAAGCGAGTGTAGCGATAAAGCAAATCTCTGACCCGCTTTGTGATCGCGAGTTTTTCTTATCTAAACTACACACGCTAAATGAATTAAAGTTACAGCTGAGTGCCTCGTTACATTAAAGTGTGACGAGTGCATCAATTAAGTTATCTGCACCTGCTGCAATTTGGCTGATTTTTGCATCCAACATGTAGCATGGTGTGGTAACGAGCTTATTGTCTTTATCGATAATAATTTGCTCGTGCGTCGTGTTTTTGTGCTGACTACCAAAAGCGCTAATCGCTCCAGCAACACCTTCATCAGAGCCAATCGTTACTTTGGCATTATCGATAACCTTGGCTAATAAAACAGGTGCAATACACAGTGCGCCAATAGGCTTTTTAGCAGCGTACATTGCTGTGATAGCAGATTGAACACTGTCTTCAATTTTGCAGTCGGTGCCTTTAATCGCAAAGTCTGACAGATTGAGCGCGGCGCCAAAACCACCAGGGAAAACGATTGCATCAAATGCTGTTGCGTCAAACTCAGATAATGCTTTGATATTGCATCGGGCAATTCGCGCCGATTCAACTAATACATTTCTACTCTCTGCTGTATCTTCTTGTGTTAAGTGATTCGTTACTTTAGTTTGCTCAATATCTGGCGCGAAGCACTGATAGTCAATACCGCGTTTATCAATGGCTAAAAGTGTCATAACCGATTCGTGAATCTCTGCGCCATCTAAAAAACCTGCGCCTGATAAAACTACAGCTATCTTTTTCATTATTATTCCTTGGTACTTAAAATAGGAGCTACCAACGATAAGCTAATGCTAATGCATAGGCATCAGAGTCGTTACCGTATTTTGTGGTCACTCCAGTATTGGCTAAAAATTTGATACTCATTTGCGAGGACAGGGACAAGCTATAAGTGATGCCTGCGCGGTAATTTCCCGCTTTAATCGCGCCTTTTTCTCCATTGACGTAGGTATCGCCGCCATCAAAGTAGTTTGAGTTAAAGGCTATCCATTGCCCCGGAGAAATATCATAAATTAAATGAGCTTGGATGTTGTAAATGGGATCTTGTTCGAATCTGTTGACCTTTTGTAATTCGTCGTTATCGGTAAAGTATTTAACGCCAATTGCAAAATCGAATTCCCATTTTTTATAGGGAATCGACACCCCAATTTCAGGTTTAATAAACCAGCGGTTACTGCCTGTATTGAAGATGTAATCGGTATCATAATTACCCGTTGGTGCACTGACTTGAATACTTGCCCCAGCAACGATTTGCTTTTTGTGTTTGACATAGTCGGTCAGACTTAAAGCAGGAGCACCATAGAAATTATAATTGAGACGAAAACGGGCATCAGTGTAGCCGCAGTAACTACGTGTGACTTTATCTTGATCTAGGTAAGCTTGTCCATCGACACAAATACGCGCCAAATTGGCATCAAATTTCGCCGATTTTCCAAACATTGAAAACGTTCTGGCATAAGCTAAACCCAACGCATTAATTTCTAATTGAATGTCTTGATAAGGGCTCTCTGCTTCTGTGAATACATCACCATCGGTATAACCATAAATAACACCGAGAAAGTTCTGGTCGATCGGAATATTGATATAGGAACGCGGATCGAGTTCTTCAGCCTGTACGAGTTGACTCAATAAAAAAAAAGGTAAAAAGCGCACAAACCGGTTTATTATTTTCATGATACTAAATCAATATCTTCCTGTTGTTCAGTCAGTGTTTTGAGTTGTTCTATAATATGACGGCCTATCGGCAAGCTCGACGTAGCAGCCGGCGAGGGCGCGTTGATTACATGCACAGAACGTTTACTCGAGGTAAAAATAAAGTCGTGTATCAACTTACCATCTTCACTGACCGCTTGGGCTCTGACACCTGCAGGATAGGGCTTTAAATCACTTAACACTATGCTAGGGCAGTATTTTTGCACTTGTTTTAAATAGGCAGATTTAACCCAGCTATTTTTTAATTCGGTGGCTCCAGCTGATAAATAGCGCCATAGCAATTTCCAAAAACCGGCGAATTTAAGCATTTGTGAGGTATCTTGCCAGCTGAAATTCACATTGCCATAACCCTCTCGTTTAAAAGACAGCACAGCATTGGGGCCGACGGTAACACTGCCATCAATCATTCGTGTTAAGTGTATACCTAAAAAAGGTAGCTTCGCATCGGGTACTGGATAAATCAGGTGTTTAACGAGCTGATTGTGCTTTTCGGGGAGTTGATAGTATTCGCCTTTAAAAGGAATAATCTGGCATTTGGGGTCAAGGCCTGCAAGCTTAGCGAGTCTATCGGAGGCAAGACCTGCGCAACAAACGAGGTATTTGGTTTTAAAGCGGCCTTGCTTAGTTGATAACTCAATATTTTGTTCTGTTTCTTGGATTTGTTTTATTTCACAATCTAGCCAGTATTGCCCGCCCCATTCGACAAAGTTATCTATCATGGTTTGGGTCACTTGCTGATAATCAACAATACTCGATGTTTCAATTTTTAAAGCTGCCAAACCTGATATGGCAGGTTCTTTAATCGATAGCTGCTCTGCATCAAGCCATTGGTGCTTAATATCATTGTCATCACAGCGCGATTTGAGCTTGTTTAGTCCGGCTAATTCGTCTTCATTAGTCGCAACAATGAGCTTGCCACAGTTTTGATATTTAATTTTGTTTTGGTTGCAAAACTTCATCATATCGAAAGCGCCTTGACGGCAAAACTCGGCTTTTAGTGAGCCGGGTTCGTAATAAACCCCGGCGTGGATCACACCTGAGTTTCTGCCTGTTTGATGTTGGGCTATCTTGCTTTCTTTTTCGAGCAATACAATGGAAAGTTTAGGGTAAGTCATCTTCAGCTGCATTGCCGTCGATGCACCTAAAATTCCACCGCCAACAACAATGATATCGGCATCGAATAAATGAGAGTTAGGCATGAGATTGAGAAAGTATTATTAAAATTGTGATTCAAACCAAGAGTTTAGAATGATTTCGGCAGACAGAGCGTCAACTTTTCCTTTCTGTAGATTGCGATAACCACCTTGTTCAAATAGTTGCGCCTTAGCATCGACAGTGGTCAGTCGCTCATCATAGGTTTCAACTTGAAGGCCGTAACGACCGTGTAATCGGTTGGCAAATTTTCGAGCGCGAAGTGTGAGCTCTTGCTCTGTTCCATCCATGTTTAGCGGTAAACCGACAACCAGTAATTGAGGTTGCCACTCTTTTAAAATTTGACCGAGTTCATCCCAATTTGGAATACCATCATTAGCTTTGATGGCGCACAGCGCATTGGCACTGGCAGTGACTTCATTACCGGTAGCAATACCGATACTTTTGGCCCCGAAGTCAAAGGCCATAATTAGACGTTGTCCAGGTTGCGTCATGCAACTCTCCTTAAATTAGGCGTGTCCTATCTCGCTTGTTAACTGCCAAGGGTTGAAACCTAATAATGCAGTTGCCGCCTCCCATCTCATATGGATTGGGGTATCAAACATAATGGCTTCATTGGCAGCGAGGGTTAGCCATGCATTTTCTTTTAATTCTTCTTCAAGTTGACCGGCGCTCCAACCTGCATAACCGAGCGTCAGTAGGTAATCTTTCGGCCCTAGATCGGTACCCATTTGCTCTAAAATATCTTTAGAGGTGGTCAGCATAATATTTTTAGATAGATTGACCGACTGGCGCCATCCCAGTTCAGTACGGTGTAATACAAAGCCTTTTTCTGTCGATAGTGGGCCACCTGCATAAACGGGGGCGCGTTTTTCAAACACTTTATCTTCAGTGGGTATTTCTATTTTTTTTAGTAATTCAGGTACTGAGATCTCAAGCGGTTGGTTAATCACCAGCCCCATTGCGCCGTCTTCATTGTGCTCGCAAATATAGGTAACCGAACGTTCAAAATAGCCGTCTTTTAGTGCAGACGTGGCAATAAGAAAGTGATTTTGTAAGCTTTGCATCTCAACCCTTAGTTCCGTGACTTGATCTATAGTGTAGGTCAGTTTTATCGATTAGAGTTGTTTTACATTCGGTAAGTTAACCAAACTGACATCTTTGCTGATTTCGAAAAAAGACTGAACATAACCTTTGTTCTTGTCTCTTTGTTTTATGGCGGCATACAAATTACTTTGCACACCCTCTTTGCCAAGTGAGCTGGTCGCAATCAGCTTTTGTTGCTGATATTCGTGAACAGCCCATTCTGGTAATACTGCTACACCCATATCGGCTGTCACCATTTGTAATATCATCAAGGTTTGGTCAACCTTTTTGACATGCTGTGGCTGGCTGTTTTCGGGCATTAAAAAATGTTTAAAAACATCGAGCCTTTCAGGTGCTACAGGGTAAGTCAGTAAAGTCTGATTTTGTAAATCAGCTGGCACGATGAAGGCCTTTTCTGCTAACAGGTGGTTAGGTGCTGTGACTAACACCATCTCAAACGTAAACAGTGGCTCAAAGTGAATATCGTCAGATGGGAACTTATCGGCTGTGATGACTAAATCTAATTTACCTTCATCTAAACCTGGCATGGCTTCAAACATGTAATCATTGTTGAAGGTGACGTCGACTAGTGGCCAGCGTTGTTTAAATTGGCTAATGGCAGGCATTAACCACTGAAAGCAAGAGTGGCATTCAATGGCTAAACGCAAACGCCCTTTATTGCCTTGTTTTAATTCTTGTAACCTTTGCTCACTTAACGTTAAAGCCGGTAATACCGTATCGGCTAACTCAAGAATGATTTGTCCCTCAGCGGTCAACTGAACAGGGTTGGTTTTGCGGATAAATAACGGGTTACCAATTCGTCCTTCGATATCTTTGAGCTGGTGAGAGAGCGCTGATGATGAAGTGTGAAGGCGCTGCGCTGCCTTGGCTAAGCTGCCTAGCTGAGCAATAGCTTTGATAGTTTTTAAGTGACGAATTTCAAGCATGATGGTAACCGCAGCCAACTTATTGCTAAAATCCGATTATAACCAGTTTAGGGTAAGAAAAACATGATAAAAACAGGTGTTTATAAACATTTCAAAGGTAACTTGTACCGCGTTTTTGGTACGGCAAAACACAGTGAAAACGAGCAAGTACATGTCGTTTACAAACCGCTATATGGTGATGAGGTCAATGATGAGACTGCTGATTGGTGGATTCGACCGCTTGCTATGTTTGATGAAACCATCACCCGTGATGGCAAGACGATGAAGCGATTTGAGTGGGTCGGTGAATAAGCCCTAATCAATTAGGGCTTAGATAGAAAGTCGATGTTAATCAGATAGTTGGCTAGCGTGTTCGTTAGCCCATTGAACTGAGTTGTGGTAGAAATCAGGTATTTTACTCGGTTCTACATTCAGCTTTTCAGTAATGGCTTTTGCTTCATCCCACTGCGCTTTTTCATAGTGTTTAATCAGTGCGATGTAATCCGCTAATAAGCCCTCGCCATCTACCAAGGCTGACTTGATGTCTTTAGAAAGTGGTAATTTTTCCATTACGCTTTCCATTGACTCATCTAATATGGCATCCATTAACGATAACATACCCGTTAAGAAGCCCATTGATGGGTCAGGTAGTTTTCTATGGTGTTTGGCTAATTCATCACAGAAATTGGCTCGACACATAGATAAACGGATTAATTCAACAGGTTTGCTTGAATTAACTTGAGCGGTGAACAATAACGCTAGGAAGCGTTTTAATTCTTCTTGACCCAAAACGACAAGTGCTTGCCTTATCGTTGATATTTCTGAGCGGCGTCTAAACGTTGCTGAGTTAGCATAACGCAATAATTTAAACGATAGCGTTACATCACGTTGGAAGACTTCAATCAGTGAGTCTAAATCCATCTCAGCTTTTGATGACTCGTACAAGAGCTCTGCAAGGCCCATTTGAGTAGGGGCTAATGCTTTACTTTGCATCACTTCAGGTGCGCTAAAGAAATACCCTTGGAAATAATCA
Source organism: Marinifaba aquimaris (assembly GCF_013328345.1). GTDB lineage: Bacteria > Pseudomonadota > Gammaproteobacteria > Enterobacterales > Alteromonadaceae > Marinifaba > Marinifaba aquimaris. Next base: position 63,184 of record NZ_JABULX010000021.1, read on the forward strand.
AAACCTAACTCATATGCACTGTTGAAGTCTTCATAAGTTTCAACTTTTTCAGCTAATAACTTGATGTCATACTTTTTCGCATATTTTTTTATTTCCAGTATTTGCGCTTCGGTTGATTCCATATAGTCAACTTTGATGATGTCGACAAAAGGGAAAAAGTGCAGCCAAACCGGGTTGTGTACATAGTCATCGAGCGCGAAGGTATAACCTTCATCTTTTAAACTTTCAACGGCGGCCAATAGGCTTTTCGTTGGTTTTGCGGTTTCTAAGATCTCAACAACAATTTGTTCTTTCGGTAATAAAGACGGGAAGTTTTTCTTTAGTAAATCATCGGAGAAATTGATAAAAGCAGGATATTGACCAGTGAAGTCTTCTAAACCCAAATTAAATTGACTGGCTTCAATTAGTTGAGATGTTGCTTTATCGCCATCGATATCAGGAAAAACATTTTCTAAACTGTCACGAAATAATAGCTCGTAGGCGAACAATTCCTTGTTTCTATCTAAAATAGGTTGCCGGGCGGCATAAAAAAACATTTAACTTTACCTGTAATTATTATTTAAATGTTAATCAATAGTCTGCGTCAACTAAGTTACATTTTAAGAGTTAATGCTTAAATATTAGCAAGTTAGCAAAATTTAGTTATCGCTAGAAAAGTGTAGAAGCTTTTTAAGTTGAAGGCCAAATTTTTACTAATGAAATAATTATTTAAATTCGAGTCAAACTATCATGCTCGGTCAATTGCTGCCAAGCATTTAAATTTAAATGCTTGGCCTACTTTGTATCTACTTATTTCAATTGTGTAAACTTGCTGCTAAAAACACCAACCAGTAAAGCAAAAATAAATGCGGGCAATAATTCATAAAGGTCAAAAATACCACCCGATAGCTGCTTCCAAACGACTACGGTGACGGCACCTGTGATCATTGAGGCCAACATGGCTGTTTGATTGAACTTTTTATAATAGAGTGCAAGTAAAATGACAGGACCAAAACTGGCACCAAATCCAGCCCATGCATAACTGACTAAATCCAGTACTGATGACTCTGGTGACAGTGCTAGAACAAATGCAATACTTGCAACGGCGCCCACCATAATCCGGCTGAACCATAAATATGCTTGGTCTGTTTTTTGTTCTGATACTAATGGTTTGACTATATCTTCGACGATGACACTTGAACTTACTAACAACTGGGAATCAATGGTACTCATAATTGCTGCAAGAATCGCTGCAATGATAATGCCGGCAATCCAAGGGTTTAACAGCAACTGAGCGAGGTACATAAATACCGTTTCAGAGTTATCTAACGGTTTGTCATCAAACATGATGGCACCTACGATCCCGACCGCTGCTGCACCAATTAAACTGAGTACCATCCAAGTCATACTGATTCTTCTGGCTACCGGTAACGCTTTAGTGTCTTTAATCGCCATAAATCGAGCCAATATGTGTGGCTGGCCAAAGTACCCTAGGCCCCATGCCATTAAGGATGCAAAGCCCAACCAACTAAAGTCAGCAAATAAGTCCAGTAACTCAGGTCGTTCTAATGCTTCTATTTTACTACCAATATCATCTAGGCTTGTTAAGGCGATAATAGGTAATAACAATAGGGCAACGAGCATTAAACAGCCTTGGAAGAAGTCGGTCCAGCTAACAGCAAAGAAGCCACCAAAAAAGGTGTAGCTGACAATCACTATCGTGCCGATGATCAGCGCGGTGAAATAATCAAGACCGAATACCTGTTCGAAAAGCAGTGCGCCACCGACTAAACCAGAAGACACGTAGAAGGTAAAAAACAATAAGATGATTAAAGCCGATATGACGCGTATGACTTTACCTGAATCAGGAAATTGAGCCGCGAAGAAGCTAGGTAAGGTCAGGCTATTAGTCGATTCTGACTGCTCACGCAGTTTTCCGGCAACTAAGCGCCAATTCAGGTAGGCACCAATAATTAAGCCCAAGCCTATCCATATTTCAGATAGACCCGATAGGTATATGGCTCCAGGTAAGCCCAATAACAACCAGCCACTCATATCTGAAGCGCCGACACTTAACGCAGTCACGGCAGGGCCTAATTGTCTATCAGCTAACAAATAGCCTGATAAGTTGGAAGTTGCTTTGTACGCTAAAAAGCCAATGAAAAGCGTAACAAGTAGATAAAAAACAAATGCGAAGAGTAAAGGTGTATCAAACGCCATAAGTACAGGTTATCTTGTTATTTTTAATAAGCTCATAGTGTTCAATTCATGTTAGAAAAGCAACTGACCTGGCAAATAAAACCCTTTTCCGAACTGTCAACTTCATCGCTTTATGCGCTTTTAAAGTTAAGGCAAAATGTCTTTATGCTTGAGCAAAATAGCCTCTATGCCGATATTGACGACCAAGACCAAACTTCACAGCACTTGCTCGTTTGGCAAAGTGAACAGCTTATTGGTTATGCCAGAGTGATGTTTAATAAAACTTACTGTATCGATACCACACAAATTGAAGTGAATGTGATTGGTCGGTTTGTGCTTGCACCTTGCGCTCGAGGCCAAGGTGTAGCAAAACACTTATTTAAGCAAGCAATCGGTTTATGTTTAGCTAATTCATCTAAGAAGCCCATCAAGATATCTGCTCAATCTAATTTAGCGGCCTACTATCGACATTTTGGTTTTGAAACCACCGGCGAGGTTTATGATGACGGTGGGGTAGAGCATATAGATATGCTTTTGAAGGTGGCTAGTTAAGATAAAAAAGCCGATATACCTAAAGCATATCGGCAATATTTAGATTAAATGCGCCACTCGATGTTCTTATTGAACTTAGTTTCGAGTTTTTCAAGGCTTTCATTGTTCTCGCCAATCATAATGATGTCCGCTTTGTCGTAACGGATAGATTGGCCTTTGTATTGTTTAAATTCGAAAGGTTGCCAGCCCGTTAATTCTGATTTAGGTAAAACAAAAACTGTGACCTTGCTGTTTTTTCCTTCCATCACTAAATGCAAACTTTTTAAGCCATATAAGTCGCAATAGTTGGCGTAATAAACATGGCCTACTTCCTGGTTTAGTTGCATGCCAAAAGTGGCTAATTTTGCATTTACTTGTGCCAAGCTGTGATTTTCATTGACCTTATCGGCATAGCCAATTTCATGAAACATATGCTGCAGTGCATATTCTGAAACGGGCTGAGCTTGGTTGATTGGGTTGAAGAATAAGTGACTCAAGCCAATTGAAACCGTAAATATAACAGAGGCTGCCATGGCTAAAGACCAACGGCGCTTTTGTTTTTGCTCTTGCCTGAATTGTTCAAATGACTGCTTTAACAAGAGTTTATTGGCTAAGTCATCAGGTACATCGACAGACATGGCTTTAGCTAGGTTATTGTCCAACTCTTGCATTTCCGCGAGAAGTTGTTGTTTTTTCGGATCCTTGCCAATCGCCTCAGACTGCTCGGCGTCTAATTCAGAAGGCGCAGCAATGAGTTTTTTATGTAAGTCTAAATCATTCATTTTACTACCCTCAGTTGTGTATTTGACTCGTCCATAATGGCTTTTAACTGATTTTTAGCGCGGAATAAGCGAGTCATAACCGTGTTACTGTTGAGTTCTAAAATTTCGGCGATTTCGTCGCCGGTAAATCCACCTATCACTTGCAACACCAATGGCTCTCTGTATTCAGCTTCAAGTGATGCGATATGCTTGTGCAGCCAGTGTTGTTCGATTTGTTGTTCACTCGTCGCACTGAAATCATCGGATACGGTTTGCTCATCAACATCTGCAATATCAAATTGCTTGCGCTCGAAACGGCGGGCGTTTTCGCGCCTGAATATGGTGATTAGCCATGACTTCGCCGCTTTTTCGTCTTTAAGTGAATCCAAACTTTTCCATGCGCGCAAGAAGGTTTCTTGCGTGATATCTTCAGCCACACTGGCATCACCAGTAAGCCAATAGCCATATCTGTATATGTCTTGATGGTACGCTTGCACTAGGGCTTCGTAGCGTTTTTGTTTAGTAAAAGCATTCATGTCAGATAAGACCTGACTTTCTGAATTTTTCTTTCCTAATTTAAACATTTTTTTCGAAACCCTTACGTGAAGCCAAAAAGCTCAACTTAAGGGTTGAGCTTGGCAAGATTATTATTATTTTTTTGATGTTGTTTAATTAAGCGGGCTTCTCTTAATTTTAGCAAACATTTTTCCAGTGTTTTGTTTTGCCACTGGCTGGGTGTTGAGCTGTATCTCGCCGCTTGCATTGCATTTATTTCGGCCGTTAATTCATCATTAGCAAATAAAGCGTTAACCTGATGTAAATTTAAAATGGGTTTATTTGTTAACGCCGCAGCCCAGTTAGGGAGGTTTTGACAAATGCCACTAGTGTCCTCATTTTTCACCGCTTTTGCGAGTTTTTGCCAGGCCACTTTTTCTGATTCCGTTTCACGTGTTTGAGGTTGTTTTTCTGGCGCAATCAATCGCTTGTTTAATTGTTTTACATGCCAAATCCAAGCGGCAATTGTCAAAAGCCAAAGCAAACTGATAATGACAACTAAGTTATTCAATTGCCAAGGTTGTGCTTGATAAATGACTTTTTCTGTCACTTGAGCTGGCGTTACTTCATTGACGACTACGTTAGGATCTTGCACGGCTGTCGTTTGCGTGATCTCTGCTGCAGCAACGTTTATTTTTCTCGGAGGAATTTGAGCTTGCTCAACCCGCTCCATCTCTGTATTCCACCAAGTAACTGAAACGGCTGGTAACGTGATTTCACCTGCTTGATTAGGCACGATAGCAGCACTTTCAATGCGTTGAGAGATGACTTGCCCATCGCGATAGTTAGTGTGTGTTTGAGCTTGATCGGGATAAACTTTAATACTGCTAGGGTAATTAATCTTTATCTCAGGTAGCAGCTCTTTGTGAATGCCAAGCGCACTGAGTGTAATTGTGCGAGTGATAGGTTCACCGACTTTGTGTTCTGTTAATGGGCTAATTTCATCGTGCAGTTGCACGAGTGAAGAAGGTAACCAATGGCCTTGGTAATTTGCTGGAATCGGTTTGACATTAATGCTGACACTATTACCAGCGCGCTGGATTGTTTTACCTCTACCTTGAGAGAAGAAACTATTTCTGGAACGCGTTAGTACTTCACCAGAGAACAGAGGCGGCGAAATCTCCACCTGGCCGCTGCGCTGTGGTGTGATCGCATATTGGCGTTCAATCACCCGATAACGCATACCGTTAACCAGTAAATTTTTCTCTTGGTCTTGGCCAATTTGCTCGATGAGCGCATTGTCTAATTCTGGCTGACTTAAACTAGCTGAATCCAATAATGTTGCTTCGTTGATAAAAAGTCGACTGGTATAGATAAATTGTTGGTTTAGCCAAATTTCGTTGTTTGATACTTGGTTCTCTATGTAAACCATTCTCGGTTGACTATTGGCCGCCTGAGCACGGCGAACGACTTCAATGGGCAATTGATTTGAGCTAACACCATCTATGACAAATGGACCAATGGTAAAATTACCTGGCTTAATTGGAATTAAGCGCGTTTTGATACGTGTTAACCGGGTTGTTTGGCCATTAAAAATGCGAGTTTCATTGCTTTCACTTGACCCTAACACCCTAAAGTTTTTACTGACCGGCTCAAAATTAATTTTGTTCTGAGCAATACGCGCGTCAGCTAATATTTCTAGCTCAAAAGATTCATTCATCACAACAGGGTTAGTATCTACACTGATCCTAAGCTGACTCAATGCCCAGCTTTGCCAAGATAATAAAATTAAACACAACGCTTGAAGTAATTTATAACGCATTACCATTCTTGATTAACTCCTCTTGGCTGACGAGTTTGATTTCGCTTTTGAGATTCTAATAACATTTTTCGTTTCAACAAAAAGGCGGGATCGCCATCAACTTGATTCATGATCGCTTTCATTTTTTGCATTTGGGCTTTTTCTTCTTCAGATAACTCATCAAGTTCTTGTATGGCTTGTTGAACCTGTTCACCATCTTGTTTTGCTTCATCATTTTGTTGCGTTTGCTGCTCAGCCATTTGTTGGGCTTGCTCTGCATCTTGCTGCGCTTGTTCTAACGCTTCATTTTTAGCTGTTTGCTGCTCATTTTCAGTTTGTTCTGCTGCTTCTTTAGCTTGCTCTGATAAGTCTCCTGCTTCTTGTTCTGCGCGTTGCTGCGCTTCTGATTGGCTTTGCTCTGATTCAGCTTTGTCACTTTGCTGACTATTGGACTCGTCAGTGCCTTGTTCGCCTTGCTCTGATTCTTGTTGTTGGCCATCTTGTTGAGTGCCTTGTTGTTGACCTGATTGACCATCTTGTTGTTCTGATGCTTGTTGGTCTTGATTTTCACCCGAATTCTGGTCTTGTTGACCTTCTTGGTTTTGCTGTTGCTCTTGTTGCTGTTTTAACTGTTGAGCCATCGCTAAGTTTCTTTTAGCTGCATCAAAGTTTGGCTGTTTCTTTAGCGCTTGTTGATAGTTGTCAATCGCTGAGTCTAAGTCACCTAAGTTAACTTGGGCATTTGCTTTGTTATAGAGCGATTCAGCATCTTGATAGGGCGCTAGTTTATCTAACGCAGCTTGATAGTTGCCTTGCTTAAAGTCACTTGCCGCCTGCCATTTCTTCTCTTCAAATAGCTGTTGTGCTTGCTGATAATCACCTTGTTCGAAAGCTTGTTGCGCCCTTTGGTTTTTGGTTTGCCACAAGCTTTGCCAAAACGAGTGGTTAACCGTTTCTTCTTGTGCTTCATTGGCTATGACTTCTGGAGAAATTGGTAAATACAGTGCAACTAAGCCAATACTGACCAAAACGCCACGTCTAAAGGCATAAAGTGCAAAAGGGATGATCAACCAAACAAGATAGCTACCTGCATCTATCCAAGCATCACCAAATTCTTGATTTTTTTCACTTTCCTTTAACTCGTTACTGATTTTTTGATGTTGCATTAAAGCTTTGATATCGCGGTCGCTGGCAGTCGTGTCGACATAAAAACCACCGGAAGCTAAGCTCAGTTGCTGCAGCAATTTTCCATCGAGTTTTGGTATGACAATGGCACCGCGATGGTCTTTGAGTAATGCGCCATCTTCCGTTTTGATTGGGGCGCCTTGTGCTGTTCCGACCCCAATTGTTAATAAACGGTATGGGGATTGCTCAATAAACTGGTATAAATCAGGTAGCTGAGAGGCGTCTACGCCGTCTGTGATCCAGAAAATATCACCTTCTAAATAGCCAGCATTTTTTAATAAACTCGCAGCTTGTTCTAAACCCAGCAATGGATCGCTACCTTTTACAGGCATTAATTCAGGGCTTAAGCTAGGCACTAAATTAAGTAGGTTTTTATTGTCTGGTGTCAGAGGACTAATTGTAAACGCATCGCCGGCATAGGCTACTAGGCCTGTATCACCTTGGTTAATGCTATTGGCAATATCAATTACTTTATAACGACTACGCGTTAAGCGATCGGGTTTAATATCGGTGCTGCGCATAGAAAGTGACATATCAACTAAGATAACTTTGCCATTGGCACTTTCAAATACAGGTTGTTGGCGTTTTTCCCAAGTTGGGCCTGCAAGCGCAACACAAGCAATTAACCAACCTAATAACAACAGGTAATAAGGCAGAGTAGAGGCCTTTGATTCACTTCCGGTAAGTAAGTTTTGACAAAGGTGCTCAGGGATGAGCTTTTGCCAGCCTGAGCGTTTTAGTGGGAGTTGCAGTAGATACCAAAAAACGAAAATAAGTGGTAGCGCTGCGAGTAACCACGCGGGTCTTAAAAAATGAAAATCAGCCATTTTTCGAATTCCTCATGGCTAGTTTATTTAAACCTAATTGCTGGCTTAATAGCGCTGATAAGGCCATTAAAACCGTGAGTAGTAATGCAACTGCTAACGGGTAGTAAAATAAGCTGGTTAACGGACGCATTTGCAAGGTTTCAGATGAAATGGGTTCCAGTCTATCTAAGTGTTGATAAATTTGAGCCAACTCAGATGTTTTTCTCGCCCTGAAATATTCTCCCCCAGTGGCTTTAGCAAGCTGGCTCAATAGATTTTCATCAAGATCGGCTGATGCTGAGCGCTTACCAAAACCGAACCAGCCACCGCCTAGCACTTTATCTGAAGCAACACCTATGGTGTAAATTTTAATATTCTCTTCAAGTACCACCTCAAGGGCTTCTTCTGGGGTGACATTTCCAGCAGTATTTTGCCCATCTGTTAATAAAATTAACACGCGGTTTGAGTTTTCTTTTTCTTTAAAACGCTTGGCAGCAAGTGTCATCGCATCGCCGATGGCCGTGCGTTTACCCACCAACCCCAGTACACTCTCATCCAACATTTGCGATACGGTATTGCGATCGCGTGTTAGCGGTGTTTGTAAATAAGCAGTATCGGCAAATAAGATCAACCCCAGTGAATCCCCTATACGGCGTTGAATAAAGTCGGACATCACGTACTTAACCATTGTCAGTCTGTCGACTTCTCGGCCATTGATGGTCATATCGGGTGTATCCATAGAACCTGATAAATCAACTGCTAACATGATATCTCTGCCTTCATTGGGCAGGCTAACTGGCTCGCCAAGCCACTGTGGTTTAGCCGCAGCTAAGACTAAGCACAGCCAAATGAGCCAAATTAAAATGTGTCTAGGCTTATTACTTGTACTGGCCGATTGCTGAGCTTCCATCACATGGATTTGTGCTAAAGGAACTTTTAAAGCCACTGTATTGGCCTGTTTTTGTTTCGGTAACAGGTACATCAATAGCGGTAAAGGCAACAGGGCAAGTGCCCACAAGCTAGCGAACTCAAACATCATTCGCTCCTAACAGTCGATTAAATTGAGCCTTCTTTAACCAAGTTTCTGCATCTTTGATTAACTGGCTATCCAGTTGATTATTGGCTTGATACGTTTTTTCATTGATGAGGGTTAAGCTGGGGCGAAGCTTATCGGCAAGTGAGCTTGGGATCACCGAAAGTTGAAACGCTAACCATTTCTCACCATTTAATTGGGCGACTTGGTTTCTCGGTAAATAGCTCAAACTAGCTTGTTTAAATAAGGTATTGACCTCAATAGCCGTTTTAATACTGGTTATTTGGCTTAATGCCTGACGGCGCGGCTTTTGCTTTTGCCAATAACGGTAGCTATAAACCGATGCGAGACCGATAATGATGAGGGCTAAAACACCGATTAACCACCAACCAATAGCCGGTAGTTGACTGACCTGTTCTGGCAGAACGTAGTCATTAAATGCGGCCATCGGGTCGGCTTGGTTGGCCGGGGCATTTACAGGTGGTAAATTATTTGCAGTTGTCACTTGTTATCACCTCACCATCTGCTCAATTGGTTTTCAATCGGTTTTGCAGCAGAAATATTGATGATTTGGCATTTCACTTTTTTTAATTGTTTCATCAAATCGGCATGATGTTGTTCTGCTTCACTTTGATACTGCTGGTTAAAGCCGCGGTCACCAATTAACAGTTGACCTTGTTTTCCTTCTTCCTCAACCATTAAGGCTTGTTTGTATTTGGCATCAGGTAATGTGTGTTCAATCGGGTCGCTAACATTAAAGGCTATCAGTTCACAGTGTCTCGATAATTGGCTTAGGTGTTTAGCACTCACATCATCAAGCTGTCTAAAGTCGCTGACAATACAAATCATTGAGCCGGGTTTAGCTAGGCGTCTTAATCTGGCAAGTGCATCATTGAAATTGGTTTTCGACGTTTGTGCTGTGTGGTTTTGACTCAGGGTTTGCAGGGCGTGCAGATATTGAAGTACACCTGCTTGTCTTGATTTAGGTTTCAACTCTAGGTGAGTATCTTGATTAAAAACGATACCGCCTAAGCGATCGCCTCTTTGTTTGGCTCGCCACGCAATGAGTGCACTTAAATGGCAAGCTTGCACAGATTTGTACAATAACTGAGTACCAAATTGCATGGTTTGGCTCAAATCCGTTAATACAAATACAGGGCGCTCTTTTTCTTCGCGAAATAACTTAGTGTGCGCTTTGCCTGTTCTTGCGGTCACTCGCCAATCGATCATCCTCGGATCGTCACCCGTTTGGTAGTGCCTGACTTCGTCAAACTCCATTCCACGGCCTTTACTTTTGGCAAGGTAATTACCGGCCAATTTGGCTTGATTGGCAATTTTGGGCGTCAGTTGTAACAGGCCTGTTTTACCTCGGTAGTAAAGCAGCTCCTTTATGTCAGTAACTACGCCGTTACTGCCAGTAGCCTCAAGCCAGTTGGCTAAATCATTCGCTAACACAGACATAGGTTAGTTTAAGGCACTGCAACTAAACTAAGAATATGAGCCAGCACTTGATTTGCACTAATACCATCTGCCTCGGCTTCATACGTCAGTAAAATACGGTGTCTTAGTGTATTGAAAAATACCGCTTGGATATCTTCAGGTGTGACAAAATCACGTCCTGCCAGCCAAGCTTTAGCTCGGGCGCAGCGCTCAAGCGCAATGGTGGCGCGAGGACTGGCGCCAAAGCCTATCCAACTTGCTAGTTTCTCGTCGTATTGCGCGGGCTGGCGCGTTGCAACAATCAAGTTAACTAAATAATCTTCTAATTCTTCTGCCATGTGCAGAGATAAGATCTCTTTACGCGCAGCAAATATTTCTGCTTGGCTTAACGGCTCAGGCTTGGCCACTTTTTCTGCTAATGCTTCATTACGCGTGAGTTTTAAAATAGCTTTTTCTACTTCTGCACCCGGGTAATTAACTTCAAGGTGCATTAAAAAGCGGTCAAGTTGAGCTTCTGGTAGTGGGTAAGTACCCTCTTGCTCTAGTGGGTTTTGCGTTGCCATGACTAAAAACAGTTCTGGCAGTGCATAAGTCTTTTGACCCACTGTAATTTGTTGCTCGGCCATGGCTTCTAATAGTGCCGATTGCACTTTGGCCGGTGCTCGGTTAATTTCATCCGCCAGCACTAGGTTGTGAAATAGTGGGCCTTGTTGGAACACAAAGCTGCCGTCTTCTGTTCGGTAAATATCGGTACCGGTTAAGTCGGCCGGAAGTAAATCTGGTGTGAACTGAACGCGGTGGAAGTCGCCTTCTAAGCCATTTGCTAAAGCGTTGATTGCACGGGTTTTAGCCAAACCAGGGGGGCCTTCTACTAACAGGTGCCCGTTTGCAAGAAGCGCAATCAAAATATTCTCGGTTAACTCACCTTGGCCAATGACCTGCGAGTCTAGATACTTTTTTAACTGTTTGAACTTTTCTGCCGCCATAATCGTCTATGCTTATGCTTTTAATTTTTTGTTGTGTCGTTTTATATAGGGTTTTAAACCACAATTTCAAGCACAAATTGACAAAATAAAATGGCATATTTAATACCTAAGTCGAGTTTCAAAATCAGAAAAATCTGCATAAACTCAATGTATTAACTGATCTGACCAGCGTGCTGAAAAGCACTTAGATAATTTTATAAGCTCATCATTACGGAGCCTTTATGAGCCAATTTCAGCTTAAAACATCTCAAGGGCAGCGGATCGCCGTTGTCGCCGGTTTAAGAACGCCTTTTGCAAAGCAATCTACTTTTTTCAAACAAGCTTCAGCGCTCGATATGGGCAAAGTAGTGGTCAATGAACTACTTAAAGTGAATGACTTAGATGCCAAAGAAGTTGAACAATTGGTATATGGACAAGTGGTTCAGATGCCTGCCGCTCCTAATATCGCTAGAGAAATCGTATTGGGCACAGGGATGAATGTGGCAACAGATGCTTACAGTGTTTCCAGAGCATGTGCGACCAGTTTCCAAGCAACAGCGAATATTTGCGAGTCAATTTTAGCTGGCCAAATATCAGTTGGTGTCGCTGGGGGGGCTGATTCTTCATCAGTATTGCCTATTGGGGTTTCTAAGCGTTTAGCTCAGACGCTAGTTAGTTTGTCTAAAGCACGTTCTTTAGGCGCTAAGTTATCAGCATTTAAACATTTAAAGCCGCAAGATTTATTACCCGTTCCTCCTGCAGTGGCAGAATATTCTACTGGGCTGTCTATGGGACAAACGGCTGAGCAAATGGCCAAAAGCCATCAGATAAGCCGACAAGAGCAAGATGCACTAGCACATCGCTCTCATCAGCTTGCGGCAAAAGCTTGGCAAGATGGTTTATTAGCAGAACAAGTGATGACCGCTTATGTACCTCCCTACAAAGACTTTTTAACGCAAGATAACAATATTCGTTTTAATTCCGAGCTTGATTCCTATGCCAGATTAAAGCCCGCATTTGATCGCCAACAAGGCTCTGTTACCGCGGCTAATAGCACACCACTGACTGATGGCGCGTCTGCCATTATTTTAATGCGTGAAGACAAAGCAAAAGCACTTGGTTACCAGCCTTTGGGTTATATAAAAAGTTATGCTTTTACTGCCATTGACGTGTGGCAAGATATGTTAATGGGGCCTGCTTATTCCACGCCTATTGCTTTAAAGCGAGCAGGGATGAACCTAGCTGATTTGGATTTAATTGAAATGCATGAAGCTTTTGCTGCACAAACGCTAGCCAATGTAAAAATGCTAGCGTCGACACAATTTGCCAAAGACAAACTAAACCTTAGCGCGGCGGTTGGTGAAATCGATATGGATAAATTTAATATTAATGGTGGCTCTATTGCTTATGGCCATCCTTTTGCCGCGACTGGTACTCGCCTGATCACCCAAGCATTACATCAACTTAAACAAACAGGTGGTGAAACGGCTTTAACTACTGCTTGTGCTGCCGGTGGTTTAGGCGCAGCAATGATAGTGGAGGCTGCATAATGAGCGCATTACTCGCATTAGAATTAACGGATTTTAGCGTTACGGTAAACGACGCCAACATTGCAATTATCTATTTAGATGTACCTGAGCAAAGTATGAATGTGCTCAGTAGACGCACCATGAATGAGATAGAAATGTTGCTAGAAGCAATTCAAAGTGACAAGCAGCTCAATGGTGTTGTTGTGACAAGTGGTAAAGATGACTCCTTTATTGCAGGTGCTGACATTCAAATGTTAGATGATTGTCAGTCTGTGGAAGAAGCGCAGCAGTTAGCCTCGCGTGGTCAAAGCATTTTTAATCAAATAGAACAAAGCCGAATTCCTTTTGTCGTTGCGATTCATGGTTTGTGTTTAGGTGGCGGGTTAGAAATGGCCTTGGCTTGCCATTATCGAATTTGTACCGATGATGAAAGTACTCAATTAGGTTTGCCTGAAGTGAAAATTGGTTTGTTGCCGGGCAGTGGTGGCACACAAAGGTTACCAAGAACGATCAATTTGCAAACGGCTTTGGATATGATGCTAACTGGCAAACAGTTACGTGCCAAACAAGCATTAAAGCAAGGGCTCGTCGATAAATGTGTACCTAAAAGTATCCTGATTGAAACGGCGATTAAAACCATTGAAAGTGGTATCCGACGCAACAGTGAAATCAAGCGCAACATACTAGGTAAGGCGCTTGAAACCAGTTCGATTGGTCGTGGAGTGATCTTTGATAAAGCTTTAAAAGCGGTTAATAAGAAAACCTTAGGCAATTACCCCGCGCCTAGTAAGATTATTCAAGCTGTGCGTTATGGTTTGGATACAGGTAAAGCAGAAGGCTTAGCATTAGAAGCTAAATTATTTGCAGAGCTGACTCAAACTAAAGAAAGCCAACAGTTACGCAACTTATTTTTTGCTGCAACCGAGCACAAAAAAGAAGCCAAGGCTTTTGAAGGAGACCGAGCTAAAAGTGCCTTGGTCTTAGGCGGTGGCTTAATGGGTGGTGGAATCGCCTATGTCAGCGCGGACAAAGCAAACGTGCCAGTTAGAATCAAAGATATCAACGAGCAGGGCATTGCTAATGCAATGAAATACAGCTTTGATTTATGGCAGAAAAAAGCCAAGCGCCGTTTTATTACTCAGCGGCAGCTCGAAGCTAATATGGCTAAAATTACCGGTACTACAGCGTATAACGGTATTAAAAATGTCGATATTGTCATTGAAGCTGTTTTTGAAGATTTAGCCCTAAAACAAAAAATGGTTGCCGATATTGAAGCGCATTGTAGTGAGCAAACTATTTTTGCCTCGAATACGTCTTCATTACCTATTGCTGAGATTGCAAAAGACGCAAAACGACCAGAAAACGTGATTGGGTTACACTACTTTTCGCCAGTCGACAAAATGCCTCTTGCTGAAATAATTGTTCATGATAAAACGTCAGAGCAGACCATTGCGAAAACTGTCGACTTTGCTCGTCGTCAGGGCAAAACCCCGATTGTTGTAAAAGATGGCGCAGGGTTTTATGTCAATCGTATCTTAGCGCTATACATGAATGAGGCGGCAAATCTATTAGCTGCGGGTGAGCCCATCGATAAAATTGATCAGGCTTTGACCAAGTTCGGCTTTCCTGTTGGCCCAATCAAACTGCTCGATGAAGTCGGGATTGATATTGGTGCGAAAATTTCTCCTATTTTGACAGAAAAGTTAGGCGAGCGTTTTAGCACACCATCATTGTTTGAACGGGTTTTATCAAATGGTCGAAAAGGGAAAAAGACCAAATCTGGTTTTTATCAGTACAAGGTTGATTTCGTTGAGCAAATCAAGGGTATTAAGCCTGGAAAACTAGTCGATAAAGATATCTATAATGTACTTGGAATAACGCCTCTACCTAAGCGCAGTGCTGAAGAATTAGTTGAACCATGTGTTATTCAAATGCTCAACGAAGCTGCGCGCTGTTTAGAAGAGGGCATTATTCAATCGCCACGGGATGGTGATCTAGGTGCTATTTTTGGTATTGGTTTTCCGCCTTTCTTAGGTGGCCCCTTTAGGTATATGGATAGCTTAGGTATTAGTTATTTGGTTTCATTACTCAACAGTTATCAATCGCGTTATGTCGGTACTGGGGGGCGCTTTGAACCTTGTCAGTTACTGATTGATATGGCTGAAAAAGGTGAAACTTTCTACCCTCAGCCTGAAAAGCCATTTGATAATATTGCAGAGCCAGAGCCAGAGCCAGAGCCAGAGCCAGAGCCAGAGCCAGAGCCAGAGCCAGAGCCAGAGCCAGAGCCAGAG
>NZ_JABULX010000022.1 GCF_013328345.1 Marinifaba aquimaris
GAGATAACGACAAGCTCGACTGACAGATAGCTTGGTTATGTTTTTTTCTTCAATAACGCGTTGCGTTGCTTTTTTGTGATACGTACTCCGAAATCTTTATCAAGTACATCGACTATCGTTTCAAAGAATTGTGCTTTTATCTTGGTATCTTCTAGCTCTTTTTCGAGGGCTTTGATTTTTTGCTCAGGTGTTAAGTCATTGGGTTTAGACATAAGGGGAAGCTCATTTATATGATTGGGTGTACCTTTACTCCAATCTAGTTGACCATACCGGCGAAGCCAAGTTAAAACGGTTGAAGCACCTTGAATACCGTAGTGGTCTTGCGCTTGTTTGTAAGTACATTCGCCTTTTTCTACTTTATCAACGACGGATAATTTAAAGGCAAGTGAATAATCTTTTTGTGTACGCTTAGTTATTGGTTTCATTATCTTCTCCAAATTGAAGTTGGAAAAGTGTCAACCTTATTCAGGACGGGTCACATCGACAAAAAAACCGCCTACAGGCGGTTTTTTATTGGTTATTAACCTTTTATATTGGTTACATCGACATAGAGCTTGAGCATTTGCCCAGGCTGTAAATATTTATTCCTATTGAGCTTGTTCCAGCTTTCAATTTCTTTAATTGAGACGTTGAAACGATTCGCTATACGAGCCAACGAGTCACCACTTCTGACTTTGTAGTTGACCTTTCGTGTCGTCGGCGTCGATTTAGGCATTTCTGCTTTAGAGACTTTTTTGTATACCGTTAATTTTTGACCTGGGAAGATAGGGTCGCCTGGCGCCATTCCATTCCACTTAGCAAGCTCTCTTACATTGACTTTATACTGTCGGCTAATATCCCAGAAGGTATCGCCAGATTTTACAGTATGTACTGCTTTTTGCTTTTGTTTGGCGATTTTTTGCTGTTTACTGGTTAAACGTTGATTAGCTGATAGTTTATATTCATCAAGTGATGCAGAAGCTGTTGGAATCAATAAATATTGACCTGCTCTGATATTATTACCTTTGATCTTATTTGCTGTTTGGATAGCATCAACCGTGATTTTATGTTTATTCGCTATTTTACCCAGTGAATCACCGCGTTTAATTTTATAGCGTTTCCAACTGACGAGGTCATTGGTTTTAACATCAGTGATGTTTTTATTAAATAGCTCCGCTTTGTCAATCGGTAATAAAAAGTTATGAGGACCTTTAGGCGAGGTCGCCCAACGATTATAAGCAGGATTAAGGGCATGTAGTTCGTTAACATTCATATCCGCGAGCTTGGCTGCCAACGCCAAATCAATTTGCGAAGGAGCGCTGACAGACTCTAATACGGCAATATTCGCAATAGGGCGAATACTAATATTGTAATGCTCAGGGCGTTTAATGAGATCAGCTAACGCTAGTAGCTTAGGAACATAGGCATCGGTTTCTTTAGGTAAGTCTAAAGACCAAAAATCAGTATTTTCACCGGCTTTAAAATTTTTCCTAATTGCTCGTTGAACGCGTCCTTCTCCTGAATTGTATGCAGCGAGAGCGTGTAACCAATCACCATCAAATTTTTTATTTAAAAACTCTAAATAATCTAGGGCTGCATTTGTTGCCGCTAATACATCACGACGACCGTCGTACCACCAATTTTGTTTTAGACCAAAACGCTCACCTGTCTCTGGTACAAATTGCCAAAGACCTGAAGCTCGACCATGCGAATATGCAAAAGGATCAAACGCGCTTTCAACGATTGGTAAAATCGCCAATTCCATAGGTAAATCGCGTTTTTCAATCTCTTCAACAATGAGGTACATAAAGGGCTCTGCACGCTTAGAGACTCGGTTTAAATAGTCTGGGTGTCTGGCATACCAACTTCTTTGAATAGCTAAACGACGGTTTTCTGGGATATCAAAAGTGAGCTGTGACTGTATTCGACGCCATATATTGCCAAAGACGATCTCACTTTCATCTGCGTTTTCACTTTTTTGGCCAAGTGCAACATCTAAATGGGCATAGTCACCCACCTCGTATTCAGCCGCGATAAAGGCATTGGCTTTAACTGGGGCTTTATTTGTCTTTTTTTCTGCTGTTTCGCCAAGTGGCTCGAAGCTTTTACAGCCAGATAAGACTAAGCTGAAAAATGCCAAAAAGGCAGGGAAATATGATCGGGATAACTGCAAAATCAGACCTCTGTGGTTATTTTTAATAGCCATTTTTCTGTTTATTTTAACCTTTGCACTAGCAAGATACCAATTTTAAAAATTGTCTTTAAGTTTTCTAAGAAAACCAAAGCACTGGCTATCTGTTATGTCTGATTCGGTATTGACTATTTCAGCGATTCTTTTTTTCATACTAGCTAGGTCGGATTTGAGAAAAGGGTTGATTGCTAATTCTGTTTTTAGGTTAGACGGCAGGCTAGGAGTGTCTGACTTTCGTAGTACATCAACGGCCTTGATGTGCTCAGCTATTGCTACATTATTAGGCTCAATGAAGTTAGCAAATTTTAAATTAGCCTGTGTATATTCGTGCGTGCAATAAACTTGAGTATTTTCAGGATATTGTTTGAGCATTTTTAAAGAAGACCAAAAAAGAGCCTCTGTCCCCTCGAACATTCGACCACAACCGGCGGAAAATAGTGTGTCACCACAAAATAATACGGGTTGATTCGCATTGATTGCATAATAACTAATGTGATCGAGAGTATGGCCAGGTATAGCCTTTATTTGAAATGATAAATTAAGTGAGTCTATAAAAACCTGCTCACCGTCTTTAAGTATCACGTCTATGCTAAAGCCTTTGTCCATTTTGGGGCCATAAACCTTACATGATGGAAATTTTTCTAAAATCGCTTTTACCCCATCAGTGTGATCATAATGGTGGTGAGTGATTAATATCTCAGAAATGACTTGGCCAGGTAACAACGAAGACAACACTGGTTCACTTTGCCCAGGGTCAATGACGACACAGTGAGTGTGCCCGGGTTGGCATAGTTGCCAAATATAATTATCGCTAAAGGCTTTTATTGGCGTGATTTGAATCATTGCTATGCTACTATAACTTGGTAATACATGATGTTATTTTACCTTCAGGATAAGAAAAATACATTCAATGAAACAAGCTTTTAGAGATGACAGGTTAGCCGTACCCACGTCTTGGGAAACCTTTCCACAGGGTAAGTGGTTAAATAAACAAGTTGAACGCCAGCTGAATAAATGGTGGCCAAGGGTGTTTGGTTACCATTTACTTAAATTGGGTCATCTCAGTGCTGAAATTAACACCTCTTTATGCCCCATTAAACACCAAGTTAACGTAACTGAAGAAAAATCACCTTTTTCTGGTGTGGTGGCTGATAGCCACTTTCTACCTTTTTCTGAGCATTCTGTTGATGCTGTACTTTTAGCCCATACACTTGATCATACACATGACCCGCATCAGATTTTGAGGGAAGCACACCGAGTTTTAATGCCAGACGGTTACCTTATTATCACTGGGTTTAATCCATACAGCTTGTGCGGCTTAGCACGATTTTTACCACAAATGCGTAATAAGCTTCCTTGGTCAGGTCGTTTTTTTTCTCCAAACCGGGTAACTGATTGGTTATCCGTACTTGGGTGTGAAGTTATAGATCAAGAGCGCTTTGTCTATCGCTCACTGATGGTTAAACCCTCTGGCTTTAGCCAGAAAATGCTCATCAAAAATCGCTGGCTTGCTAAAATGTCCCATCAATATTTATCTCCGATAGGATGCGTTTACATGTTGGTCGCTAGGAAAAGAGAGTTACCGTTGACGCCGATAAAACAAAAATGGAAAGTAAACACTAAAATCCGCCAAGGTGTAGTGGGTACGGCAAGAACACACTTGTAATAATTAAACACAAAAAGTTAACAATATGTTTACAATTGTGTCATCTGTGATATGATTCAATTTCAGATTTAGTTAAGTTGTCATGCAGTAGGCATATAAGAGGTTGTTATGTCTAAACACTTATTCCACTTTTGGTTGTTCATTTGGCTGGCGCTAAGTGTTGTTTCCATTAAATTTTCTATGCAAGGACAGATGCCTATCTTAAATTGGATCATCATCTGCTTTGTTATGCCTATATTGGTTTTCTACCAAAGCCCATACTACTACGGTAGAAGATTGCTATCAGCTGCTTTGAAGCGTGACCACAATCAAATTATTGTCACTGATATGCTACTGAGAACGCATAAAATCATGCTTGACGATATTTACGCTGTTCATTTAGATGAGTACAAAATCATTATTGAGCGGCATGATAGCCGTTTATCGACTGTATATTTACTCGAAGATTTAAGTGAATCTCAGGTGCGTTACATCCGACGTATTTTCACACCAGCTCAGCTATCTTCTGGGCAATCTTGCCTGTTTATAGAGCATTACAATTAAATAATTAACTCCATCGCAAAATATCTGTTATTTTATACAGTGTATGTTCGCTGGAGTTAATACATGTCAATTGATCAAAATCTGCTTTATGGGTTGTATGGAACCATTCTTTTTTTATGTTTGGTGATCCTTTTATTAATCGTATTTTTTAGACCTCGCCACCGCAAGAGCGAAATGATGCTATCTATGCAGGCTATGCAACACAGTCTGCAGCAGGATATTGGACAACAAAACTTATTGCTTGAACAAAGGTTTAAGCAACTTTATCAAGAGCAACAGAATGCGCTTCATCAGGGCTTCAGAGAAGTAAATAGCCTGCTTGCTAACCAACAAGCACAAGCGAGAAGTGATGTGACTCAGGCATTGGCATCTCACACAGAAAAAGTAGCGGAACAAATTAATTTACTGAATAAAAATACGGAAAACCGACTTAACCAAATTAATCAAAAAGTGAACGACAGTCTTAATCAGGGCTTTGCTAAAAGTATTGAAGCCTTTAACGATGTAGTTAAACGCCTTGCGCTGATAGACCAAGCCCAACAAAAAATTGCGGAATTATCATCAAATGTGGTGAGTTTACAGTCGGTACTAGCCGATAAACGCTCACGTGGGGCGTTTGGCGAAGTTCAACTTTACAGCTTGATAGAGAATATTCTCTCTCCCAGCCAGTACCAACATCAAGCAGGCCTGTCTAATGGCAAGATTGTTGATTGTCTTTTGAAATTACCTGAGCCGACGGGACAAATTGCGATTGACTCTAAATTCCCACTCGAATCATTTCAACGGATGACAGATTTTGATAATAGTGATGTAGAAAGAAAAGCAGCGGAGCGACAATTCAAACAAGATGTTAAAAAGCACATTAAAGATATTGCTCAAAAATACATCATAGCAGGGGAGACAGCTGACAGCGCTATTATGTTTTTACCGGCCGAAGCTATCTTTGCAGAAATACATGCCCATCACAGCGATTTAGTTGAATTGGCTTGGAATCAAAAAATTTGGTTAACGTCTCCTACCACGTTAATGGCAATATTAACGACAGCTAAGGCGGTATTAAAAGATGAAGCAACACGTGCTCAAGTCAATATTATCCAAACACATTTAATTAAATTAAGTGAAGACTTTGATCGCTTTGGTCACCGATTCGATCAATTAGCTAAGCATATTGATCAAGCTGCAAACGATGTGAAACAAATTCATACTTCAGCTAATAAAATTACTGGTCGTTTTAAGTCGATTGAAAGTTTACAATTGGAGTCTGAACAAGAAGTAAGCCAGTAGTATTTGTTATCTCCATGATTAAACCGCTTTTAAATTATCCAACGACCATTTTTAATGATCTATACAGTTTGTTATCAATAGAGACACTTGAAGATATTCCTAGTGTTGAAATGTTGAATCAACTGGCAGAGCATTCAGCTGAATTTAAAAAGTTAGGATATCAATTTGTTGCACAGGACGAAGTTTTTGATTGGCAAGATCAATATTATGAACAAGTCATTGCACAAAGAAAGCTAATACCTACTCGACTTGATAGTTGGCATGATTTTTTTAATGCGTGCATTTGGTTATTATTTCCTCAAACTAAGCATTTGCTCAGTCAGCTGCATTTAGCCGATATAACGCAGTACGGCCTTAAAAAGCGCACTAAGCAACGCGATGCGATCACGCTTTTTGATGAGTGCGGTGTCATTCTTTGTTATCAAAATGAAGAAGATAAAATTGGTCTAAGGTCGCACCTCTGGCACCAATGCTTTTGGTCTAATCGCGAAGCTTGGCATCAAACTATCATCCCCATCATGTTCGGTCATGCCAATTATGAAATGGCACTCAAGCCTTATATTGGCCTAACCGGTAAAGCTTATTTTGTAAAAGTAGGGAAGAGTTTTAATCTACTTTCTAAAGCTGAACAATATGCATTTATCGACCAAGAGTTAACATTACAAATTGGTCAATATTCGACACTAAAAGATAATTTCTTTTTATCGCCGATACCATTTTTAGGCATACCTACTTGGTACCCTGAAGCTGACAACGAAAGTTTCTATCACAATCAAGATTATTTTCGTCCCAAACGCCAATCAGCAAAGGCATCGTAAATGCAAAAATACCAAGAGATGTTTCTCAGGCTCGACGGCTTTTTGCATCGACACCGTATGTTGTGGCAGCAAGTTCCGTTTTATGGCGAACTAACCTGGCCGAGTCAGCATGCAGAGCTTTATCAAGCCATTTTAGCGCTGGATGAGCATTCATTATCTTTGTTTGAGCAAGATGATACTGCAAATGCAGAAATACTACTGATTAAATGGTTAGCCGATTTTATAGATGGATTAGCGGAAATAGCTACAGATATAGATGCGTTGCATGACAAAAAGGGTGGCAAAACAGCAGGGCCAAGTTATCAAATGGCCAAGTTTACTGATGTTGGTTTACCAGGTAGGAAAAAGCAGCAAGTCCTGGGGTTTATCCATCAGCTTCAAGCTGATTCAATCGTTGATGGTAAGATAGGTAAAGTTGTAGATTGGTGCTCTGGCAAAGGGTATTTAGCTTCTCATTTAAGCTATGCATTAGACGCACAAGTGCATTGTTTGGAATATGACAAATCGCTTTGTGATAAAGGACAAGAGCAACAAAAAAAACAAGCGTCAAAAGTCTGTTTCCATCACCACGATGTTTTTCAACCACTTCCTGAAGCTATCAAATTAGCCACTCAAGGAGCTGACTTACATAGTGCACTGCATGCCTGTGGTGATTTACATATAGAAGCCATCAAGCAGGCCAGCCAACTGGGAGCTGATATGGCTATCGCACCTTGCTGTTATCACCTTATTCGAGATCAGCACTATCAAGCGCTTTCTCTACTTGGCAAGGACTCTCGTTTGCACTTAAGTAAATCAGATTTGCGTTTAGCCGTACTTCAAAGTGCTACCGCAGGGCAACGCGTCAAGGATTTGAGGTTAAAAGAGACGACTTGGCGCATAGGTTTTGATTTACTGCTTAGACAGCAAACTGGGGCCAATACTTACCAGCATCAAGCGTCATTTGCCAAAAAGCAGCTTGCAGGCTCTTTTTTAGATTTCTGCCAGTTTATGTGGCAACAAACAAATCAAACAGCAGCTATTGATTGGCAAACGATTGACTTTACTGATTTGCAAAATCAAGCGCAACTTAAACACCAGCAGGTTATTCGACTAGAAAAAGTCAGGCTAGGATTTAGACCGTTACTCGAAGCTTGGTTGATACTCGATAGAGCTTGTTTTCTGATTGAACAGGATTATCAAGTCAAGCTGCCAAAGTTTTGTGATTGGGATGTGTCACCCCGAAATACACTGATTTTGGCGCATAAGCTAAATAACAAATAAGGTATTGAATATTAATCATTTTTTACTAAGCTAGATAAAAGCTTCTGGTTATAGGTTTGGGTGATTAATGACAATCTTCTTTATTATATTATTACTGGCATTAGGTGCTTTTCTTAGTATTCAGTACCTGAAAAACCAAAAAGAGTTAGCATTTCAAAAAGATCTCAAAGCTCGGATAGACAAATTAGGTGAAGCGTTTAATCATCAGCTGCTATTGACGCAAAACGTCAACAGCTATGATAAAAATAAAGTCCAATCTATCATCACTAATTTTTTTATTTTTCATTCAATCGATGAAGAAAATGTCATTCGATTAGAGCTCTATGGTCAAATTTTTGCAACGGCATTTGAAAGTCCACTTGAAGATATAAACCAGCGTTTTAACGTCTTTTCCAAGGCCATCCCTGGTAAGTTAAGTAAAGAGTTTTACTTAAAAAGGCTGCCTGAAATGTTTGCTGAGCTGAATCGTTTAGATTCTGATAAAGCAATACCAACAACTGATGACACTTATAGTAAACAAAATCTATCTGAACTTTCTTCAGAAAGTGTTGACACCGTTGTAGAGGCTGAGCAGTCGGAAACGCAAGAAATAATAGGCGATGTAAAAGGGGATACTGATTCTGAAAAGGAACTGTTAATTATTAAGAAGACAAATAGGTTTGAACAAATGAATAATGAGGAAAGTAAGGAGGATTAAAAGGCTAGCTAAATTTGGCTATTAAGTTAGCATCTTGTTCGATTTCTTGGCGAATCACTTTGCGTGCATTTTTCGTACACTTGCCACATTGGTTACCAACCGCCATCTTATCTTTGATAGAAGATAGGTCAGTACAACCACTTTGAACTGCTTCTTTAATTTGTTTATCTGTTACGCCGTTGCATAAACAAATGTACATGTGAACTCACCTTGAGAAAAAACGTTGTAGAATCATAAAGGTAAATAGTAATGATTCTTAATATGGGTTTATTATAAATGAGAAATATTCGTATTAGCAAGTTTAATTTCAGATAAATTGTTTCTGGTTGAATGTTTCTTACCCAGTTAAATGAATGTTTTAAAAATAGTTGAGTGTTGCACTTGGTTTTTCATAAGCCGCCTATATAATTCTTGGCAGCAGGGATTTTTACAAACTAATAATAAAAATCTTTTCTTAATTAACTCATTATAAATGGAGAAAGCCATGTCTGTATTAGTTGGTCGTCAAGCACCAGACTTTTCAGCTGCTGCTGTTTTAGGTAGTGGTGAAATCGTAGATAGCTACACTTTAAGTGAAGTAATCAAAGGTAAAAAAGCAGTTATCTTCTTTTACCCATTAGATTTCACTTTCGTATGTCCTTCAGAGTTAATCGCTTTTGATAAGCGTTTTGAAGAATTCCAAAAACGTGGTGTTGAAGTAATCGGTGTTTCTATCGATTCTCAATTCACTCACGCTGCATGGCGTAACACTCCTGTAAACCAAGGTGGTATTGGCCCGGTTCAGTACACTTTAGTTGCAGACGTCAAACACGAAATTTGTCAAGCATACGACGTTGAGCACCCAGAAGCAGGTGTTGCTTTCCGTGGTTCTTTCTTAATCGACGAAGACGGTTTAGTACGTCACCAAGTGGTTAATGACTTACCATTAGGTCGTAACGTAGACGAAATGTTACGTATGGTTGATGCATTAGCATTCACTCAAGAACACGGTGAAGTTTGCCCAGCTGGTTGGAAAGACGGCGACAAAGGTATGACTCCAAACGCTGATGGCGTTGCTTCATACTTAGCTGAAAATGCTGACAACTTATAATCTTTAAGTTGTGATTAAGAAAAACGCCACTTTATGTGGCGTTTTTTGTTTTAACGATTTGATTTAGCTTTCACCATTGAGAGGCCAGCCACCTAAGGTTTTCCATTGGTTGACCATATAACAGAATAACTCTGCTGTTTTTTGTGTATCGTACAAAGCTGAATGCGCTTGGCTATTATCAAAGCTGATACCCGCAGCCTGACAGGCTTTAACTAATACCGTTTGCCCTAAACTTAAGCCCGCTAAACTGGTTGTATCGAATGAGACAAAAGGATGGAACGGCGTACGTTTGATTTTAGTTCTTTCAATCGCAGCATTGAAAAAAGACATATCAAATGCTGAATTGTGGGCAACCATTACTGAACGCTGACATTCGTAATGTTTTTGCTTTTTTCTCACTGCTTTAAAGATTTCTGTGAGCGCTGTTTTCTCATCTGTCGCTTCTCTAAGTGGGTTAAATGGGTCGATCCCATTGAACTCCAAAGCAGATTGTTCCAGATTGGCTCCTTCGAAAGGCTCCACATGGAAGTGAAGTGTTTCTCCGCAATAAAAATAACCGTCTTCATCCATCTCAAGTAATGTCGCTGCTATTTCAAGTAATGCGTCGGTTTTTGCATTAAAGCCTGCTGTTTCGACGTCGATAACAACAGGGTAGTAACCTCTAAAACGATTTTTTAGTAAATTCTCAGTCATTGAATTTTTCATTAATAGATTGTGTTAGCAATCAAACTGGGTCTGATTTTTGCTTAATCTATACTAGTTATAATATTTCGATAGTTTCTTTGCATTATAAAGCAATTAACTATCAATTAAGTCAAGTTTTTGACAAGTCTAAGAGTTTTACGTCTATGTTTTGTAAATTAAAGCTATCTTTTGTTCAATCTAGCCTAGTTAGTGTACTGTTATTTTCAAGTATGCAGGGGCAAGCGAGTGTAAGGCACTACCAAGCAAAACTTGAAAACTCAGATTGGCAGCTATCAGCCAGCTCAAAATTAACCTGTAGTTTAAGTCATTCAATACCGCGCTTTGGGGATGCAGTATTCTCTAGCCATGCCAGCAAAGAAGATAGCTTAGAGTTCGGTTTAGATATGTTAAAAATGCCTGCTAATTACGATGTTGCATCTGTAGAGTCTGTACCACCTCAATGGCGGCCTGGTTCCCAAGTTAAATACATCGCTGACATGAAGTTATTAAAGCAATTTGATGGTGAAGTACCCTATAAAGCGGCCTGGACTATGCTAACTGAATTAGAAAAAGGTATGTTACCCACTATTTATTATGCAGATTGGCATAATCCCTATGACAAAGTGGCAGTAAGCTTGAACACCATTAATTTTCATCGAGCATATGAGGCGTTTTTACATTGCCGTGACCAGCTTTTGCCTTTCAATCTTGAAGATATTCGCTATACAGTACTTCACTATAAATTGAATTCTGACCAATTAACCAAAACATCTGCTAAGCGTTTAGCCATGATAGGTGACTATTTAAATGCTGACCCTACTTTAGAATTCGCTCTTGTGTCTGCTTATACCGATAGCCATGGTGGGCGATGGCACAACCAAGTGCTTTCACAAAAAAGGGCTGACTCGGTTAAAAACTTTTTAGTCGAGCAAGGCGTCGAAGCTGGAAAGATTGAATCTACTGGCTTAGGTGAAAAACGCCATATTGCCTCAAACAAAGATGTACTCAGCCGGGCGAAGAACCGTCGAGTCGTTATTCAATTGGGCAACGATTAAAGCGTTTAAACTAGGTGAGTAAACACTTCTTCCATTGCTAAACGGAGTTTTTGTTCATTGTGATGATAATGTTTTGGCTCAGGCTCTGATAACTCTGTTACAAGTTGATAGATAGAATGATCTTCTAATTTTTCACTGTGTTGAGTCAATACGGCATCGACCTTCATTTGAGGGTGGTGTTTTTTTAGCCAGTTTATCTTGTCGTTCAGATTTAGCTGGCTTGCAGGGCCTATCTCAGCAACTAGATTGTCAATTAATATCACCTTTGCTTGAGATTGTATTAAAGCTTGAGTGATATCTGTCATTAATAAAGCCGGGAGTAAGCTAGTAAAAAAACTGCCAGGGCTTAAAATAATAAAATCGGCTTGTTGGATGGCTCTAAGCACCCGCGTTGGCGCTGTGACTGGATCGGTTAATTCAATACTTTCAGGCACGGGCAGGTGACTGGCATCAACATTTGTCTCTCCGAGTATGATATTACCATCAGGGTAGATAGAACGCAGGTGTGTAGGTTGTTCACTCATCGGATAAAGTCGGCTTTCAACTTTCAGCATGCGTCGAGTCAGCTCAATCACTTCAACTGGTGAAAAGTCCAATTGCTCTAGTGCATAAAATACTAAGTTACCGATACTGTGACCTTTTAGCTCTGCATCACCAAAACGATACTCAAGTAATTTAGCGCCTAAGCTGTCTTTTCCTGCTAAATGGGTCAGGCAGTTTCTTAAATCACCCCAAGCGATACAATCAAAAGCATCGCGTAATTTACCTGTAGAGCCACCATTGTCAGTTGTTGCAACTATGCCTGTGAGTTTTGGGCCAAAATCGGCAAATGTATTGAGTACTTTACCTAGCCCGTGACCGCCACCTAATGCCACTAAGTTGATTTCTTTATGAAATACCATATTGATCTGCCATTCCTTTAATGCATTCAAGATAAGCCAAAGTATGAGAACCGTAAACTTTTAAAGAAACTTTTTTACAATTAATTTAAGGGAAATATTTAATTCAGATGACAATCTCACTGGTCAAAGTTAAAAACATACGTTAATTTTTACTATTATATTAAAAACAATTAGTTATAGACCAATCGTTCGATATCCGTTTTGGGAGATTTTATGAAAAAACTGATCACGGCTATTACTGTCGCCTCTGCACTCGGATTAGTTGCATGTGACGATACTCAGCTATCTGACGTGCAAAGAGAAGCGAACAACAACCCTGTATTACCAGCTAGTACGGTTAAATTCGATCCGGCTAATGGCATTCTTTCCATTCCAAATGATTTGTTGTTCAGTGGCACAACCGATGGCACGTTAAATATTCCTGTTGCAGATCCTACTGATGACGCCGATCCTCGTGTTGCACTAAACAAAATAGATGGTTGGTCCAACCAACAAGCTTTTGTATTAGATTTTGTCTTAGCCGAAGGTGCGCAAACTATATCATCTGAAAGTGCTGCTAATCCAAATGCGATCAGGATTGTACAAGCAGAGATGGGGGCGAGCTTAACTGACCCTGAGTGTCAATCCGTTGAACCTGGATTAGCTTGTAAGGCCATTGGTGAGCTGACCTATGGTGTTGATTATGTAACTCAGCTGGTCTCGAATGATCAAATTGCTGTAATTCTACTTCGACCGCTCACATCAGCCACTTCATATATCGTCGCATTATCAAATACGATCCAAGATGATAGAGGCCAAGCAGTTAATGCAAGCTCTACTTACACAAGTGTTCGACAAGATATCAATACTTTACCACTTGGCACGCCTTCTCAGCTTGCGCTACAAGCAAGTGTTAATTCATACGAGCAAGTATTGGTGGAAGCGGGGATTAACCTTGATGCTGTCATTCACAGCCAAGTATTTACCGTTCAATCAGCGGGTAATACCTTAATGACCATGAAAGCCTTGTATGCGCAACAAGCAGCAACGGCGCCAGCTAGCTTACCAATGATTGCCCATCAGGTTAATACTGGCCAAACTATCCGAGAGATTTTGGTTGGCTCTGGCGTTATTGATGCAAGCACGCCTGATTGTGACACAGTATCAGCGACCCTTCGCGCTGTTGCAGGTGGTTTACCTATCTCTCCTGAAGATTTAGCCGCTCTAGAGTCTGTTGCGGGAATGTGTTCAGGTGAATACCATCTAGGTCAGATATCTTTACCTTACTATCTGACGGAATCTTCTCCTACAGATCCGCGAGGAGCGCTTGATAATGGCATGCGTGCACTGTGTGATTCTGGTGTTATTTTAAGTCAACTTGCACCAGAAGACTTACCCAACTTAACCCCGGGTGTTAACGATGCTCAATGTCAGCAGTTAGGTCTACGTGACTTTGGTCTAGATGAAGATAGATTTTTGACTAAGTTTAACCCTGTACCTCAGGTGAAATCAGTTCAAGATATCAATGTACAAATTACATTGCCTAACGAAGCATTTATTCAATCTTTAAATCCAGCATTTACACGCCCTGAAGCCGGTTGGCCTGTTGTTATCTTAAATCATGGGATCACAAGTAGAAAAGAAACCATGGTTACATTGGCCGCTAGTTTAAGTGCTAATGGTTTTGCGACAGTTGCTATTGATATGGTTTTACATGGCGATCGTGGATTTGATATCGATGGTGACCCATCAACACTTGAAATTGTCACCTCTGCTGAAACGCCAACGGTTTACATGAATTTGGAAAACCTAGAAGCAATTCGCTCTAACGTCGAGCAAAGCGTTATTGATTTGCTGGGTTTGCGTATCGGTTTATCAATTGGCTCACAAGTTGGCTTTGACGGAGAAGCAATTGACAACAGCCGAGTTTACTTCTCAGGCCTTTCTCTAGGCGCTATGTGGGGTATCGATTTTGTTGCACTTGCCAATACGCCATTAAACCCGGCAGTGGATAGTTTATTCCAAGTCAATGCAGCGAGTTTTAGTAGCCCAGGTGGCGGTATTGCCAGTTTCTTGATGGAGTCAGGTCAATTTGGCGCCTTTATCCAAAGCAGTTTGTTATTGGCGAATTTAAGTGAAGAGCCTGATCCTGCTGATACTGATAGTTACTTGGTTTACCAAGCTGCTCAAGCTTATGTTGCTTATCTTATCGAGCAAGGTGTTGATATTTCAGATCCAACGGCAGAAGACTTTAACGCCCATTATCAGAATTTCCTTGATTTACTGGCTCTAGAAAACCCCGTGTTACTTGCTGCTGTTGAGGGCGTGATAAGCAGTTATAGCTTTGCGGCTCAATCTATGTTGGACAATGCAGACCCGAATACTTTTGCGCCGCTGTATACTTCGCTAAATACGCCAGTATTGATTCATGAAATTTTCGGAGATGGTACAGCAGCTACGTGGGATCAAGTTATTCCACCTACTACCATGCGTTCACCTATTGCTGGTACGGAACAGTTAAAGACATTTATGGGGATACCTGTAATTGATTCGACAACAACGGGGGAATCTGTAAGCGGATTTGTTCGTTTTAACGCAGGCGGTCATAGTTCAGTGCTTAACCCTAACATCTCACCAGCCGTCACCGCTGAGATGCATCGACAAATCATCTCACTATTTTTATCTGATGGTCAGTTAATTGATGTAACCGATATGGATGTAGTTATTCCTGCAGGTTAACTTCGTTCAAAATCAACTTGGTCTGGCCTCAGGCCAAGTTGCTCAACATTTAAAATTCCCACACTTTCTTCTGCTTCAGAAAAACTAATAACGAGTTGCTTTGCTTTTAAGGCTTGTTTAACTTTCTCTATGTGCATTGCTTGCACAGGCTCATGATTGAATGCCTCGTATTCTTTGATTAAATAATCGGTTATTAAATTATTGAGCTGGTCTTCAGGAATTAATTTTGGTGATATAAACATCTGGGCTCTCTCGGCTGATTTAGTACATGGTAACTGAATTGAAAAAAAACATAATCAGTAACTTGATCTAAAAGTCACTTTTAAACTTTACTTAATGAGTCGTGGAGGTGGTTTATGGCATTTTCTGGTGTGATTTTGGCTGGTGGTTGTTCGTCTCGCATGGGACAAGACAAGACAGAACTCACGGTTAATGAGCTGAGTTTATTAGACTATGCAAAAGCTCGCTTACAATCGACAGGTGCTAACCCCATACTCATCTCACGTAACACGTTTGATATGGGTACGTTGCCCGATATTTACCCACACCATGGGCCTTTGAGTGGTGTACATAGCGCAGCTATGGAAGCTAAAAGAGCAGAGGGCTTGTTAGTCATTGCTGTTGATATGCCTTTAATTTCTGTCAACAGTTTGACCGTTTTAGTTGCAACAGGGCAGCTACACAATCGACCTGTACACTATCAGGGAGCCAGCTTGCCTTGTTACATCCCTTTATCTGACAGCATTAAACTTAAGCTTGAACATATTTTGACTTCAAAACAGAATAAAACGTTAGAGAACTTTCTTTATCACGAAAAAACACTTGTATTACAACCGCGAGATAAAAAAGAGTTCATCAACATCAATACACCTGAACAATGGCAAGAGTTTCATCCTTATTTAAAACAACAACTTAAATAAATGATTGCTTAATGGTATGTTTAGAGATAGAAAATCATAGACTTTTCAATTATTTGAGAACATAAATTGCCTAACTGCCTTACTAAAAAATTCTGTTATCTTTGCGTTTTGCTATTACTTAATTCAGTTGATGCTTTTGCCCAAGAGCCAATTAAATTGAAAGTTGCTGTTGCGGCTAATTTTGCAAAACCTTTGGCGTCTATCAATCGAAGCTTCATAGAAAACAATCGTGCTAAGCAATTAGATATTGTGCTGGTAAATGGCTCATCGGGCGCACTTTTTGCACAGATTTCACATGGTGCGCAGTTTGATGCTTTTTTTTCTGCTGATAAGGCAAGACCAGAGCAGTTAGTCAAACGCGGGTTGGCAGATAAGCACTATATCTACGCAAGAGGTGCGCTTAACCTCGCCATTAACTGTCAAAGATTGACCTGTAATGATTGGCCCAATAGCGCAAAGTCAAACGTAAAGTTACAGTGGCTTAATCAAACATTATTTCAAAACAGAAAGCAGCCAGTGATAGGCCTTGCCAACCCCAAATTAGCTCCCTATGGCAATGCAGCTAATAGTTGGATGGTAAAAAACTGGCCAGAATTGGAATTTAAAAAAGTCACTGCTAATAATATCAGTAAGCTATATCATTACTTTGACAATGGAAATCTAGATATTGCTTTTTTATCTCGAAGCCAACTGACTGATAGCAGTGGTATTAAACACAGCTACCACATCGCATTAGATGCTAATAGTTACCCAGCTATTGAGCAAAGTGTTGTTTTTTTTGATTCAAATGACCGCAATCGTCAAGCAATCATTGACCTATATAAACGTTTCATATTAGATAAAGACACTCAAATGGCGATCGAAAAGCTCGGCTACTTAACAAAGGACTAAAAATTGGCCATATTTACTCAGGCCGAATGGGCGGCTATTTTTTTATCTTTAAAATTATCTCTTTACACGACTGCCATCCTTTTAGTTATTGGTGTTCCTTTAGCGTGGTATTTAGCGCGTTATCAAGGTCGCTTCCAAAGTGTTGCACAAGCGATGATAGCCTTGCCGCTTGTATTGCCACCAACCGTTTTAGGTTTTTATTTATTAGTCTTGTTTTCACCACAATCGAGCTTAGGTCAGCTTTGGTTTACTCTGTCGGGCGAACAGCTCGCGTTTAGTTTTTCAGGGCTGTTAATTGGCTCGATTATTTATTCTTTACCTTTCACTTTACAACCACTCATTAATGGTTTTAAGCAGTACCATCAAAGTTACCAAGATGTCGCAACAAGTTTGGGTTTTACTTTTATTCACCAGTTTTTAAACGTAATCCTACCCATGTGTAAACCTGCAATCATCACAGCAGCGGCGCTTACTTTTGCCCATACGATGGGGGAATTTGGTGTAGTGCTTATGATAGGTGGCAATATACCCACTGAAACACAGGTTATTTCTATTGCTCTTTATGAACATGTTGAACTGTTAGACTATCAATCGGCCCATAAGCTCTCTTTGATATTATTAGTGTTCTCGATGATTTGGTTAACTGTGCTGTATCGCTTCAATCGACAAAACTATAGTTGGGCGTGATGATGGAAAATATCATTCGCCTTAACTTCACTAAGGGTAAAAAAACGATTTTACAAGGCCAGTTGAATTGGTCTAATCGTTCCGCTGATTCGATTGTAGGTATAAGTGGTATATCTGGAAGTGGCAAAACGAGCTTATTGCGTGTGCTCGCTGGCTTAGAGCCTGAGGTAAAGCACCACTTCAGGTTTAACAATATTTGTTATTCCGATTATCAAGCAGCAGATAAAAATATTGGCGTTGTTTTTCAACATGCCCATTTATTTCCACATATAAATGTCATTGAAAACCTTAAACTCGCTCTTAAAGCGGCTCATCATAAAGCTAAAAGAGGGCAAGCTAACCAAGTTACAAGCCATAAGTTTGAATTAGAGCAAGTGATAGATGGTCTTGCCATCAGCGATTTACTCGATAAAAGTGTCGAGCAACTTTCTGGTGGTCAAAAACAACGTGTAGCCATCGCTAGAGCACTTTTATGTCAACCCTGCCTACTTTTTCTAGATGAGGCGCTTAGTGCTATAGATAAAGAAAATCGATTAGAGATTTTAACATGGCTTAAAACAGTCAATCGTGAACACCAATTGCCCATGTTTTTTATTAGCCATGATAGTTTTGATTTACAGGCATTGGCGGATGAAATCATTAGCGTTAATGATGGTAAACTCATTTCAATTCAGCCCATTGAGCTGAGCGCGTTATCAATGGGTGGAGGATTAAACCGAGCGATTTTAAATGTGCAATTTGATCATCATATTCAAGAACACCACATTAATGCTTATCGGCTAATTGAGGCTGATAGCTTAAAGCCAAATAACGGTGTATTGATTTATGCTAAAGGTGTAAAAGCACAATCGGCAATAACGAGAATACTGGTGGCGTGCGATCAGGTTGCGATATCAACTGAAGCCAATTTTAATTCGAGTATGATCAATCATATCGAATGTAAGATTGTATCTATTTTGCCATTAGATGAGACAAACCAATCAGTTGAAATGAGTATAAAAGGCAGTGCTAGTCAAATGCTATATGCTCAGCTGTCTAACTATTCAATACAGCGGCTAGATTTAGCTATCGGTAGTAGGGTATGGGCGCTATTTAAATTAAGCGCCAGCATTGCTATTTAGTTACGCTCAAGTGAAGCTAACCGGCTAGTTAGTTCAGCTACTTCCTGTTCTAAAATATCTACTCTTTTTTGTAGCTGTTCAACGTGGTTAGTAGCATTGTCAGTATTTGTTGGTGTGTTTGTTTCTGCTGGTTTGTTTTTTAAATGCGCATGCGATTCTAAAAACTGCTGAGGGTTTGCCTTATATTGATTTATTGTCCGTGTAATGAATGGAAGCGGTGCACGTTCTGTTAATTTTGAGCGCACCAAGCCAACTGATATATCTTTACCTTGTTCTGCTAGTTGGCAGATTAATGCTGCAATCTTATCTTGCATTCTGTCTATTCTCATTCTGTGTTAATTTGTACGGATTCTAGCATACATCTGAATCAACCTAATCAAATCCCTATGACTGAAAAGTTGACAATTGAACCTATTGGTAAGATAAACACCCCTTACAAAGAGAAATTTGCTATTCCTAGGCAGCCTAACTTAGTGCCACAAGCGAAGGGCGAGATCATTCTTAGTAATGCATTCAGTAATTTGGATTGTGTTAGGGGGCTAGAAGCCTTTTCTCATATCTGGTTGACGTTTTCTTTCCACCAGACTAGAGATAAAGGCTGGAAGCCTACCGTTAGACCACCACGACTTGGTGGTAATCAACGAATGGGTGTGTTTGCAACTCGCTCTACTTTTAGACCAAACGGCTTGGGCTTGTCGGTGGTTCAATATCACGGTAGTCATATTCAAGATGGTAAAGTGGTACTGTCGGTGTCGGGGATGGACTTGCTAGATAATACCCCGATAATCGATATCAAACCTTACCTTAGTTATAGCGACAGCGTCGATTCACATTCTGGTTTCGCAGCGGATGCACCAAGCCCAACCTTTGAGGTTAACTTTTCTCAAGCAGCACTATGTGCCATCAAGCAGTTGAACGAAAAACAAATGGCCAATATGAGTCAGCAGGTGTTTATTGAATTTATTAGAGCGGTTTTGTCTCAAGACCCTAGGCCCAGTTATCAATCTGTTAAACATGAAGATGAGCGCAACTATCATGTGAAGTTAGCTAATGTTGATATCTCCTTTGTCTTCGACAACACCAACAAAACAATCTTGGTTACAGCAGTTAAAAATATTTAACATTCCATTATCAAGTATTTAACCTTGATTTGTAACTAACGTGTATAAATTCTCATTTCAATTAAAACTAGCGAATTTTTTGACTTTTATCTGCACGATTAATCGCAATAAGGAATAAATGACTTGACTCTAAAGTGTTAAGAAGTATTAATGAAAGTGTTGTTTTTCTGCATTGTGCAGAATAGTAGTAATTTCGGATTAGCTTAACAAAATGATAACAAATCAAAGATTTGCCATCTTTGCCACCGCCGCTATTTTCCTTGTGATCGCGGCTCTTCTTGTTTTGGTTCAAAACATTGGTGACCACTGGCAGCAAATTGATGAAGATGCAGCACAGGCGATTCAATCTGAACAGGTTGAGCGTTTTTTAACTAGTCATTCTTTGCAAAAAGAAAAAGAGCAGCTTCACTTTCAGGTCAATAACACTTGGCCAGCATTTCAATTTGAAGACGAAAATGAGTTTCGTCTTGTTGTTAATCAAGCCCAAAAAAGTATTGAACAAAGTCACTTCAATGTTGTCGATTTTCAACAAGCCCAACAAATCACCCAAGGGGTGTTTTTCAAACACTTACTGAATACATTTGAATTAGAAAAGAACAACTTACCGCTGGTAGGGTTCAGTGAAATAGATCAACAAGCCGTGCTGCTTGTCATCAATGATTCATTAGATAAACAGCAACTGCTCGTTTCAGGATTATTTTTGAATCAAGCGAGTCTTGAGCGAATAAATGGTGTTTTTCCTACTGAACTTGTTATCGATTTTGTTTCTTTGAGTGACTTAAATGAAACATCACTCAAGTTTAATTTATCAATAAATCAGCCTTACGTTTTAGCTAATGAACAAAAAGCGCCATCTCTTTGGTTAAAAGGTGTGTTAGGCCAAAACGCAATAGAAATCAAAACAACTAATGCGCTGAGTCAGGCTAATCCTATTATTGCTAATGTGGGGCATGCTATTAAGCGGACTCAACAAGAATACAAATATGTAGCCATTATTTTAATTGCGACCCTGGCTGTATTTATGTTCCTTTTATGGAGTTTAAGAAAGTACTTTATCTCTCCCATTTCTGATTTAGCTGCAGAAGTCGCTAATATCAAACCTAACCTAAGTGATACTCATAGTATCGACTTAGGTAAAACAGCCAAAAATGATGATCATATTTCCGCTTTAGCACAATCTATTAATGTGATGTTGGCTGAATTATTCGCGGCTAAAGAATTCAAACGTGTTGCTCTTAATTCAATTGGCGATGCGGTTATCACCACTGATTTGTGTGGTCGTGTGACTTACATGAATCAGGCGGCCAGTATCCTCATAAAAGCAGAATTTGAAAAAAGCCAAGGTAAACACGTGGCCGATATTTTACCTTTCACTGAAAGGGATGATATTAACAAAATCAAGGAAATACTTGATGAAGTCTTGTGTCAGGGTAATGAAACTAACTTAAGTCGTATCACACACAAGCTCAACCGTGAACTTGAAGTGCTCTATGTCGAAAAGCACATCACACTACTAAAAGATCAAAAAGATCAAGCGACAGGCTCTGTCATGGTTTTAAGAGATGTCACTCAATCTGAACGTCTTAAGAAAAAATTAAATTTCCAAGCAAATTACGATGCAGTCACTAAATTACTGAATAGACATAAATATGAAGAGTTATTGACGGAGGCGTTTTACAGTGCCAAAGACAAAGGCCGCCAACATGTATTGTGCCAGTTAGATCTAGACCGCTTTAAATTGATAAATGATAGTGCAGGGCATGCAGCTGGCGATCAATTGTTGTACGAAATTGGCGGTTTGATCAAAACATATATCCGCAAATCAGATATATGTGCTCGAATTGGTGGCGATGAATTTGCGATTATTCTTTATGACGCCAACCTCAATGATAGCTTAAAGTTGCTGGGTAAATTGGTCAGTCAGATTAAAGATTACCGTTTTATTTGGGGTGGCCGTTTATACTCTATAGGTGCCAGTTTTGGCGTCACCTTGATAACAAAAGAATCAATTGGTATTCCTGAAGTGCGTCGTGAAGCAGATGCCGCTTGTTATATGGCCAAAAGTTTAGGTCAAAATAATATTCGAGTATTTGATTCTAATAATGAGAATTTGAACTCACATCACCAAGCACCTAGATGGGCTAGCCGAATAAATGATGCGTTGGTTAACGATAAATTCCAACTTTTCTTCCAGCGCATAGCGCCGACTAATTCATCGAGTAAAGAAAAAGAACACATTGAAATCTTACTGCGATTAGAAGATGAGGCTCAGGGTTTACTATCACCTGGTATGTTTTTACCGGCTGCGGAGCGCTTTCGACTAACGCCTAAAATTGACCGTTGGGTGATCCGTTCAGTATTCAGGTGGTTAATGGCGCGCCCTGAGTTGTGGGATAAAGTGTTGCTGTGCATTAACTTATCTGGTGAGTCTTTAACTGATAGTGAGCTTTATGACT
Source organism: Marinifaba aquimaris (assembly GCF_013328345.1). GTDB lineage: Bacteria > Pseudomonadota > Gammaproteobacteria > Enterobacterales > Alteromonadaceae > Marinifaba > Marinifaba aquimaris. The sequence continues at coordinate 22,087 of NZ_JABULX010000022.1, forward strand.
TCATCGTCAGTTTACATTCTCGAGTGGCTTTTCCTCCTCAAGCCATTTGTTTTGAAGTGACAGAAACAGCTGCTGTGGCCAATTTAGTCGTTGCGCGAGAGTTAATTCAGAAACTGAAATCTTATGGATTTACGTTTGCTCTAGATGACTTTGGTAAAGGCTTCTCATCTTATAGCTACTTGCAGAATTTACCTGCCGAGTTTGTCAAAATTGACGGTGATTTTGTTCGTAAAATGACATCGAATAAAGGCGATCGTGAAATCGTTCGCTCTATCCATGAAATTAGTCATGTTATGGGGATGAAGACTATCGCCGAATACGTAGAAGATGAAGAAACGTTTGATGCGCTAAAAGAACTAGGTGTTAACTACGCTCAGGGCTTTGGCATACAGCGCCCGCAAAGCTTAAAGTCTTTTGTACTGGTGAGTGAGAGCATTCATTAATTGTGATGGGCATAAATACTGTTTTGCCCATTTTTCCTCGCTTGGTATAACGCTTCATCTGCAAGCGCTAAAACTTCGTGAATATCATCCCCAGCTTCGTACTGAGCAACCCCAGCTGATATCGTAAAGTTTAATACTTGTCCGTGAAAGCTAATACTTTCACGTTCGACATTCACTCGAATGGATTCACAGATATGTTTAGCGCCTTCCAGTCTTAATTCAGGTAGTAAAAGCAAGAACTCCTTATTACCCCATCTCGATAATATATCGTGAGCGCGGATATGTTTTTGAATAATCGCGGCTAATTCCTGACTACAAACGTCTATACCGGCTTGAGAATGAGCCTGCGACAATTGGTGAAATTGATCAATATCAATCAAAACTAAACACAAGGGACGATGATTAATATCGTGTCGATGTGACTCTTGTTTTAATACCTCATCCATGTGCTGACGATTAAACACTTGAGTAACAGGATCAATTCTGATGACGTGTTTAAGCTGGTTTAGCTTGTCTTCAAATTGGTTATTCTCTGCAATCAAAGATTCCTTTATTTTGTGCCAATTTTTATGCTGAAAAATCACTAGCACCAACAAAGATAAAATCAAACCGACTGAAATATAAAAAAGTTGGTTAGTGGTTTGAGCTTTAGCTATCCCTTGTTCTGCTGTCTCCAATTTGCGCTCAAGTGTGGCAATGTATATTTGACCTACCTGCAGGTCGAGCATGGTTTTGGTATTTTCTTGGACAATATTTTTTATCAGCTGCTCTGATTGTGCTTTGTTATTTTGCGCAGCAGTTAGTTCTCCATCTTCAAGTGCAATTAAGCTCGATAGATAAAGTTGCTTAGATGATAAGAGAGGGTTATCGATATTAGCCAGTTGAGTGGCGGACTGAGCGAGTAAATTCTCGGCTGTACGAATATTACCTAGGGTGATAATAAGCTCAACTTGTGTCAGCTCATTTAAACGTTGTAAGTAGGGAACTTGGATAATTTTCAATAAATTTGCTGTTTGGTTAACCCATTGTTCAGCTAAGGCGAGTTGATTTTGATAAAGATAGACTTGACTCGCTTGTTGGTAAATATTGGCTTGTACTAACAGTGATTCGACAGATTTCGCTTTTGTTAATATTTCATCAAGGCCTGTCAGCGCTAACTGCTGTTGGCCTAAGTAGTTAGTGGTAACCACTAAACCAAGCTCAGTTTTTAGCGCAAGATAGCTATTATCAAAGCTAGCTAATTTTACTTTTAAAATTTGATAAAGTTCATGGGCAATGGTGTATTGCCTTAATTGTGTCAGTAAATCGGCAATGAGTAACAAACTTTCCAATTCGCTTTCCGTCGCGTCAATTCTTGCTTGATATGACAGGTCTAATTGGTTGAAAACAGGAAAAAGCACTGCCATTGCATCAGCCAATCGATACTCTAAAATATAAAGCTTGGCCATTTCATTGATTATTTGCCCGTGTTTAATTGCACTACTTTGACTAAGCAATCTTTGAAACTGTTTTAATGCTTGTTCATTATCACCCAAGAGCATATTAATTTGGGCGGCTAATTTCGATAACTCAAACCTCGCTTTATCAAAGCCTTCATTGGGCATGTTATGCATGGTTTTAGCGACAATATCTTTAGCTTCTTTTAAGTCTCCATAATGCATAAATGCTTCGGCGACTTGCGCTTGGATAAGCCAATGTAATTGAGATTGTCGGTCGGCAAATTGACTTGCCAAAGTGATGGTCTTACTTGGCGCGTAGACTTTGTAATGTTTTAACAGTGTTAACAGTGAAGATTGCTGAGTTTCCCCCGATAAACTTGCCAAGCTTTGTTCTCTTTCTTGCCAGTTTTCAGGCTCTGCGGTTGAAGAAAAACTGCAAAGAACAACGGATAGCCAGATAGTAAAGTAGGTTAGGGCATAGCGAGATTTCAACATGAAGCCTCAACAAGTTAACACACACAATAATTAGTTTAGTTCATATGTCTGTTTTTTAAACAAAAATTAAAGTTAGCGGTGATTAACACAGGCAAAAATAGCTAACAAAACACAATTTGAATAAAAAAAAGCCGAACAGTCATTTTTTAGTAAAATTTGCTTGCAAGGCCAATAGGTTGTCGTTAATATGCGCCCATCTTCTGAATCGTTCTCGATTCAACTTGTACGACCGTAGCTCAGTTGGTTAGAGCACCACCTTGACATGGTGGGGGTCGGTGGTTCGAATCCACTCGGTCGTACCAATATCTCCTTTAACGAAAGTTGATAAAGCCCCAGAAATAAAGCCATTCACACATTAAAATTCCCAATCCAAGATGCAACTTCTGAGCTAAAATCAAAAATTCATTTAAAAGCTAATCTGTTGTTAATTCTCTGCAATGAACATTTAGTTTGCAAAGCAATGTTAGGTATTGAGCTAATTGTATTTCAAAACTAATTATTTAATTTGCTAAGCCTGTTTCTAACTAAAATACTACCTACTACTAAAACTGAATTGAACTTTGGTAATTCTTTGTTATGTTTAATAAAAAGGGAGAATTTTAATATGAAAAAAAACACGGTTTTATTAGCTTTAACATTCCTTATCACCACATCTTGTGCAACGGCTAAGCACTCACCATCCAAGCCAGAACAAACTAAAGCCCAGGCTAGCTACAAATACTTTAGTTATCTATTAGGTGAAGTCAGCTATTTAAACAACTTGTACCCACCTGTAGATGAAGCGCGTTTCTATTTGCCTAAACAAGACATGGCTCATGTGATTGCTCATTACACTACATCTAGTTTAAAGCGCGATGGTGTGATTGGGTATAACAGTAGTGCAACGGTTAGCACAGTTAAAAAAGATGGGAAGGATTATTATCAAGTAGCGTTTTCCGTCAATAGTCAATATACCGACCAATTGGCACAAGCGGCTCAGTACGGTGATGTGCACAGAAAATGGATGAGTGATACCTTAGCAAATCAAGCCTATGTTGGTGTTAATGCGTGCAAAGAATCGACGCTCAAGGCAACAGGTAAAGCCTGTTGGGACCCAGATAACACAGGTGAGTGGGAGCTCTTCTTGCCACTTGGTCTTCCTATGTTAAATCAAAAAGCTTCCATGCTTATTCACTACCCACCTTACGTATCAATTGGACAAGGTGATTACCTAGATAACAATACATTAGCACGATGGGAAAGGCTATTACGCTCCAATGGCGTAGCTAATAATGACACCGTTTTATTTGAAAATATTATCGATATTATTCCAATTGGTGCGCCAGGTTCTGGTCAAAGCCAAAACTTACCCGCTTCAATGGCAGAGACATATTTTGATAATGCGCAAACAGGTGGTAATTATGTAACGCCAATGTTGGCATTTAATTTGTCACCTCAATCACTGGTGGGGGATCATACTATCCCGCTTGTTGTATTTGGCACTGAAGCAAGAGAGTTTTTTGCAGCAAGTTACTTAGGGCGACCAGATCCTAAAGATAAGCTGGGTATTTTAGAAGCCGGTAGCGTTAGTATTGGCGGCGCGAGTAAGCAAACGCCATTTTTAGGCGCCAATCACCCAATTGCTGCGGTTTACCAGCATTGCGCTGCAGAGGGAGATGATGAACATCCTATTATCACAATGGAAAAACAGGACTTAATTAGTGCCTGTTACATCAAAGAAATGGCCAAACCTGATGCAGATACAGCAGATAAGGTGCTTAAAGCTTGTAAGAAAGAATGGTTATCGCCAGATGTTAACTCTGCACAAGCCGAGCTGATTTGTATTAACGCTAAAATCGACTTGTCGTCGTTTGGCGCCTGTAGTTGGGAAAATGCCGTTCGTTGGTGTAAAGCCAATAATAATGACGCCTGTAAAGCCGATACTAAACAAACATCTTGTCAACTTTAGTCCTTTAACCAAAATGGGCTTATAACTTTAAGCCCGTTAATATTGCTTACTTTACCTACAATTTAAATCTAATTTTGTAGCGTACTAAGTCGGCTTATTGGATATCCTTTACTAACTTTCAAAGTAAAGTGCTTTGTCACCAGCAGACCTTACAAAAGTGGGCTGTCTATTCAATTCGCATTCATCTATTAACTATTAACCAAAGGCTTTTTTGAATAAAGCATCTTTATCAAGGACTTCAATTTGACCAAATTGAGCCAATAAAGATAAGTGAACAAAAATATCGACTTTTTCCACGTTTTCTAACCTGGCATCACCGCCTGTAATTAAGCTGGGGACAAAGCCAAACATTTCATCGGCTTTTAGCGCGCCAAATTTTTCAACACATCGTTCAAATAACGGGTTATTGTCTTCATCATTAATGTTATGCAAGTCAAGTGCTTGCCCGCCAAAAAACCACTCAAGCTCTATCTCATGATCTGTTTTTGGGACTTCTTCATTCTCGATAATCCAGCCTCGCGATACGTTTATTTCGTATTGATAACCAGTTGCTTCGCCCCATAGAAACAAATCACCAAAGGCATTGCGAGCAAAGACATGGTATATGTCATTATCTGGGATATCTGTGGGTGCCAACCACTCATCTAAAACATTTTCATAGTCTTGTGGGTTAACTATCCAAAAAAGTCCATCTGAAAAGCCACAAAAACCGTATTCTTGCCAATATTCAAGTAAGCGAGAGGGGAGTTTTCCCTGATATTTTTTGAGTGTTTCAACACTACATTTGACTTGGTTTATTGGTTCACCAAACTTCTCTAAAAAATATTCAAAATCTTCGTCTAATATAAATGTAGATGTCATTGTTATTTACACCTGTGTAGTGAGATATTTATTGGGATATTCGGTCTAAATTGTTTGATCTTCTTTATCCTTAATACTGATGCAACTCAGGTCGCCGTCGTCCTTAGTATTCCATTGCGGACCAATGGACTTGTTAACAATGGCATCACTTTAATAAACGATTTTTTCTATCCTAAGTCGTTTATAGTTAGATTGTGGTCGCGTGACTGAATTAAATTACTTTATTTAGCTCTTTAGTCATCATGTCATCGAATGATAAGTATGACTCTACTCGGACCAACGCTATTCGATCTCGATATTGATAAACATTATTAATGCCATCGAAGGTTAAAACACCTGTGCTACTCTCCCCAATGACAAGAGTTTGATCTGGTAAGTGAATGGTTGAGTCCCTCAAAAACACGTTTGACTCAATTAAATCAAGCAATGATGCATCATTGGCCTCAGAGTTCATTGAACCAAAGATAATCAAACCATTGAATTCAAAACCATTTGTTTTTTTTATAAAGTTAATATAACAATCTGGTAGGTTTAATTTATATGAATATTTCACTCGTTCTTTAAATCTCACAAGCTCTTCTTGAGTTATTGGTGGCTCTAATTTATCACCCCAACTAGATATGGTTTTTTCAATATCATTTAGCAATGCTATGTAATTCATTGTTAGTGCTCTTTTGACGGATAAATAAAGCTCAGAGTAACTGGGAATTAAATATCAACTGAAGCTCCATATGGTACCTTACTCGTTAAGCTCCTTTGTGCATTAGTAATGGTATAATGCTAGGGCTTGTTTCTGATTAAAATTAAGTGCTTGTAATCGTTAGTCCCTCAATCATCAAGATGGATTTTGCTGCTTTTCAGTAAAGCCTGCTTCTTTTAAAATTTTTAATTTTCAGGATTTTTAACTAATGACTCTAGTTAGTTTTTCCTGATAAAGGAATAAAATTTCTTACTATTAAGAGTCCAGAAGTATTAAAGCTAAGGGAGTCTTTGCATTCTTTCCCCTTGGTATTGTTGAAGTGCCTTGTTGGTTTTGTTTATTAGGTAATCGATACCTTGCTTTATGCCTTGCTCAACTTTGGGGATAATTTGATTGAGTTTATCAATATTGTATTTCAGGCTGTCTTAGGCGCTATCTGACAATACCATTTTACACTCCAACTGTTTAATCAGGCTTGCAAGCCATTCTCTTGCTCGCAATACAATTCTATTTGGTCATCAATATTCATTTGGTGTACTCATCAAAAAAGGCTTTATATTTTTTGGGTTCGCCTACAAAGCAGCGCCCTTTAGAAATTGTATTGGCTTTATCAAACCACTGTTTGGCTTCATCTGTCTTTCCTTGCTCGAAATAGATGGTGCCTTTTAAAAATAATGGGCCATCTTGGTATTCTTTTAAATGACCAGACGAGATGAGCTCATCCACTATTTTATGTGAGCTCTCAAATAAGCTAAGCTCACGATACATTTCACAAATGTCACTTACTAAACTTAACGTTACATCCCAATCGTATTTGGGTTCTGGTAACAAGCTCCATGCATGTTCGGCTATTTTTTGAGCTTTAACTGTGTTGCCTTCGTCAAGCTTATTAAATGCTTGAATAAATAAGTTATTTATTTCATCGTGTTGTTCAGACGCTAAAAATCTCATATTAATCCTATTTTAGTAGGGAATAACGATCATTATGTTTGGGGTCAGAGGAGCGATTTATTAATATTGTGGCCAATGCACTAAATCTTTCGGGTAGTACTCGTGGTCGATAAAGCTGCTGTCATCAATATTGTAGAGTTTAACCACCAAGGCGGCTTCCCAGCACCAGTAGCCCTTGTAAGTATCGGTGTCCATTAAATGTAAATCTGGGCTACCATATAATTTGTACCAAGCATCTAAATAGGTTTTGAGCAATTGAGGTCTTTGTGCGGGCTCTGCGATAACCACCTTATGCAATTTACCAAAACGTTTTTTAAAGAGGGGGTTTTCTGCGACTTCACGGCCCGTATCGCCCATGGCGATGGCAAGGTTATCTAAAAGGCCGTCTTGGCCTTGGTTGGCAATTAAATTAAGGACTTGTTGGTAGTAGTCTTGACCCATATTAAGGCAATAGCTAAAGGCTAACCACTGTAAAAGAGTTTCAGTTTTATGCTCTCCTAATTCTTCTTTTGATATGCGCGCAACTTGTTCATTGGGTGGAAGTGCATCGGCAAACTTTTTTTGCCACTGTCGATAGGTCAAGGTTTCAAGTAATAGCGGTTTAAACTCGGCTAAGTTGTCGCCACGTGAGTATTTTAAATGTAATAGCTCCATTGAATCACGAACTAGTCCAAATGCTGTGTTCATTTTTACTTCATAGTTGAATTTATCCTCATAATTAACATCATCTATGTCCTCTTTTAAACACTCGATACTAAATTCGATAGAATTGTCATAATAGTTTTTATCTTTTAAGGTATCTCTTAACACTGTTTGGTCCTGAAATTTTGGTTATACAAATAATGTTTTAGCGCATTCTTTTTAGGGGAAAAGCCTACTTATTGGGAATATTATCTGCCTTGCTAAGGAGGGTGTTTTTTCAATTACAGTCAATTTATAGAGCAAATGCTTTTTTGCGCAGTGCATTTTTGTCTAACACTTCAATTTGACCAAATTGAGCCAATAAAGATAAATGAACAAAAATATCGACTTTGTCCACGTTTTCTAACCTGGCATCTCCGCCTGCAATTAAACTGGGGACAAAGCCAAACATTTCATCTGCTTTTAGTGCGCCGAATTTTTCCACACATCGTTCAAACAAAGGGTTATCGTCTTCATCATCAATGTTATGAGCGCTTGTTCTAGTGGCACCAAAAAATCTCTCTATAACGGTATTATGTTTTGCGCGAGGCGTTTTCTTTTTTTCTATAATCCATGCTTGTGTCGAATTAATTTGATAGCTGTAACCTGTGTCTTCACCCCAAAGAAACAAATCACCAAAGGCATTGCGAGCAAAGACATGGTAAATGTCATGGTCGGGTATATCTGTTTCGACAAGCCATTCATCTAAAACATCTTCGTAGTCTTTAGGGTTAACTATCCAAAAAAGCCCATCAGAAAAGCTACAAAAACCATATTCTTGCCAATATTCAAGCAAGCGAGAGGGGAGTTTGCCCTGATACTTTTTGAGTGTTTCCATACTACATTGTGTTTGGTTTATTGGCTCACCAAAATCTTCTAAAAAGCCTTCAAAGCATTCGTCTAATTCAAATCTGCTACTCATTATTAATTTCCTTATTTACAAGGTGTCAGATCTATATTCATTCGTTTATTTGTTCAAAATTCAGCTAGTTATCTAGTTATCTTGTTGTTGGAACCATTCCTTTTTATCTTATCTGAGTTTGATTCTGTATAGCGCTATCTAATAATGGCTACTTGCCCTAAAGTAACTTAATTTTATTCGTCAGGTTGATAGAGTGATTGTAAGAATTCTTCAAAGTCATCAGAGATTTTGACAATACTCTCTGGATAAAGGTTTTGTTCGGGTTCAAAAGCTAACGTATCTTCTATTTCATGGTCTTTATAAAAAATCACACCGTAACAATCTTGTCTTGCAGATAATAAAAAATAGTTACCAAGCTCTGATTGAGCAATGACTATTAAACCCGTTGGAATATGTATATCTTTATTTAGATACCTTAAGACTAAATCTCTACTTTTTTTTCCTTGGATACTGAATAAAAGCTTAACATCATCACCATTAACTTTAATGTCAACGCCATTAAAATCTATGGCACATTGTTTAGGAACACCACCATTACTGACTAATAGAAACCGCGTGTATTGTTCTGGAAATATTAAGTTAAGTTCATTTTGTGCGTCAGAAATATCTTTTTCACAGAGCATTCTTTTAGATTGAGTAATTGTAAGCATCATAAATTTTCTATAAGTTGGCTCCCTATCAAGAATAAAATGTGAATTAATCAATAGAGATTTAATATTTCCTTCGCAGGGTAAGTTCATTCATCAACCAGATATAAATGTATCAGGCTACTCATAGGAAAAAGCTCTTAATCGATTAAAAACAGAGGGAGGTAAAGAGAATGGGTTTCGCATTGCCAACCGTGCATGGTTTTACCAAGTTTGGCTAGGGTCAGGGCATTTAAATTGATAAAGCCTTCAATAATGTCATTTAACCAGCCAAATTTTGCTTGGTCTGTATGCCAATCGATTACCTTATCAATACTGGATTGCCATTGTTGTTGGTTTTTATTCACGAGTGCATCAATCGCTTCAATTAATGGCAGTATGTACTGTAATACATCTCTTTCTTTACTGTTTTTGGCTTCTTCTAAAGCGGCGTCAATATCAATTTGCTTTAATGTTTGTCCGGTACCGAGTTTAATTAAAAGATGGTCGTACATGAGGCAGGCGAGGTACATGATGTCATCACCTTCTAGTGTCCATTTTGATGCGGCCAGCTTTTGATGCAGCGCGTCATCGCCAAAGAGTAAGACTAAGTTTAATTCGGTATGAATGCTTAAGTCTGTATTGTGGGTGCGAAGCTCAGGGTCAAAACCTCTTAAAAAGGCATAAGGCGCTGCTTTTTCTAAATACAGTTTTACTTGGTCGTAGTTTTCGAGGGCATAATGTGTAAAGCCTACTTCGATGTACTGCTGCGTGACCCAAAATGTAGCATTTTGTTTATCTTCGTATGATGCTGATGCACACTTTATTTCAGGAATTCGATGTTCAATCATATAATTGAGGTCATCATAGAGCTCTTCTAAATCATCCGGTTCATATTTATTTAATTTCAACATCCTAATTTGCCTTTTGTTTCGGAAGTGGTTGTAATTTTCCGCCAACAATTATGCCATTATCCTCTATGGCTTCGATTATCAGTTTATTCAATTTAGGTTTATTGCGCCTCATTGCTTTAAGTAAATTCTGCGCTAATTCCTTATTCTTGTCAGAGTATCTTTTAGATTTTTTCATGCGATTAAGGTTTCTTTCAATCCATCTATCAGACATCTGTTTTGTACCGTCTTGCGTTTGGCCTAATTTAGCACCTGGCCCTTTTGCTTCGTTAATGCACGTAAAACTGAATAAAAAATGCCTATTTTAAATTTGGGGGTTGGAACTGGAATGAAATACAAGCCTGCTTAAGGGTTTAAGCAGGCTTATTGGGCATCTTTTCCAAATGATTAAATAGGGGGAGATTGGTAACTTCAAAGTGAATTGTTGCGGTTGTTTTTGATAACTTCTCAATTAAAGATAATTTATAGACCAAATGCTTTTTTGCGTAGTGCATTTTTGTCTAACACTTCTATTTCGCCAAATTGAGCCAATAAAGATAAGTGAACAAAAATATCGACTTTGTTTACGTTTTCTAAAGTGGCATCACCGCCTGTAATTAAGCTTGGGACAAAGCTAAACATTTCATCGGCTTTTAATGCGCCGAATTGTTTAACGCACTGTTCAAACAAAGGGTTAGCGTCTTCATCTTTTTTTTCATGTAAATCTATATCCTGCCCACCAAAAAACCATTCTATTCTAATGTTATGCTCTGAGAGAGGGTCCCCTTCGCGTTCTAGAATCCATCCTTTTGACGTGGCGATTTTATATTTATATCCGGTTTGCTCACCCCAAAGAAATAAATCGCCAAAAGCATTGCGAGCAAAGACATGGTATGTGTCATTAACTGGGATATCTGTGGGTGCTAACCACTCATCTAAAATAGCTTCGTAGTCTTTAGGGTTAACTATCCAAAAAAGTCCATCTGAAAAGCCACAAAAACCGTATTCTTGCCAATATTCAAGTAAGCGAGAGGGGAGTTTGCCCTGATATTTTTTGAGTGTTTCCATACTACATTGTGTTTGGTTTGTTGGCTCACCAAACTTCTCTAAAAAATACTCAAAATCTTCATCTAATCTAAATGTAGCTGTCATTGTTATTTACACCTGTGTAGTGAGATATTTATTGGGATATTCGGTCCAAATCGTTTGATCTTCTTTATCCTTGATACTGACGCGACTGAGGTCGCCGTCTCCCTTAGTATTCCATTGTGAACCAATTGACTTGTAACACTGGCATCACTTTAATAAACGTTTTTTCTTTTACTAAGTCGATGGTTTGTTTGGCTCAATTAATCAAATTTGTTAATTGGTAGAGGAGTCTGCAAGGCTAGTTATCCAACAAACCTTTAGGCTTATTGGATATCCTTTACTAATTTTCAAAGTAAAGTGCTTTGTCACCAGCAAACTAAATAAAGGTGGGCTGTCTATTCAATTCGCATTCATTTATAGACCAAATGGCGTAGTGCACTTTTGTCTAACACTTCAATTTGACCAAATTGAGCTAATAAAGATAAGTGAACAAAAATATCGACTTTGTCTACGTTTTCTAACCTGGCATCGCCGCCTGCAATTAAACTGGGGACAAAGCCAAACATTTCATCGGCTTTTAGTGCGCCGAATTTTTCCACACATCGTTCAAATAAAGGGTTATCGTCTTCGTCATTATTATCATGTGACTTAGGTCTAGCTCCACCAAAGAACCATTCAATAGCGTTATTGTGTTCTGAAAGTTTGTTACCTTTCTTTTCAATAATCCATCCTTGTGAAATGGTGATTTTATGTTTATATCCGGTTTGCTCCCCCCATAGAAATAGATCACCAAAAGCATTGCGAGCAAAGACATGGTAAATGTCATGGTCGGGTATATCTGTTTCGACAAGCCATTCATCTAAAACATTTTCGTAGTCTTTAGGGTTAACTATCCAAAAAAGTCCATCAGAAAAGCCACAAAAACCATATTCTTGCCAATATTCAAGCAAGCGAGAGGGGAGTTTGCCTTGATATTTTTTGAGTGTTTCCATACTACATTGTGTTTGGCTTGTTGGCTCACCAAACTTCTCTAAGAAATATTTAAAATCTTCGTCTAATTCAAATCTGCTACTCATTATTAATGTCCTTATTTACAAGGTGTCAGATCTATATTCATTCGTGTATCAGTTCCAAATCCAGCAAACGATTTTTAATTAACAATGGAATTAAGGTGATTGTTAAATAGCCTTTATTCGCTGTTTAGAAAAAGGGGGTAAACCAATGTCGGTTATGGCATTTAATAATTGTATTTTACTCATTATTTAGTCGCTCTATTTCATCTGCTAAATCCTGATCCCATTCAAAATCAATATTGAACTTCCCTGATGGTTCGAGTGTGAACTTAGCGCGGTTCCACTTATTCTCAGAGTTCTCAGTTGTTATGTGATGTAATTGTTTAAAAAGTTTATATGTCTGATAGCCGACTTTGAACTGATATTGCTGGATTTTGTTATCTGTTTTTAAATATCTACCGTTATATTCTGCTGAATCACCTAAATATTCAAAATTAATTGATGCTTCAGTCCAAACATCATTTATGCTCGACACCATTTTTTGAACAATTTCTAAATAAATTTCATCTACATTCAATTTATATTGCTACCTTAGCTAGAGTTCTTTAATTGCGCGTTCTATTTCTTTGTAAAAAAAGTCTGCGAAACACTGTGCAACAAGGTGTTTTCGATCTTCTCTCTTAAACGATAACTCCGTTTCTACTACAGGTGAGTTTTCATATTCACCAGTTAAGTCGATGCAAAAAATAGGACCGTAACCCGTAGATTTTACTTTAATCATTTTATTGGAAATATCGCCCAGCTTTATTGCTGATTCAGTTGCAAATATTGCGCAGGGAATACTTTTTGATTGCAAGCCATACTTAGTTAAACCATAAAACTCTTCTGATTCAAAACATAAAGCGCCATATTTTCGTAGAAAATACCTGTAGTCTTGTGGAAATTTAATACCTAACCTACTTTCAGCTGCCAGTATTAATTCTTCTGAAGCGCCTCCATGAACTAAAATTTCTTCGCCAGATTGTTCCATCATCCGAATAGCCGAATCTATTTTTGTACTCATTTAATATCATCCTAATTAAAGTCGTGAGTTAAATTTACTCAAGTTTATTACGATACTCATCGAGGAGTAATTTTACTTTTATGCAGAAAAAGCGAAATCTTTGTTTTGCTTGTAAGACCAACATGCCGATTAATTGCCATTTATAAATTATTAAAAAGCCACCCTTTGAAAGTTATAAAGAAATAGCTGGTGTACTTCTTACTTGAACGTGGCTTGTAATTTCAAAGTAAATTGAAGTGGGCGGCCTTTATAGCTTTGTTGTTGTACTTTATAGGTTGCACCAATACAAAATCAGTCGGATTTTTTTATTTTAAAAAGTATGTGAATTGATGATAAAGGAGCCTGTAGTCACTACAGACTCCTTTTAATTTTATTTCGAATGTTAAAGAGTAAGTTTACTCACCTTGTTTATGAGTAATAATAAAAAATTAACCAAAGGCTTTTCTGAATAAAGCATCTTTATTAAGAACTTCAATTTGACCAAATTGAGCCAATAAAGATAAGTGAACAACAATATCGACTTTGTCTACGTTTTCTAACCTGGCATCGCCGCCTGCAATTAAACTGGGGACAAAGCCAAACACTTCATCGGCTTTTAATGCGCCAAATTTTTCCACACATCGTTCAAATAAAGGGTTATCGTCTTCATCATCAATGTCGTGATCTTCTATATCAGAACACCCAAAAAATCTTTCAAACTTTACATTGTGCTTGCTTTTTTGGGAGCCATCTTGCTCGATAATCCAGCCTCTTGATGCTGTTATTTCATATCGAAAGCCTGTTTCTTCTCCCCAAAGAAACAAATCACCAAAGGCATTGCGAGCAAAGACATGGTAAATATCATTATCTGGAATACCTGTATTTTCTAACCATTCATCTAAAACAGCTTCGTAGTCTTGTGGGTTGACTATCCAAAAAAGCCCATCTGAAAAACCACAAAAACCGTATTCTTGCCAATATTCAAGTAAGCGAGAGGGGAGTTTTCCCTGATATTTTTTGAGTGTTTCAATACTACATTGGGCTTGGTTTATTGGCTCACCAAAATCTTCTAAAAAGCCTTCAAAGCATTCGTCTAATTCAAATTTGCAGCTCATTATTAAAATCCTTATTTACAAGGTGTCAGATCTATATTCACTCGTGTATCAGTTCTAAACTCAGCAAACGATTTTGAGTTAACCATGGGTTAAAAGGTGATTTTTTTTATGAAATATGTTCAGTTTTATAGCAATAATAAAGTCTGCAAGTTGTGCACTGGCGGTATTTTAAATGACCACCTTCCCAAGTTTTAACGCAGTAAATGTTAGGGCTGAGGTTTTATATGGCCACTTCGGATTTTAAAAAGTCGTAGTAGAAAAGACCGTCTTCTTCATGGTCTTCAAAAATTTCCTTACCAGCAAGCATATAGGCTTTTAGCAGTGCATTTTTACTGCGCTCCTTGTCATTAAGTTGGTAGTGGCATTGGCCTGCTCGAAAGTGAATGAAAGGGTTATCGATTGCTTCAGGGTAGTTTAACGTATCAAGCATGGCGTCAAGTGCTGTTTCATACTCATCAAGCATATAATAACTATCACCTATAGATACTTTTAACCAAGTAGCGTGCTCCCAATCATCGAAAGGGTCTGCGAGTAAATCAAAGGCTTTTTGCCATATATTGATTGCCCCTTTAAAATCGTCTTCATCAAATAGGTCATTCCCTTGCTCGCAATACAATTCTATTTGGTCATCAATATTCATTTGGCGTACTCATCAAAAAAGGCTTTATATTTCTTTGGCTCACCCGCAAAGCACCGCCCTTTAGAAATTTTATTGGCTTTATCAAACCACTGTTTGGCTTCATCTTTCTTTCCTTGCTCAAAGTAAATGGTTCCTTTTAAAAATAATGGGCCATCATCATATTCGTCTAGGTGACCAGAAGCGATGAGCTCATCCACTATTTTATGTGAGCTCTCAAATAAGCTAAGCTCACGATACATTTCACAGGTTGCAGACACAAAACTAAGGGTAACATCCCAATCAAACTTGGGCTCAGGTAAATAGTCCCATGCTTGCTCTGCTTGTTGTTTAGCTATTTTAAAATCCTTTTTCTCTAAGGCTTTAAACGCAGCAATATACAAGTTATCAATTTTTTCACGTAGGTTTATTGGTAAGTTATTCATACATTTTCCTTAATCTTGCACCTGCACAGTCGTCCGTACTTTATTGTCCTAATTTGTCCTTATTAGCATCTAGTATCCATTTGGACATGTGCTGGATAACCTAATAAGGCCATTCATTTTTAAGCGGTTTATTAATATTGTTGCCAATGCACTAAATCTTTCGGGTAGTACTCGTGGTCGATAAAGCTGCTGTCATCAATATTGTAGAGTTTGACCACTAAGGCGGCTTCCCAGCACCAGTAGCCGATATAAGCATCAGTATCCATTAAATGATAATCGGGCGTACCATACAGTGTGTACCAAGCATCTAAATAGGTTTTGACCAATTTGGGTCTTTGTGCGGGCTCTGCGATAACCACTTTATGCAATTTACCAAAACGTTTTTTAAAAAGAGTGCCTTGCGCAACGTCACGGCCCGTATCCCCCATGGCAATAGCAATGTTATCTAACAGGCCGTCTTGGCCTTGGTTGGCAATTAAACTAAGAACTTGTTGGTAGTAGTCTTGACCCATATTAAGGCAATAGCTAAAGGCTAACCACTGTAAAAGAGTTTCAGTTTTATGCTCTCCTAATTCTTCTTTTGATATGCGCGCAACTTGTTCATTGGGTGGAAGTGCATCGGCAAACTTTTTTTGCCACTGTCGATAGGTCAAGGTATCAAGCAATAGCGGTTTAAACTCAGCAAGGTTATCTCCGCGCGAGTACTTTTGATGTAGCAAATACATGGAATCACTTACCATTCTATAAGCCTTTTTCATCTTTACTTTATAGGTATATTTTCCCTCAGAGCTTATACTTGCAATGTCTTCTTTAGCGCATTCAACTCTAAAATTAACCCTATCGTCATAATAGTTTTTATCTTTTAAGGTATCTCTTAACACTGTTTGGTCCTTATAATTTTAATGCTTTTCCGATAATGTTGGCATTCTTATCAAGCGCTTTAACAACGAGTGTGCCATCTTCTTTATTGCGAATAAGTAATTTTTGGACTGTACCGTCATTATCTTCAAGTGCTTCTAATATCTCTTTTCTTTGTGCTCGATCAGTGATCCCCGCGTTTTTGAGTCGCTCGTCTGTCACCCAATCATTTGACATCTGCTTGCCGTGTTTGGTGCTACCCAAGCGTGCTTTGTTGTATTTTGCTTCGGTAATGACGTAGTCAGGTGGCGGGTTGGGGTGAGAATAAATACAAAAAACAATTATTTAAAATTATTGGAAATATGAACTGGAATGAAATACAAGCCCGCTTAAGGGTTTAAGCAGGCTTATTGGGCATCCTTTCTACATTGTTAAAGAGCGTTTTTTTGCGGTGCTTATTGTTTATATGTGCAGTTACATTTCAATAATGACGGCAATGCTTTTGTTTTGTTTTGCTGCATCTCTAAAGGTTACGAAGTATTTATCTCTAACCATTTCGTAGGCATCCGGGTTTACTTCATTTATGCCGTCTTGTTCAATTTCCTGAATGATTTGTTTGCCTTCGAGTGAATCAATATCAAAGTCGTATTCTTGTTGCATCACCGAGTAAAAGTCTTGCACCATTTCTGCTGGGAAAAAACCAAACGTGCCACTGGTATCCGCATCGGGCGGTAATAGCTTGTGAGGATAAAAATTAAAAGTGGCAACAAGCAATAGGTTGCTGTTACCCGCAGCGGCATCCCATAATTGCAGTGCGGGCTCAAAGCCACGCATGTTTAATTCGATGGATTGCCAGCGAATGCCTTCTTGCTGGGTAATATCCAGCACAGTTTGGTATTTACTTTCATCATCACCCGTTAGGTTAGCAGGGTAGGTGTCTTCATCAATCAGGTATAAATGTATCAGGCTACTCATAGGAAAAAGGCTCTTAATCGATTAAAAACAGAGGGAGGTAAAGAGAATGGGTTTCACATTGCCAACCATGCATGGTTTTACCAAGTTTGGCTAGGGTTAGGGCATTTAAATTGATAAAGCCATCGATGTCTTCTTTGTAGTCACCAAATTTACATTGGTCTGTATGCCAATCAATTGCTTTTTCAATAGAGGATTGCCATAGCGATTGGTCACTCAATACCAAGGCATTTATTGCTTGAATTAATGGTTGAATATATTGCAGCACATCTTTGTCTTTGGTCGCACCAGCCTCAGATAATGCTTCCTCTATTTGAACTTGCTCAATTGATTGGCCTGTGCCCACTTTGATGAGTAAACAATCATACAAATAACATGCTTGGTGCATAATACTGCTGGGCTTAAAGTTATTTACTAATTTAGATAATTTTTCAATGATATCTGTATTGCCAAATAACAAACAGAGATTAAGTTCCTGCTGGATTGTCCAATCATTCTTGTGCGTTTTTAACTCCTCATCAAAACCTCTTAAAAAAGCATAAGGCGCAGCTTTTTCTAAATACGGTTTTACTTGGTCGTAATTTTCGAGGCCGTAGTTGGCGTTGGCTAACCTAACATACCAACTTGTCAAATTAAATGCTGCTCGTACTTTCTCCTCAATCGGTTCGTCGTCATCGTTAATAACAGGCGTCCAATTTTTAATCGCTTTAGGTCTAGAAGAAAGATCGTACGATAAATCATCTTCATTTAATTTATTTAACTTTAACATACTTATCCTTTGCTAAGAGGTAATGGTTGTAATTTGCCACCGATGACTTTGCCATTTTCTTCAATTGCTTCAATAACTAATTTATTTACTTTTATTCTGTTATCCTCAGCATCAAGCAGGTCTTGCGCTAATTTCTTATTCTTGTCAGAGTATCTTTTAGATTTTTTCATGCGATTAAGATTTCTTTTAATCCATCTATCAGACATCTGTTTTGTACCGTCTTGCGTTTGGCCTAATTTAGCACCTGGCCCTTTTGCTTCGTTAATGCACGTAAAACTGAATAAAAAATGTCTATATTAAATTTTTTTGGGGGAGAGGAATGAAATACAAGCCTGCTTAAGAGTTTAAGCAGGCTTATTGGGAATCCTTTCCACATTGTTAAAGAGCGGTCTTTGGTTATCCTTAAGTCGATAAGGGTGAATACTATCTCGCTATTTTAAGTATGTTGGAGCAAGTCTATTGGTAGCATGGCATGTTTTGTGAGTGCTCCGGCGTGAACGCCGGTAATATTGGCCACCAGTGCGGCCTCTAAACACCAATAGCCTGTGTAATAGTCGGTGTACTCAAACTCACAATCGCACGCATGGCTGTCATGCCAGTCTGCAAGGTCTTCAAGCTGGTCATACCAAGTGGTAACAAACTGGTTAATCAACTCGGGTTTTAACTCAGGTGCCGCGGTCACTGCCTGATAGAGTGGTTGATAAAGCTCAGGATAATACAGGCTATTTGCCATGTCGCGAGTGTTATCACCTAAGGCGTTGGCAATGGCATCAAGTAGGGCGTCTTTGCCTTGTTCACCAATAATATCGAGCGCTTGATTAATATGCGTTTGCTCTGCTCCTGTTGCCTGTAGCAAACTCAACCACCACAATGTGTAAACGTAACGATTAATGTTTGGCGAGCCAACAGCATCTATTTGCCCACCTAATTTTTCAAAGGCATTGCGGTAAATTTGATGCGCTGCTGGCAGCTGGTCACAATACGCCGATAATTGTTTGCGGTAATCCAGTATGGCAAGTGTGTGCTGTTTTACTGTGCTTAAATGCGCGCCTCTTGAGTAATGCGCCACAGCGCGCATAATGGCTAGTTGATAGATACGTTGGGCCACATCAACGCGCTCTGATGGCGAGGTAAAGTTACCGGCATCTAATGCGTCTTGGGTTTCAGTTATTCCTTGCTCTATGTCGAGTAAGAACTCGTCAAAATAATCTGGTGTTTTTCGAGTATCTCGCATGGGTATTGCTCCTTGCTTGCACTAAAACTTATAAAGTTTGTTGCCAATGCACTAAATCTTTCGGGTAGTACTCGTGGTCGATAAAGCTGTTGTCATCAATATTGTAGAGTTTGACCAATAGGGCGGCTTCCCAGCACCAGTAGCCGTCATAGGCACCGTCCTCCATTAAATGATAATCAGGGCTACCATATAATTTGTACCAAGCATCTAAATAGGTTTTGACCAATTTGGGTCTTTGTGCGGGCTCTGCGATAACCACTTTATGCAATTTACCAAAACGTTTTTTAAAGAGGGTGTTTTCTGCGACTTCACGGCCCGTATCGCCCATGGCGATGGCAAGGTTATCTAAAAGGCCGTCTTGGCCTTGGTTAGCAATTAAAGCCAGCACTTGTTGGTAGTAGTCTTGACCCATATTAAGGCAATAAGCAAAGGCAAACCAAGTCAGAATGCGCTCCATATCATCTTCGTTTACTTCTTCCCACTGGATACGCGCCACTTGTTCATTGGGGGGGAGTGCATCGGCAAACTGTTTTTGCCACTGCCGATAGGTCAGGGTGTCAAGTAATAGTGGTTTAAACTCGGCTAAATTGTCACCTCGCGAGTATTTTAAGTGTAATAACTCCATTGAGTCGTTTATCAGCCCAAATGCAAAATTCATCTTTACTTCATGGGTAAGTTCGTCATCAGACTTAATGTCATCGATATCTTCTTCAATGCATTCAAGTCTAAAATTGACTCTGTCATCATAATAACTCTTATCTTTTAGCGTATCTCTTAACACTGTTTGGTCCTTATAATTTTAATGCTTTACCGATTATGTTGGCGTTCTTATCAAGCGCTTTAACGACGAGTGTGCCATCTTCCTTATTGCGAATAAGTAATTTTTGTATTTTTCCATCGTCCTTTTGAAGGCTTCTTAGTATTTTACGACGCTCTACTGGGCTGGTAATGCCCGCTTTTTTGAGTCTCTTGTCTGTCACCCATTTATTTGACATCTGCTTGCCGTGTTTGGTGTTACCTAAGCGCGCTTTGTTATATTTTGCTTCGGTAATAACGTAGTCAGGTGGCGGGTTGGGGTGTAAATAAATACCATCAATGCCCGTTTGCCCAGGTGTGTATTTACCATCTGTTTTACCAAGCGCAGTAAACCCTTTTTCTTGCATTAACTGATGTGCATTGTACTCGCCTGTCGCCGCTTTTCTATGATTTATGTGTTTGAATTCAGCTTTAAAGTCATCAGGCGTTTTTCTCGTTGAGGTTATCGCTTTGCTAGTATTCGCCCCTTTTAACTCATTCCCCTTAGGCGCTTCAAGTTCATCCGCTTTAACCTTTTTCGTTTGTCCTGTGATACCGGTTTGTGGCAGTTCGCCTTCGTATTTATTTAATGCGGTATTTATTTTGTTTTTAAGGTAATCGATACCTTGTTTTATGCCTTGCTCAACTTTGGGGATAATTTGATTGAGTTTATCAATATTGTGTTTCAGGCTGTCTTTGGCGCTATCTGATAATACCCATTTAACACTCCAGCTGTTTAAGCAAGCTTGTAAGCCATCTCTTAACGCAACGATTTTTTCTTTCACTAAGTCGGTGGCTTGTTTGGTTAAATCAGCCCAATCGAGGTTTTTAAGGTATTTTACTGGGTCACCTTTGCCCAGTTTTCTCAATACGGCAAGGGCTGCGGGTAGGGCGTTATCCGCATTTTTTATAATGACTTTGCCGACACCCTTAATGGCCGAGCCAGCAACGGGGATCAAACCGATACCGGTAAGGGCCATAGCAATCCAGCCTGCTGTGTCGTTGGCGTCTTCATCATCGGTTAAGACCATGACATTGGCGCAAATATCTCTAACATCCATGATTTGATCGACCACAGGGATCATCGAAATCACCGTACCAACAACGATTTGTGAGGTACTGGGGTTTTCGTTAAAGTCGCCTTGTAATGCGCCCCAAAACCAATCGCCTGCGGTTGCCGCTAAATCACCGGCTTCACTTAACAAACTGGTATCGTTATTTTCAACCATTTGTACAGCGGCTTGTGGCGAAATTTTGCCATATAGCGGGTTGGGCTGCGTGTTTTCAATTGGTTGATATTCTCGCGTGTCTTCACCTAAATACACCTGATACTGCCCAGTGGGTACTTCGGTAATATCGGCTTGGCCATTACTATCTAAATGACCTGTTAATTCAGTACCATCACTTAACACAACGCGATAAGGGGCCTGTTGAACGGGCTCGCCGTCTTGATACTGATAAGCAAGCGAAACGGTGTTAAGTGTATTATCTGCTTCTGTTATCCCATCTAATGTTAATGGGCTAATACGGCTAATGTTGCTTGGGCTTGGCGCAGCTGGGCTACTGGCTCGACTCGGGCTTTGGTTGTCATAGCTTACTGGGGCATCATGATTAATAAATAACCCTTTTAACGTCAGCAAGCCTGATGCAGTTATGGCCACATCGCCACTGCTCGATAAGCTAATTTGTGCGCCAGCATTGTGAAGCACTAAATCGCCTCTGCCGTTGCAACACAGCTCGATGCTTTGTTGAGTTTGGTAAAAGCTCGCACCTTGTGGGTTTAAAATGGATATACCGCCGCGTTCACTTTGCCAATTGAGCGTTTGTTTGGCCGCAAATGTGGCCGTTTGATTGGCTAAAAGCGTTAAGGCACTTTCCGATAAAATGTCAATTTCTTTGGCAAACCAACGCATGTTGGCACCCGATTGAAACTGAATAATTTGCTCGGTTTGGATGCGGTAATGGTTGTTAGCATCGTGTAGCATTTGCCCATTAATTTTAAAGCTGATGGTTTTTTCATCGGTATTCAGGTTCAGTGTTTTCCCTGCGACAAGTGAAATATGGCCTAGCCTTGAGAGCCAGTTGATGCAGTGTTTTTGGGCATTAGTGCCAGCCTGCAACTTAAAGCAATGCTCGCCATCGAGCGTTTGTAGCATGATATGTGCATTGTCGATATCGTCATCTAACGTAAGCTGATGGCCACTACTTGTGCTCAGTTGATTTAGGGTAGGGGTTTGGCTGTTGACTACCGAAGGCTGGGTTTGATTGTTATCAAAACCGATAATGAAACTTTTATCCGCATCGTTATCTAAACAACCTAATAGCACTTGATTATTATCGAGAAGGGGAAAGTGCCAGCCTGTTGCTTGCGGTTGTTCGGCGCAGGCGTAATGGGTTAATTTTGACAGCGCAATAGAGGCTTGCGTTTTTGCTTTGGCAGTTTTATCAAATTCGGCTCTGACTTGATATTGGCCATCAACATTGAGTTGAGCTTGAGAAGATAGCGACTCGACATTGGCTGCAAATAGCATAGGTTTGGGCAATTTTTTTATCGGCCTTGGAATAAAAAACTGGCCACGCTCGATAACGGTTAGTTGGCAATTAAAATAGGTTGCCTGATTGCTAACACGCTCATCATTACCTTGGTTTAGGGTATATACCGCGCTAATACAGAGCCAATCGGCCGTTGCGTTTAAACCATTGTCATCGGTTAACGAAAAAGATGCCCCGACAAATACATCGGGTACGTTTCCAACTAATTTTGTGTACTTTTTTTGTTGTCCGGCTGTTGCTTGTGTTTTGAAGTAATGCGCGGCTTGGTTGAACCCGACAAAGGTATCGGTTAATTCAAAACTCGACATTTGTGAGGCAAAACCATCGCTGGTTTTTAACACCAATTCACCACGTGTGGTGTACGGGGACGCGAGTTGGCTGTCGGTAATAATTAATACGTGCGTTTGATTAATGGCCTCAAACCAAAACAGCAGTTTGTGTTGTTGAATAAGACGATGGAAAAAGTCGTAGTTAGACTCCAATGCCTGTACGCAGTATGGCGCTTGAGGTAAGTCTTGGCTTAAGCGGAATATTATTTGGTTGTGACTGTAGCCTGCCTCAATAGCGACTTGGGTTAAAAGGCTTTGTATGTCGCTATCTAACCAAACTCTCGATTTATACTGTTTGGGTAACAAGCTAATTCTATCTTGTAGTGTAATTTGGTAATGACGCGTTTCGAATCGGCTACCGAGCTCTTCAATAGCCGTTACAACACCACAATAATCATGACCTAAACCGTCTGAAGCCAAGATGGTGAGCGTTGCATTGTGGCCTAAGCCATTGAATAAGGCGCTATCGGATACGGACGATGAAATTTCAACATTTAATAGAAATTTAAAGCCTGCGTTGAGGTGTGATTGGCCAGAAAAATGGCTGACTTTATATTCAACTCCCAGTAGTACAAGCGAAGAGATAGCACGTACCTGTTGGTCGGTTTTTGAACCACTGGCATGGTTGATGATTGACATATCCATTGTCGATTCTCATGTCTATTTTGTTAACAATAAATATCCATTTAGTTAACAATTATCGGGGCTTTATGACAGTAAAGCTAAGCGAGTTCTCTATATGGTCTTAGTTTGAGCTTTATCTGAGCTAATTCCATATTTAAATTGTTATAACATGCTGATTCTAAATATGTCAAACCATTAGCAAATGTTAACATTTGGTTGACACCTATTTCAGGGCTGGTGTATTTTAAAGATAGATATCATGTACGAGCTGCTTGATTAGTAAACAGTTCGTGTAGTTTTATGGATACTTGATTTCTCAATTGTGTTGATGACGAAGGGATACACATGTTTAGTACGGATAAGCAAACTCGCTCGCCAAAAAGCGTGCTTGAAAATGACAAACTGGACGTTTACAAAAAAGCATTTATTCTACAAAAAAATGCTTTCATCCAGTCTACTTGGAGTAATTGTCGTTCAATCGGTATCTTACTCGATCAAATCGGCTTACCCGCTCATCGTGTATTTTCTAAAGAAGCACATCAAACATTCGAAATACTCAATAACGAGTCGCTTGATTACTGCCTTTACAAAGCTTGCCTTACTCATGTTGTTTTATCACAGCTGAGCAATGAATTACTCAGGGTTCAGTCGCAATTATTCGCGGCCATGGATGAGCTCGTTGTCACTACATTAGAAACCGATCGTAAACATCAAACCAGCGTCTCTTTAGTCAAAAAATTACTGAATCAAAAAACATTTTGGGCTGAAACTGCTTCAGCTCGTTTCGATCAAGTTATCTGCTCCGTACTTGAGCAGAAATTATGTCGTTAAATTTTTATATCACTAGGGTTGGAATATGAAATTTCTTAAAGCCACTTTTTTCTTTGGCCTTGTTTGTTTGTTGGGTGCGTGTTCATCGACAAAAGTTACTTTAGATGTCAGTGCGACCGATAATTTAAATTTAAATCGCTTCGATGAGCCTTTACCTGTTGTGTTAAGGGTTTATCAACTAACAGATGTACAGGCATTCAACAATGCGACGTTTAACGATTTATGGAAATCAGATAAATCGGTGTTAGCCAATACGCTGGTGACGATGGAAGAGCACACGGTTTACCCTTCTGATCAAACAAAAATTGTATTTGATCAGGCTGAGCTTGCCAATTACGTCGCTATTTTTGCTTTGTTCCGTGATAGAGCTGAGAACAACTGGCGCGTGTTTTATAAATTAGATGGCGGTACCGTTCAATTATCTACCGAGCTCGACGTTGCATTAACGAGCAATTCAATTTCTCTGCCTAAAGTTGAAACACCTCAAGAGGCCACTGCTCAAACTCAAGATCAGCCAGAAGCTAGTGCTGAGGATAAAACCGCTAGCCGCAAGACAACGCGTAAAGTGAACAAATCTAAAATGTCAGACGTTGAAAGACGCAAGTACGAGCATCAGCAAAAATTAAAAGCAAAAGCGACTGCTGAAGCTGAAAGTGCAGCCAATAAAAAAGTAACAGAAGTATTAAATAGCGTAGCTAAATAATGATTTACAACGGTCGAAAGCCTGTTTGGGCAGAGGGTGTCTTACTCGCTCAACAACATTTACAACAGTTTGACTTAAGCCATGAAAACGCTGTCGCTCAGCGTTTATCATGGTGTTCTGGGTTTCATTATGGTTTTAGTCACTTAAGCTTTGATTACTCAGCATTAGCGCGTGGGGTGTTAAGTGTAACCCGGGCAAACTTCATTTTTGAAAATGGAAAAATGGTCTGTTTCGATCGAAACGTCGATCAACCTCTTGAGTTAGAGCTGCCAGCTGATACCCAAGACGTTGTGGTGTATATTGCAATGCCTGCTAATGAATCTGTGTCTGGTATCAAAGGTTACCAACAAGATGGCCAACTTTGCGCATACAGAACAGAATACTCAAGCATTAGTGATCAGCATGATGTCATGCGCAAAAGGGAAGTATTGTTCTCGACGCCTAATCTGTTTTTATTGACTGAAGATGATAGTCACCACCATTTTGATAGTCTTGCTGTCGCACGATTAAAAAGAAGTGCTGATGGTGGTTTCTCAATAGATGATTCATTTATTCCTCCTTTACTTAACGCACATATTTCTAATTACTTAAAAAACTTTCTGCAAAAAGCATTTAACGTTGTCAGTGCTAAAGCATCACATTTAATGTCTCAGGCTCAAGCACTTGAAGCCAGCGATATTCAAAATTTAATGATCCTCAATGTATTACTGCCTAAAGTAGTCGAGCTCAAGCATTTGACAGAAATTGATGTAGTACACCCAGAGCGAATTTATTTAGCGTTAAGTCAAATTACGGCCTCTTTATCAGCGTTGAAATTAAAAAATTTACATGAGCAAATACCCGAATATAACCATAAAGATTTGGGCAGTGTATTTTCGCAGATAGATGAAACCTTTACTCAGTTGTTAAGTACAACCCAAGCAAAAGTAACCAGTGATATGAAGTTGGTTAAGCTTTCAAGTGCCATCTATAACGTAAATAACATTGATGCTCAGCAGTTTGACAAACAGGACTTCTACCTTGGTGTTTATATGGAGTCTGCTGATAACCAGTGGATAGATATTTTTGGCAGCCAAGTGAAAATCGGCTCTGCTGCCAAATTAGAGTTTATTGTTGCTTCTGCCTTACCTGGTATCAGTATTCAGCATGTCCAGCGCACACCTCATAATTTAGCTATAAAGAGTGGCTTTGAATATTTCCGCTTGGAGCCGTATGGCGATTTATGGCAAAACATCGTAGAAGAACAAAATGTAGGTATTTTTATTCCTCATGGTCTGCAAGATATCCAACTGGAATTTATCAGCATTGATAAAAGTTAATTAATAAGGAAATACACGGAATAAGCACATGGAAGTACAAGAAGAGATGGCGAAACAAGATTTATTAGCTTGTATCGCGCCAGTTTTACATGCGTTGATGCCGCTTAAGAACAAAGATAAAGCAGCTGAGTTGGACCTCTCATTTCGTGAGCACCTCATTTCCTGTATCGATCAGTTCGAACGTTTGTGTTACGAAAATCAAATTAAAACTTCGCAAATGCAGCAAGCTAAATTTGCACTTGCAGCGACATGTGATGAGTTGGTAATGGGTTCGAATGTGAGTTTCAGAATGGAATGGATGGCACGCCCTTTACAACTTGAGTTTTTTGGCAATAACCGTGCGGGTGAAGAATTTTTTGAGCGGTTAGATAAATTACGCATGGCTGGTGAAAGCCAGTTAGCTGAATTGGAAGTTTATTATGTATGCCTGCAACTGGGTTTTGAGGGGGCATATAAAATAAAAGGCCTTGAGCAATTAAAAGCTCTGATCGTTGATATTCGCGCGCAAATTGAGGATGCGCAAGGCCAAGTAAACACGGCCTTATCGGTCAATGGTGCACCTGCTGAGAACTTTGCCGTTAAGGTTGGCAGAAACTTACCATATTGGGTCATTTTCAGTATTGGTTTTAGTGTGATCATGTTTATGTACCTCGCATTTCATTACGTCATCAGCCAACACGCTGACAATCAAGTTCAGTACATTCAAGAACAATCAATTGTGATGGATACACAATTTAAACCCGCTATTCACTCACAAAGGGGACAGATAAATGAGTAAGGTCAATACAACTGGCCTAGGGCACTTTTTAATTGGCTTAATGTCATCGCGCGCAACGGGGCAGATGGTTGGACTCATTGCGGTATTAAGTATTATTTGGTTTGCTGGTAACTTTGTTGGTTTAGATACCAGTGATAAAAAATTACTAGCGATGGCCGCCGTTTTTGCTGCTTTTATCATTTATTTAATTGCCAAATGGATTTGGACTAAACGCTCGGGTGATTTGTTAGTAAACGAGCTAGCAAGCCATAATGCGAGTAGCCAGGCTGAGATGGAAGCGATTCAAACTAAAATGCAAGAAGCATTGAAATCGCTGAAAACGTCTCATTTGGGTGCTAGAGGTAATGCTGCTTTATACGCACTGCCTTGGTATATGATCATTGGTCCATCAGCAACGGGTAAAAGTACATTATTTGCTAATTCTGGTTTGCATTTCCCGTATGCCAATTCAAACGATTTACACATTCAAGGTTTTGGTGGGACGCGAAATTGTGATTGGTGGTTCTCCGATCAAGCGGTATTAATTGATACTGCCGGCCGATATACAACCGAATCGTCTGATAACCAAGAATGGTTAAGCTTCTTAAAATTACTGAAAAAATATCGCCCCAAATTGCCGATAAACGGCATTATGGTTGCTATTAGCGTGGCGGATATTTTAACCGCTGATAGTGAAGGTATTCGCCAACACGTCAAACTTATCCGTGAACGCATTCAAGAGCTTATCACCGAATTGGGTGTCATCTTCCCCGTTTATTTAGTCTTTACCAAAACGGATCTAATCAGTGGTTTTGAACCCTTCTTTGCTGATTTATCAGAAGCAGAGAGAAATCAGGTCTGGGGTACTTATTTACTGGATGACAGTGAAGATCAGACGATTGATTCTGCAGAGTTATTTGAAGTGCGGATGACTGAGCTCTATCAGCGTTTATGCGACCAGCGATTAGGGAAAATTGCCAGAGAAAGGAATGTATCGCGTAAGAGCTTAATATTTGATTTTCCGAATCAGTTTAAAGCTGCTTCTGGCAAATTAACTGAATTTGTTAACTTGCTCTTTAAGCAAAACCCTTATCAGGAAGTACCTTGGTTTGCAGGTGTTTATTTTACTTCTGGTACTCAAGAAGGCTCGCCAATTGAACGGATTATGTCGGGTGTTAGGGAACAATTTTGCTCAGTTGCCCTTGAACAAAAGTCAGAAAGTATTACCAAGAGTTATTTCATTAACAAGGTATTTAATGACGTTCTGTTTAAGCTTCAAGATTTGACGCGTGGCAACAGGCGACAACGCAAATTACAACGTTGGGCAAAAGGTTTAGCCGTCACTTCGACACTGGCTTCTATTGGTGGTGCCGCCGCATTACTTATGGCTTCGTACACCAGTAATTTACTGTTGTTAAGCGACGGCCAAACGCGTGTAGAAAACTTAATGGCATTGTCTACTACTCAAACCCGTCCGGACCAACGTTTTACTGCCGCAGCTGATTTATTTGAGCATTACACAAAGTTAGTTAAATACGAGCAAAGTTTACCTTGGTATTTCTTATTTGGTATCTATGAAGGGGATGATACGCTCGCGGCCATTGAAACCTTAATGCTGCAAGAACTCAATAATGTGATGATTCAGCCTGTGTATAACCAGGTACATCAATCTTTGGTTCAAGGACACCAACAATGGGTTCAAGCGCTTACACCTGAAGCTCAAAACAAATTTAGAAAGGACTATTACAACCATTTAAAATTGTATTTGATGTTCTCTACTTATCCGCAAAAGATTAGCAGTGAAAAGGATGCTTTTTCTCGTGTTGAATTAAGTCAAATTTGGCTAAAAATGCTGGGTTTAGATGCTGATAATGAAAACCACCAAGCTTTAATCGCCAGTGCTGATGACATGATTGGGTTTTATTTAAACAGAGTCGGTCGAGATATAGAGCAAGCAACGGATGTTGATTATTGGCCTGCTGATGCTCAGTTAGTTGAGCTCGCTCGAAAAGATTTAAGAACCGATCCAGAAGCTAAGCCTTTATATCAACAAATCGTCAATAGTAAACAGCTTGCCGAACAATCAATCGATTTAAAAGATTTACTCAGCCCGGCTAATCGTGAGCATCTATCAACTACTCAAAGTATACCTTTAGCTTACACCCAATTTGGTTGGCAAAATGTGGTTTACCCTGAAATAAAAAGGGAAGTGGCCTTGGCAAGTTCAGGCGACTGGGTAATGGGTCAAGGCACAACCTCGGGCGAAAATACCATAGATGTTGAAAAAGGGCGTGCTCTTGAAATATCAATTCGTCGTTTATATTTTGATGACTATGCTCAGCACTGGTTTTCTTTCTTACAACATACTCAGTTATCTGCTTCAGAAAACATTGGCCAACATAATTTGAAACTAAGTAAGTTAGTGACACCTGAAGGGGCGATTGCTGAACTTATGGCTAGAGTTAATGACAATATTCAATTAGTTGATGACCCTAAAGCGACCCAAGCAGTGGTAGATAAAGTCTCTACGGTACAAGCTAAATTGTCTGATACATCGAGCCCGGTAAATAAACTTGCAAATAAAGTGGCTACGCAAGTTGCATCACCAATAGCACAATTTAAAGTACCTGAATTAGAAGATAAGTTTTTGGATTTAAGACGTTTTACTAATAGTCCAGAACAAGGGAAAACCTCAGATTTTATCAAACAATATTTATCTGCTTTAGCGCTCGTACAAGCTGATATTAGTAAAGTGGCGACCAGTAATGAGCCTGCGCTTGCCGCTATTAGTATTGCTGAAGAATTACTTCAAGGTTCAAAAAATCAAAACGCCATTCAAACTGCTTGGATTGTTTTAGATAGTCAATTGACATCACTGGATGATCAAACGAATCAAGCCATTGCTCCATTACTTAAATCAGCATTAACGAAAACCGTCGAAAATGTATTTTTACTTTCAAAAGCACAAATTAACGACGAGTGGAATAATCAGGTTTACGGCGCTTACAAAGAAGGCATTAAAGGTAAATTTCCGTTTAATAGTCGAGGTGTTGATGCCACTACTCAAGATGTTGCTGACTTTTTAAATAAAGAAACCGGTACGTTATGGACGTTTGTAGATCAAAGACTTAAACCATTTTTAAAGCGCAGTCATCGACGTTATTCAGAGCGCCAATGGCATGGTTTGGGTATTGGTTTTGATAAAAAGTTTATCAACGGTTTAAACCTGGCTCAAAAGGTGAGTTACTCACTCTTTCCAAAAGGTGGTACTGACTTATATGTCAAATTCCATGTCTTACCGATCCCACAAAGAGGGATAAGAGAGACGTTTATTGGTTACAGTGAACAATCGTATCGCTATCGCAATGAGCCTGAAGAGTGGCGTCGTTTTTTATGGCCAGGCATGGGGGCAACAGAAGATGCTAACTTGTACGGTGTTAATCGTCAGGGTAAAAAGCTTGCCATTAAAGAATCGGGGCCTTGGGCATTTTTTAGAATCTTAAACAAAGCGAAAGTTAAATGGGTACAGGGCACGGAGTATTCTGCTATTTGGCAACTACAAGATGCCGATAGTGCCGATTCTGATTTGCTAAATGTGCGTTTTAATTTTAAGTCGGCGAGAAACAGTAGCCTCTTTGATAGAAGTGTCATCACACGTTTTGGTTTACCAGAAACGATTTTCAATACCTCTGACCTCGCATTAGCGAATAAAAGTGCAATGAGGTAAATGAGTATGCTGAATTTCTTTTCTCGTAAAAAAGCGGTAGAGCCTGTCATTCAAAAAGTGCATGAATTTGGCTACCTAGGCAAAACGGCTCTTCGCCCAGACTTTGTGAAATTGAATGTCTCATCTCGTGAACTGATTAATTTAGATAATTGGTTACAAGAAGGATTTGCGTATGTCCATAGACAAGGTTTAAGTCACAACGCTGATAAAGATTCGACGCCCTGTCTTTACTTCCTTTCAGGTGGAAATGAAGACTCCAATGTAATGGGGTTAATGCAACCAAGCGTAGATAGCAGTGGACGACATTATCCTTTTGTCAGTTTTGTGCACTCAGGTGCTGATTTATATAAAAAACACCCGAGTTGTATGTTTTTAGCGCATGTTGACGCTATTCAACAGCTGTTGATGTCTACTGATAAAGTGTATTCATCTCGTTCAATTGAAGAGATGGAGTTTTATTCTGAAGAGCTTTCACATGTTGCTGGCATGTTGAAAAACCCTGTGGATTTAACCCAAGTACTCGATAGATTTCGTCATATTGCAATGGCTGATTTTTGGCATGCAACGGGTCTTAGCGATATTGAAAACAGGGCCGTGTTTATTCGAGAATCCTCACTTAGTATGCAATCAATGGCGAATAGAGGGTGCTTAAGAACACACTTTGGCTTGCGATTCCCAATGCCGGTTTTTTCACCAGAAAATGCTTATGTTGGCGCATTTTGGTTGCATTTAGTCACCATGATGGTAGCGGATCATAATTGGCAACCTTGGTTTTTTTATAGTTTAGGCTCTGCTCAACACAAACCGAGTATGACGATTTTTGTTCGACCGGTTCCTGCTTCTTGTTTTGATAGTGTGTGGAATTTATCTCGTCAATCTCAAAATGTGATTGATTTGGTACACACTACGGCTTCGAGTAAGCCTTCTCAAAGTGATTATGAGTTAGCTGGCGCAGAGAATGTGAGTTTGTACGATGCTCTCAGACGTTGGTGTAAAGGAGTTTAAGATGACAAAACCTTATACACATAATGATTGGCAAGAGTGGTTAGAAAGTTTGCTACAACCAATCAAAGACAGGCCTTGCGGTGAAGACTTAAAGTATGAAGAAGATTTTAAAGCTATCAAAGCTAGTTTTTCATCACTTGAAGTTGTTGATTATAAGCCAATCTTTATCACTTTAACTGAGCTGCTAGCGACTAAGACAAAGGATTTGAGGTTAGCGGGATATTTAACGTTTGCCGCGGCGCACGAATTTGGTTTTCAAGGTTTGTGCATGGGATTTGTGTTATTTAATCGTTTTTTAACCGACTTTGAATCTGACGTATTCCCAGAAACGCCAAAAGCGCGACGCTCGGTTCACAAATGGTTTTTAGGTCAACAAGCCAGGCTTCAAGCTGTGACGGCGCTTAATCACTCACCAGAACCCCAAATGCTGGTCGATTGTCAAAGTGCGCTTTACGATTATTCGCAAAATTCTGTACCAAAACTTGATGAAAATGCAGGCCCATTGTCTGATATCAATGCTTGGTTAGACAAATTAGCTAAAGCTAATCCGATTCAAAAAACGCCAGAACCTGTTGAGCAGACACCTCCAAAAAATACCAACAACAGTGAAGTCACACCTGCAATTGAAAATGTGACATCTAATGAGCCGTCCTTAGCGACTAAAGCGTTAGAAACCGATAGTGATTATCTCGACTCTATCAGAGAGCTAATAAAGTTTGACAGAGACAAGCAACAATTTGTGCGCATGCTTAATTTAGCCAGAACGGCTAGGTGGGGGTTAATCAAAGTACCGCCAAATGAAGCGGGAAAAACTCGCCTTCCTGCACCAAGACAAACGGCATTTTCACCAATAAAAAATGCAATTGCTGAGCAAAACTATCAGGATGCGTTTTTAAAATGTGAGGCTTTATTTTTAGAAGGTGCAATGCACTTCAATCTCGATCTACAAATGCTTTGTTATAAAGCAATAAAAGGGATGAGCCAGCCAAAGTTAGTGACTGCACTTGAATTGCAGCTTCTTTACTTAATTACGTTTGTACCCAACCTAAGCCAGTTGACTTATGAAGATGGCACGCCTTTTTGTTCTGCAACTAATAAAGACTTAATGAGTGAAATAGAAAGCAGGTTAACACAGAGCGAAGCGTCATCTGCTGCTACTGATGAATTGGATGAAATGACTCAGCAAGCATTTGCATTGGTTGAAAAAGGACAATGCGAGCAGGCGTTAAAATACGTCTCAAAGATGACTTGCGACGAACCCTTCAAACATTTCCAGAAATCGTTTATTCAGGCTCAAGTATTAGTGCGCGCTGAAAGACTCGAATTAGCGTTACCCATTTTAACAGAGTTAAATAAACAGATTGAAGAACGAGAGGCAAGGATTTGGCGACAGGACTTTGTTATCCAAGTATGGCGACAAACTTACCAATGTTTAATGGGCTTATCAAAAAACACCGAAGATGACTTTGCACTTAAAGCAACCGTTATTAAAAACAACTTAATTTTAACTCGACCAGAAGCAGTCTTGAGTTTATAACTGATTTAAAGCAATGCCTAAAACGATACCGTCGTTTAGGGGAAAAATGAAACATTAAAGCAGTAAAACAACATTAAAGGGAAAATTATGTCTGATACATTCCAAAATGAAATTCCCCGTTCACGGGTCAATATTTCACTAGAACTAGATACTAACGGGGCATCGCGATCAAGTGAATTACCATTAAAAATGCTATTAGTTGGCGATTATTCTAATGGTCAAAATGATATCGATTTTGAAGAGCGTGAACGAATCAGTATCAGTAAAAATAACCTTGATGAAGTTTTAAAAGATATGGCACCTAAAGCTCAGTTCCAAGTCGAGAATCAAATCTCAGGTGATGGCACAATTGGTGTTAACTTAACATTTGATTCTTATAAGTCATTTGATCCTGAAGATGTTGCTTCTCAAGTACCTGAGCTGAACAAGATGATGGCCATGCGTAATTTACTTCGCGATTTAAAATCTAACGTACTAGATAACTCATCGTTGAGAAAAGAGTTAGAGCGTGTATTACAAAGTGGTGCTGAACTTGACGAGCTTAAGCAAAAATTAAATGAGCTGGTTCCACTTAATGAACAGCAGGCTGAAATTAAGGAAGAGGACGCTCAATAATGAATATGCCAGAGTTGACGAATGTCTCGTCTAAAGAAGAGCTTAAAGTTGAAGTCAGTACTTATGAAACGCTATGTAATCTAGTCGATATTGCGCCTATTGAAGAACAAGTTTCATTAGATGCATTTCGCGATGCGAATAAATTAGCTGAAACGGATGCTGATCAGCGCTTAACAGCAGCCATCAGTGTGTTTTTAGATATGGCACAGGATACAGACATTAACCGTATCGATAAAACGTTATTAGATAGCTACATTTCTAAAATTGATAAAGTTATTTCTCAACAGCTAGATTTAATTTTACACCACAAGGAATTTCAAAAAATTGAATCTGCGTGGCGCTCACTTCAATACTTAGTTAATCGCACGCCAAATAATGCCAATATAAAAATTGAATTATTAGATGTTGATAAAGAAACGCTTCGTGAAGACTTCGAGGAAGCCCCTGATACCACTCAATCGTCACTGTATAAACATGTTTATACAGCAGAATACGACACGCCAGGTGGCGAGCCCATTTCAAACATCGTTTCAAATTTCGAATTTGATTGCAGCGCACCTGATATCAATTTATTACAAGAGATCTCACGTGTATCTGCGGCAGCACATTGTCCATTTATCGCAAGCGCCGGTAATAAGTTCTTTATGAAAGAGTCGCTTGAAGATGTAGCAAAAATTCAAGATTTAGGCTCTTACATGGAACGTGCCGAGTTCTTACGTTGGAAAAACTTCCGCGAAACAGAAGATGCCCGCTATATCGGTTTAACATTCCCGCGCTTTTTATTGCGTTTACCTTATGGTGAAAATAACCCAGTTCGCAATTTTAACTATGAAGAAGATGTGACTGCACAGACGCACGATAAATATTTATGGGGTAACGCTTCTTTTGCTTTTGCATCTAACATTGTAAATAGTTTTGCGCAAAATGGTTGGGCGGTTCATGTCCGTGGTCCTCAATCAGGTGGTAAAGTTGAAAATTTACCGCTGCATTCATATCAATCTGGTAAAGGGGTTGAAACGAAGATCCCAACTGAAGTGCTTATTTCAGAAACCAAAGAATTAGAATTTGCTAACCAAGGCTTTATTCCGCTGAGCTATTATAAAAACTCTGATTTTGCATGTTTCTTCTCAGCAAACAGTGCTCAAAAGCCACAAGAGTTTGAGAATACTGAAGCAACAGCCAATGCTCGCATCAATTCTCGTCTACCTTACATTTTCTTAGTGTCACGTATCGCACATTATTTGAAAGTGATTCAACGTGAAAATATTGGTTCGAGCAAACCTAGACATGAGTTAGAGCAACAGCTTAATGAATGGTTAGGAAACTTAGTCACTAAGATGAATAACCCTGATGAATCACTGATTGCCAGTCATCCACTTAAGGATGCTGAGGTTGTGGTTTCAGAAATTCCAGGCAACCCAGGTTATTACCGAGTCAATACATACGTCGTTCCACACTTCCAAGTTGAAGGTGTTGATGTGCGTTTAGCACTAGTCGGTCAAATGCCAGGTGAAAAACTTTAAATTGCAATAGCGATTTTATAAAAGAACTAATGGCTGGTTTATATAAAAGCTCATAAGGAGAGCATTAATTATGAAAACATATCTATTTATTTTTCTTTTGAGTGCTTTTCTTTTTCCATGTAATGCACAGGAATTAATCATTTCTGAGCATTTAAAAGCTAAAGTCGGTAAACCAGCCTCTATGGCGCTATCGGGTAATTTACTCATTTTAAAATACGACGATTGGACGTTCTCTTTTGAGAATATACAGCCAGAGACTTATGTTGCAAATGTTAACTTAACGGGTATTGAGCACCTATTTATAGATAGTTTGTTTGACACTACTAAGCGAGATAAATTACCAAATTGGTTAGCCATTATTTCAAAAGAGCTAGCTGACTCTGTCGCGCCTAAAGGTAGCTCGGTGAATATTGCGAATTTAGGAAATTCAAAAATCTTGAGTTCTTATAATCACGATGGTCAACAAGGCTTTATATTTATTCTAGAAGAACGCCTCATACACAAAATTGAGGTATTAGCTAAAAAAGGTCGTTTTGATAATTTAATGGATAATATTACACAAAGGAATCTGTGATGAGCTTAACGAAAGCTGAAAAGGAAAATCTCAGAGCGTTTTTATCTGCTGTTTATGGAAATCAAGTTAACGGTTGGAGTATGAATAATGATGTATTCAACCTTACTTTTAAAATGCTAGAAGATTCAAGGAAATGTTCGGATTTAATGGATTATGTCCCAAGGCCAATGGCTTTAGGTCAGGCTCCTATCAATTATGTAAGAAAGTCGATTCGTGAAACTCTATTACGAAAATTAAAAAACAATAAGGCTCATTACAGAGCTTGTATTGGTGTAGTTGCAAATAAAAAGAAAACTAAAATCTATATGGCTGCGATGGGTTACTAGCACCATTCAGGCAAACTGGTTTGCCCCTTTTTCTGCGGATTTGTAAAAACTGTGTTTTTTAAATTTCACGTTCTTTTTGAGAAAGTGTTTAAACGTTTTCTCATGGCAAGAATTTACTTTTACTAACTGTAGTTAAAGTAATACCTCAAGACATGGAGCTTAAGCTTTGAGGGCTATTCTTAACTGAAGTAGAGTTATTAATACATGTCTAATTTAGGAATAATAATTATTTAAAGGAGAAAAAAATGGCTATTCCTGCTTATATGTGGTTGAAAGATGATCAAGGTAACGACATCAAAGGTTCTGTAACAGTTGCAGATCGTGAAGGTTCAATTGAAGTTTTACACTTTGAACATGAATTACGTATCCCTACTGATAACGATACTGGTGAATTAACTGGTACACGTAAACACGAAGCTTTTGTTATTACTAAAGCGGTTGATTCTTCAACTCCGTATTTATACAAAGCATGTGCTAATGGTCAGACACTTAAAAGCTTAGAGCTTAAGTGGTATCGAATTGATGATACTGGTACTGAAAAAGAGTATTTCCGTCATACATTAGAAGGTGTAAAAGTCACGTCTGTTGCACCTGCAATGCACAATGTTAAAGACTTAGATAAAGAGCGTTACCCTCACTTGGAGACAGTAGCACTTCGTTATCAACGTATCACTTGGACATTTGTTGATGGCAATATTGAGTTCTCTGATTCATGGACTGAAGGTCGTTAATTAGTCGGGTAATGTAAATTACCACTTTGTAAGGCGTGTAGTAATACACGTCTTTTTTAGGATTTAGCAATGGCTTTATTTGACATTTTAGCGTCGGAAAGAACTCAGTTACACCAGTTCCAGCAGGGTGAAAACAAGGGCCAGCTTTCTAGTCGTGAGAAACGCAGTGTTCAAAAGCACCTTAATACGTTATTGAATGCCAGAAGAGGTGTTTTGAAACACCTAAACGACTATGGTTTGCCTGATGTTCAAGATATATACGAAGCTTTACCTTATTCGCAACATACGCTGGCAAATGAAGTTAAACAACTGATTTTAAAATATGAGCCACGTATTAAGAATGTGATCGTTACGCCAATAGATATTAAAGATGAAAACTGTGTAATTCGTCTAGATATCAAAGCATTTTTAGCAACGGGACAATCTATGAGATTCAACACCCGTTTTGCAACAGGCGGTAAAGCGAATGTCAATAATGCACAAGATAGCCAACACAGCCATTTAAGGGATAGATGAGATGCAGCAATACTTCGATCAACAAATGCGCTTACTGACACAGGCGGGCAAACAATTTGCACAGAATTATCCAGAACATGCTGGGCTGTTAAATATTGATTCGTTAAAAGATAGAGACCCTCATGTCGAACGTTTATTAGAAGGCGTCGCATACCTTACGGCTAACATTCAAAAGCGCTTAGATGAGGCCATACCTGAAGTATCTGAACAAGTACTAAGGCAGCTTTGTCCTTTTTTATTAAATCACTACCCATCTTCAACGGTATTGAGCTTTACACCTAAGTTGTCAATGCAAGCGAGTGAATTGATTGAAAAAGGGCTTGAGGTTAGTGCAGGTGCAGTATCTGTTGATGATCAAAATAAAGTCGAATGTCGGTTTACCACAACTGAAGATGTTACGGTTGTACCTTTTAAAATTACCAATGTAGTTTACCAAGATACCCACCTTGGTGCTGAACTTAAGCTAACATTTAAATGGGCTTGTCAGGGCGATAGAAGTAATTACGATTTATCTAAAATTAATCTTTACTTATGTGGTGATACACCACTGGCCAGTAGTCTATTTCAATTTTTGCTTCAACCTTCAAAAGCTATAAAACTTTCGTACCCCGATTCATCTCAAGTTGGCGATGTTTTATTAGATGGTTGTAGCCTTGCCGCTAATTTTGTCAACGGACAAAGCCCCATGCTTTGGCAAGCTGCACAAAGCCATCCGAGCTATGCTTTACTGCAAGATTATTTCAATGCAAAAGAGAGATTCTATTTTGTCAGCTTATTAGGGCTGAGTAATGAATTAATCACAGCCGATGCAGATGAATTTACCCTAACATTTAGTTCAGAAGTGAAATTACCACCTGGTAATCAGGTGAGCAGCCAAAATATCTTACTCAACTGTGTACCTGCAATTAACTTATTCAAGCAAGATGCAGAACCAATCAGATTAGAGTCAAACCGACTGGATTATATGGTCACAGCCGATCGTACGTTAAGGCATTCGGTCTATACACATGCGGTTAAAGAGGTTGTAGGCGTTGATAAATCGACGCTCAATAAAACTCAGTATGTACCACGCTACAAGAGCATTTTTAATGATGAACTCAGGTTGTATACCCTTATTATTAAAGATATTGGTGATGCCGTTCCCACTCATTATATCCAAGTATCCTTCGATGCCTGTCAAGATGATGAAAGCCTCTCTCTATCTGTCGATAGTTACAATGCTTCATGGCCAAAGCGCTTATTAAAAGAAGGTGATTTAAATCGAGCTGGCCAAAATATGCCGAGTACAATGACGGTCAGCAATATCATTCGGCCAAGTAATATCCGCAAGTGTCCGCCACAGCCAAAGCACTGGCAATTGATCAGTTTGCTCAACCTCAAGCTGACAGATCTCACGCAAGCAGATGAACTCAAGCGTTTGCTAGCGCTGTTTGATTGGTCAGAGCGA
Source organism: Marinifaba aquimaris (assembly GCF_013328345.1). GTDB lineage: Bacteria > Pseudomonadota > Gammaproteobacteria > Enterobacterales > Alteromonadaceae > Marinifaba > Marinifaba aquimaris. Next base: position 61,109 of record NZ_JABULX010000022.1, read on the forward strand.
ACTGAAAATCGCAGACGTATTGAGTCCATCACTGACATAGAAACACGTCCTTTAAATCAAATTAAGCAAGGAATTTTTGTTAAAGGTATAGAAATTAAAGTGGTACTTGATGAGAGCTTGTTTGTTTGTGTGGCTGACATTTATCACTTTGGTACATTACTTCATCAATTTTTCCAGATGTATGCTCCGATAAATGAAAGTATTCAAACAAAAGTTGAATGTGTACCGAGTTATCAATCATTTACTTGGCAGTTAGCAGCTATACCGTTTGTTGGTGGAGTTGAGTCTTGATGAATTCGTTTAGAGCAAAATTACCAGGTCAAATTGATCAATTACTGAATGAACCTTGGACCTTTAGTTTTTTTAAAGCGTTAACGCTTTTAGAACAACATATGGCTATCGATGGCGAAATGACCTCTGGCGATAGCCAGGCCATTCACGTCACCCCACATAAAGAAATGTGTTTTCCTGCGAGTGATTTAAGAGATTGTAAAATCGACAGTCACACCCAGTTAAGTCAGCAAAAATTGCGTGTAGAGACGAGTTATCAAGGTTTGTATGGTGTTGACGGTTCGTTACCGCATTATGTGTTAGAGCAAGCAGCCAGAGATGATTTTGCAGGGGAGGTGACGCGGGCCTTTCTAGATATGTTTAATCACTTACTTTATTGCCAAACATTTCAAGCATGGAAAAAGTCTCAATTAAATATCAAAGGTTATGGCTCCGAGCAATTTGATTTACTGCTAGATAGCATTCTTGCTAGTGCAAAAGAAAGGCGAATTCATACCAGTATTGCCAGTTTAAAACAAAATAGCGCCAGTGGTTTATTGCAATTACTTAAACTTGAGTTAGACATTGATTGCATCGAATTAAACGATAAAGAAGCATATTGGCAACCTATTGATTCACCGTTTATTTTTGGTCAAGAACACAACTCTGTATTAGGCGAATCGACTATTTTAGGTGAGCAAATTTTAGTCTCTGGTGGGCGAGTAAAAGTTGTCATTGGCCCTTTAGATGCAGAGCTTGCTAATGAATACAGGCCAAACCACCCAATGGGTAAAAAACTCAATATGTTATTAACCAGCCAGTTGCCAAATGAAACGAGCTGGTCATGTGATTTACTCATTAATCAGGCTGCTCAGCCAGTCCAAGTACTGGGCCAAGATACAATCGCATTAGGACAGGGGCTATTTGTTGGTGATTCGCAAGCCAGCCAAATTAAGCAAACCTATCAAATGAAACAATTTCACTAAGAATAAAAACAAGGATAACTAAACAATGGATGTAAAAGGGATCAAACAACTCATTGACAAATTGAATGGTCATACCGCTACTGCGCTTGAATCAGCAGCCGGGTTTTCAGCAAGTCGCACACATTTTGAAGTATTACCCGAGCATCTATTAATCAAGTTATTGGAAGAAGGTGCGCAAGGTGATATCGATCGAATCTTTCACTTTTTCCAAGTTGATGCCGATGCAATCTGGCAAGCGTTACTGAATCACTTAAATACTCAACCGGCTGGAAGTCAGAGCAAACCAGGTTTTTCTCGCAGGTTATATGAATGGTTAGAAAAGTCTTGGTTAGCCGCCAACATGCACTATAAAAATGATTGGATCACAGGTGTTGCATTAATTGATGCTTTAATTGAGTTAGCACCTTTTTCACCCGTACTGTCACTGGCTAACTTACTGGAAAAAGTGGATGTCCGTTTTTTAAGAGAGAATCATCAAAAAATCTGTAAAGGCTCTTCTGAACGATTTGAATCGACAGTTAATCAGCAAACTCAGACGAAAACTGAGCAAGCAAGTGAAAGCACAGGACAAGCACTAAACGATTTTTGTGATGATTTAACCGCTAAGGCCGAAGCGGGTGGTATTGACCCTGTACTTGGCCGAAATGATGAAATCCGCATGATGATTGATGTTTTATGTCGTCGTCGTAAAAACAACCCCATTATGGTTGGCGATCCAGGTGTTGGTAAAACGGCTGTTGTTGAAGGCTTAGCGCAGCGTATCAATGATGGCCAGGTACCTAAAGAATTAAAACAGGTCCGACTATTAACCTTAGATATGGGGTTATTACAAGCTGGAGCTGGGGTAAAAGGTGAGTTTGAGCGTCGTCTTAAACAAGTTATCGACGAAGTAAAATCATCAGCTACACCCATTATCATGTTTATCGACGAAGCCCACACTCTGATTGGCGCAGGTGGTGATGCGGGTATGAGTGATGCTGCCAATCTACTCAAACCAGCACTTGCAAGAGGTGAGTTGCGTACTCTAGCTGCAACAACTTGGACTGAATATAAAAAATACTTTGAAAGAGATGCGGCACTTGAGCGCCGTTTTCAATTGATCAAAGTTGATGAGCCAACCGAGCAAGCTGCAAAGCTTATGCTGACGGGGCTAAAAAATAAATATCAAACGCATCACAATATTCAAATTACTGACGATGCAATTGAAGCTGCAGTCAGCTTATCAGCGCGTTATATCACAGGACGTCAATTACCCGATAAGGCCATTGATGTATTAGATACTGCAGCGGCCAGAGTCAGAATGTCATTTGCCACTGAGCCAAGTGCAATTGAATCAGAAGTCGAACATCTTGCATATTTAAACAAGCGTATCAGCAGCTTAAGTGATGAAAACGCTCAAGGTTTGGAAGTCAATACTCAATTAATTGAGCAATTAGCGACTGAGCAACAGACATCACAGCAAAAGCTAGATCAGCAAAGCGCCATCAGACAAAAGCAAATTGATACACTCAGCCAAATCACCGAATTAAAGCAAGCTCAAGAGCAAGGTCAGGATGTTAGTGCTCAATTGCTTGAAATGCGTAATTTGCTTAAATCTCAAAATACTGAAGGCAATGGTATTTTTTCTGAAGTGAATGCCGACGCTGTAGCAGAAATCATTGCTGAGTGGACGGGCGTACCTGTTGGTAGCATGGTTAAAGATGAGGTTAATACCCTTATCTCGCTTGAACATCACCTAGCTAAGAAGGTAATAGGTCAGAATCAAGGTATGGCTAAATTGGCGCAAGCACTTCGCGTAAGTAAAGCGGGTGTTAGTGCAAGTGAAGGCCCCTTAGGTGTCTTTTTACTCGCAGGTCCATCTGGTGTGGGTAAAACTGAAACCGCACGGTCTTTAGCTGAACAGTTATTTGGTGGGGATAAGTTCCTTATCACGATTAACATGAGTGAATACCAAGAGGCGCATACCGTTTCTCAATTAAAAGGTTCACCTCCTGGTTATGTGGGCTACGGTGAAGGTGGTGTATTAACAGAAGCGGTTCGCCAACGTCCATATTCTGTGGTGCTTTTAGACGAAGTAGAAAAAGCACATCCTGATGTGATGAACCTGTTTTATCAGGTATTTGAGCGCGGCTTTATGCGAGACGGAGAAGGGCGAGAAATCGACTTTAGAAACACAGTGATTCTGATGACATCAAATTTGGCATCACAAACTTTAATTGATGCTTGCACGCCGCCAGCCATTGAAACGCTAGATGGCATAATTACTGATAGCGAGCCAGAAGCAGTAGAAGAGAAACAATGGTCTAAGCCGTCAATTAATCAGCTTAATGAGCAAATTAAACCCGAGCTATTGAGTTATTTTGCGCCTGCATTATTAGCTAGAATGCAAGTCATCCCTTATTTACCACTAGACAGTGAAGCGCTCAGTCAAATAGTTGCACTGAAACTAGAAGCGGTAGCAAATCGCTTAAAGTTAAATCATCAAATGCAAATGCGTGTAGATGGTCAGGTCATTGAAAAATTGGCGGCACAATGCCAGATGTCAGATTCAGGAGCACGCATGGTCAATGCCATCATCGAGCAGCAAATACTGCCAGGGATAGCGCGCTCGGTACTAGAGTTTATGGCACAAGAAGATTTACCGGATATTTTAACGCTGACGTTAGATGATAACCAAGAAATAGAAGCTGTATTTGCCGATAGTCATTAGAGGATCATGGTTATGTTTGATGAATTAATGCCAGCTCAGGCCAACCAAAGTCATTTTTTTATAGATATCACCGGCATTCCTGACGGTTTGGTGATGGTCACTGACTTTAAATCGAATGCTGATCAACTCAGTGATGAATACGAATTTATCATCAACATTGTCAGCATGCAGCACTTTAATGAACAAGACGTATTAGATAAAAATGTCACGTTAATCATGAAGTGGGCGCAAGGTGATCGCTATATATCAGGCTATTTGTCTGAGTTAGCCTACTTGGGCAAAAATAAAGACGGTGAACATTATCAACTGACCCTGACATCAAAACTGAAACGCTTAACGCTGACCCGTGCTAATCGCGTTTTTACTCAAGTCAGTGTCGGGGAAATTATCAAACAAGTTTTAACTAAAAATGCTTATCCACAAGCTGAAGTGAGTATTGAAGCGCAAGGCCCGACATTAGATATGTGCGTGCAATACGATGAAACGGATTATGATTTTGTCACTCGATTAATGCGCAAATACGGTCTGGTTAGTGGCTACATTCAAAGTGCAAAACAAGCCGTTTTGTATGTTTGTGAAGATAGTGCAAAACTCGCGCAAAAGAGTGAGTCAATCGATTTAGGTTATGTCGGGCCATCGTCACAGGTCAGATTAAGTGAAACCATTTTTGCCGTGAGTCGCAAACGTCAATTATTGGCGCAAGAGGTTGTACTTGATGATTACAATGATGAACAACCGCAAAACTTAACGGTGAGCTCGCAAAATAGACATCAAGTTCAGGGAATAGGGCAAGTTCAACATTACGGCGAAAATTATAAATCCACCGCAGATGGCCAGTTGTTAGCAAATGTTAGACAACAATCACTTGATTGTATGCGAGATATTATCGTCGTTGATACCGATTGCCGAGCGTTACGACCGGGCTGCTTGTTAACTATTTATGATCACCCCGACTACAATGGTCGCTATTTAGTCATGTCAGTTAAGCACTTTGCTAATCAAAAATCGGCTTTGAATTACGGCGATCACATCAGTGGGTTAACCTACAAAAATCAAGCCTGTATCATTCCTTACGATGTGCCATTTAAGGCCGAAATACCTGCTAGCCGCCGTGTTTTTACGACATTTACAGCAACAATAGAACAAGAAATTGATGATGACGGGCGTTATCGCATCAAATTGCCATTTGAAACGCAAGATATGAGTAATCCGAGTAAACCCAGTCGATTGGTGCAGCCATATGGGGGCTCAGGCCACGGTATGCATTTTCCTTTATCTAAAGGGACTGAGGTTATAATCGCCGGTGAAAATGGAGATTTAGACAGACCCATTATTCTAGGTGCTATATATAACCAAAATAGCCCCAGCCCGGTAAATAGCCAAAACCCAACAGAGAATAAATTGGTTACTAAAGCGGGTCATACGCTGGTGATGGATGACAAATCAGCGGAAGAAAAAATAAAGCTAGCCACAAAAAGTAGTGAAAACGCGTTGTTGTTAGATGCAACCAATGATAATCACCAAGCGAGTTTGATCAGTCAAAAAGGTGATATCCACATTCAGGCCAAAGGCAGTTTGAATTTCGGCGCCGAAGGTGATCACAACGTAACAACGGGCGCGAACTTAACGATAGCCGCACAAGATAATTTTCAATTACAAACTCGCCAAGGCGATGTTGAGTTGCAAAGTGCAGCAGCCATTAAATTAGCGGCTGAGCAGGCTATTGCAATTGAGACCTCTACAGACGCCATTTCGTTAAAATCTGAATCTGAATTGAATTTACAAGCAGGCCAAGATACCAGTCTGTATTCTGAAAATGGCAATATTGAAGTGCAAGCACCACAAGGTGATATTGTGATCAATAGCGGCGGTAACATCAGCTTATTTGGCAGTGGTAATGGCTCTATTCAACTAAAACAAGCTGGTGCGTCTATTGAGTTAGATAGCGCAGGTAACTTGACCATAGATGCGAATAACATCACCCTAAGTGCAGCCAATATTGCTATTAAAGGTAATGCAGTTAGCAATAACTAGCTAAGTATAAGGAAAGACGATGAGCTCATCTAATGTTACTGCTATCTCACAAAACTGGTCGGATAATTTAGCCATTGTTACTGAAATTGATCAATGGGGCAAAGCTAGTAAAGTTGAATACCATCAACAGGTTGTTAGTACTTATGGTCAACTGCAACACGTATCTGCATTGGCCATTGGCGATCAAGTGTTAATTCAGCAAACGCATTCGGGCGTTATTATCACTGGGGTACTTGCCAAGCCTAATCAGCCTCCAGCCGCATCGATAAATGACGATCAGGGACAGATAATCATTAAAGCTGATAAAAGCGTTGCACTCGCCACGGCAAAAGGGTTTATTCAGGTTAATGCTAACGGTGAAATTAGTATCGATGGCAAAACCGTCATTGCAGTAAGTGAAGAAGATATGACGCTTGCTGGCTGGCCTATCAGGCTTAATTAATGCTGAACGAATAAGGACACTAAAAAGTGACGGATTACATCAATGCCCACCAAGGAAAAGCCCAAGCAAGTGTGCAATACAATATTGATAACTTATCAGCAGAACAACGCTCAGGTGGTAACCAGGCTTGGCGACACAATAATCCTGGTTTGTTGCCATTTAACTTGGTCGCAAAACAAAATGATGCGTTAGGCCAAGCCTACGGTATTGCTATTTTCCCTGACAAAGACCAAGGTGAATCGGCTTTTAAAGCGCACTGTCAAAGTGCAAAATTTTCAGGCTTTACATTAGGCCAGATGATCGCCCATTTTATTCCAGATTATTATCCCGAACCCCCAGAATACGACGAAGAGACCAAGCAGGCCATCTTACCTTGGATTGAAAGCGAAACCGGTTTGGATATGAATGCGCCATTGACCGATTACGACCGTTTTTATGATTTAGTGCATCAACACATTGGTTGGCAAAGTGGTAATACTGAAACCATTGAGAAAGACACTGAAACGCAAGCGCAGCAAGTAGCGACGGTAAGTGGGAATAACTTGATCATCAATGGGAAAACAGCGGTGCATCAAGGCAGTAATGGCATTTTACAAACCGTTGATGTGTGCTGGACGCCAATCGGTAAAGTTGATGTGCCTATCCCTTATGCCAATATTGCCCGTTCGAGTGATGCAGCCAGTACCGCCAGTTCCGTTAAAATTAATGGCAACCCGGCGTGCAACCTTAAAAGTAACTTTAGTCAAAGTACGGGCGACCAACCGGGTAAAATGAAAGGTATTGTCAGCGGCACCTTGCAAGGTAAAGCTGAATTTATCTTGGGGTCTTTTAATGTGTTAATCGAAGGCAAACCTGCTGTTAGGCAGGGCGATTTGATGATATCTAACAGTAAAAACACCCCGCCGGCGCCACTTAACCAACCGCCAGGGGTTGCACCCAGTTCATTGTCAGTTAACAATAGGCAAGCACTTGCTGATAAGGATAATATCAGCGCCAAAGCGAGTTATTCAATTGATGCCTCAGCTGATAATCTGTTTATTGGCCAAGGTGGCATAGAAAGGCGCCAAGGGGCGTTCAATGCTAAAAAAGTGTTTAGTGAAGGATCATAAACATGACAGTTCAAAAGGTATATACGACCGATATCCCTAATGCAGACGATGCCTGCCAAATCAATTTAACTTTACCTGCAACAGGGCAAGATGACATTAAGATCCCTTTGGGTTGTGCCTTTACCCACACCAGTGACGATAACCCTAATGAACTGCCCAACTTTGTATCGGTAAAACCGCTAGTCTTTAGCGAGCCGACATTGAACCTGCAAAAGGCGTCATCGCCAGAATTTATCCCTATGGATAAAGACAAAATGACCTTTGCTGAAGATGATCCAATCGGTTTTTACTATATTTTTGTCAATGGTCATTTATGGCGTGAAATGGCGACGCTCGATAAAGGTTTTTTGCATGAAATCGATTTAAGCCTTCACCACGACAAAAATCACCGCCCGTATTCAGCAAAAGCGGCGATGGAAATACTACTGCCCATTAAAAATATGGGGTTATTAACCGACAGTGATGCGCTTAGTGAAACTCAGGTTGATATTGCCTTTTCTCGGGTGCAATGGTCTTGGCAGTATATTAATGCACTTGGCGGCATGTGGCCAAGCGATGCAAGGTTTGAAAAATCACCTCAGCTCACTAAATGTGACGATATTGATAAAGCCGCGCAATACCGTCAAGCGCGAATGCAACAATTAGATTTATCTCAAGCGCCCAATTGGCAAAGTATCGAAAACATGGGGCAGCTAAATGGTGCTGCCTGTGTCTACTTGCACGATATGCTAGGGCTGGCTCAACAAGCTAAATTAAATGCAGACTTTGCGCTGGCTTTACTCAAAGAAAATCAAGCTTTTTTAGAAAAAAATGACTTTTATCAATCGGCCATGATGGCGCATCAGCTCTATTTAGCCGATGAGTTGTGGGAAACCGAGTTAGTCACCACACCAAGTGGTAGCTATGTTGCCCAGCAGCAAGTGTATACTAAACGCGACCACCAAAGTCGTACCGCTCGAGGTGTGGGCAAAGAGCTCAGCCGGGAAACACTCGAAAAATTCTTAGTCGGTGATGCTACTAAAGTACTGACGTATTTAGATGATTACATACTCGCCAGAGAGCAATTGACCGATTTATTCTACCTTGATAACAGCCAAATAGAACAAACGCTGTTTGAAATTTGCCAAGCATCAAATATTCAAAACCCACCTGAATGGCAAGCCACGGTTAAAGATTTAAGCACACTATCGGCCATGCATTATCGCACTGCGTTTGAATGTATTTACGAGCAGTTACTCACCTTGTTAGTGCCAGCAACGGCCATTCCGTGTTTTATTCCAGCCATTAACCAAATGGCTGAAAAAAAACGTATCAGCAAAGCACTTAAAGTACGGATAGAAGACGACCTACAACTAGTGAAAAGCTTAGTCACCAACCAGAGTGACTGGTTGGCGGTGCAATTTAACCCGCCCAAAGATTTATTTGGCGATGATTTAAATTTAAACCAACCCAATGAAGACACGTTAAGTGAGGAATTAGGCGCTTTTGACCCCAATAAACTTAAAAAAGATCAAATTAAAATTGATTACCAAACATCGGGGCTGATCCCACCATTGGTATTACTGAATAACTCCAGTCAGTTTAGTCATAAAGGTTTAACCGAATACTTAAGCTTTAAAGAGCGTATCTTCAAACAACAATTGCTCAATCAAATTGCTGAGGTACACGAATATCAAATGATTGGCAATTTGGTTAAATCTTTTGATATCGACACTTTTAAAAATATTACCATCGCAGAATTATCTAATATCCCAAGTGATAGGGTTGCTGTTGGCTTAAACATGGTACAAAGCCCATTATTTGAACGTAATTTAGGCAGAAAAGCCAACAAGGCAATAAAAAATGCCCTTGCATCACTAGAAGCGGGTAGGCGGGTAAACCCTAACCAAATAATTACCATTGCCCGTAGCTTATCAATGAAGATAAACCCTTCGGGGGTCAGTAATCAGATAACCGATAACATGGGGAATTGGGTAGCCACACAAACCCAAGAACAAATTGAGCAGATGCTAAAACATGTTTTATCGTCTAAACAGGCATTAGATGATTTTAAACGCATGGGGGTTAAAGTACTGACTGTGCCCAAAACAAGCCTGCCCGCTAATGTGGTAAGACAATATCACAATGAAATAGATCCTGGTTTACACAATAATGGTTTAAACCTATCTGGTTTAAAACAATTCACATTTGAAGCGGGTAGGTTATTAACCTGCGGCTTATTATTATTAAGTGGTATTCAAGCGTATAAAACCTATAACAACTATGAAAAAGAAGTTGGTGGTAAAAATAAAGGTTATCAAATAGCTAAAAATATAGCAGTAATAGGTGGTACTTTGGCAGCGCTTGGCAGTGTTTGGGAAGTTTACTTTTTAAAAGATGCTGAAAAATATGCTTTAACAAAGGCCAAATTAGACGATCTAGCAAAGGACTACACAACCAAGTTAAAGAGAGTCGTAAAATTCACCCTGCTTAGAACCTTTGGTGGTTTGGTAGGTATAGTTGCAGGGAGCGTTCAGATAGCCGATGCCGTTGAACTATGGCAATCTGCTGATAAGGACGCCGCTGTGGCCACCATCATTGCTGCAGGTTTAAGCATAGGCTCTGCATTTTATGGGGCAGTGTTTGTAAGCTTAGGGCCAATTGGTTGGGCGCTTTTTATTGGTGCTATTATTGCATCAATTGTTGCAGCCAGTTTAACCGATACAAAAGCAGAAGTTTGGGCAAAATGGGGGCCATTTGCCAAAGAAAAACGCGGTGTTTTTGCCAATGAAAAAGGTGCTGATTACAATAGTTTTTCTAACGCCAAAACCTATTATCATGCCTTACTGAGTATCTTATTTTCACCTGAAGTGCATGTATCTAAGAAAGGTCAAAACCGTTATCTCATTGGCGTATCATTAAAGCTGTTTAACAATATCGAATCTGAACTAGAGCTGACTTTTAATTACCGCTACCTCCATCCAATAACGTTAGACATTTATTCCACACAATGGGCAATGCAGACTAAAGAATACAAAACCCGGTTTAATGACGCAAATCAGTTAGTGCATGCCGAATATTACCTTGATCTGGGCAGTGAACAGGTAATTGATACTGAAGAACCTATTATTAAACTTAGATATAACAAAGAGCTGACGCTACCGCTTGATTTTGATGCGTTAAAGCAACCCTTACCTAATTTATAAAAAGAATAACCATGTTTAACTTAAATCCAACGTTACCGAAAGAAACGACGTATAACCGTTTTTTTCAAAGTTTTAATCATGCGTCTTTAACCGAACAATTTGATGGTTTGTACTTTACTCGAAAATTTGAGAAAAAATTACAAAAGCGACGTTTTTTTGAAGAGCAACCTGAACGTTTTTTAGTTAAAGCGTCGGATAAACATTTCGCGGGTTGGTTCTCATTAGGGTGCATGTTTTTGGGGTTTGCAGGCAGTTGTTTCTGCGCCATTTATTTACCCGCTTGGCTAATATTTTTTTTCGGTGAACCTTTTGATTATCATTTTTTTATTGCCGTTCTTATCTGGAATTTATTTTGGTTAAATGCCTTTCCTTGGAGCATGCGAGTTGGTTCGGATAATATTATTTATTTTGATCGCTT